>NZ_JAFFQA010000023.1 GCF_016919065.1 Desulfobulbus rhabdoformis | reverse complement strand
GTGCCAAGTACAATTCAAAATTCGATTCCTTTTTTGAGGAGTATGAGCAAAAGGCAAAGCAGCAGAGAGCATCACGCCCAAAAAGGATCCGGCGGGTTAAATAATGCCATAAGTAGCGGATGCACCCGGTGACAACTGATCATGGCTCAGACGAAGCATATCGTTAATGCTGACCAGAGCTGTACGAATGCTGATTTTGCCGCCTGTCGGCATTGAGTCCCGTGCATTGACACAGAGATTGGCAAGGATCTGATCCACCTGGGAAGGATCAATCAAGATCGGGGGCAAATTCGCATGAGGTTGCCAGATAACCTGCACCTCTTCACCAATCATGCGCTGTAAGACCTTTAACATGCCAGAGACCGTTTCATTAAGGTCAAGGACCTTAGGTACAACAGGCTGTTTTCGGGCAAAGCCGAGGAGCTTACGGGTCATAGCCGAAGAGCGTTGGGCCGCATCGACGATCTGTTGCAGAAACTCGTGCACCTGCATTCCCGGTTCGACCTTGCTCAAGCCCATCTGTGCATAGCCAAGGATGACACTGAGCATGTTGTTGTAATCATGGGCGACCCCACCTGCCAAACGGCCAATGGATTCCATCTTCTGCGCTTGCCTCAGCCGTGCCTCCAGGTCCTCCTGCTGCTTTTCTGCTGTGATCCGCTGGGTCACATCACGAATGAGCCCGATATAACCGGTCATCCGTTCTTCGTCGTCATACAGACGAAAGAGGTTGACCTCGCCTGGAAAGATTTTGCCCTCTTTAGTGACAAACTGGACAAGAAAGATCTGAACTGAATCATCGTTTAATGTCGCAAGGGATTGCTTCATTTGATGATACTGGAGCTCACTCTCGTACAGTACCAGGGTCTGCTTGCCCAACAGATCATCCAGGCTGTAGCCGAACAGGTCTCCAAACGCTCGATTACAGTTAATAATTCTACGGTGCACATCGGTAACCAGTAGCGCGTCTCGAATGGAATGAAACAATCGACGATAGTTGGTCTCGGATTGACGCAGGATATCTTCTGTTTTTTTATGGGCAAGAATTTCTTGCTCAAGCTGCAACATCTTCTGTTCAATCTTGTTGACGAGCCGCTCATTGTAGAGTTTGAGCACATCGTCCTCTGCACCGGGGACAGGACAAGGTACGCCTTCCCCCTCCTCTGGACAGGAGAGAACTTCATTGATAGCGGCAAGCAACACATCGGGCTCGCAAGGCTTTTGCAAAAATTTGTTGGCACCGATTTTCAGCGCAAAGGCCTCGTCTTTGGCCCCGGTGTAAGTGGCTGTGAAAAAAACAAAAGGAATATGGCAGTACCGCGAATCGGATTTTACTTTGCGGCAAAATTCAAAGCCATCCATCTCGGGCATGAGGATATCAGAGAGGATACAATCAATTTCTTGGGTCTCAAGCAGATGAAGGGCTTCAGCACCGTTTGCCGCCGAGCTGACAGAATAGCCATGTCCCTGGAGCAGAGCCTCTATCATGTAGAGGTTTTCCTGCTTATCATCCACACTGAGTATCCGCATCAAAGCTTCCCCTCTGCGTCCCATCCAGGGGGGAAATACTTGCAAATTTCCGAAACAAAAGTTTCTGGATTGATCGGCTTTTCAATATAGCCTGTGGCCCCTGCGGCCAAAATTCGTTCACGATCACCAACCATGGCATATGAGGTAACGGCGATAATGGGGACCTCAGCCAACTCATGGTGACGTTTGAGCGCAGCGGCAACCGCATAGCCATCCATTCCCGGGAGTTGAATATCAAAAAGAATGGCTAAGGGGATGCAACTGAGCGCCGTCTCCACTCCTTTGGTTCCATCCATGGTGCTGAGGATGGTGAAGCCGCTTTTCTCGAGAAGAAACTGCATCATGTAGAGATTCTGTGCATTGTCTTCAATGATAAGCAGAGGTTTTTTCACGCATGCACCTCCTGGCTTTGATCAATTGTAGTTTCCCGAGGCAGCGTAAGGGTGAAGGTTGAGCCCTGCCCCAGAGTACTGGCCACCGTAATGACTCCTCCCATCTGGGCCGCTAAACGCTGACAGATAGCAAGGCCTAACCCCGACCCCTCGTGTTTTCGAGCAAGCCCGGATTCAACCTGATGAAAAGGCTGAAAAACTTCTTTAAGTTCCTTTTTCTCCATGCCGATGCCCGTATCTCTGATACTCAGGCAAATCTCGTTTTCTTTGGCCTGGCAGGCAAGGATAACCGAACCTTGTTCAGTGAACTTGATCGCATTATTCAAGAGATTAATCAGGATTTGCTCAAATCGTCGTTTATCGGCGCAGATACTGCCAAGTTGGGGTTTGACTTGAAATTCCAGCGTCAGTCCCTTTTCCTCGGCCAGGGGAGTAACCAAACTCAGTACATGCGTAAGTGTGGGATTCAGGTCAAAGGATTCATGGCTGAGTTCAAGCTGTCCGGCTTCAATTTTGGAGATATCCAACACATCATTGATTAAGGAGAGCAGATGGCGTGAGCTTTTCTGCACCATCTGCAACTGTTTACTTTGTTCCTCGTTCAAAGGGCCGGCCAAGCCCTGGACCAAAATACCGGTAAAGCCGATGATTGAATTCAGCGGAGTGCGCAACTCATGGGACATGGTGGCTAAAAAGGAGGATTTGGTGCGATCGGCTTCCTGGGCTTTTTCCATGGCTCGCCGCAGCGTTTCAGCGGCCCGCCGCTCTTCGCTGATATCCTCTAAAATGGCCACGGCCCCGTCTTTCGGTTTGTTCTCGTCAAAGGCGCGCAGACTCAATCGTGCCCAAAAAACCGTGCCGTCTTTACGGGTTACCTGCTGAGAACGACGGTGGGTTTCTCCTCGGGCAAGCTGTCCATACACCTGATCACAAGCTTTTTCATAGGCCTTTTGACTCCCATACCACATGCGCGTGGACATACCGATCAGCTCATCGTACTTGTAGCCGGTCATCTCCATCGTTTTCTGATTGCAGCGAACAATGACACGGTCACGCAGCATGATGATGCCCACCCCGGCAGACTCAAAGATGGAGACCTGCTCCCGGGTAATTGTAGCCAATTCAGCAGTACGTTCGCGAATACGTTCTTCCATCTCCTGGTTTATCTGGCGCAGTTCACGCGTCCGCAGATTAACCTGATATTTGAGGATTGCTCCGCCCAATAGACTGAATAGCAGGATACCGGCACCAACCCCGCCTCCAATTTTTAACCAGAGCGGCCAACGGAATGCGACCTTCTGCGAGGTCCAGTGAAGAACCGATTGATAATACAATGAATTCGGCTCAGCTTTCATCTCTGATAAATAGCGATCAATCGTGGGCAAAAGATGTTTGGGATCATTCTTGGCAGCGGCATAGTAGAGATCAGAAGGTTCAAAAACCACGGCTGTGTCTTCGAGCCCGTATTTACGGCCATTCATCATGCCGTAAAATCGGTTAGTCACAGCAACATCCGCCTCGCCCCTTTGAACCCGACTAAACATGGATTTGTAATCATCGACTCGCACCAACTCACACTGAAGCTCAAACCCTTTTCGTAACCTCTCAAAGGCGGTGTCCTGAATGGAACGTTCAAGAACCATTATCCGTTTATGATTCAGATCGAGAATCGAATGAATATGATGCCCTCGAGGCGCATAAACCTGGAACCAGGAAGAGAGGGCCGGGACTTTGGGAAAGGTATAAATTTGGGCACGCTTTGCCGAGTAGGCCATATCCGGGATGAGATCGATCTCGCCCCGTTCAAGCCGGTCTAGATTTTGGGCCCAGCTCCCAGAGATATATTGGAGTTTCCAACCTTCTCTGCGGCTAATATCGTTCAGTAGATCAACAAAAATTCCAGCGGGCTGTCCGTCTTCAGTAAAAATTTTGGGAGGGTTTTCATAGAGACCAACACGCACTATCAGCGGTTGAGCAATAGCTGAGGCGGTCCCTGTGCAAAAAAACAGACAGAGAAATGTGTTCAAAAAGAAATGCTTAAAAGGGAGGTGTAAAACAGAAAAATGCATGCAGAACCCCTTGGGGGTAAGGGTTTGCTGAATCCGTCCTGAATCCGTGTTACCAGAGGTTTGCCGGACAGCTTATCGTTTTGCAAAGATCAATAGCTTCTTCAATGTCGCATTATGCATACTTTGCAAGGGAATGGCAAACGGTAAAACGATTCTTCTAAAAAAAATAAGGCTATTTCAATGTGTTATTCTTCTGTATCCCTTGAGAAGGCTCTCTTATGGAAGCATTTCCTGCTTGAGCAGACAACAGGATATACGGTGGAGGGGGGAGCCATCCTTCGCGTAACCGATATTATCAGGCTGCAGCAGTTTGTTCATCACACAGCCTTCGGGAATTGAGAGGGGAAAAAAACGGTCCTCGTTCAGCCCCTCACGGTGGAGAAGCCGGTTCTCTTTGATCTCGTAGGAATGGATAGCATGATCTTCACAAAGTGGGCATTGATACACCCGACCATTGGGAAAAATAAAAAAATTCTCTGCCACCATTCCCGCACACTGAAAAACCTCCTCAGGCTCAAGGTAGACTTTGGGATAGGTGACATGAATGCCACGCCTGGCGGCATCAGCGGCTACCTGGGGAACCACTGAGAGCCACTGATCCGGATCCACCTGCCAGTTGACCTCCCCCCCTGGCTGCGTGTTGGCTGGATTGCCCCTGAGCCCGATCACCTGAATGAAAAAACGACGAACTCCCAGCTCTTCAAGCAGTGGAGGCATACGATGGAGATGGTTGATATTCAGCCCTGAGACTGTGTAAATAAGACTTATATTAAATCCCAGCGCCACGGCCTTTTTCAGGTTCTGAGTGCAGACATTGAAGACACCCTCACCGCGAATGGGATCGTTAATAACGGGATCAGGGCCATCCAGGCTGAAACTGAGATAATCCAGCTCCTGGGGACTCACCTTGTCAAGCAGGTCATGGAGCAGGTATCCGTTTGAATCCACGGTTACCGCATAGCGCAAAGATTTCGCCGCCCTGATAATAGCCGCCAGATCCCTGTGCATGGTCGGTTCCCCGCCGAGGAGGATGAGGTTGGTCTGCTGTTCGGGACGGGCAAAGAGCTTGAGCCAACTGAGAACCGTCTCCAGAGACAGGGTCGCGGTGCCATGCTGGTCGGGATTGATGTAACAGTGACGACAGGCCAGATTACAGGCAGTGAGAATGTGAAAAAAAACATTGCGCTCGCCGGCCTGAAAGCCAACGGTGCGGGCGTGGGGCGTGGTACTCATGGGTTGGGCTCCAGGCTTTGGGCCATTGTATAGCGGGACAGCAGGCTTTCCTGCCAGTACTCCCCATTTTGAAAAAACTGTTGAAACAGGCGCAGGCTCTCATCTCGGCGAACGCGGTCGATCAGCTCCACCTTCATCTGCGCGTACAGGGTATTGAGCATGTAAAGCGGTAGGTTGCCACCACCCCCCATGACATCCTCATAGGCCCAGACAAAGGTGCGAATACCTGAGAGGAGCATGGTGGAATAACACATCAGGCAGGGCTCCAGAGTGGAGTAGACAAGCACCTGACTCAAATCAAGCGTGGGATGCTCCCTGATCAACCTGCGCAGGGTCAGCACCTCGGCATGGTCGATCTCATTTCGGGTTTCTTCCTGGCTGTTTTGACGACGCCCTTTGGCTATAATCCGGTCTTCTGAAACCATGACACAACCCACCGGAAACTCTCCCTCGGCCAAGGCCTTGCGCGCCTCTTCCAGGGCCAAATCCATGTAGTGTTCATGTGTGCTCGTCATTGGGATATCACCTTGATTATAAATATAATATTCGTCGGTCCTGTGTATCTTTTCTCGAGAACAAACGGCTACCAGCTATACCACGCACAGGGAATGCTGTCAAAAGAGATGGCCTTGTACAGGGTGAAACAGGTTTCACATTGAGCGGCCAAATTTGAGAATATTCTTTGGAATCGTCATGGAGGTATCCGGTTGGACCCAGTCATGTCCCCGATCGCTGCAAGGGAGATAGACCAGATGCATCATGGTCTCAGTGAGACGTACCTGAGGCAGGTGGGGATAGATATTCTTGTCACTGGCTGTACAGGTTGCAAGCATGACCTTCACCGCCTGCAGCGCCTCGCTTGCCGGCAGGGTGACCGGAAAACGATTTGGCATGGGGCGCCCTTTTTCAGGGCGCAGCAACCACTGCCCCAGGGTCACCTGACGACCGGCCTGGAGAAAGATCTTCGGACGCAGCTTCATAGCGGGAATCCAAAAACTCATGGCCCGCTCCCGCCATCTGGGGCGTGGAAGCATGGGCTGATTGGTCCGCACGATAAAATCTGCAAAGCTGTAGATGGAAAGCACAGGTATATGGGCGGTGATCTTCCAGAACGGCAGGTAGAGCCGTGCCTGTTTCCCGCCGGCCTGTTGATACCAGTCGATCCGCTTGAACCCTTCGGCCCCCAGAGCCCAGGCCGATTCGCAGCTCTCACAGAGCAAGACACGGCTGTTACCGGCACCCTCCATCATATCCCCACAGTGGGGGCAGGTACTGGCCTTGAACTTCACCGCCCAAGAAGCCTTATACGATTTCCCCTTGACCATAAAATCGGCCAATTGAGTCATATCCCCCACCTGACGCCCATTGATCGCATCTCTCAGTTGACTTGCTTCAATGGTTATGGGGAGATAGATATAACTTAAGCTCTCGCCGATATAGGCCCGGTGGTAATAGCCCTGCTTGAGCATGGCGTCAAGCTCCCCGACCGAAGCCGCTTTTTCCAGGATTGCATTGGCTCGAATGGACTGCGGCAGATAGCGGTGCAGCCCCTCTGGAGCAAGACGGTGTAACCCCATGGCCTGGGGACGCAGCCCCAGGGATGGAGGCAGACCGGGCATGGGGGTGGCCACCTGGGTGGTATCAATGACTCGATGCTCGATCCCCTGATCAGAAACCAGAAAAATGGTCCCCTTAAAGCGGAGATAGGGTGCAAAAAGCACCCCCTCGCCCGCTTCCTCCCCGGCGTGGGGCAGCACATAGCGAAACGGGCCCTGAGCCTGCAAGACATTGCAGCTACCGCAATAGCTACAGCTTAAAATTTGATCCGACTCGGCAAGATCGACAGGGGCGCCACACTGGGGGCATCCTTGAGCAACGTGAAGATCCATTTCAGGCAACCAGATAGCTTAAACCAATTTATCGCCACACTGGTTGCAGTAAAGGGCTCCAGGCAGATTGGTCGCACGACAATGCGGGCAGGTTATCTCTGCGGCCCGTTCTTCCGCCCGATGACCGCACCTGGGACAGAATACGGCATTGGGCGGCAGATTTTTGCCGCAGTTTTCACACTCCTGGCTCAACAGCTGCTGATGCCCGCAAAAGGGACAGAAACGGGCATGCACCGGTATCAGGTTTGCACATTCCTGACAGGGCACCTCTTTTTTCTGCTCGGGTGCAGCCTTGGTGACTCCCGGTTGGAGCTGGCCAAACATGGCGGGCATCATCATCCCCAAGCCAAGTCCCATTCCGGCTCCTGCCTCTCCTCCAACGGTTGCCGCCTTTTCCATGGCCATGGCTGCCTTCATCCGCACAAAGTTATCCATATCCTGAATAAGCCCCAGCCGCGAACGATCATCAATAGCCTGCTGTACTTCCTCAGGTGGCGTGATCGATGTCACATACAAAGCATCAAGGGCGAGTCCCAAACGGGCAAAATCAAGGACTAACCGTTTTTGCAGGCCTTGGGCAATCTCGTCAAAGCTGCCGGGCAGATCAAAGAGTGAATGCAGGTTTTCCCCCAGATAGTCATTAAAGCGGGAGACAATCACCTTCCGCAGAAAATCCTCGACCTCCTCGGTGGTAAAACGCCCCATGGTGCCGGCCAGTGTGTTGATTAGAAGCACCGGCTGCACAATACGAATATTGAAGATGCCATGGGCGCGTAAACGGACGAGGCCGAGTTCAGCATCACGAAAGGCAATGGGATCACGGGTCCCCCATTTCAGGTTGGGAAAAACCTTGAGGTTGACAAAAAAGACCTCGGCTCGTAAAGGACTGGTTCCCCCCCAGGGCACAGAAAGAATCTTGGTGAGGATGGGAATATTCCCGGTTTTGAGGGTATGCCGCCCGGCACCATAGGCATCACAGGCCTTGCCCTTATAGAAAAGGACTGCCGCCTGTGACTCACGCACGGTGAGCTGGGCGCCGAATTTGATCTCCCCGGATCCCTGCTCCGGTAGTCGATGCAACAGTTCCTGGCCGCTCTCGTCGAACCATTCCAGGGATTCCAGTAAAAACACATTATCTACGCCCATTGTTCGCTCCGTATTTGGGGGAGTTGTCCTGCTCAAGGATTCACTTGCGCATTTGCTGCGACAGTTACGCGTATTATAGTAGTTTGATCTGCTTCGGCAAAAAAGTTTTCTCGGGAGTAATATCAAGATTCCACGATGGCTGGTGAACCTGAACAACAAGTAAAAGAGGAGACGTTGTTCAGAGCCCTCCTGCCGTCACGGATTCAGGCAACGATCTCGTAACATTGAGAATATGCACAGCACAACAACGGTGATGAATGATGGAATTTCATGAAGAATGGACGTTGGAATCGGCACTGGAGATCTTACAGCACCCGACCGTGGACAGTACAATATGGGCAGAGGCGGTGGAATGGTTGATGATTTACGGCCCCCCGGAGATTCAGGAGTTACTGAAGCAGGCCAGTGGTCATGCCACACAAGAAAGTTTCCCCGAACTCAAGCCCCAGGGCTATGCACCAGATGGCACCCCCTGCTACGATATCAGCGAACTGGCTGCGAATGTAGGTATCAGCGAGGAAGAGGCGCGGGAAAAACTTCAAAAGATGGAGGCCAAACACGGGATGCAACACGGCTTTGGCGAGGATGACACCAGCAGCTTACAGTAACTCAGCAGTCATCCACCGTCATGGCTTCAGGTTTCATTTCCACTCAATAGGGAACCAGTTCAAAGAGCCGTTTATGCGGGTCGATCTGAATGTGGTAGTAACGGTCCTGGGGCATGTAAATATAGGGTATTTCCTCTTCCTGGCGGGTGAGGAAGGAAGAGAGAATCATGCGGTTGACCGCCCGGTGGCCGACAATCATGATATTTTCATCGTAGTTGTTGAGGAAAAAGACCTTTTTCAGCCCCCGGTGGACTCGGTCCTCCATGGTCTTATACCCTTCGCCGTCTGGGTATATATAGCGGTACTTATTGGGACCACGCGCCCTGGCCACATGGGGCATGTTCCGCCGAATCTCCTCGTAGGTCATCCCTTCGCAGACTCCGGCATGAATTTCATTAAACTCGGGCAAGGCGATGATAGAGCAGGAATCCTGACGCTCACTAATGGGTGAGGCCGTCTGCAGGGTACGGATATAGTTACTGGTAAAAATGATAGGAATACGAACTGTGGCAAAATGCTCGGCCAGAGAGTTGGCCTGGGCCTGGCCTTTATCGGTGAGTTCGGAATCACCACCAATGCGATCCTCCCGGTTAAACAGGGTCTCTCCATGACGGACGAGAAAGAGGTTGCGCACCACTCGGGTGGTGATCACGTCGCGGATACGGTCATAGTAGGGCAATATGTCGGTAATCTGTACCTGGAGAATACAGTTGTCAAAGCTATCCACCAGAATACGGTTGGCCTCGGTATCCAGGGGTTCGTAAATAGACTCGTAATACTTGATACGTTTGACAAAACTCTCCAGGGCCTGTTCCGTGGTGAGGTGACGAAACTCTTTTAAGCGAGCCTTGCGCTCAAGATTGGCTTCCAGGGCCTCTTCATCGGCGTTAAGGCACTCGATATAGCACAGTGGGATATCGGGGAAGGCCTCGGCTAGGCGGCGTCTGCGTGCACGGGTGACATTGGAGGCGTCCATGATGGCAACATTGCCCCCCTCCCGAAAAAAAGCCTGCGCCTGTTCAATATTTATCTGAGAGATACGCTCCCGCAGCTCTTTGCCGCGTTCGTTACTGGGCGAGAAAAACTCAGATGAAGAGTTATCTTCCCCGGTATCAAGCCTACGCCTGAGTTCACCATTATTGAATATACGTACCCTGATACCGTCAAACTCCAGGGTACGGCCAAGTTTTTTCGCCATGGTCGATTTGCCCCGTGCAGGCAGACCAACCATTACAAGCACCAGTTTCCCTCTCATTGCTGTCTCCGGATCTATTGATCAGCGTCCAGACCGTCTCTGCTGCTATTGTACGTACTGATGCAAAAATTTGCAGGAATATTTTACCTGTCGAACATCGAGGCCACGTTAAAGCTCAAAAATACCTGAATCCGTGAGCATTCATCATTACTTGAGAAAGATCGGCTCTCTTTGTCCGCTTCTGCTTGCGTTCAGCCCATCTTTACGATAGCTTGCGAAAAGATTTTTTCCGCATTACGCTGCAATTTCCCCTTCCATCCCGGGAATCTGTTGCAATACGCCGCCATGTTGGTGGCACATGACCTTGTGTCGTTTACACGGGGCCATTGTCTTTGAACTTTAGTCACCATGGCAACACCATGACAGCACAGAAAAAAGAAACCTTTCTTAAAGATTATACACCTCCAGCCTACCTGGTTGACTCTATCCACCTGCGAGTCGAGTTGGATCCCAATGCCACTGCAGTTGAAGCCAGAATGCAAATTCGCCCCAACAATACCACTGCAGAGCCGCTGGTATTAAACGGCGAACGTCTTGAGTTGGTAGGAGTAAAACTCAACGGGAACCAACTGCAAGCCGATCAGTTCAGCTTTAGCGATGACCTGCTCACCGTTCCAAATGTTCCAACCGAGTCCTTTGAGGTCACTGTCTCTACCAAAATCGATCCGGCCGGAAACACGGCTCTTGAAGGCTTGTATCGTTCCTCGGGCAACTACTGCACCCAGTGTGAGGCTGAAGGCTTTCGTACCATCACCTGCTTTCCAGACCGCCCGGATGTGATGAGTGTTTTCACCACCACCATCATTGGTGACAAATCCTCCTGCCCGGTGATGCTCTCCAACGGTAACCTGATTGACAGCGGTGATCTTGCAGATGGTCGGCACTACGCCACCTGGAATGACCCCTACCCCAAACCCTGCTACCTCTTTGCCCTGGTGGCGGGCGATCTGGTTAAGATCAGTGACACCTTCACCACCCGTTCTGGACGTGAGATTGGTCTGCATATTTACGTGGAAGAACGCAACCGCGAAAAATGCGGCCATGCCATGCGAGCCCTGCAAAAATCCATGCGTTGGGATGAAGAGCGCTTCGGCCGCGAGTACGATCTTGATCTCTTTATGATTGTTGCCGTTGATGATTTCAATATGGGTGCCATGGAAAATAAGGGCCTCAACGTCTTTAATTCCAAATATGTCCTGGCCCTGCCCGAAACAGCCACGGACGTGGATTATGAAGGGATCGAAGGCGTTATTGCCCATGAATACTTTCATAACTGGACCGGAAACCGTATCACCTGCCGAGACTGGTTTCAACTCAGCCTCAAAGAAGGGTTAACCGTTTTTCGGGATCAGGAATTCACCGCAGACATGATCTCACGGCCGGTGAAACGCATACAGGACGCCAACATCATTCGCTCCTTCCAGTTTCGTGAAGACTCCGGGCCCATGGCCCATCCGGTACGTCCGCCATCCTTTGTGGAAATCAACAACTTCTACACCCTGACAGTGTATCATAAGGGTGCCGAGGTCATCCGCATGCTCCATACCCTGCTTGGGCCGGATACCTTCCGCCGGGGCATGGATATTTATTTTGAACGCTATGATGGCCAGGCCGTCACCTGCGACGATTTTGTCAGTGCCATGGAGACCGCCTGGGACAAGGATTTAACCCAATTTAAGCGATGGTATTCCCAGGCGGGTACGCCCGAACTCAGGGTGCAGGCAGATTACGATGCCGAAAAACAGCAGCTGGTGCTCACGGTGGAACAGCACTGTCCGCCCACGCGGGAAGCTCAGGAAAAAGAGCCTTTCACCATGCCACTCGCCGTTGGCCTGCTTGACGAGGCAGGACTGCCCATTCCAGTTGGAACCGGTCACAATGCAACGACCAGCGTGCTGGTTCTTTCTGAAGAGAAGCAAAGCTTTACCTTTGACGACATTCCCGCCAAACCAACCGTCTCTTTTTTGCGAAATTTCTCTGCCCCGGTGAAGGTACTCTTTGAACAGAGCGAAGAAGAACTCAGCCGGATGATGGCCTTTGACCCAGATCCCTTTAATCGTTGGGACGCCGGACAGAAACTCGGTCTGCGCTATATGCTTGAACAGATTGAGCGTTTCAGCCGGGGGCAAGAGATAACCGTGAATGAGCGGCTGATTACCGGCCTGCGTAACCTGCTCTTGGATCGCAATTCGGATCAGGCCTTTCTGGCCATGGCAATGGCCCTGCCCTCGGAAAACTGGATCAGTCAGCAGATGGAGGTCATCGATCCGGTTGTGGTCTCCAGTGTTCGCCAGCAGTTTCGCGCACTCATTGCCCAAACCCTGCGCATTGATTTGGTTAAATGCTATGACAGCCTGCACTCGACCGAGCCCTATCGCTATAGTGCCCATGAAGCAGGTCGCCGCTCACTGCGCAACCTCTGCCTGGCCTATCTGACAGCCCCCACGCTGACCGGTGAGCTGGAATCCTGCCTGCTGCAGCGGGGGAAGAACCAGTATAAACAGGCCGACAACATGACCGATTCCATCGCAGCCCTGGGCTGTGTGGTTAATGCCGACCTGGATACTGGTCTGGAATTACTGGCAGATTTCCACGGTAAATGGCACAAGGATCCGCTGGTAGTGGATAAATGGCTTATCCTGCAGGCAGGATGCACCCTACCCGGTACCCTGGAGCGGGTCAAAGAACTGACCACGCATCCAAGCTTCACCTACAAAAACCCGAACAAGGTCCGCTCGCTGATTTCCACCTTCTGTGCAACCAACCACGCCCAGTTCCACGCGGCCGATGGTTCAGGCTACGCATTTTTAGGGGATCAGATCTGTCTACTTGACGAACTCAACCCACAGATTGCCTCCCGCATGATCACACCGCTGACCCAGTGGCGCCGCTATGACAGCGGGCGTCAGCAACTTATGTGTGAGCAACTCAAACGGATTGGCGATCAGCCCAAACTCTCCGATGATGTGAAGGAGATCGTTGAGCGTTCGCTGTAATGTAATTCGCATATTGGAAGACGTTAAAGCCAGGGAATTTGATATTCCCTGGCTTTTTTTGATTAGCTTGAAATTTTGTTTTTTTTATTGTAAGTTGCTCTGAACTTTCCAAAGAGCATCTTCTTTTTCTGTTATCTTATTTATAATTCCATATCTTTAGATACCTTAAAAGTTTCTTGCTTATCACCCCTCAGGAGAAAGAGCATGAAACTTTTTGTCGGTAGCCTTCCCTTTAACATTGTTGAATCTGAACTTTCAGAGCTGTTTGGCCAATTTGGCAGTGTCGTCAGTGCCAAGCTTATTATCGATCAATTTTCCGGTGAATCCAAAGGATTCGGTTTTGTCGAGATGTCTACCCGCTCTGAGGGGCACAAAGCCATGGAAGGGTTAAACGGCAAGGAATACAAACATCGCAAACTTGTCTGTAATGAAGCCAAGCCGCCGGTCAAGAGAGGCCAGCGCCGCAGATAATCCCCCCTCTCGGCTCTTCACCATCTCACTCTAATTACGTGCATATCAGGCATTAATTGATTTTCGTGCACACGATCTTTTTGCTGCGAAGCCATCAGATTTTGTCTTTTTACGCGGTTAACAGCAATCCGCCACCAGGGATACTGCGTTGTCTCTCCGTCTGCTCAAAAATGAACATATGGCAACCACCCTTGTTTTTCCCCGTACCAAGCACAAGGCAAAAAAACTGGCTCTCTCTCAAATTGGAAAAATCCGGGTTCAAAGCCTGTCACAGGGCAACCGGCAAAAAAGCACATACAACTTCAGGTTCGCGCCGTTCACGCAATCGTGGATCTAACGCGTCCAATGTCTTCGGCTTGTCTGGCCAAGCCAGGTAATAAGCAGAACTTGAGGTTTTAACCGTTTGCCGCATCATCCTTTTGATAATGCGGTGCATCACCACTGGTCCCCAAAACGGACCAGCCACAGAACTGTGTGATATGTACACACAACGAACAAGGAGTAGTTGCAATGGCTGAAGGAACTGTAAAATGGTTTAACGATTCAAAAGGATTTGGTTTTATCGAGCAAGAAGGTGGCAAAGATGTCTTTGTTCATCATACTGCCATTCAGGGCTCTGGCTTCAAGTCTCTTGAAGAAGGCGCCCGGGTAAGCTTCGATGTGACCGACGGCCCCAAAGGACCATCGGCACAAAATGTCGTGAAGTGCTGATCGTTCCGTCTTCGCCAAAAACAACAAACCCCACTCCATGTGGGGTTTGTTGTTTGCGTGTGCCAAAACTACCAGAAGCGACATGGCCAAAGATGCTGACAACGTGACAACGGTTGGGCAGCAAAGGTGAGCATCGAGGCGATGACCAGTCCGCCGCCTATCCCAATGAGCCCGGTTAGCAAACCTGCAACGCCTCCCAAAGCAAGATAGAGCAGCATAATTTCTATTGGCTCGGCCTCGAGCCGTTTTTTAAGAACGCAAAATATTTCTATTTACCATGGAGACAGAAGCTGTGCCGGTGAGAACCATGGCCTGAATGAGCTCACCTTTAATCTTGGCAAGGTATTTTTCCACCCCCTCCTGGAGGCCGCCGACAGCTGCAACGGAAACAGGCCTGCCAATCATTACAAGGTCCGCTCCAAGTGCCAGAAGTTTTAATACATCGCCACCGCTACGAACACCACCATCGGCAATAATAGTCAACTTACCTTTAACTTCCTTGGCGATATCCTCCAGAACCTCAGCCGCCCCAGGAGACGAGTCGAGGACTCTACCGCCGTGATTTGAGACAACGATACCGTCTGCACCGGCTTCACAGGCGAGGATGGCCTCATCCACTGTCATCACCCCCTTGAGGATGAACTTCATTTTGGTTGATGCGATAATTTTTTTTATTTCATCAACTGTTTTGGGGGATACCGGTCTTCCCATTTGTCTCAGGGTGACAAGGCCGGCTGCGTCGATATCCATACCGAACACGGAGCTTCCGGAGTCTTCCGCCTTCTTTAGCTTTTCGAACAACTCCTCATCTTCCCAGGGCTTAATAAAGGGGATCCCTTCACCATTGTTCTTTTTAATCGCTTCAAAACCAGCAACATGAATAAATTCGGGGACGCCGTCTCCTGTACACCCCATGGTACCTGCAGCCCGGCAACCACCTATAACTGCGTTAATATATTCTTCTTCACTGACCTTGCCACCCATGTTGAAACTTACACCGCCAATTGGCGCAGCAAGTACCGGCATTGAAAAATCCTTGCCCAAAGCATTCACCTGAGTGTCAGGAGTGGTAACGTCGTGAAGCACTCGCATATTGAATCTATATCGGGCAAGTGCTTCCAGGTTCGCAGTAAAGGAGGAACCGGTACCCAGCCCGCCCATACCGGGAACTTCTCCCCTGCATGCTTTACCGTCGCACAGTTTACAAACCCTGCAGAACCCTTGCATTTTCTCTTTTGCGCTCTCGTAAATTTCATTCATGATTTTTGTTCTCCACTTCTTTTTTGGTATGGGGCCTGTACCTATGTAAGGTTATCAAGATTCTGTTCTACTTGATCCATGTGACGGCGCATGCATTGTGCCGCCTCTTTTTCTGACTGACAGCTCAGTGCTTTGAGGATTTTCTTATGGTTGTCTATGGAATTGAGGTATCGTTCTTTGCTTTGTAGTTCGCTTATTCTGCTTTCACCCAGGATGCCGCTGAGGGTTTCATACAGATCCAGAAGCGCACGATTACCAGTTGCCTGGGCAATAAGGTGATGAAAACGTTCATCCAGTTCAACCTCGTTTACGCCCGACTCCTTTGCTTTTGCCTGCTCTTCCAGCACCTGTCCTAGTTCAGCCAGCTGTTCCCTTGTAATCCTCTTTGCAGCAAGAGCCGCAATCTGAGGCTCGAAGATTTTGCGAAGCTCAAATATTTCGTTGAGTCGCGTACGCTGACGGGACGCCCCCTCCACAATATGACGGAGTGCTCCTTCTGCAACAAATGTCCCAGATCCGCGGCGGCTTGCGACAATCCCACTTTCTGCAAGAGCTTTTATAGCCTCCCTCACCGTATTTCGTGAAACCTGGAACTTTTCGGCCAGGAACCGTTCTGCCGGTAGCCTCTCCCCAGCCTTGAGCTGCCCATTTTTGATAAGCCCTTCTATCTGGCTGACGATTTCATCATGTCGCTTATTATCCATGCTCCCCACACAATTCCATTAAATTGGCCCAACCAATATCAAGCCACAGAGGTGATGTCAACGATAAATTGGCCCAACCAATACGGGGGTTAATACGCCATATGAACAGAGCATGTATTCCCGATGTGACTGATCGTCCATGCCACGTTGTTGCACGGCGAACTCTTTGAGGTAACTTCAATGGAAAGAATGGGCAGGGGTAAGCAGCAATCGGCAGATGCAATTAATTTTATTTTTTTGAATCGGGAGCCAGGAGCATCACTGCTGTGATAATGACCAATGTATCAGGTTAGCTCTACGGTTGTTATAGAATAATCTGTCGAGAACCCGCTTTGGCAATATTGCTGCGAACCGATAATGGCGAAGATAAAGACCACACTGATCAACAGCAAGTGGGGAGCAATATTCATTTTTTCGTTTTTTTAATACCTTTATCCCACCAAGAGCCGGGAGGTATGGACCAAATAGTATATATTTCTTTCCAGGTATCAGGATGAACAGTCCGAATTGTTTTTCTATCATGTTTGTGGTCTTGACTTACAAGCTCGTTTTTCTGATTGTTCAACATCTCCTTTTTCTTCATTGTAGTCTCCTGAAGTATTTTCTTGATGTACGATAAGCGGAGGTCTATCATTCGTAAAATGATTTAATCGAATATAAACTATTCGAAATAGGAATAACATGGAGATGAGAACACTACAGGCATTTGTAGAGGTTGTTCGGCAAGGGGGCTTTACCCGGGCAGCCAAAACCTTGATATCTACACAGCCAACGGTGAGCAAGGCGGTCAAACAACTTGAAGAGGAACTGGAGCTCCAGCTTCTCGACCGGGTCGGCCATAATTGTGTTTTGACGGACGCTGGAAAAATTGTCTATCGCCGTGCGTTGACAATCCTGGCGGAAAGCGAGGACCTTAAAGCTGAAATTGAGGAACTTCGGTGTATCATGGGGGGCACTTTTCGCTTGGGTTTCCCCCCAATTGGTAGCAACACTCTGTTTGCCCGGTGGTTTATGACTTACCGCAAACTTTACCCGAAGGTCGATCTGCAGCTCGTAGAATACGGCAGTAAGCGGCTTGAGGAACTCGTACTTGCGGGGGAACTCGATATTGCTGCTGCATTGTTGCCGGTGAATGAACTCTTAGAATTTCACGAACTACGGCGGGAACCGATTGACATGTTGATCTCCGTCGACCATGCACTTGCACAATGCGACCGCCTTACCTTTGCTGAGTTGGCAGAAGTACCTTTCGTCCTTTATGCGGAAGGCTGGGCTTTGAACCCTATCATTCTTGGAGCATGCCGAAAAAATGGTTTTACTCCCAAAGTTGCGGCTTATTCGAGCCAAATCGATTTTCTTGTCGAATTGGCTGCTCTCAAATTGGGCGCCTGCTTTTTACCACGGATGATTGCTCTGCAACGTCCTCATGCCCTGACCAGGCGCATCCCTATCGATCAACCGGTTATCCATTGGCACATGGGGTTGGTCTGGCGGCGAGGTGGCTATTTGCCTCCCCCTGCCAAGGCTTGGCTGGATTTAGCTGAGCAATTCCAGATTTCTGCAACCTGAAGCCGGTAGCCAATACATGCACTCCTGATGCAAAAGAGATGGTCCCGCTTTTGAGACAGAATCATGGCATGATCGAGGTGAATGCCGGAGTTCACCCACAGATTTCTCTGAAGTCCCCATCTTTTTTAAACCTTGAGCTTCTTCCTGATACTCTAGCTGAATATGAGTCATGCAGATGTGCTTTCTTATACCGAATGTTAATTTCCTGTAAATAGAGGTGGCCGTTTCTCCAGAAAAGCCGTCATCCCTTCCGTTTGGTCTTCACTGGCAAAGCACTGACCAAATTGTATCGCTTCATATTGGCTTGCCCTGGCAATATCCATCTGGCAACCATTATTTATTGTTTGTTTACATATCTGTATTGCTCTAGGCCCCTTGCTGCAAATCTTTTCGGCAATGTTTTTGCAGGTTGACATCAATTTATCTTGTGGCACGACACGGTTAACAAGTCCAATGCGAAGAGCCTCTGTCGAATCAATAATGTCACCGGTGTATAAGAGTTCACTGGCTACTCCTTTTCCCACCAATCGTGGCAGTCGCTGGCTTCCACCGAAACCTGGAATTACCCCAAGAT
The DNA here is from genome assembly GCF_016919065.1 of Desulfobulbus rhabdoformis. Classification (GTDB taxonomy): domain Bacteria; phylum Desulfobacterota; class Desulfobulbia; order Desulfobulbales; family Desulfobulbaceae; genus Desulfobulbus; species Desulfobulbus rhabdoformis. The sequence continues at coordinate 58,628 of NZ_JAFFQA010000023.1, read as the reverse complement.
TAACCTCCGGCTGACCGAATTTTGCGTTGGTAGAAGCTATACGGATATCACAGGCCAAAGTAAGTTCGCAGCCACCGCCTAAGGCAAAACCATTTACCGCAGCAATCACCGGCTGAGGCGCGCTTTCTATCATCATCATCACGCTATGTCCCAGATGGGCGAACTCCGTTGCTTCATGTGCGTTCATCCTGCGCATATAGGAGATATCAGCCCCCGCAACAAAAGCCTTTTCCCCGCTACCTGTCAAAAGGATAACCTTCAAGGTATGGTCACCACTTATCTGTTCAAAGCATACCTTTAATTCCTGCAACGTGTCATAATTCAGAGCGTTCATAGCTTTTGGGCGATCAATGGAAACCACTGCAAGAGCTTGGTCTCTTTCCAAACGGATATTTTTAAATGTGGTCATTTTTTTCACCTTTTTTTCAGCATACAGTTCAGAGGTGGTCGATCGTTTCACAATATTCACAGGCATGCCACAAACAACGAAGTTGACATACCGATGAATGTTCACGGATTCAGGAGTAAAGTTGTTTCCATTTGCTTTTGGCAGATGACTTTTTCAGAGTTCTTTTTTGTCCTTTCCAAGGACGATCACACGTCGGTACAGGCTAAGAACCTTTGCCGCGATCTTTTCTTCTGCATACTCCTGTGCAAATATCTGAGTGCTTTTCGACAAATCAGACAACCGATGGCGGTCTTTTAAGAGAGAGGTTACCCCTTCTGCCCAGTTTTCAGTGCTTTCAGCGACCATCATACCGTTATATCCATCTCTCACCACGTCGTGGACCCCGCTGGCTCGCACTGCGACCACGGGACATCCGCCAGCCATGGCCTCGATCAGGACCATCCCTTGCGTTTCCGAGGTTGAGGCAAAAACAAAAAGGTCGGCGGCAAGATAATACAAGGCAACGACTTGAGGAGCCAGATTTCCTGTAAAAATGACATGCTCATCTAATTCGAGCGCGCCAGCTTTCTCCTTAAGTCGTTTCTTCTCCGGACCATCCCCAACTAACAAACATTTAAATGGGCCACCAAACAATTTTTTTACCTTTGCGAGTCCATCGATCAGGAAGTCGAGATTCTTTTCCCTGGCCATGCGTGAAACGCTAATCAGGAGGGGAACATCAGATGGTGCGTATTGATTTCGCAAAGCCTGAATCTGTTGCGACGTCCAGCATTTGTAGTTTTCCATATCAATGCCGGTGGGGATGGTCTCGATAAGAGCGTTGACCCCCAAGTTACGTAGGTACATCTCGGTTGAGGGCGTGGGCGTGATAATGGCGTCACAATGGTTAGCGAAACGCTTGATCAATACATGTGCCGCGAGATTTTTCAGTGCCGTGCCCGGAAAAGGGATATAGTGCGTATATCGTTCCAGCCGGGTGTGGTAGGTAAAGACCACGGGCAGGCGCCGTTTCTTTGCAAGGTGCATCCCCTTTTTCCCGAGCCAAAAGGGATGGTGCACGTGAACCAGGTCGTATTCACCTATTGTGAATTCCGCTTTGATCCTACGGGAAAAGACATTGACGAGAGGAAACTCGGCCAGGCGCAGGTTAAACAATCCGGGACAGCGGACGACATGGGGGTCTTCTGGGTCACTCTGTGCTTCAGGGTAGTTGGGCGCGAAGATCCTTACCACTTCTCCAAGTTGCACGAGTCCCCGGCAAAGTCTATCTATGGAAAGGGGAACGCCACCAATAAATGGCAGGTAGTTATTGGTGAACATGGCCACGTGAAGCGTTTTTTGCGACAGCGCTGTTTCGTCGACGCTGAAATCCCTGTACAAACTCTCTTGACGCAAAATCAGCGAGTAAAGTTTCAACGCCACCAGACTGGTTAGAGCCAAAACCAGCAACCCATTGAAAAGACCGATATAAAACAAAGAATGCAGGTACAGTTTCAAGGTCTCCAGCTTTTCGCGGAGCGTCCCCAAGCGTCCGCTGGCCTCAATGTTCGCAAACGTAGGCTGATCTGGCCCCACGACAACGCTTGCAATCTGGTAAGGCTCTTGTCGATCGAAGAGCAGGCCACCGCCACCGCCCGAGATAATATATCTTACCCCTTGTTCAAGACGTTCGTGATAGGTGGGATAGCCGGTTGAGAAAACAGCAGTCACCCGGTTGCGAGAAAACAGCTGGCGTAATTCCCGGCTCAATGCCGCATCAAGAACATAATGTGTCTCGTCCGGGTCGAAGCCTGGCAAGGGAAAAAGTGCATGATTCAAAAACACAAAGCAATTTGTGTATTGTTGCGCCAGTGTCAATTCCTGCCTGAGCCAGCGCATCTGCCATTTCCACGATGTTTGTCCGGTGGAATCGAGAAAAATGAAAGAGCTTTTCCCCAGATGAAAAGAAAAAAAGTAGGGGCCGAAATGATGATAAAATTTTTCAGTTCCAAAATCTTCGACCTCATTATGCCCGGCGGCCAGCACGTAGGGAATGTCCATTTTCCTGAGACCACGGTATAACAAACGATATTTCCCCTCGGCACCGTCGTACACCGCGTTCCCCAGAGATATCAAAAAATCCGCGCCGCTGCTTTGTATGAGAGGAGAGATGCGTCGCTCAAAAATCCGCATGGAATTTCTGATATTGCCGACAACAGCAAATCGGTAACTGCTTCTGCCTTGGAGACGAGTCTCGATTCGTTCGATATTTTCCGCATTGAGGGCCTGGTAATCCTTCTCATGAATAAAGAGAGAGACTCGGTAGCCGATCAAAACTGCCATGAGGAACAAGGTTGCAATAAGGTAGAGCGTCAGTTTATTTCTACGCTTCATTGTCACTCTGCCTTTGTGCGCTGAAAAATTTCGGTGAAGATCACTATAATGCCGATCACGACACCTACATAAATGGTGAAAAATCGCCAGGACAGAGTCAGTAACGCGAGATCCTTGTTTTGCACCAGTTGCGCGAACAGTAACCCATACCCACCCTCGGCTACACCTGCCGCCCCCGGTGTGGGGGCAAAATACATGAAAAAGGTCACCACCAACTGGATGGCCAGTAGAGTCAAAACGGGAGTCTTGTATCCCAATGCCCGCACCAGCACCACGGAAAATGAAAAGAGGAGCAGCAGGAAAAGCGCTGTAAAGATTGCCGAAAGGCTCGCCCAGCCAGGACTGGTTCTGAAAAAGCGTTTAAAACCGTTGGAAAACAGGTTCAACTCTCGGGACCCCATTAAAAACCACCCCCTGAACCGATCTCTCGACAGAATTTTTTTCCTATGAAGAAGATACAGACATCGGAAGACCCAGCGTTTGATAAGCCGATGCCTGTTGAGAATAATCCAGAAAAAAATCAGATAACCACAGGAAACCCCTGTAATACCGTAGAGAATGTTGTGGTGAACAAGCAGGCGAAATTGATTCGGTTCGGCCCAAATGATGATGGGTGCGAGTGTGAACAGGATGAGGGCCGCCAGAATGGTACGAATCGTTGTGGCTGCCGTCGCCTCCCCAACCGGCATACCTTTCTGCTTCATGAAATAGACCTGGACGACACCTCCCCCGGTTGCAAAGGGGGTGACGTTGGAAACAAAAATATTGACGAAGACAAGTTTGACGACATGGGCAAAGGGGATGCGAAATCCCATCCCCCGAATCACACAATACAGCCGCAAGCCGTCTGCCAGGAAATAGGAAACCAGAAGCATGCCCAGCAAGCCGACGACACCGGGTTCAAGGAAACTGGAAGGTATGTGGAGTTCCCCTGCGGCAAAATAGTGGTGAACAAAATACAGCGTAGAAAACGACAAGGTGAAAAAAAGCCCCGCCAGTCCTAGATAGCCGATTACCTTTCGAGAGAAAAATAAGGGAGTTTGCTCGGATCGTTGCATCATTTACACGTTTTTCGCTTTGCGGAACTTTTGAACAGGTTCTTCGATCTTGCTGCAGGTTGATTGGGCTTGAGCAAAACCGCGCCTCACCAAGCCAGCAGCAACTCCCCTCGGTAATGCACCTATCCGCACCAGGATTTCTGCCAAAGGAAAGAGTTTAACTAGAAGATCATCCAATCCAATATCCATGCCAGCTACCTCATCCTCAACATCACCCTTTGCCGTCAGAATCAGGATAGGGGGTGTTATCCCTGCCGGGCGCATTTCTCTTAAGTTCTCGATCCCACTGAAAGAAGGCCGCATAAGGTCAAGTACGATCAGGTCATAATTATCTCCACCATTGATCTGCTGATTTTTATAATGCTGTGCAGGTAGTTACGCCTGGACATACTCTCAACATTCTGGTCGGGATACTACCCCACAGTTGTAACCTGCAAGGTGTCGCAATACAGCTACTTGCAATTTTTTTTTGTGACACTCTGGAAGTACATGCTCGATGTGAACATTCGTTGGCATTGTCAGCATGCGTCCTTATCCTCGAATAGGAGAAAAAATACGTCAGTTTTCGCGATTGAGTGAAACAGATTAAAGCCCTGCAGACACCAATCATCCAGGAATCGCTTTTCGCGAAAAAAGCCCTGCTTCACTCGTTAAAAATATTATATTTTTTTAATTTATTATTCAGCGTTGTCCTGGTGATATTGAGGAGTTTTGCTGCTTCAGTCTTATTGCCCCCAGTCTTCTCCAGGGTTTGTTGAATAGCCAGGCTCTCAATCTCTTCCAGAGATTTTCCCCCAAGCCCCCCTACTCCTTCGGTATCGTCTGCCCCAGAAGTGATCGTTGAGGTTAAAGTATGCGGCAAATCATTCTCTTCCACGTAGGGATTCATAGCCAAAATCACGGCACGCTCGATCACATTTTCCAACTCCCGAACATTACCGGGCCAGGGAGCGTGGGTGAGGATAGCCATGGCTTCCGGGCTGAATCCCTTGATATCTTTTCTGTTTTTCTCTACATATTTCTTCAGAAAATGCTGGGCCAGCAGAGGAATATCCGTGATACGCTCCCGTAAGGGAGGAATGTGGAGATTCATCACATTGAGCCGGTAATAGAGATCCTCACGAAAAGTTCCCTTGTGGACCTCTTCCTGTAGATCACGATTGGTCGCGGCAATAATGCGCACATCCACATGCTGAACCTCATCGCTGCCAAGCCGTTGAATCTCCCGTTCCTGGATGGCTCGCAGTATTTTTGCCTGCATGGCCAGCGGTATTTCCCCCACTTCATCAAGAAAGATGGTTCCCTTATTGGCCTGGACAAAACGTCCGTTACGTTGTCGATCCGCACCGGTAAAGGTCCCTTTCTCATGACCAAAGAGTTCCGATTCAAGCAAGGTTTCGGTCAGGGCAGCACAGTTGACGGTGACCAGTGACTGTTTTTTGCGTTCACTGTTGGTGTGAATTGCCTTGGCAAAGAGTTCCTTTCCCGTGCCGCTTTCCCCGGTGATCAGGACGGTTGCCTCGGTGGGAGCGACAATACGTGCCATTTCGATAACCTTACCCATGGCCGCGCTGGAACCGATTATCTCTGTAAATCCCTGCGTTAGCCCCATCTGCTGCTTAAGCGAATGATTCTCCTGGGCGAGCTGAAGATGCTCCATAGCACGGCTGATAATGAGTTGCATCTCCTCAAAATTAAGCGGTTTTGTCAGATAATCATAGGCTCCGAGTTTCATGGCCTCCACCGCCGTATCCACCGAGGAGTAGGCGGTCATGATGATGACCGGAATGGAAGGGTTGCGTTCCTTTATCTGGGCCAGCGCCTCAATGCCGTCCACATTGGTCATGCGTACATCCATGAGAATGAGGTCACAAGATTGTTCCTGAACATAGTCGATGGCTTCACTGCCGTCGGTGGCTGTGGCAACCTTGTGGCCAAGACTACCCAGCACGGTTTTCAGCATTTGGAGGTGCGCCGCATCATCATCAACAACTAAAATCATTCCTTTTTTCTTCATGCTGCATCTCTCTTTTGCGCGGGAAGATGAAGGGAGATGGTTGTTCCCTCTCCTGGGGTACTCTGCACTGCAATACGCCCTCCATGATCCTCGACGATCTTATAGACGATAGCCAGCCCCAACCCTGTACCGTTTTTCTTGGTGGTGAAGTAGGGATTAAATATATTATTTTTTTCCTCTGCGCAGATCCCCTTTCCAGTGTCGGCTACCATCAGTTTCAGTCCACTGTTTTCCTGCTGCACGGATATGGAGAGTCTGCCGCCATCAGGCATAGCCTGTGCGGCATTGATGATGAGATTCAGGAGCACCTGCGTCATACGATCGGGATCAAGATCGAGAATGGGAGGCTCGGTCGGATACTGCAAATTGACCTCCACCCCGGCTCCCTGCAAATCATGACTTGTAATGCGCAGGGCATGGTCAATAAGGGTTTGCAAATTGGTGGGTTTGATCTTGAGATCTGAAGGACGGGCAAACTCCAGCAGTTCAGAAATGACCCGATTGACCCGGTCCACCTCACCGGCCATAATGGCGGCGGCCTCCCTGTTTTCACTGCCTTTGTCAAAAAGACTCCCAAAATACGTCACATAGCCCTTAATCGAACTGAGGGGATTTCGTATTTCATGGGCAATGCCTGCAGCCAGGTCACCAATGGCGGCCAGTTTTTCCTTTTGGCGCAGACCGCGTTCCAGGGCTCGGAGTTGGGTGACGTCTTGAAGAATACACATGAATCCTAGAGAGTGCCCCTCTTCACTGTGTACGGTGGAGGTACGGACCTGGACCACTGCCGGCTCCTGCTGCTCCCGGTTCAAAGTGATCTCAAGTCCATCCCTTGCAGTGGCTGGGCGTTCTTCGCTCAGAAGAGGCACGAGCTGCGCAGGAAGTAGTTGGTCCAATGACTTTTTTTCAGCCAAGGACCGTGTCACGGAGAGCAGAGAGCAGGCGACCTCATTGATATAGAGCACTCTCTTGGTTTTCCCCACCACCACCATCCCCACGGGTAGACTCCGCACTATTTCAGCAGCAAAGGCACGGGTATCATCCAGCATACGTCTGTTTTTCAAGTAGCTCTGGGTCCAGAAGAGCGAAACAACACCCGCCAGGGCAACAAGAAAAATGATACCTGCCATGATGTAATTGTGCCGGATCTCATCATTTATGGCTCTTTGATAGGGCTTGATATCCATGCCAATGATAATGGTTGGTGGCTGTTCGACATTGTACAGCTTTTCTTGTGTAGCCCCCCCCATCCAGGTTGGTGAACACTCCATTTTTTCAGGTGAGATCGAACCATGCAGATGCCAACGATGGTGTAAGCCGCCTCCATGATCCCTTGTTGGGAGAAATCGCTTATACACCTCAAAGACTTCCCCTCGAATCGCATCTGTACGAATACGCCACTGCACCACTTCCCCGGGCTGAAAATCTGCACGGACGCCATAATCGGTCATCGTTTTTCCAACCTGCTCCTGATCACTCTTAGCCAAAATTCGCCCTTCTTTGTCAGCCAGGGTTATATAGAGTGTATCTGATCGCAGAGCTGTTTCTTCCAGCAGGGTCTGGAGATGTGCCTGATTTCCTAAAAGGCCCATCATCCCGGTTCTCGCTCCGGCTTCGAAAACCTGAATTACAGCAGCACCTTTTTCTTTGAGCAGGACTGTCAGGGATTGTCTCTCGCGTTGATAACTCATCCCTCCCATCAGTAGCACGACCACCATCAGCACCAGGCTCATGCCGATAATCATCCAAGAGGGTGCATATAACTTTCTTCTATTCATAAATCGATCGTACCTCGTTGGTGGTTGCGATGAGGTGCCAAGTCATAACGGTTAATATTTAGACGTCGTCCAGCTTCAAGACGACTAAAAATTAGACACTCAGCCCAATTTTCGCAATCCTACTTTCAAGCTACAGAGAAAAATACTGTAATTTTAAATGTAAATTCAGCCATATATTACATATATATTTTTTTTGGCACGACACATGCTGTAACAAGGACATCCAACACATCTCTTTCAATCCACGGAGGAAAACATCATGAAAAAAATGAATATGATTACTGGAATGCTCTTTGCCGCCGCTGTTGTCAGCACTGGAGCCTATGCTGCATCAACCAACACAACAGCCACCACTTCAGCCGATCAGCAGGCATTCTTGGAGCAGACCTCAACCCTGCGCTCCACGCTGGCCGCAGATCACGCTGAACTGCGAGCACTCATGCATGCAAACACCCCGGATACCAGCCGCATTCGCACTCTGAGTGAAAAAATTAGCAAAGAACGGGATACGCTGCGCCAAAAAGCCCTGGAATACAAGATTGCCCCCATGGGCCACGGTTGGGCAATGGGCAGCCAGTATTGCGACTATAGCAGCAGCATGATGGGCTATGGAGGGCACAGGGCCATGCACGACTCAATGATGCATGGTGAAGGTGGGTATAATCATATGCAAGGATATGGCGGTCATCACATGCAGGGAACTGGAAGCAACCAGCATATGAACGGCGGCTCAAATCACCACATGTAATGAAAGCGTACATGGGGTTGCGTAAAGAGTGTTTTCCGCAACCCCATTTTGCGGACATTGAGGAGAAACTATGTTCGAACACGTGAGGACCTGTTTGACAGGGTGGGAAGATCACTTAATGGGAGGCACGTTCATGGGACATTTTATGGGAGGCGGTCTGTTTGGTGGACTCTTGAATATATTTTTACTTTTTTTATTTATTACAATTATTTACAAAATTTTCTTTGCCAACAAATCCTCTACACCGAAAGATCGTGATACCGAGGATTCTCTCAGGATTCTTGATGCAAGGCTGGCTCGTGGTGAAATCAGCGAGGAAGAGTATCAGCGCCTTCGCAAAATCCTGGCGCGAGGTTGAGCTTTCTTTCGTTGAAGTTCCCATACAGGAGCCAGCCACCTTGAAGGGTGGCTGGGTTCGCCTTCGCCTTCCGCCAAACTCAAGCAATATCTAAGAATGACATGGCCAATACCAAGCTCTTTGGCAACAAACTGAGGTTTGGCCTTTGGTACGAAGCTGATCTGCCTTTTCATCAATCCTGGAGGTCTATCGAAAATTGCTCCATGAGTTTTCTGATGCCGAGAAGGATCCGTTGTTCAGCCCCAGCTGCAGCCCCACCTTACCCGTAGGGTAGGAAAAATCACCTGCTTTCGGGATTGCAAATTTTTTTCTGAGCAGCTCTTTTGTGTCCATTTTTTCAGTACCAGGTCAGTTCTTTGAGGCGAGGCAACAGTTTATGCACGCTCTCGAAGCGAACTAAGGAACGACTTGACATCAAGCCCGTTGTTGTTGGCAAAATCCATAGCGCCAAAAACTTCGCTCGGCTTGATACCAATCTTATGGCGAAGTTCGATCATGAGTTGGTGCAAAGCTCTATCCTCATAAAATCCCAGCCGATGTAATATTTCTTGTTCGCATTGAGTCAATTCATTATTTTTTTGCATGTTTTCCTTATGATTGCAATGTATATAGGGGTTTTCTGGCCAGTCTACCTGTGGAGGTATTCAACCTGCCCATCGTCTGAGGACAAGCGGAGACACCAGTGAGATTTTCCGGAAGATCTTAGCTGCTGATACTTTGACGTGGGTAAATCTTCTAGCGCAAGGAACACGAATAATAGTCCCAGATTGAGTTATAATCAGCGATTTTCTCTCCGTCCCGCTGGAGACGCTTGAGGTAGTCGTGAATAGAAACATCGGTGTAGATGTAGGTGTCCATGAGAGCCATCTTTTTCTTCCAGGGGTGAAACTCGTAGCCCCGGCGTCCATCTGGCAAAATCGTGATCAGATCCCGGTTCTGGCTGGCAAGGAGATAATTTTTACCTAAGCGTGGCACATTAAATACGGTCACGTCAGTGCGCACGATTCCGGGCAAGATCCTTGGCCTCTTCCTGCTGCTCCTGCAGCAGACGGACAATCGGTACCCGGTAATCGTCAGTCTCTTCTTTGCCCCTGGTGTTGAAGGTGTAATTGGGGATCACGCCTATCAAACGCAGCTTTTGCCGCAGAGTTGCCGCCTTGAATTTACGAGAGTTGTAGTAGGTAAACACCATCTGGTTATAGACGCTGATACCGAAAAGGCGGAAACGTTGCGCCGCCTGCATTGCCCCGCACGTTATCTCGGTCGGATGCTCAAAGTGGGTGATAATTATCATCTCCCGTCGTCCGGATTCGTGAAAGATAATTAGATTTTTCAATCAAGGCCGAGGATTGCGCAAAATTTTATCGCAGGCATATACGTGATATCGGAGTATTCGCTTACCTCCGAGGATAAAATTTTAAGCATGACGAGGTAAGCGCCAGACTCCGCGGAATTGGCAGAAAAAGCAATTATTCAAGATTCCTAAGGACTCGGTAATCCGCTACGGCAAGGTCACCGGGGTGCGGGTACCAATGCGGAGCCAGAGCACACACACCAATTGCGCCAGACGGCTGAGGATCATCTCCAGCCGTTCGTCGGAAAAAATCAACGGGTCGCCACCGGTGACCAAAATCTCCTTGATCTTCTCGATCCACTGCAGGGCTTGATCGAGTTTTTCTTTTCCCTGGGCTGCATCCGGTAAAAGCACATCCTGGGTCTGCCAGTTCCGTTGGCAATAGACGCAGATCTGGGGTCAGGTCAGTACCGGCTTGAGAATAACGATGCCGGGATAACGACGAGTGATGCCGTCAATGGGGATTATCCCCCTCACCCATGAAATCGTGGCTGCAGCCCGGCTCCTCCTACCGCAGTTCACGCACTCGACTCACGTAGTGCATTGACGGAATCACCTGTGCTCGAGCCATGGTAATGGCGGTCCGTTCCTGTTCGGAAAGGACGATCAGCTCGCCAAGCACCTCGGGGCTGCGGATGATATACCGGATATGCCAGCTCCAGTCGTACCATTCCAGATCGCTAATCTGAAAGTATTGAGAAAGCCGCTGCTTGTTTGCGCTACGCTACCGGATGAGTTCATCATCCATGTTGATACATTCCTGCGCCTTGCGGGCCATGCTTGAAAAATCGGAAGAACGCATTGTAACCGCAATCCTGCCACCATGGTTGCGGAATTCAGGTGCTTTTTCGGTATTGAGGTCGGCCAGCCCCCTGATTCCTTTCATCAGATGCAGCATTTCGGCAATGAAGCCCGAACTTGGAGCAGGGGCAGTATGGTTGCCTTGGATGAGGCTATCCAGATAGGCGAGTAAAGAAAATCCGGCGAGCTCCTCGCTCCGTATGCTGAACATGTTGCGTAAAGCCCAGATCGTACCTCGAAAGACGACCCAAATCAGAGCGGCCATGTCCGTTGTTTTATCGTAAACGTTAAAAAGCCTGATCAACGATATGGAGGAGTCCTCACGTAAACAGAACTCACTGAACAAATTCAGAATGTTTTCAAAATGGATCAAAGTTGGGGAGCGCTAAAGCACTTCGTTCCAGTCAAACGTGCCCCTAAGGGGATGTGGTCTCTCTATTTGAAGGGGGGAGAAGAAGGGACAGAGAATTGGTCGAATGTTTGCTCGACTCACCACGCCGTAGCCAATTCACCCGGCCCTTTAATAAAGAGCCGTAGGTTCGTGCGCAATAATTTGCCTTCTTCCTGATGCAAAAGAGAATACAGTAAGATGACCAGTTGGCGTACCAACGGTAGAATGAGCCCCCCCTTGATGGGGGGGATATACGGCGAGGACTGAACGATCAGCACTTCAAGACATTTTGTGCCGACGAACCTTTGGGGCCATCGGTCACTTCGAAGCTTACGCGTGCTCCCTCTTCAAGGGATTTGAACCCGTGCCCCTGAATGGCAGTATGATGCACAAACACATCCTTGCCACCGTCTTGCTCGATAAAACCAAATCCTTTTGAATCGTTAAACCATTTTACAGTTCCTTCAGACATAATAACTACTCCTTGTTCGTTGTGCGCACTCGGCACACAATTCTGTGCTGGCCCAATTTGGACCTGTGGTAACACACCGCATAATCAAAAGGATTATGCGGTGAGATGTTTATATTGCGGCTTCGTTCATCACCTGGCCTGGCCAGAAAAACCGAAAATATCGGATCTCTGAGGGCGGCGACTTCGCGAACGCCGCGAACTTGATGCTGTTTTTGTTTTTGTACCGGTCGACCGATGCTTTGAATTGTCAGAGCGGCACTCCGATTGAGCGGGACGAGAAGCCTGGACATCCGGATCAACGGGTTGACGCCGCATTTTTCCTTCAAGGGATCGCTCAATGGTGCGAATTATCCGGGCATCCTCTTTGGTGACAAAATTAAGAGCCTCACCGGTGCAGGCAGCCCGGCCGGTACGACCGGAACGATGGATATACGCCTCGGCAGTATCCGGCATATCATAGTTGATAACATGGGAGATACCGGTGACATCAATGCCCCGTGCGGCAATATCCGTGGCGACGAGGATGTTAAATCTTCCCTTTTTAAAGCCATCCAGCGCCTGCTTTCGTTGCCCCTGAGAAAGGTTCCCCTGCAACGAGGTGGCTTTGAAACCCGATTTCTCCAGTTTAAGAGCCAGGCTCTTTGCCTTGTGTTTGGTTCGGGTGAAAACCAGGATGGTTTCCATCTGTTCACGGTCGAGCAGATGAAGAAGCAATGCGGTTTTTTGCTCCTGTCCGATGGTATAAAGTCTGTGGGAAACACTTTTGGCCGATCGACTAGGGTTGATCTGTACCGTCACCGGATCATTGAGGATATCTTCGGCAAGATGCCTGATTTCTTTTGGCATTGTTGCTGAAAATACCAGCGTTTGCCTCTCCTTGGGGAGCTGTCGCAATATTCTGCGAATATCGGGGAGGAATCCCTTATCGAACATGTGGTCAGCCTCATCAAGGATCAAGGTCTCAACCTGGCTCAGGTCGATCGCCTTGCTGTTGAGGATATCCAAAAGACGTCCCGGGCAGGCAACAACAATATCGACTCCCTGGCGAAGCCTCTTCATCTGCCCCTGCTTGCTGACGCCTCCGTAGATAGCCATGCTTCTCAATCGGGTGCCCTTGATAATGCTACGGGTAAAATCATTGATCTGTTCGGCCAACTCTCTAGTCGGAGCGATAATCAATGTTTTGACGTGTTTTCCAGAGGTTGCCATGAGATGTTGCACGGTCGGCAAAATAAATGCCGCAGTCTTTCCGGTCCCGGTCTGGGCCAGCCCCAAAAGATCTCGCCGCTCAAGAATGGAACCAATTGCCTGCTTTTGAATGGGGGTGGGGGTGACGAAGCCGCATGTTTGGATTGCTCGGGAAATATGGGGGGTAAAATTAAAATCGTTAAAACTCATTACTACTCCTGCAATCAACATCGTTTACGTCCATGATCAGTTCACTGCACATTGTTGCAACGCAGGATCTCTGGAAAAAATTGCTGTTAATCGCTGAAAAAATATATATATGACCTGCTGCTGGTGCAGCAGTAAAATCGTGCGCGCAAAAATCGATCAATGAAAGGCCGATGTCTGCGTGTTTATCAGTTCAATGTCTGATAGGCACGTACTCAGATTAAAATATTGGTAAAAAGGGAGAGAACAAAAAGATATCTGTACAGCAGGTTTCACTTGACCAGCTACCTTGCTCATTACAGACAAGATTTCGATGTTTACAAAGTGAGAAATATTTGGATTCGAAAATAGTATATGGAAGAGTGCCAGTAAAAAGTTAATGCTCTTGATCCTGCAGAGGTGATAAGCAAAAAACTTTTAAGGCATCTAAGGATATGGAATTATAACGTAAGATATCAAAAAAGAAAAGGATGCTATTTGAGTTGATAAATTGAACACTACACCATAAATTTTAATACCACAAGCTAATAATTCTCAATGCTCAACTTTATAGATCACACAACGCATCATCCACGCTATTCTCCGAAATTATTCTGGTCCATCGCTTCTCAATATTTGCCGTCAGCAAATAACACGCCTAGACTGCACTTACCCAGCACCTAAGGAGTAAAAATTATCAACTTGTAATATTAAAATTAATATTGTATTTTATTTTACCTTTCAAAAAACAGCATCCTCATTTTTTGATATCTTCCTATATAATTTCATATCCTTAGATACCCAATAAGTTTTTTGCTTATCACCTCGGGAGAAAGAGCATGAAACTTTTTATTGGTAGCCTTCCCTATAATATTGTTGAATCGGAACTATCTGAGTTATTTGGCCACGTTGGCAGTGTCGTTAGTGTCAAACTTATTACAGATCCCTTTTCCGGTGAATCCAAGGGATTTGGTTTTGTCGAGATGTCCTCTCGCTCTGAAGGTCACAAAGCCATGGATGGTTTAAACGGCAAGGAATACAAATACCGCAAGCTTGTCTGCAATGAGGCTAAACCCCCGTTAAAATAAAGACCAACGACGTAGATAATTTTTACAACATCTCAATCTGCTTACGTGCATGTCAGTTAGTCACCTGATGAACACGTTTATACCAACCTACCAACGTCTTTGTTTTCCCAGGACAAGCCAGGGAATGAGATGAGCTTGAAAGATACTTATATTGCCGCAAACTTTTTGATAATGCGGTGCATCACGGCTGGCCTCCCACAAGGGTCAGCCACAAAACTGTGCGCTCTATGCACACAATGACAAGGAGTAGTTATAATGGCGGAAGGAACTGTAAAATGGTTTAACGATTCAAAAGGATTTGGTTTTATCGAGCAAGACGGTGGCAAAGATGTGTTTGTACACCATACTGCCATTCAGGGGAGCGGGTTCAAATCTCTTGAAGAAGGTGCGCGCGTGAGCTTCGAGGTGACAGATGGCCCCAAGGGTCCGTCGGCTCAAAATGTCGTGAAGATCTGATCGTTAAGACATCGCCATAGCCAACAAACCCTACACCACGTGGGGTTTGTTGTTTGCGTATGCCAAAACGATAAAACGCGAAAGAGAAAAAGTTGCTCAAAAGTGAACGCACGTTGCCTTTGCTTCGAGTCAGGCAAATGATATGCATTCACTTCCCCAAAAGGACAGTTACTCGACTTACGCCCCCCCATATGGCCCCCCCCCCTGAGTAGCAACAATCTGTTCTTCACTAAAAATTCATTGTTTCCCCCTCCCCCCTTCAATGGCACTGTCTCCCCCACATGGATGAATTATCTCAAGGATCTTTTGATCTTGCCTGTATGGCCTATGATAACGGGCTTTTAAAGGAAGCCCGTTCCCAGTATCAGCACCTCATCAATCTTCACCCAAACTATCCACCATTACGTTATAACCTTGGTCTGGTCTATTTCCAACAGGCTGAATTCGTTCAGGCCCTGAACGAATTTTCTATAGCGGCGATATATGAACCAGAAGACATCGATACCCTCTATAACCTCGCTCTTTGTCAAAAAAAAATTGGAGATTATACGGCGGCGATCGATACCCATGTGCGAATATTGAACCAGGAGCCAAATCATTTTGACAGCCTCTTCAGCCTTGGAAATTGCTATCGAGATCAGTATGAAGACGAACAAGCCATCGCCTGCTACCTGCGTACTCTTACACTGCAGCCTGCCTTTATGCCCGCAATAGCCAATCTGGCCGCCGTGCACCACAGAGGAGGAGACTATGATCTGGCCATTGGGTATTACAAGCAAGTTCTGCAAAAACAGCCCCAAGACGAGTCCATTGGTTATATCTTAGCAGCGTTGCAGGGAGTTCCACTTGATCACGCCCCTGACTCGTATATCCACGACGTTTTCAATAGTTATGCCAATGATTTCGAACACAACCTCGTCGTTGAATTGGGATATAATAACCCGCAACAACTGTATGACTGTTTCATTCGGAGCAATGCAAGCAAGGAACGTTGTCTCCATGGATTAGATCTTGGCTGCGGTACAGGCTTGGGGGGTCTTGTTTTCCAAAAAATGGTCGAGACTCTTGACGGGGTAGATCTCTCAGAGAACATGATCGATCAAGCGTTTGGGAAAGGATGCTACACTCAAATCCATCATAATTCTATTGTTCAGCATCTAACAACAACTGACGAGACCTACGATTTCTTTCTTGCTACAGATGTTTTCATTTATGCTGGGGATCTCGTACCGATTTTTACTCTCGCCCGGGCAGTTGCCACAGATCATGCCTTATTCTGTTTTTCAACTGAACATTTGAATGGAACGTTGTACAGCTTGCAACCAAGCGGTCGTTTTGCCTACTCGACAGGATACATTCGACAGGCTGCTTCAGAAACCGGTTGGGATATACTGTCCTACGAATCTGCACCTTTGCGATGGGAGTATGATGAATGGTTAAATGGAGATTTGTGGATTCTCAGATTATTGACACCCGAGCCACAGGCCTAGACAAGAATGGGCAAGGAGCAGTCTTCCAATAGCTACAAATTGGCTTCCAGGTAACACCCATTCTCTTGATCAATACCCCGTTCACGAATCAGATTATCATAGCGGGCCACAAAGCCACCATGTTGATCGATGGTCATGGGGTGCGCCTCCGGCCTGATGACTCTTACTCGTTTATACCCGGCCAACTTTGCTATATCACATACTTTTTTAAGCAAATAGCTTCGCGGATCACTTTTTAACCGAGCCCCAAGGCGGGCATAGTCCCGGCTTCGTTTTTTCATCGTTTTAATGACATGCTGCCCTTGTATGGTGATAATCGTGATCTCCATCCGTGAAGTATCAAGGAAAAAAGAGACTTTAGCGGCATAGCTATTTCCAGCTCCATGAGGATTGGGTTCATCTTCTTTTGTGATAAAACAGCAAATCCCCAAGTTATCTTCGGCAAACCCATTCTCCATCATCAGAATCAACCCATTGCCGAGTATGGTTTTCTTTCCATATTGAGCCATATAGCTGGCCCGAATTTTCAAAGTTTCATGTATAATGCGACCATTCTCCTCACACTGGGCTACGCTTTCAGCGATGGTTGCCTTCTCCAAGCCATGAAATAAAAAATGGGGCTCCATGTAACTGGCCGGATCGTTGATAGCCAAAGGCTGGGCAAATTTTTGGACAGCCTGCGCCATTGCTGCACAGTACACGGAAAGACTGGCTGGTTTCTGCAATGCGTAATAGCCATGTTCAAGAAGAATCATGACAAGCTCAATGTACTCTTCAAAGCAGAGCCCCTGAAGGTCTAACAACCGCACGCTCTTCCCCTGATGGAACTTAGCTGGAGCTCTCACTGTGACGGTATGCAGTGACGAATCGAAAAATTTTTGCTCAAAGCAGGAAGGATTGAAGATATAATCCCGGACACGGGCGGCGAAAGCTTGTTGATTGATGAGCGCCATTGTTCCCCCAACATAGGCTTTACCCTGGTGAGGACAAAGGCTGATTTTTTTAAGTGAAAAGATGTAAATAAAGACTACATCTTTTCACACGGCCTCACACCATAATTCGCCTCATAAATAAGAAACTTTCGAGCCTTACGAATAACTTCACCCTGGGCAAGATTAAATATATATCTACATTTCTTCATCAAGACTCAGACACCCGATTTGACTAAATCAATGTTTGGGGTCAATTGGAACACTGCACTAGTTCTGCTTTGTCACTCGAACTCGTTCAGTTGTCGCGCAGTCATTGAACTATTTGAGCGACCTCATGTAAGCCGTTTCTAAAAATATCGAACGAATGATTGAGGTTGTTCCAAACACTGAATATCAGGCATTGCCGCACTTCGTTTCAACATCTCCCTGGGATCACCGTCCAGTCATGGATCAAGTGGCTTTGGACTGCGATAATCATCTCGGCGGCACTCCGGATAGCGGGTTGATCATTGACGAAACAAGCATCCCCAAGAAGGGCAAACTGTCTGTTGGCGTTGCACGACAATGGTGCGGGCGCCTTGGAAAAGTTGACGACTGGCCAGGTTGGTGTCTTTGCATCGTTGATTCACGGATCATCCTCAGCGCTTGTTGATGCCTGGCTCTATCTTCCAAAAGAATGGACAGAGAGTCGGAAGCGAAGCAAGCGTGCTGGCGTTCCTGGTGGCTTGGTTAAGTATCCACATCACATTATATTTGCATTCCCAAGCTGTCTGGGCTAACGTCTTTTTCATCGCGTGCTCCTTCTTGGGCCGGTCACGATATCTGCATCGTGCCGATTACCTGGAAGGAGCATTTTTTTTAAATACTACAGCATAGCTTTTCTCATTCTTCCCAGCATAGCTGGGAGATTAGCCTGGATTTAATCAATACATCATTGAACGGTATAGCTGAACTCAAAGGGGCGCTTTTGGCCATCGCTCAGCTTGGTTCCTACCATGAAATGATATTCCCCCTTTTTCAGCAGGGCGACATCAGCACCAAAATGACCTCCCATACCCATCAAGGGGATTGCGGCTCCTGCCTGGGTATCACCCGGACCGGTGATTTTTACTGCCACCGTGCCCTCATGCAGCGCCTCGCCTGTCTTGGCATCACTAAACATCATCATGAAATGATAGTTTTCCTCTTTTCCCATCTTCGCCATAACAGCGCCGACATCGTTGAGATGTGCCATACCATTGACACCTTCCACAGTCTGTTGCCCAAGCATGATGGAATCATGTTCCATCATCTCCATGGAAGCGTTAGCGTTACCCTCCATGGCCATTTGATGCTCTCCATGCTCAGCGGCAGAGAGGCTCAGGGGAAGGCTGAGTGCAGCACAACTCATCAGGGTTATTAATGTCCGTTTCATAGTATTCTCCTTAAAAATGGGCTCCGCAATCGGAGCGTTTACAGTTTCAGGTTTCCTCCAACAGAGGCTCGTTTGCTCCGGCGGTTTTTGCCTGTCTCAGGCTATGGCTCCGCCAGATATAAAAAATAACGGGATAAACCAAGAGTTCCATAATCCCCGAGGTGACCACTCCACCGACCATGGGGGCGGCGATCCGTTTCATCACATCGGCTCCTGCCCCATGGCTCCACATAATCGGTAACAAGCCGGCAATAATGACTGCAATGGTCATCACCTTGGGACGAATCCGTTTCACCGCGCCAAAATGGATCGCCTCCACCAAATCTGCATGATTTCGCATTCTGCCCTGATGAAACCAACGCTGGTAGGCCAGATCGAGATAGAGCAGCATGACCACCCCGGTCTCGGCATCCAGCCCAGCCAGAGCGATAATCCCCACCCAGACGGCTATCGAGGAGTGATAACCAAGGAAATAGAGCAGCCAGAAAGCCCCAACCAGGGAAAAAGGCACGGCGAGAAAAACGATGGCCGTCTTGAGCAGACTTTTTGTGCTCATGTAGATAATGACGAAAATAATGAGCACGGTCAGGGGGATAATAACCAGTAAGCGAGCACGGGCCTTTTCCATGTATTCAAACTGCCCGGACCAGACCAGGTTATAGCCTGCGGGCAGTTGCAGGTGGGCATCAACAGCCTTGCGGGCATCGGCGACAAAGGTGCCAATATCCACGCCTTGAATATCGACGTAGACCCAAACCGTCCGCCGACCATTCTCACTCTTGATCGAATCCGGTCCATGGCTGATGCTGAGATCAGCCAGCTGCGCCAGAGGAATCTGGCGGTTGCCGGGGCCGGGAACAAGCACACGCTTAAGCGAATCGATATCGCTTCTGAAATCACGGTCATACCGGACGTTGATGGTGTAGCGTTCAAGCCCTTCCACGGTCTCTGCAACCGGCATTCCGCCAACGGCCGCCTGGATGACCGCCTGAATCACCCCGACATTGATGCCATAACGAGCTGCCCGCTGACGATCGATTTCAATATTGAGATAATTACCGCCCAGAGGACGCTCGGCAATGGCACTCAGAGTACCCGGCACCGTGCTCACCACCGCCTCGAGTTCCTCCCCAATTTTGCTGAGAACCGCAAGATCATTGCCCATAACTTTGATGCCAACCGGGGTTTTAATACCGGTGGAGAGCATGTCGATTCTGGTTTTGATCGGCATGGTCCAGGCATTGGTCAGTCCTGGAAATTGAATGGCGTTATTAAGCCGTTCGATCAACTGCTCCACACTCATAGGAGATTCTTCAGGCAACAGGTAACGCAGGAGACTTTTCACAGGGGCGAGCACCTCTGGCCAGCCTGAGTAAAAACGGGTCGTCTCCACCTTGCGCCACTTACTCTCGGGCTTGAGCATGATCGTCGTTTCAAGCATCATCATGGGGGCAGGGTCAGTGGCAGTTTCAGCGCGCCCCACTTTGCCAAAGACATGGGCGACTTCCGGAAACTGACGAATGATACGATCAGTCTGCTGCAAGACCTCCTTGGCCTTGGTCACAGAGATCCCCGGCAAGGTTGTCGGCATATAGAGCAGGTCCCCCTCATAGAGGGGCGGCATAAATTCGGAACCGATGCGTGATATCGGCCAAAGCATGGAGAGGAGAGCAACAAGGGTGAGCAGCAGGGTGAGTTTACGCCACTGCAAGACCCAGTCGACCACCGGATGATAGAGGCGGATCAGAATTCGGTTAATGGGATTAGCCTGCTCATCTTTGATCTTGCCGCGAATAAACCACCCCATCAAAACCGGAACTAGGGTCACCGACAGCAGGGCTGCCGCCCCCATAGCATAGGTCTTGGTGAAAGCCAGGGGCTTGAACATGCGGCCCGATTGTTCCGTCAGGGTGAAGACCGGTGCAAAGGAGATGGTGATCACCAGTAGGGAGAAAAACAGCGTCGGTCCGACTTCGCTTGCCGCATTGAGGATAATCTGCCAATGGGGTTTGTGACCACGATCCCGCTCCAGATGCTTATGCGCGTTCTCAATCATGATGATAGCCGCGTCAATCATTGCCCCGATGGCAATGGCAATCCCCCCCAGGCTCATGATATTGGCGTTGATTCCCTGGACATGCATGATCACAAAGGCAAGCAAAATAGCAACCGGAAGGGTACAGATGGCAACCAAAGCACTGGGTAGATGACCAAGAAAGATCAAGGTCACCACCGCCACCACCACCGACTCTTCCAGCAGTTTTTCTTTTAAGGTCACCACCGCGCGTTCGATCAGATCTGAACGGTCGTAGGCGGTTTTGATCGTTACCCCCTCAGGCAATCCGGCTTTAAGGCTTTCAAGTTTCGCTTTGACCCGCTTGATCGTCTCCAGAGCATTTTCGCCAAAACGCATGACCACGATGCCACCAACGGTCTCGCCCTGCCCGTCCCACTCGGCTATTCCCCGCCGCATCTCTGGACCAAGACGTACCTCGGCCAGATCCTTTACAAGCACCGGGGTACCGTCGGAACTGGCGCGAACTACAATATCCGCCAAATCCTTGAGGGATTGCACATACCCTCGGCTTCTGACCATGAACTCTGTTTCACCACTCTCGATGGCGCCACCACCAACATCAAGGTTGGCCCGCTTGATCGCTTCCATGAGTTCGGTAATGGGAATGGAGTAAGCTGCCAACCTGTTGGGATCCACCGCAACCTGATACTGTTTGACAAAGCCCCCGATACTCGCCACCTCGGAGACCCCTTCGACCGCGGTTAACTCATAACGGAGGTACCAGTCCTGCAGCGAGCGCAACTCCTGAAGGGAATGATTTTGGCTTTCCAAGGTATACTGAAAGATCCAGCCGACACCGGTGGCATCGGGCCCTAGAGTCGGATTCACCCCGCTGGGCAAAAGCGAGGAACTAGCACTAAGATATTCCAGTACCCGTGAACGGGCCCAATAGATATCAGTACCGTCTTCAAAAATAATATAAACAAAGGAAGAACCGAAAAAGGAGTAGCCGCGAACGACCTTTGCCCCGGGGACAGAAAGCATGCGCGTGGCCAGAGGGTAGGTCACCTGATCTTCAACAACCTGCGGCGCCTGCCCGGGATACTTGGTGAACACGATGACCTGTACATCCGATAAATCTGGAATAGCATCCACCGGCGTGTTTTTCAGGGAATAGAGGCCGGAGAGAATCACGAACAGGGTCGCGAGGACGACCAAAAATTTATTACGGATAGACCAAGAGATGAGCGCTTCAAGCATGGCGTAATCCCGTCAACCTCTCTAAATTCCTCAATTGAAGAGGTCGTTCAGATCCTCTTTGGATTCATTTGATGGTGTCGCAGCGGGCTCTTCTTTGGGGGCAGTCATTTTATTGAGCGCCTCGCGTAAACGGCTTTCCGAGTCGAGTAAGAACTGAGCAGAAACCACGACCGATTCGCCTTCTTTCAGCCCAGAGCGGATCTCGACAAAGGAATCTGCATGCATGCCGGTGGTGATCTGTCTGGGGAGAAAACGCCCTTCGCCTTGATCGACGAAAACTGTTTGTTTCTTACCAGAGTTGAGCAGTGCGCTTTCCGGGATAGCAAGAACCTGAGCAACAGTCTTGGCCGCGATGCGGACATTGGCAAACATACCCGGTTTGAGCGCAAGATCAGGATTCACGACAACAATCCTGGCCTTGACCGTACGGGTGGCATTTTCCAGATAGGGATAGATGTAATCGATACGTCCGCTGAGGGTTGTATCCAACATCGGCAACTCAACCTCAGCCTGTTGGCCCTTCTTGATCCACTCAAGTTCATACTCATAGATATCGGCATTTACCCAGAGAGTGGAGAGATCGGCAATCTGCAGCAACTCCTGCCCCGCCTTGATCTGTCCCCCCTGGAGGACCTTTTTGCTGGTCACAATGCCGCCCTGCTCGCTGTAGAGGGTAACTGTTTTACTCGGCGTACCTGTCAGCATCAGTTTTTTAACCTGCTCAGGACTGATATCCCAGTAACTCAGCCGAGTACGGGCCGCATCCAACAGCCGGGTGGCCCCTCGGGTTATATCAGCATAGGGACTGGAGGCCAGTCGTTTTTGATTACGCAGGGCCAGGAGGTACTCCTGTTGTGCCGCCACTAATGCAGGACTGTAGATTGAGAGCAGGGGTTGCCCTTTGACGACCTGCTGGCCTAACTGATCGACATATAACTGCTCAACCCAACCATCTATTTTGGTGTTGACTGCCCGTACACGATCATCGGCAAGTGCAACCAGCCCAACTGTACGGATGGTATGTTGCAGGGAACGCTTGACGACTGGCTCGGTCCGTACCCCCATGTTCTGGCGGGTGGTTGGGTCAATTGTAATACCGGCCTCTTTCGCGCCGCCTGTTTCGCCGCTTTTGAGCGGTGTCAGGGCCATGCCGCAGATTGGGCAGGAGCCCGGCTCGTCTCGGATAATAAAGGGATGCATGGAGCAGGTGTACTGGACCTTGTGCTCCTGAGTGCCGGTTGTCGTTTCTGCCCCGTGGTCGTGATCATGCTGGCGCAGACCAAGTACATAACCGCCGCCCAAGGCCAGGATACTCACCAGGACGAAGAGAATCCGTTGCAAACCAGTTTTCATCAGTTTCCCATTTTCCGTTTAATCTGCACCTTAGTGCGACCCAGCTGCTTAGGCAGCTCACCACCCACTATTTCTTCCAGAATGGCCAACTGCATCTGCTGGTCGGCAACGGCACTATGATAAGCACGTTCATTGTCAAACTGCAGCATGCGGGCAGCCAGGACTTTGGAGAATTCGGATTCCCCACTCCTATATCCGGCCAGGGCGGATTCAGCCGCCCCTTCAGCCTGGGCCAAAATGCCCTGTCTGTAGAGTCGAATCAGCTTTTGGCTTCGCTCAAGACGGGCTAAGGCCTCGCTGAGTGCCTGACGAATTTGATTTTTTCTCTCCTCCCTATCCCACACCCCTTTGCGTCGTTCCGCCTCCATTTCAGTCACCTTGGCAGAGCGCCGATCCCGTTGGATGGGAAGATTGAAGGAAAGTTTGGCGCCGTACATATCATCACCCGCGCTACTCATAGTCGGTTCCCGCTGCATGTATTCTAAACTGACAGTGAAGTCAGGATAAAAATCCCGCTGTGCCAGCCGGATACCCGTATCACTCTTCTCAATACGTGCATGCAGCGCCTTAAGGATCGGCCGATTGTTTAAGGCCAACTGTTCAAGCTGGTCAGGAGCAAAGACGTAGTTTTTGGGCTTGAGCCTTGGCAGAGTCGGGTAGAGAGTTGTCTGAGAGCGAGCAGCAAGACTGTTGAGCAAGGTCGATAAAGACTTACGCTGCTCAACAAGCAGGATACGCATCTCCTCCATCTTTGACCGCTGCAGCTGAACTTGAAAGACGTCCTGCTGAGGACTCGTGCCGACACTGTACATCGACTCTGCCAGACCAATGAGATCCTCCAGCACGAGAAGCGTCTTTTGGACCGTTTCCAGAGAGCGATCAGCCCGGTAAAGGCGAGCCCAGTTTGCCTTGATGAGTCGTTGCAGTGTCAGCCTTCGTTCGGCGACCAGCCAATGCTCGGCCTCTGCGCCTTGCCTTGCCGCCATCTTCATTAAATCCCGCTTGCCATAAAAAGGAATTTTTTGGCTGATACCGATTACTTTGGCGGTCATAGTGCTCTGGTCAAAAGAGAGGGGATCTTTAAGCAGTCCGTTTTGGATGCCGACCATCATAATGGGATCATCCAGAGCACCGGCCTGCTCCGCTCGAGCAAGCATGATCTGCCACTGTTCCTCGCTTGCCTTAAGATCCGGATTATGCTCCAGTGCTTCAGTGACCAGCCCCTCGACCTCCGGGATAGCCGCCTTCGACAATGCAGCTGAAGGCCAAGCAACCCAAGTCAGAATGGTCATGAGCATGAATACATTGCACCGAACAATTTGCTTCATCTAAACCTCTTCCTGTTTTCAGGCCGTTTCAGGCACCAAAGACGCTTGCTACATATACCACATAGTGGTTCGCAACATTAACACCACGTAAACATTATATCACCAAATGGCGAGAAAAAAGGGCGTGAAAGGATTGAAAATTTGTACAATCTTTATCGATAACCTGAATAGTTAGATTTGTTCAAAATTTCGAAGTTGCGGCAGGAATAATTCTACCATAGATGAACATGCAGCATGCAGGAAAGACCGCTATCGCAGCCCTTGAGCCACTTGCTTCAGTGTGATGTACATAGAGAAATTCCTCCCCACCGACCTTAAAGCCGGTGAGGGAAATTTTTTCCTACAGGGACAGGATCAATCCTGACCGGGAATTTTGCCACCAACTGGGTGCGGCTGAAAGATGACGAGTTCACCAGGATTTGGCATTTCAATTACATTGACTGAATAATGTGAATACCAAACTCCTGCCTTTTCCCCATCAGGAGTTAGAATGTCTCCACCTTGGACATGTAAAGATCTATCCCCTCTCTCTTGAGTCAAAGACTGAAGCCAACTCTTCATAACTTTATCTGACATTTCATCTGCTTTTGCCCAGATATTGGAATCACGCAAAGTATAATTGTTGTCCAGCGCGATGAAACAGTCCGGGCCGTTGATAGAACCCGTATAATAATAGGTATGATTAGGGAGCAACTTCCCTGTTTCAAGCTGTTCTTTTACAGCCGGGTCTTTCTCCCATTTTCCATAATCAGAAGTCGCTGCATTGGCGTTGGAAAAAACAAAGACCGCACTGAGAATCAAAAAAGTTGTTCCTAAAAGATTATATTTTTTCATGATATTACCTCATCAAAAATGGTTGGTGCAGCCACCGTCGAGTGCGGTGACGTATTAAATATTTGAGGGAGAGGAAAACAATGCTCTGCTCTACACACTGACCTGCATATGCGGGCCAGGTTATGCCAGCGGCGAGGAACTCCATTGATTCCTATCACCCTATTTTTTTGTGTAGGCAGGGTAATTAGCCACCCTCAATCTCAACAGCAGGCAAAATGAATTGTTTGCTGATTACAATTGGTTTTAGTTGGACCAGTTAGACTACGTTGCTCCAGTTCAGCTGCGGTGAAATCCTCCGCCATACATGAAATGATGGCTACCTGCATTCCCCATATTGGTCCCATGCGGAGTTTCATGTTCTTCTGACTGCATCCCCCTATGCCCCATCGATGTTACACTGCATCTGTCGAACCGCTGATTGGCTGTGGTTGAGGAAGCTGCATAAGCCCCTGTCGAGAGAACAGCTACGGCAAGGAGCATCCCGACCAGCATTTTCATTTTTTTCATATTTGGTACCTCCATTTATTCATTGAAATGTTTTGGTTGCCCCATCCATAGCAGATGCCGTGCCAAATAGATAAAATCCCATTAACTAACTAAGTTAATTCAATTTTTATTCTATGAATAAAACTATTTTCCTCTGAGGGCACAGGAAGACGTCTATTTTTTAATCAGACAGACACTGTAATGTGTCTAAAAAATAACCACAACCACGGAGTGGCACATAAGCCGCATGCCAACTGCCTTCACCGGGGTACAATGAGCAGCAACATCCTTTTGCAGCATGCGCACTTTCCGACCCCCCAATGCTCTTTCAAAAAATGAATTTACAAAAAGCCTAATGTGGACTGAGAGTCTCTATAGATAGACAAGAAAAAGGCGAAGGAATTACCCTTCGCCCTTGGGAGTAGCTGCAGTGCAAAACGAACTGATATTGGGAAAATATTGTTTTTTTGGGTGCTAAGTTCAGCCAAGCCCCGCTCACCTGCCGTCTAGCATGGAGCGCCCCCAGGGAGTAAACGAGTGTGTCACAAACAGGCCTTGCTACTTGGCTGAATTCTATTGACTGCCACGATCGGAGAGAGAAGAGTGACTCCGATTTTTGTACAGAGTCGGGGGGGAGAACAGCTTAGTGCTGGCAGCCTCAAGCTATTCTGCGAGGCTAAGGCTTAAGGTTATTACTGACTAACTCAGAGCAGTCTGAGGCACAAAAGGTTCGTTTTCTTTACTATCCTAAATCAATGCCTCCCCTCCTTGGAGACTGTCTATAACCACTGATGGCAGAGGGCAGCTTGAACACAACCGCATTTGGTCGTGTTTTTTTTACGTCTAGCGTAGCGGCCCATTCCGGCTGGTTGATTTGTTTGCCAGGGGATGTTAATATGTACCGGAAGACAGTACATAAAAGGAGGTGCCCGATGGAAACTGTTAGCGTTAATCAGTTTCGTTCAAACATGAAAAACTTTGTCGAACAAGCAGCCAGTGAGCATGTTCCACTTAAAGTAACCCGCCGTAGCGGTGGCGCTTTTGTCGTTATGAGTGCGGAAGATTGGGAACGTGACCAGGAGACACTTTATGTTCTCCAAAATTCCAGCCTGATGAAGCAAATTTCTGAATCTGCTCACACACACGCTGAACGTTCCGGTTACACACCAACGGATGGGGAAATGAATGAGATCCTTGGTGTTTGAAGGGAGAACGTGGACTACCTATGAAGAACTCAGGACCAAAGACAAAGGTTTACATAAAGCTCTTTGTTCAATTCTAAAAGAAATGCTTCGGGGAGACCCAACAAATGGCACGGGAAAGCCCGAAGCACTGAGCCACAACCTTTCCGGCTTCTGGTCACGCAGGTTAAGCCAAAAAGATCGCGTCATTTACAAATTCGACGACAATTATATTTTCATTTTCGCAATCGGTGGCCACTACGATCAATTTTGAGCCTTAACGTCCCGAGTTGAGCGAGTTCCGCTCAACTCGGGCAAACCGCACATAACGAAACTGACGCACTGATGAATGCTCACGGATTCATGACAAAGTTAAGAAAGTATTCTTCCGTGATGGTTTTCTTTGCCCCTCTGACAGAAGCAGGCACCTCACCTCGCAGAAAATCCCCCTCCCCTCACTTTTTCTTGTAACCTTTTCTTTTCAGCAAACGACTATTGCAACAAAGGCGATCGTCCGTTTTTGTCGATCGTAATTGTTCACTCCTACTTTGGAGATATGGTATGCGTTTTTCTGTCAATAGACTCAGCACAAAAAAATGTGGCACGGTTCTCTGCATTATTCTCGGCATCTCTTTGATTGCTGGCGAGGCATTTGCCTGGCAACGAAACATTTCCCGTAGCGGTCCCCAAGGCAATACGGTTTCCCGCTCCATTAATACTGCCAGAACTGGGGATGGCTACACCCGCAGCAGCACGGTACAAGGTCCGCAAGGCCGGAGCATCACGCGAACCGGTCAGGGGTCTTGGGATCCCCAGACACAAAGCTGGACCAGAACGCGGACGGTGACAGGCCCACAGGGGGCAAGCAGGAGCAAAGAAGTGACGGCTTCCCGCTCTGCAAATGGATACACCCGTCAGAGCACTCTCACCGGTCCACAGGGAAATACAGCCACTCGTTCGGCCAGTGGTCAATGGGATCCGACAACCCAAACCTGGACAAAGAGCGTAACCACCCAGCGAGGAAACTGAGCATGAAAACGAAACACACTGGCTTTTCCCTGATTTTGTCCAGCGCATCGTGTATTTTGTTCGTTGTCTTGGGTACCACCTCCTGCGCCGGGGCAGCACCAGGTCGTGCCCTTGATCTGGTGTTTAATGCGGCAGACACAAATCGAGATAACCTCATCAGCGTGCAAGAGTACCATCAAGCTATGCAACGACGTTTTGAACAACTGGATCAAAACAGAGATGGCAACCTCACCCGTCAGGAAATGGAAAAAATGCGGGCCAACGCCCGCACACGATTGCAATCGCTGCGAGGCGGCAATCTTTCCCGATAAACGGTTGTTAAATCCGGCATGAAAATCCCCGCCGAAAGCAAACTCTCGCAATGGTCGTTCCCGGAGAGCAACGACGGGAAGAACTCCCGCACGGATGCACAGCTCATCAAGAGCATTCTTCAAGGAAAGAAAAACGATTTTGAGATTCTGCTCAACCGTTACCGCAACTATATCTGGGCCATCTCCTCGCGTTTACTTCCGCTGGAGGTGGTTCCGGATATAACCCAGGAAATATTTGTCGAGGCTTACCGCCATCTGGACGGTTACGATCAACGTAAACCTCTGAAGAACTGGCTGGCCGGGATTGCCCTGCATCGATGCCGGGATCATTGGCGACGCGAGTATCGCCGTAAGGAAATCCCCGTAAGTGGACTGAGCCAGGAGCACCAAAAATGGGTTGAGCGGGTCTGTGCCACTGATGGGCAAACGAATTTCGGCAGCCTTGTTCAACAACGAGAAGCACAGGAAATTCTTGAAATAGGACTCGCCCAACTTTCAGAAAAAAACCGACTCCTGCTCATTCTCATTTATTTTGAAGGATTTTCGGTCAAGGAGGTGGCACAGATGCTCAACTGGAGCCAGATCAATGTTAAAGTACGCGCATATCGTGCTCGCAAGCAGATGCGCACACTGATACAGGAGTTTCTTGACCAGGAGAACAGGCAATGAACCAAAAAAATGATAGCAGTAAAATGGAACAGGCTCTTTTGCAGGTGCATCGCAATAAGCCCTTGGCTACTCCGGATTTGCAGTGGAACCAAAGTGTGATGCGGAAAATCCGTGCACTCCCCCTCCAGCCACCAGACCTGGTTACGCTAGCCAATCCCATCGTTTGGCGCTTTGCTGCTCTGAGTTGCAGCCTGGCTTTAGTGCTTGTAATCTACTTCTTAGGGTATCCCCTCAGCACGGAACAAATGAGCCTGGAACTCCTCTTCGGAGATCCGTTCTTGTCGCAATCGTTACAACTGTTAGCACTGACATCCGGAGGCCCCCTATGAGCCTGCACTCTTCAGGAAAATCCACAGCTTACAAATGGAAAATCGGCCTTGGTCTTCTCCTCATTTTTGGAGCAGGTCTCTGTGTTGGTGCTCTCTCAACTAAATTGATCATGCATCACCGGGTCGCAGCACTCTTTGAGGAGGGGCCCACTGCCATAGGCCGGATTGTCAGTCAACGCTTAACCCGGCAACTTGATTTGAATCAAGAGCAGCAGCGAATGGTTGAACAGCATGTGCGCCTTACCCAACACCGTATCCTCGCCCTGCGAAAGCGTTATCAACCTGAGGCAAACACCATCATCCGTCAGGCATTTGCTGGCATTCGCAAAGAACTCACCCCCAAACAACAGAAAAAACTGGATCAGATCTATCAAAAAGTGGAGCATCGGTTTGCCCCGTTCCACGCCTTGTAGAGGCATTTCTCAAGCCCCCTTTACCGGAAATCACTTGCCAAAAGCCCCCCTCATCCTGGACAATCTTTTTAGAATACCTACTGTTTTTACCCAAATCGATTACTTCAACAGTAACGGAGCCTTGTGTGAAAAAAGCCCTTCTCATCACTGGTGCCATCATGGTGCTGCTCGTTGTTCTTGGCTACCAATACTTCACCCGAGAACAACCGATACAGGTAACGGTAAAATCAGTTGAGAAGGGTCTGGTCGAGTCCACGGTTTCCAATACACGTGCAGGCACAGTCAAGGCCCGCAATCGTGCCGATCTCACCCCACCCATCGGCGGCCAGATAGCCACCCTCAATGTTCGCAAGGCTGACAAGGTCAAGTCCGGACAAGTGCTCCTGACCCTCTGGAACAAAGACCTGGTTGCAGAAAAACAATTGGCCGAGAGTGAGGTAGCAGCGGCTGAGGCAACCCTGAAAGAGCGATGTCTACTGGCCGATCTTGCCGAGCGCCAGGCCAGGCGCCAAAAGGACCTGATGAAAACACGGGCCACCTCGGCCTCCAACTACGACGAGGCTCTCTCTGCCGCCCGAGCACAACGTGCAGCCTGTGTTGCAGCCAAAGCCAAGCTCTCTGTGAGTCAGGCTCGAGTTGAAGCAGCCAAAGCAACCATTGAACGGACGATTTTGACCGCCCCCTTTGATGGCATTGTTGCCGAGGTCAACGGTGAAATTGGTGAATACCTTACCCCCTCCCCTCCAGGCATTGCCACCCTGCCCGCCATTGATCTTATTAATATGGACACGCTTTATGTGGCAGCTCCTATTGATGAAATCGATGCGGCTCAGATACGGACCGGCATGGAGGTACGCATCAGCCTGGATGCCTTTCCCAAACAATTCTTTCCTGGTCGGGTTCATTCCATTTCTCCCTATGTGCTTGAAGTGGCCAAACAGGCTCGGACCGTAGAAATAGAGGCTGATTTTGCACCTCAAAAGGCTCCGCCCAACCTGCTTGCAGGTTATAGCGCGGATGTGGAAATCATCATAGCCGCACAGGGAGACAGTGTACGTATTCCCTCTGAGGCACTCATGGTTGACAACACGGTCTATCTGTTTGATGCTCCCAGCTCTCGTGTTCAAAAAATTGAAGTGCAACCGGGACTCTCTAACTGGAAGCACACACAGATCCTTAAGGGGCTCACTCCCGGACAACGCGTCATTACCTCCATCGATCGTAAAGGATTGGCGGATGGAGTTCTGGTGGCACCTGAGCCGAAGGAGAATGTCTCGCCATGATCGAGCTGCAGCATGTCAGCCGCATCTTTCATGTGGGCGGCCAGGAAGTCCGCGCCATGGATAACATCTCCCTGACTATCACCCCGGGGGAATATGTCTCCATTATGGGGCCCTCGGGATCAGGTAAATCAACCCTGCTCAATACTCTAGGCCTGCTTGATACACCAGACAGCGGCCATTACCTGCTGGAAGGTCAGGATGTGACCAGTCTCTCTGATGCTCAACTGGCCCAGGTTCGCAGCCAGAAGATTGGCTTTATTTTCCAATTTTTTCATCTGGTTCCCCGTCTCAGTGCCCAGCAGAACATCGAATTGCCACTGATGCTTGCCGGCGTTGGCCGCAAAGAACGGGCAACGCGAAGCCTGCCACTACTGACCGCCTTTGGCCTGGAGACAAGACGTCATCACAGGCCAGACGAACTCTCTGGTGGCCAACGCCAGCGCGTGGCCATTGCGCGAGCGGTGATTCATCAGCCGACCGTCCTCCTGGCGGATGAACCCACAGGCAACCTTGATCGCCATTCAAGCGGCGATATCATCAACCTGCTGGAACAACTCAATCAGGATGGCCTTACCCTGGTGATCGTCACCCATGATCCTGAGGTGGGCAACCGGGCACGAAGGCGTATTCGTGTGGTTGATGGGACCATTGACAGCGATTTGAAGCCGTGATGGTGGGTGATGCTGAAAATACTCCCAGGTGAATAATGCGGCCCTCTGACACCATCCTCTTTGCCCTCTCCTCCCTTGGCTCCAATCGGGTACGCACCTTTTTGATGCTCCTGGCCATGTCCATAGGGGTGGCCGCGGTGGTGCTCTTAACCGGTATTGGAAATGGGGCCAGGCTTTATATTGTGGATCAATTTGCCTCATTGGGCACCAATCTGGTCATCGTCATTCCCGGTCGGGCGGATACCGCCTCCAATACGCCGGCAACTCTGGTGGGGGAGACACCTCGAGATCTCACTCTAGGTGATGCGCGTGCACTTATGCGCGGTGATGCGGTCGGACGACTCACTCCGATCGTCATCGGGGAGTTAAGCATAGCTTACCGTGGCCGGGAACGGGACATTCCCCTGATCGGTTCTACCTCTCCCATCCTGGATATTCATCATCTGCAGCTCGAACGTGGTTCGTTTCTTCCCCAGGAAGATATGGAGATTGCCCGGCCGGTCTGTATTATCGGTGCCAAGGTTTACCGTGAACTCTTTGGTCAACGCAATGCCCTGGGAGAGCTGGTGCGTATCAGTGGATTTCGTTGCCGGGTCATTGGCATCCTCGGTTCCGAGGGACGCTCGCTCGGCCTGGATACCGAAGAGCTGGTCATCGTCCCGGTGGCCTTTGCCCAGATGCTGTTGAACACCGAGGGATTATTTCGGGTGCTCATTGAAGCCAAAGACATGGAGAGCATCGAACGGCTCAAAAAACACATCACCACCACCATTGCCAAAAGGCACTATGGAGAGGACGATGTCACCATCATCACCCAGGATTCGGTTCTGGCCACCTTTGACAAGATCCTTGCGGTTCTTACCCTGACCGTTGCCGGTATAGCCGGTATCAGCCTGGTGGTTGCCGGTATTCTCATCATGAATGTCATGCTCATGGCTGTTGCCCAACGTACGGCGGAAATTGGCTTATGCAAGGCGTTGGGTGCGGGCAAGATGCAGATTATGGTTATGATCGTCAGCGAGGCCCTGCTGCTCTCCACCCTTGGCGGTATTCTCGGACTGGGAATCGGATTTTCGGGGGCCTGGCTGGCAATCCAGTTCTACCCAACCCTGCAGACAACGCCTCCGGTCTGGGCTATTGCCGCGGCCATGGGCACAGCCATGGGCACAGGATGTATCTTTTCGCTCCTTCCGGCACGACGGGCTGCCAATCTTGATCCCATTCAGGCTCTGGCCCGTCATTGAGGCGCTATGGATATTGTCGATCAAATCCGTTTTGTCACCACCTCCATTCGGGCCAAACGACTCCACTCCTTTCTCACTGGCCTTGGGATTGCCGTGGGTATTGCCGCTGTTATCCTGCTCACCTCCATGGGTGAGGGGTTGCAGCGTTTTGTTCTGGCAGAGTTTACCCAGTTTGGCACCAACCTGATCGCGATCAATCCCGGCAAGGTCAAAACCATGGGCACCTCTCTGGGGGTTATCGGCTCCGAGCGGTTGTTGACCTTGGAAGATGCCGATGCGTTGCGCCGTTTACCCGGGATAGAAGCCGCGGTTCCCATGGTCCAGGGCAATGCTGAGGTGAAGGCCAAAAACCGGACCCGGCGCATCACCGTCTATGGGGTTGGGTCGGACATGGATACCGCCTTTCAAATGCGGGTTCAACGAGGGCGCTTTCTCCCTGCCGACGATGCCAGGGCTGCACGCGCCTTTGTGGTGCTGGGGCATAAAGTCAACCAGGAACTCTTTGTCGGGCGCAATCCACTGGGGGAGCGCATCCAGATCGGCAATCAACCGGCTCGGGTTATCGGGGTGATGGAGTCCAAGGGACAGATCCTTGGCTTTGACATGGATGATACCGTTTATATGCCTGCCAGCAGAGCCCTTGATCTCTTTAATCGGGAAGGATTGATGGAGATCGATATTCTCTACCGTCGAGGTAACGATCCCGAGGAAATGGTGGCAGCCATCAAGAGGCTCCTGCTTGCCCGTCATGGTCAGGAAGATTTCACCATCACCACCCAGCAACAGATGCTTGATGTGCTAGGCTCGGTGCTTGGTATGCTGACGGTGGCTGTTGGGGCACTGGGAGGTATCTCGCTCTTGGTGGGAAGTGTAGGGATTTTTACAGTAATGACCATCAGCGTGCGGGAACGAACCGGCGAAATTGGCCTCTTGCGGGCGCTGGGGTCGACCAAGGGACAGGTGCTGCTTTTTTTCCTGCTGGAAGGGACACTTTTGGCTGCGCTCGGTGGTTTTGCCGGGCTGGTGGCCGGTTTTCTCTGTGCCAATCTGATTCACTTGCTGGTTCCGCTGCTTCCGGTGCACACACCCTGGAGTTTTGTTGTCCTCTCCGAATTGCTTTCCATGGGGATCGGTGTCGTGGCCTCGCTTTTACCGGCACGCCAGGCTGCGCTTTTAAGCCCCCTTGAGGCTCTGCGCTCAGAATAAAGGGAATCCTGAATAATTGCTTTTTCTTCCAATCTCGGCGTTATGCTTAAAATTTTATCCTCGGAATATCATGTATATGCCTGCGGTAAAATTTTAAGCATGCCTTGACCTTGATTGAAAAATCAAATTATTCAAGACACCCTAAAAAAGAACCTCAACGGCAGCATCTCGTCGGACAATTCCTTTTTCCCTTCACTTTTGGCGCATCCCTCTGCACAATACAACCATTCCCTGATGGTATTCTGTTTGTTGAGGGCATGGATCAGATTTTTGTTTCCTCATCATGCAGAACGAAAAATTGTTTTCCAGTACAAAGGAACCATTATGTTACGAGATTTATCCCTTGCCGCCAAGGCAGCCTGCAGCAAAGAAGATCAGGAGAGCCTGGTCCCGATGGTGAAAAAACTACGCGATTTGGGTGAGGTTGCCTTTAAACGTGGTCTGCTTGCGCTTGAAGGTGAACTGATGCAGATTCAAGATCCCTTTCTCAAGCTCGGTGTCCAGCTCATTGTCGATAAAACCGAACCGGAGAATGTGCAGGATATTCTTGACTCCGATATCTACTACAACGAATCAAACGGCCGGGAGCTGCTCAAGAAAATTATCCTCCGTGAAGGATTGCTTCGTATTCAGGCAGGTGACAACGCCCGGAACATTCTCATCTGCACCAAAGTCTTTCTCGGCAAAGCCGATTCCAGTCTCTGGTAGGCGGCACCCTACTTTTCCCCTGCACAGTATCGAAAGGAGGTATGACATGGCAGAAGCAACGGAGACGAAATTTATCGATTTACCTCAGCAGGCACAGGTGGCCCATGTCCATGATCATTTTGATTTTCGTCAAGAAGCGGGTTGGTACACCAAGGAAGGGGAGTTTGCGGGAGCAAATGAACAGGATGTCATTGCCGCTTTGATTGATCTTGAAGAGGCCGAAATCAACTCCATCGGCGACTGCATGACTGGCTTTTGTGTGGTACAGCCCAAATTTACGGACTTTGTTCGTAAACCGTTTCGAAGACATGGGTAAGCATAGACACTCTTTTTTGAAGACGCGCCTTTTTCAACGCCGATCCCATTGCCAAGGGATCGGCGTTTTTTGTTACAAAATCGTTCAGATGTAGCTTGAATATTCCGGCTCAAACATTAGTCCCTGAATATATTCCTTCAGATCAGCAGGTCGTGGAGTTACGGCCAGCCCATCTTTATAGGCGACCTCGGCAACGGCAATAGCCACAGCCAGGGAAACCTCGCGAATACGCGGCAGCGGTGGGTATACTCGTCCGTAGCTCAGATCTGTTTCTGAGACCTCTTGTGCAACTGTCTGTGCAGCCACAAGAAACATCTCATCGGTAACCCGGCTAGCCCCACTGGCAACAACCCCCATACCCACACCTGGAAAGATATAGACATTGTTGCCCTGGGCCGGATACAGGTTACGGCCATTCATCCGTACCGGTGGGAAAGGACTCCCCGAGGCAAAGATAGCCCGTCCCTCAGTCCAGGTATAAGCCTCTTCAGCGGTACACTCAGATTTGGAGGTGGGATTGGACAGAGAGAAGATAATAGGCCGCTCATTAATCTGGGCCATAAATTCCAGGATCTCCGGAGTAAACCGTTTAGGCTGCCCGGAGACACCAATAATTGCATTAGGACGTAACGTTTCGACAGCCTCCTTAAAATCGGCAATCTCGGGATGATCATGGGCAAATTGCTGCTTATGTTCGCTCAGATCAGTCCTGCTTTTGACGATGAGTCCTTTGGAATCCACGTACCAGCAACAACGTCTGGCCTCCTCTTCGGAGAGCCCCTGCTCAACCAGAGCCTGCACCAGAAGGCCACCGGTTCCAAGCCCGGCCTCCCCTGCCCCAAGAAAAAGAAATCGCTGGTCTTTCAGCTCACCGCCGGTACAGCGCAGGGCCGACAAGATGCCCGCCACGGTGACTGCTGCGGTCCCTTGTATGTCATCGTTAAAGCAGCAGATCTGATCACGATACTGCTGGAGAAGGCGAAAAGCGTTGCGGTTGGCAAAATCCTCAAACTGAATCATGCATCCAGGGAAGACCTGCTGCACGGCAAGGATAAACTCCTCAACCAGTTCGTCGTACAGTTCTCCACGGATGCGTGGCTGCTGTAAGCCAATATATAGTGGATCATTGAGCAGACTGGCATTATCAGTTCCCAGGTCAAGGGTAATCGGGAGGCTCTGTGATGGATGAATCCCAGCGCAGACCGAGTAGAGCGATAACTTACCCACCGGAATGCCCATACCATCTGCTCCCAGATCCCCCAGACCGAGAATACGTTCTCCATCGGTAACAACGATAACCCGAACATCCCGAAAGGGCCAGTTACCCAGTAACTCTGCTACTCTTCCCTTATCACGGGCTGTAATATAGACGCCACGTGGTCGGCGAAAAATATGCCCAAACTCCAGACAGGCCTGGCCCACGGTTGGGGTGTAGACAATGGGCATCAACTCTTCGATATTATCAAGCAACACCCTGTAAAACAGCGTTTTATTCCGATCCTGTAACGCGATGAGATAGACATATCGCTCAATGTCTGTGGACTGTTTACGCAAGTTTTCAAGAATACGCTGTACCTGCTCATCTAAGGAATGAACCCGAGGGGGTAATAACCCGGTAAGACCGAGTGTTTCACGTTCTTGCAGGGTAAAGGCCGAGCCTTTATTCAGGTTGGGATCGCGCAACAGATCAATACCTGAGGGTAAAGCAGCCAGCCGATTCTGTTCGCGCAGGCGGGTACCGGCATCCCCTTTGCCGCTCTTCTTCAGCATGGACTGCAAATTGATATGGCTTAAAAATTTTGACAAAATCCCACTGTCAACGAGATCTTTCTCAAAACGAATAAGAATTTCTTCCTGATCGTGCGCAATTTTATACATACTTCATGCCCCTTGATTTCCCCCAACTTCATATTCCATGATTTGGGGCGAATTCTCCTGTGCTTTCAACGTGATCGGTTACGTATTGGTCACGGCTACAAAGTTATCAAACAATTTCCTGAAGCGGTGGGTCTTCTGCGGCCGCTATCTCGAATTCAGGAATTTTTCAGGCGTCTGTTTCCCCCAAGCACCTGATACGGAGGGAAAGCAATACATGGCAAGTCCTCTGCTGTCAAGGGCTTGAAAAGGATTGTTTACCGAAGACGAGCTTTGCTGATTATTTTTGGGGGTCAATATCAAAAAGTGCTCCCTGCCTTATTTGCAATGAATGCACCTGACGCTTGTGGAGAGTCTCGTCTCCACGAAGGGTACCAAGCAGGAGTGGGGAGTGCGGGTCATGCTGTGCCAGATTGGCAGTTGCCCTCGTATGGCTGGTGTTGGCGTAACAGTAGAGACAGCCGTGGGTACAGGAATCGTATGCTCCAATATCAATGCTTTGGCTGCAACCACAACCAGAACGCTGGCCAGCGTCTTTTTTAACCTGAAAATTTTTCCCCAAACTCTGACCAATTTCGCGGGCATCTATGCAGTGCGCCTGGTCAACCCCGCAATGTGCGGTAAGAAAGGGATCACAACATCCTTGCAACCTGATGCCAGAGCGGCTGGAGATGGCATTCATCTTCGCAATAAGCTCTTGTTTTGCAGACTCTCCTGGATCAACAAGAGCTATGTCGCGTAGATTACGCCTGCACTTTGTGTAGAGGCTGACAAAACTCGTTGTGCACTGGGTTGTGTAGCCCTGAAGCAGCTGGACCAGTTGGCCAAATTGCTGCAGATAGTGGGCAGGAGTGAGTGTTTGAGTGAACACAATGGGATCAAAACGCCAATGGACTCTTCCGGGGCCGAGCATCTCGGCGCATTGCCTGAAGCTTTCTATACGTTGTGCACGTTCAGGCAGATAGGGTTCCAGTTGCTGCGAACAACCGGTAATGGTGTACTGAATGAACAGTGGAAATCCCATCGCTTCAATTTCAGCTACATAGGGGACCAGGGGGGCGGGATTTTTAGTCCAAAGGACCAGAGCATCTGTAACAGATGGATCAAGAGAGATATCTGCAACCTGACGCCGATTGAAGGGATTACGTACAAGCACCCGCCTGGCAAGCAGCCGATTGCGCAGCCAGGTAGAGTAAAAAGCCGGGATGTCAGTCCGACGGCTGGCACTGATAATCATAAAGAAGAGAAGAAGGAGTATAGGGAATCTTGAATAATTGCTTTTTCTGCCAATCCCGCGGAGTCTGGCGCTTACCTCGTCATTCTTAAAATTTTATCCTCGGAGGTAAGCGAAGACTCCGATATCATGTATATGCCTGCGGTAAAATTTTGCTCAATCCTCGAAGTCTACGCTTATCTGGCCTTGATTGAAAAATCTAATTATTCAAGACACCCTATAGTGAAAAACAAATAAGGCCCGGATAAACCGGGCCATTATCTCCAAATAAAAAATATCGAAGATCAGTTATCGTGTACTTCCAGATAGACCAAGGTCTGATTCAATAACTGATAGGCAATCTCGCCAAAGGTAACCGGCCCCACAAAGGGATCGGTTTTGTTGCCCTCAAGGCCTGAATAGAGATAGTTGAGAATACAGTTACAGGAAAAGGCCACACTGTTGGCATCCGGACTGTTTTTCTTGAGTTGGTCGCTAAAGGCCTCGCCATAGTTACTGACAGCCTGAGCATGTTTATAGCGAATGCCAGAAAAGACCGGCGCGTACAGTTTGACCTCACCACCCGGTTCAACGCTCTGAAAGCTAATGTTCACCATAGCACCGTAATAGTCGGCTACAAGGGGCAGTTTCGTATCCAGATTATTTTTGGTTATATAATCTGCAAAATTTTCTTTGACTCCGTTCACCATGACCTCAGTTGCAGCAAAGCCATCTGTCGCAAAGGTGAGCACATCGCCTTCCCCCTGCTCAAAAAGGTTGATGATGCCCACATCAACGCTCTTTCCGGCCGGGAGCATCACGTGCATGACCACAGCTTCCTGCTCGAAGGATTTACCGGTGATGCCATCAAAGACCTTTGGTGTCACTTTGCCCAGATCATCTAAGTGTACGCCTGACACCCAGCCAATCAATGGGCGGGAGCCAAAATCTTTATAATTCGGACCATTGACCGCAAAACTCGCATGCACCTCACTGGCGGCGGGGACAATGATAAAACTGAAACCACAGCCATCCTCATCGGTATAAACCTTTCCCAGTGTATCCTGAGTGTACACGCCCACGGTGATGCTTGCAGCCACCTCACTGATATCAGTGACAAACACCTGCTCTTTATTCACCTCGCCGCCCTTATCCGGAGAGACAAAGTAGGGAATGGTGCCTCCCACCCATTTCCCTTGTGGCAACGCTTGCAAAAGAGCTTCCTCCCCTGCAATCAACAGGGTACGACCGTCTTTAATGGCTTTCTCCACCTCGGCAATGCTGAAAGTATTTTGTTGCATGGCTTCTCCTATCCAAAAATAACTTTAAGATCTTCTTTTACCGAGGGGCTGCCTGCGTTTTTTTCATAAACAGCATGCAGTTGAGCCACGGCATCGTTCACATTTGCAGCAGTGGGAGAAGCGGAAACCGTTCGAACAACTCGCCCTAGAAGAATCTTTGCTGCCAGAAACTTGAGGGTAAACGTTTTCCGACCTGTGACAATGTCGGCCCATATCGGGTTATTTTTCGGGGGAACACTCATACGACTTTACCTCCTTCATGAAGTCTCATTATGCGGGGAAGGTTGGTCATCTATGGAAATAACCGATCACCTTCCCGTTGCAATCAGAAAAATTCTATCACCTGGGGTTTGTCAAATACAAGCCGATTTGAGATTTATTCCAGCGCAAGGGATTCTCCCCGCTGGCACGAATTGATAGGAGAGCGTTGAGGTATCTCGATTACTTATATTTTTTTCTCTTCCATACCCAAGGAGGCATGGGCTTCTTTTTTTGCCAGATACCTTTTTTGCCTGCCCGCGCGTTCTGTTCAAGCTGATTGAGTTCTCTGCAGAGCGGTTGCGCATGGCAGTATCTTCTATAAAGCCAGGCCCAGCCATCGCTCACAAGATCCGCATTGAGCAAACGCCCATCAACATACACCAAAGCGACGGTTCGGCCGTAACGGTCAACATCCATAGGTTGAATAATCAACCGCTGCCGAGCAAGCACCCGCTTTGTGAATTGCTTGGCCTGACGCCATCCATGTTGGCGGTATTCGGGGCAGTCAATACCGTAAAGCCGGATAGTCTGGATCTGTCTCCCCTGGCGGACACGAAATGAATCACCATCAAGAACATGGGTCACAACTGCCTCGTATGCATATAGCTGCCCCCCTGAAAAAAATAGGCTGAGCAGGAACAAAAAGGGGATCATCCTGAAATTACGTATCATTTTTTGTACCCTTGGTTCAAATTTTTACTTTTATCGTTAACATAAGGAGTTGCACACCTTTTTAACAACGTCAAAAAAGTGACACTTTTTCGTAATGTCCCTTGTATTCTACATTTTACATGTGGTAGGCTTAGAATTATTGAAATGCAGGGCTGTACAAAAATTACGCCGCCGAGTCACGTCTTTCCCATCCGGTACAAAAAAAATGGTTGTTCCCAAATTGGAACTCACTGATACGGAAGAAAAAACAAGGGATCTCCTTCTGACCCTGCCCCTTTTCGACGCCTTCAAGACCGATGAACTCGATATACTTGCACGTCACTTGAACTTTATGGAGATCAACCGTGGAGAACATCTGTTCACGGAAGGCGAAAAAGGGGACTATATGTGCTTTGTTGTTCGCGGGCTGCTGGATGTTCTGAAAAAAACCAGCGTTGGCGACTACCGCGTTATCACAAGACTCGGCAAGGGAAACACAATTGGTGAAATGTCTATCATTGACAAAGCACCACGTTCAGCTTCAGTCATTGCCCGGCAACCTTCAGTGGTCATTCTTTTGACTAAAAAAGGGTTTGACCGCCTAAGTGATACATACCCTGCGATAACAGTTACTTTACTCAAAAAAATCATGCGGCTGCTCAGTCTCAACATGCGTTTGACGACCAGCAAGCTCGCCGATCACCTACATCAGCAATGAGTACTCTTTCATTAGGATTTTCGGGAATTATAGGACAAAGTGAGTCCATGCAGCACCTGTTCAGGCTCATTGGAAAACTGGCCGAGGACGATCTGGGCACAGTCCTTATCCAAGGAGAATCCGGCACGGGGAAAGAATTGGTGGCCAAGGCCATTCATGCCAACAGTCCGCGTGCAGAAAATAACTTTGTGCCTGTCAACTGTGCAGCCATTCCTGACGATCTTTTGGAAAGTGAACTCTTTGGTTATGCCAAAGGCGCCTTTACCGGGGCTACGGGCTCCAAGATCGGCCGCATTGAATATGCCAACGGAGGCTCGCTTTTTCTGGACGAAATTGGCGACATGAAGCCGGTTCTCCAGGCGAAACTCTTACGCGTACTCCAGGAACGAGAGTTCGAACCCGTAGGCGGGTTGAAACCCGTTCCAGTTGATGTACGCATTATAGCGGCAACGCACTGTAATTTGGAGCAGATGGTGGCCGAAGGGAGATTTCGTGAAGATCTTTATTATCGGCTCAACGTTATCCCCGTAGTTATTCCACCTCTGCGAGAACGATCAGAAGATATTCCCCTGTTGATTGAGCATTTTATTGAGCGAATCGGCGAAACCAAGAAATCTCCTTTGCTTGGCTTTGATGCGGTTGCCCTGGCTGCTTTAAACCAGTTTCCCTGGAAAGGGAATGTTCGTGAGCTTGAAAACTTGATCCACCATATGACTATCCTCTTTGGTGGCTCCCAGGTAGGGTTTCATGATCTGCCCGACAAGTATCGCAACGGCACCCTGCCCACACCTCCGACTCCTCCGGTCCAGGAAAACATCAACGATGAAGATCTTCGTCGCAGTGAACAGCAGATGCTTTTCTCCTCCACCTCGATCACCGAGGATCTCTGGCAGGAAACCGGCATTGACTTCAACTCTCTGGTTAATGATTTTGAGACACAATTGATCATTCAAGCACTGAAAATGACCCAGGGAAACAAGAAAGAGGCTGCCCGGCTACTTAATCTTAAGCGGACAACTCTTTTGGAGAAAATTAAGAAAAAAGAATTGGTTGATACCTGGAGCGAGAGTGGAGAGGGACAGTAATCCCCATGGGGGACAGGAAGAGAAGCCACTGCAATTCTGAGATGTAAGAGAAGACAGACCTGACTCAGGCTGCTTTTTGCACCAGGTTATTGGCGAGTTTTTCGTCTACATCTTCGGAAGAGGAAGGAGTTATCAGGATATCACAGGCGCCGTACTTCACTGCTTTGAGTACCCCGGTTCGAGTCCAGGCTGGCCCCGCCGCCACCAGGGGGACCGAGAAGCCACTGCTGGAGACCTTAATCGCCACCCCAAATCCCTGCTCACTGACCTCCCGCATAATTAAAAAGACCATCTGGGTTCGAGAGCTCAGTACAGAATTGACTGGATCTTTGAAGTGGAGCACCCGTACTCCATACCCTTTTTCTTCCAGCAGGGAAGCGACTTGACCAGCCTCCGCATCATCATCTG
Organism: Desulfobulbus rhabdoformis; assembly: GCF_016919065.1. Classification (GTDB taxonomy): domain Bacteria; phylum Desulfobacterota; class Desulfobulbia; order Desulfobulbales; family Desulfobulbaceae; genus Desulfobulbus; species Desulfobulbus rhabdoformis. The sequence continues at coordinate 15,965 of NZ_JAFFQA010000023.1, read as the reverse complement.
TGATGATGAGCATATCAAAGCTGGCCTGCCCCTCTCCCCGAAGTTTACCGTCCTCACTACTTCTTCCAGCGGTTGTTGCGGAGGCTCCCTCTTTGGAAGTACCGGTACTGCCAGCCTCTTCTGCCTCCTCCACTTCCAGAAGTGCTTCCAGGTCAAACACATTGATTGGTACCAGGAGCTGAATTTTCCCCAGTTCCCGATCGTTATATTGCATCTCGCCAACGGCAAGATAGTACCCCTGATGAGGAAAGACATCGTCTGTATCCGGATCTATTTTAGCAGGAACAACAGGATCGATAGCAGTTTTGACAAATCCGATCTTGCCCCGGTACTGCTCCTCAAAAACCGTGGTCAAAACGCCGGCAATGATATTGGTAACCTCACCGTAAGCATCCCTGGCATCTTCACCAAATTCACCACCACGAACCGTTTCCTCCAGCTCAGCCTCTGGCAGCATGATCAAGCAACCACCAAGGTAAACCGCCGATTTCAAGTCTACAAAAAGAAAGGCCTCTCCCTCTTTGACGCCCCGAAGATCCATCCGAGCAATGATCTGTTTTCCCCCGGCCTGATCTAGAAAATCCTCTTTATGGAGGGCCTGGTTACTTACCGGTGTAATTTTTAGGGTGCCGCCAAGCAGGGCTGTTGTTTCATCAGCAATTTTCTCCCAACTGCCTTTAATTAAGCCGTCAATGAGCTTTTTCTGCTTTTTAATATCCTTTTTCTTATTTTTTTTGCTGCCGTCTGCCTCTGAGGTGGTACCACTTTCCTGTCGCTCCAAGGTAGCGGCATCTTCTTCGGTGGCCGTTTCAGTTTCAGGGCGCTCGAGAACCTCTGCATCCTCATCCTGGACAGCTTCTTTCTCTGCTTTCTGCTGTTTTTCTTCCTTCTCTTTGGAAGAAGTCGCCTCTTCAGACGGTTCCTTTGCCAGGCCAAAGGGCACAGCCGGGAGGATGAGGCGCAAAGAGCCCAATTCTTTGCCATCCATTGTCATTGGAACGGCAAACTGGTAAAAGGGCTCATTAACAATGGGTTCATCAGATTCAGGATCAATCTTTGCCGGCAAGATAACGTCTTGCTCGGTTCGAATCAGACGAACGGTTTTTGGATACTGCTCTTCAAAGGTAACGGTTAAAGCGCCACAGATGATATTGGCAACTTCGCCGTATGAATCTTGAAGTTCCTCTGAATACTCCTGCTCAGCCACCACCGCATCAAGCTCGTTGTCCGGAAGCATGATCAGGTTGCCGCCAATGAAAATGGCGTCTTTCACGCCAACAATCATGCAGCCATTCCCCTGGACATCCCCCTCTACGCGGACATGGGCCAGAACCTGTTTGCCGCTTAGACCTTCAAACAGAGTTTCCTTGTCAACAGCTCCGATTTCAGGGCTGCCTAACTTAAATGGCTTACCGATAAGCGCTGCAACTTCATCCTGAATGCGCTCGACACCGGCGAGAAGTATTTTATTAAAGCGTTCCTGGGCTTTCATGCAAAGAGGTGTGAGAATCCTAGGTTACGTGTTTTGTACCAGCCCCCAAAAAGCCTTTCCCCGGAAAAGAGACAAATGAGAAAGACTTTTCTTTTTCGTACACTACCTATGATTCTTTTCGGAAGAAAAATCTGAGGAATTTACTTTTTTCTGCTGGCAGGAAGAGGTATGCAACAATACTGAAAAAAGGAAGGCGATCAAGAAAGCAAATATAAGCTCAGCAGAGCACAGATGGAGCGGCATCTAAGTTTCCAGCAGGTAGCGCAGTTCAATACCAAAACGACCGGTCGGACTTACAAAAGGAATCATCACCCGGGATGCTCCGGAAAGACCGGCGGTGCGAATTGATTTTCCTATAACCGTCGTTGGTATGGCTATTTCAATATTTTTCTCTTCTTCAGCAAGAGAAACTTTTAAGCCACCTGCAACCATGTTGGCAATCTCGCCAATAGCATCCTTGGTGTCCTCACCGAGTTCATCGACCTCCATCCCGAGCATTGACGAGGTGATTTCCAAGGCTACCTTTTCCGGGCAGTGAATCGCCAGAATACCTTTCATGTCACCTGCAAGGCCGATAAGGCTTGAGATGTTCGGAGCAAATTCAGTCACAGGTTCATTGCTGGCCGCCTGCGGCTCAATATCAATGAAGATCATGGAGGCAAAGACCTCCAGGGTGGCGTCAACGAGAGATTTTTCCAGTTCCAAGCGAAGTCTCCAGTATCTGGTCTAAGGGTTAGGCATGTTCTAATTCGACTTCAACAAAAAATTCACCATCCGGTGCCTTAAACGGGATGATGAGTTGCTCCGCTTCTGCCTGTGAGCTGAAGTTGTATTCGTCACCGGAAATAGTTGAAGGCAAAGAAAGCTGGATATCCTTCCCCTTATCAGAAAGAATAGTCTTTAGATTACCGCCCAACATATTGGCGATCTCACCGATTGCGTCCTGGACATCTTCGTTGATCTCTTCAACATCCATCCCCAGAAAACTACTGGTCACAGCCAATGCGAGCGGTTTCGGAAAATGAACGGCCAAGACTCCTTTATGCGTACCAGCAAGCCCAACCATGCCAGTGATCGATTGTTTCATTGGGCCAAGTTTTGTGAGGGGATCCCCTGCAACCGAAATATCCATCATAACCATGCCAACGAATATCTCGATGGTTGACTCGATGAGCTTGTCACTGATTTCATCAAAACTATTCACAAATTTCTCCCTCATATTGTTCCGGATAATCACAATTGATTATCCGGAAATGACCTAGATGGGTCGAGCAAAATGACATAAACAACTACATCAGGGGGCCCAGTACCTCATTCACCTTGTCAGGAGTAAAAGGTTTTTTTAGAGCGCCGACCGCTCCGAGACTTTTTGCCTCTCCAATGATATCATCACCGGTTTCGGTGGAAATCATGAATACGGGAATATCTTTTATTCCGTCTCGACTGGCTTTTTCCCGCAGGAATTCAATACCGTTCATGTTGGGCATATTGATATCAGAAAGGACGATATCAACACTCTCTTTTTCCAAAACATCGAGTGCTTCCTGCCCATCTCCGGCTTCAAAAATTTCACCAAAATCCAATCCGGCTTGGCGCAGGGAACGACTGATGATTTTCCGCATAGTGCTGGAATCATCAACGAGCAATACATTTTTTGCCATTCTTTCCTCCTTTATCTCAGAGCTCTCCAAATAATTGTGAGAATTTGTATAAAACGTGTTGAGTTTGCACCTACATGGTTTTTCGCTTTTGAGAACAACTTCTTTGCCAGCACGGTTGAACAGACGAAAGCAAGTGTCTCTTGGCGGGGGAACGGCCTCTCATCCCCATCGGGGAGAATCAAGGATGTTTTCGCTGAAGCTATTCTATCAATTTGAAAAGGCGGAAATCAAATTTTTTATTTCATGCAATGTCTCTTTTCTTCAAAGATTTCGGGAGGCCCGAGGAATACGCAAGGTCACGCGTGCCCCTTTACCCGGCCGAGACCAAATATCCATCTTCGCGTTAAATTCTTGTAACAGCTGCTTGGCCACAGCAAGCCCGGTACACTGGGGCGCATTGAGAATCGCGGTTTCATGACCACAGTCTTGATTATTGAGAAAAATCTGCAGCAGTTCCGCTCCGGTGGTTTGTGCCAGCTCATCCTGCTGCACCAGTCCTTGCAGCAGGCAAAGTTTGGCTATTTTTTTCAGATCAAATCCCGCACCGTCGTCTTCCACGCTCACCCACAATTCCTCAGACTGGCGCAGAACTGAAAGCGTAATGCGGCCATTTCTTTTCTTCTGCTCCTTGTGGCGCACATCGGGAGATTCAATCCCATGCTGAACACTATTGCGCAAAAGCGGAATCAGTATTTCAGCGAAGTCGAGCATATCCAGCTCTTCCTGCATAACCTCCGCCCCTTCCAAACGGAAATGCACTCGCTTATTATACTGAATAGCAAAGTCGCGAACCAGGCGCTGAAAGTAATGTGTACTCCTGCTTCCTGTCCCCTGATTCAAATTTTTTGTCAGTTGATCAAGTTCCTGAATAAAAGGTGTAAGGGCTTCCGGAACATCCAGAGCAGCAAGTTGCTTCACGATGGAAACAATGCGGGCAAGCCTCTGGCCATCAACAGAGACATCGGTAGGAAATAACGGCACCAAGGGGTCCTTCCCCTCCCCTTTGCTGATCTCGTTGGCCTTTTCTCCTTGTTGCTGAAGAAACCGCTGGTGATCGAGGACACTTTCCACCTCTTCCTGGGTTACTTCCCCCATGCCGACCAAAACCTCACCAAGGCGCCTGGGCTGTTTCGTTGGAGTAGTGCGTTGAAGTGAGAGCGCATCATCGACCGTTTTGGGGTTTACCAATCCCGCCTCGATCAACAACTCTCCCAAAGGCTGCCGGATCAGCCCCTGCACCGACTGAAGCAACTCATTGAACTTTGGGATATCAAGCATTTCAGTCATGGCAAATCGGTTTAACGACTCCCGCATCACATCTATGCAGCGCAGAAAGGTACGCTCTGGATATTCTGTCTGAAAAAACTCTCCCTGCAGATAGCGATTCAAAGCAGATTCCAGAGCCATACATAAGCGCTCAAAGTCCCTGCAGTCATAAATTGAAAAATTCTCTTTGAGGCGATGTAGGATTTGACACAAACCGGAGACACGATCATGGTCGATGGCTATGAAATCCCACAAAACAAATTCCTGCTCTGCAGTGACAAGCAACTGCTCAGTCTCCTGAGTAAAAGCATCACGCAGCTCATTGGACACCCCTACAAAGGCTAGAGCATCTGTTGCCGGTGCGGTTGAGGTATGAAGCAAATCAAGGACAGCTGCTTCTAAAGCTGCTGCAGAAGCGGCAAGTCGGTCGTCATTCCCATCCTGGGCAATAAGCGTATATGCCTGATCAAGAAAGGAACAAACCTCGACAAAAAGCGAAATGTGGGAACCTGAGAGTTGCAGATGATTAAACCGAGCACTTTCCAACAAAGCTCCCATAGCCTCAGAGGGAGCGACTAAATGTTCAAGCCCAAGTTTATGGCCATGTTGATTGAGCAGGGAAAACAGTTTTCGCCCTTGACCGGTGGCTGCAAGCAAAAGGTCATCACGCTCCGGTTGAGCGAGAAGAAGACGAAGGGTGGGGAGAATATTTTCTACCAGCGTCCGCCCCTTGGTTATAAATTCTTCTATCTGCATAAGGGAATAATCATGCGATACAATATTCTTTACTGCAGCCGACATCCAGGACTTCAGCCACAAATGAACGGGGACGTGCTCAAACAGCTCTCAAACTTGAGGGCGTCTTGAAAAAACTTCGTATTCAAAACCCCTTTGAATGTGCAGAGGTATTACAGACCTGAATCCGTGACAGGTGAGTCTCTCGCCTTATGAGGCCACTCCAGTGACACCGGGAATCTGTGTACACTCATCCTGCCATGGTGTCGCGAGCAAGTCAAATCTCTGACTCAATTTTTTCCATTCTACCTGGTCCTTCGCTTGAATTGCAATAAATAGGAGGCTCCCCGTCTCCAGCAAAGCCCAAAAAGGTGGAACATATATTGCTTACTATGGGGTAAACAAGGGCTCTCGAATTTGCCACCTCTTCCTTCAACTGAGTTATGCGCTCTCGCTTATTCATTCACCTGCTGCTGGCTTTGACTGTCAACCTGTTTTGCCATTCCATGGCAGAAGCAGCCTCTATTCTCACTTCGATCAATCGCAGCGATGAGACAACCAGCCTGCAGCTTTTTTTTCATTTTGATACTTTGCCTGAATTCAAACTGCGAACCAAAGGCCGCAGAGTAGATCTCGAACTAAACCAGACCAATCCGGTGCGTTCGCTCAAGCTGCCCCAAACAGACGGTCGAATGATCCGGATCGTTCCGAAAGAGCTACCTGCAAAAACTATTTATTCCATATACTTTCGCTACCCCCCCCAAAAGGTGGAAACGCAGCGATTGGCAGCAACCGGCGTGATCCTTGTGGATGTTCTCCTGGGCAATCAACTTTCCACGAGCTATCCGGAACTCACCACCAGGCTCCATGGGGTCGAGATTGTGCGCCGCTCAAACATTGACTCCCTCAACCCGCTGAATCTCACGCCATATGCCCAGGATTGGCTTTCTTTCTTCACCAACTACGAGTTACCCGTCTCCATCACCCCGCAGCCTGTTTTTCACCTCCCCCCCTTTCCTCTGGCGCGCGCCATTGCGCCAGATGATCCCCTTGACAGTTGGCTCCCCCCAGAAATTCAAAAGCGTGCGGCTGAAAAAAAATGGAATCAGGTCTGCCTGCTGCTTCGCGAGGAGGTCAAACAACAGCCCAAAGAATCGCTCAAAGAGCGGCTCGTGCTCGCATATGCCGAGGGATTGCTGCGTATGGGGGAATACCGTTCACCTTATTTTCTTCTCCAGCGAATCGCCATACAATATCCCGATGGGATAATGGCTAAGATCGCTCAATTTCTCTTACTCTATCAGCGGGCAACCCGTGGCGATCACATTGACACCTATTACGAGTTGCTCCCCTTTGCCGAAAAGTTTACTCGTCAAACTCCCTTTGCAGACGATATTCATATGCTCCAGGCAGAGCTTGCTCTTCTGACCCATCAAAATGAAACCGCGGAAAAACTGCTCGCTGATCCTATTCTCAGCCAGAACAAACGGCTTAAGGAATTGCGGTTGCTCCGACTTGCTGATCTCGCCTATGCTCAAGGCGAAAAAGACAAAGCTTTGACACGCTATGCCCCTCTTGCCCAATCTTCACCACTGCTTGCCAGCGATGCCATGTCGCTGGCGGCATTCTGCGATTGTCTTTATGCGGCTCAACGATACCAAGAAGGTGCACAGTGGTATATGAAACTTGGCGATTTGCTCAACAATGAGCCTCAACAGGACCTGGCTCTCTTTCGTCAAGCCATGTGTCAGCTGCATATGAAGCTGACCCGACAAAAAGCCCTACTTAACCTGGAACAGCTTATTGACGCCTTTCCTCGATCTGAAGGCGGGTTTCGAGCATTGCTCAAGAAGACCGACCTGGCGTATAAAGAACGAAGACTCGACCCCTTTGCGGCCAATGCGGTCTACCAGAGGTGCACCGCCTATGCCCACACTCTTTTCCAGCGTGAAACCTGTCTGTTCAAAGAGGCTCTGGTCGACCATCTTTCAGGAGAGCAGGAAAGCAGCGTGGAAAAATGCATGAAGCTTTTACGCGAATTTCAAGGTGGCAAGTTACGAACAGAGGCCATGGCGCTGATCATCCAGCAACTCCCCGGAGTTGTACGACAACTTGTCGATGACCAAGAGTACGTCAAGGGGTTGGTGCTTGCCAAGCAAAATAGAAAATATTTTGTTCGCGGCTGGCTGAGCGCTGATCTACTCTATGACCTGGGCAAGGCATATAGCCGACTTGGCCTTGCTGACCAGGCTGCCCAGACCTACCAGTACCTATTTGAAGTAGCCGACAACGCCGATAAAGAAAAAATTTATCTCCCTTTGATCGAAGCACTTTTCAGTGATGGTCGCTACCTGCAAGTTGAAGAGTATGCCGACCGCTACCAATTGCGCTACCCCAATGGTGCCTACCAAAAGGCCATCTTTCTCTTTAAAGCCCAGGCCCTGTACAGAAGCGGTCATACGGAGAAAGCCTTAGAACTTATCATGGAGTCCAATGCTCCCCAAATGCCCGCTTTAGAACTTCTGAAAGCTCGGGTCTACTATGCAAACAAAGAGTGGCAAAAAGTCATCGACACCCTGGATACCCCGCAACTGCAAGGGCGCCTGGGACCTGAACGTTTGCTCCTGCCTCTGGCCGAGTCCTATTATCAGCTCCAGAATTTGGAAGCGGCTAAACAACAGTACCAACGCCTGTTGACTCTTGATAACCAATCGGAACAGGCCAGATTCCGCCTTGCCCAAATTGAAAGCCGTACGGGTAAAAGCGAATCAGCCCTAAAAATGTTTCAAAGTCTCGCCGAAGAAGGCAAAGACCCTCTCTGGAAACGGATGGCCCGTGAAGAGGCTGCTATTCTTGAGATGCAACTATGAAAGAGGCCCTGCCCAAAGCTTTTGGAGGTTCCCATGCCAGGCATTCAGCAATTTGACACCACCATGCGCCTTTTGCAGCGTGTGCTTGATTTACGTGAAAAAAATCAGGAAATTATAGGCTCCAACATCGCCAATGCCGAGACACCGGGCTATGCTGCGAAATCCTTCAGCTTTGAAGAGCAGCTCAAAGGGGCACTGTTTACCAATGAACTGCAACCAACCCGCACCCAGCCGGGCCATATTCCCCTTGGCCCAACAGAACTGGAACACGTAACAGGCACTGTCACAAGCAGAGAAGACACGACCGGCATTGGTGATGAGAACTCGGTCAGCGTCGACCAGGAGATGGTCAAGCTCTCGCAAAACGAGATTATGTATGAAGCAGCAATCACCATGCTCAATAAAAAACTCTCCGCAGTCAAATATGCCATCAATGGTGGCGCTTAATTTGCATAGATTTCTGCAAATACTTTTGGGAGAACCTTATGGACCTGTTTACCACCTTTGATATTGCCGCCTCGGGGCTTAAAGCGCAGACGACCAGACTCAACACTATCAGCTCCAACCTGGCCAATGCCGAAACCACCTCCACCCCGGAGGGAGGGCCGTACAAAAAGAAATCTGTGGTCTTTCAATCTCAGGATATGCCTTTTAACAAGCACTTGCAGAAATCACTGAACGAGCAGGGCCAGGCTCAGGGTGTGCAGGTGGTGAAGATAATCGAAGACGATAGTGATCCGCAGCGGGTGTATGACCCCACTCATCCCGATGCCAAGGAAGACGGCTACGTTGAAATGCCCAATGTCAATGTTATGAAAGAAATGGTCGACATGATGTCAGCCACCCGTTCGTATGAGGCAAACACCACTACAATCAAGTCGGCTAAACGCATGTTGATAAAAGCACTGGAGATAGGGAGGTAATATATGATAATCCAACAGGCTCTGAGCGCCAGTCTGACCGAGGTTCCCAAGGCAGGATCCGATGCCGCTCAGGTTGAGACCTCCTTTGGGGATGTTCTCTCTTCCCTCATACAGACGACAAACACCGCCCAACAACAGGCTGATAATGCCGTGGAACAACTGCATGCAGGTGGCGAGCAAAGTCTGCACGACGCTATGCTTTCCATGGAAAAGGCAGATATCAGCCTTCGCTACATGGTCCAGGTACGCAATAAGGCACTTGATGCCTATCAAGAAGTTATGCGTATGCAGGTGTAATTTTTTTTGAGTTTGCTCTCTTCTCTGTGAAAAAACTCTGGCGGTTAATGACGTGCTCACAGATTTGGGATTGCAGGTAAGCAGCACAGTGAAGGACAGGGATGGCCATGGCTGAACAACAGGATGTAACGCCTCAACAAGAGGAACAACAACCTCAAAAAACTGCTCCCCCGGAGACCGGTTGGCGGGGTCTGGTCGGCACGATCAAGGGCTGGCCTGTACAACGAAAAGCGGCACTAGCGGCTGTTTTGGCCATCACTCTTGCGCTTTTTGCCTTTATCATCATTAAGGCACAAACCGCCGATTACCAACTGTTGTACGGCAACCTGGCTGAAACCGATGCCTCGGCTGTGGTCGAGTGGCTCAAGGGGAATAATATTCCCTACAAACTGGGGAATAACGGTCGCAACATTCACATTCCAGTCAAAGATGTCTATGAAACAAGGCTTTCTCTTGCAGCATCAGGCCTGCCCCAGGGTGGAGGTGTTGGCTTTGAGATTTTTGACAAGCAGTCCTTCGCGCTAACGGATTTTGTCCAGAAAGTTAATTATTCCAGAGCATTGCAAGGAGAACTTGCGCGCACCATCACCTCACTCGGCCCTGTTGAATCGGCGCGGGTCCACCTGGCACTTCCTGAAAAACGTCTTTTTAAAGAGCAACAGCAACCCGCCACCGCCTCTGTCATCCTGAAGCTGACCCCGCGCAAACGGCTCAAAGATACCCAGGTAGAAGGAATCGTCCACCTGGTTTCAAGCTCGATAGAGGGGTTGGAGCCGGAGAACGTGACCATAATCGACCAAAACGGTAACGTGCTCTCCAAAAGTGGCGAAAAAGGTGCCATTGGCAACCTCTCTCCAGATCTGCTCGCCTACCAGGCTCAGGTTGAACATCGCCTGGAGACTCGTGCTCAGGCGCTGCTCGACAAATCCCTCGGCTCAAAAAACTCCATGGTCAGAGTCAGCGCCACTCTGGATTTTACCCAAACTGAAAAAACCGAAGAACTCTTTGATCCCGAAGAGCCGGTTATCCGCAGTGAGCAGGTCAGCGAGGAAAAAACCGGGTCTGAGGTCACTGGTGGTGTTCCCGGGGTTCAGTCAAACCTCCAAGGCAATACCAACCAGGCCGGTGGTGCCACACCACCTTCCAGCCGTTCTCAACGAACCACGAACTATGAGATCAGTAAGGTTGTCTCCAAGGTCATCAACCCGGTGGGCACCATTACCAAACTCTCTGTCTCGGTACTTGTCGCAGATACTGTTGTTCCAGGGGAAACCGCTGATGCTGCCCCCACCACCCAACATAGAACAGCAGAAGAGTTGAAAACCGTAGAGACCATGGTTTCCTCAGCTTTAGGAATAGATCTCACCCGAGGCGACAAGATTGAAGTCACCTCCATGCCCTTTCTCGAATCTCTTGAAGCAAGTGCCGAGGAAGAGGCCTATGCCGCTGCAAACCGTCTGTACCAGTACACCCCCTTCATTCGTTATGGTTTACTGCTTCTGGCCGGTGTTCTGCTCTATTTTCTGATGGTTCGCCCCCTGATGAAAACCCTGAACCGCGATGTGACCGAACATTACAAAACTGTCGAGGAAATGGAGGCAGAACAGGCTGGTGCTGGAGCGCAGGGGCAGCGTGCGCTTGACGCAAACGGTCAACCAATCCCAGGCACACCAGGGCAACAACAGGGACCAGGGCAATTTCCCGGTGGCGAGGCGCAAGAGTCGCAACCGACTCTCATGGGTGGAGCCAGCTATAAACAGGCTCTGGAATCTGAAGAATCTGAAGACCCGCTTGATAAGATTAGCAAAGCTGTCGAACTTGATCCGGTTTTCAGTGCTCACATTCTTAAAAGCTGGATTCATGAAGAGGATTGATTCAGGTACTATTTAACCGCATGCTAAAGGATAGAACAGCGCATGGCCTCCACTGAAAAATTAACTGGCTTGAAGAAAGCCGCCATCCTGCTGATCATATTGGGGGAACGTCTGGCGACGAAGCTTCTTGAGGAACTCTCGGATGAAGAGATTTTCCGCGTGACCCGCTGTATGGCCGAAATTGACCATATCCCTGAAGAGACAAAGCTCAGAATACTGGAAGATTTTGAACTCGCTGCAGAAAGTCAGGCCGGTATTGTGGTCAAAGGTCAGGAATTTGCCAAAAAACTCATTGCTGGCTCTTCGGGTGACAAAGATCGCGAATCGGCGCTTATGAAACAGTTTGTCTCCGGTACCGAGGCCCGGCCCCTTGAAACCATTGCCAAGATGCACCCTTCCATGGTGGCTGGACTGCTTGAACGCGAACATCCGCAGACCCTGGCCCTGGTCCTCTCCACCCAGGCAACAGAGCATGCCGGAGCAATCATTGCTAAGCTTCCAGAGGAAAAACGATCCGATGTCGTCTACCGCATTGCCACGCTCGATGCGGTGTCGCCTGCCGTTATCGACAGGATTGAGGAGGCCCTGAGTAAGGAGATCGGGATTGTTGTCGGTGGCGAGGAGCAAAAGGAAATTGGTGGCCTCAACAAGGTTGTTGAAATCCTGGATAACATGACAGACAACCTTGATACTGAAATCCTGGAGAACCTGGAAGAGGTTGATCCCGAGATGGTTGAAAGCATCCGCAAGATGATGTTTACCTTCGAGGATCTCTGTGCCCTGGACGGTCGCTCCATTCAGATGATCCTGCGCGAGGTCAACAACGATTCGCTGACCATGGCCTTGAAAACGGCTTCTGATGAAATCAAAGAAAAGATTTTTGCCAATATGTCCTCTCGTGCTGCCGATATGATCCGTGATGACCTGGATGCCATGGGACCGGTTCGCCTCTCTGAAGTCGAGGCAATGCAGCAGACCATCGTCAAAATAGCGATGAAACTTGAGGAAGAAGGCAAACTGGTTCTGGGTCGAGGCAGCGGTGGCGATGAGTTCGTCTAAGGAATTCAAATCAAAGGTCTTTAAAGCGGATACCCTCTTTACGCCCCATTCCCTTGTTCGCCAGACGCTTGATTTTCCTCCGGCTGTCGATCCAGAGCCCGACAATGCCGTTGAAGATCTTGCACCTCAGGTTGAGGAGGAGGTCCTTGAGGAAGAGGAACAACCCGAGGAAATAATCACACAACCGCCTCTTCCACCAGAGCCTGAACAGGATCTGGAACCTCCATCTCCACCACCGGAACCGGAAGCTGTTCAAGAGCCGCAAATCGATCTTGAGGCTCTTCGCCAGGAAGGCTTCGCCCAGGGATACGATCAGGGCATGGCTGATTGTGCAGCCCAGCTGCAGGCAAACTTTGACCAGGGAGTTCAAAGTTTCGCCATGGCCTGCCAAAAAATTGACAAACTTAATCAGGAACGACTCGCCGGAACCCATGCCGATCTGGTTAACCTGATCATAGCCCTCACAGAAAAAATATTGAGCCAGGAATTAACCACCCCCCGTAATCAGATTGCCACAACTCTTGAAAACGCTCTGGAGCAGGCCATTGCCAGTGAAGAGTTCCATGTCTCTCTTAATCCCGAGGATCTCGCCTTAGCCGAGGAGTGCGCACCTGCGCTGGTCAGCTCAATTCGTGCTTTGGAGCATCTGGTTTTTAAGCCTGATCCTGGAATACGTAGGGGTGGTTGCCTGCTAGAGTCTGTCACTTGCAGTGTCGATGCGACCATTGATGGCAAGCTGGAAAATACTCGTGAATTTCTCACTGAGCACCCGGAATTTGTCCTCGGCTCGGAGGAGGAACAACAGACCTCACCCGTCACCGAGCAAACTCCAGAGGCTGCTCTTGATGATCCACTCCAGAATACGGACCTAAATCCATAAGGGGGGCATTGGACAACATTTCCATTAATTTATTTTTCACCTGCATCCGTGGATTCTTTGCTCAGTAACCACTTATAAAAAAAAAATGAACACTGCCGCACGTCTCTCCTCATTTTCGCCGGTTCGGGTTTATGGCAAGGTTCACCGTATTGTCGGGCTTGTCGTGGAAGGCAGCTGCCCTCGCTCCTCCATTGGCTCATTATGCGATATCTACCCTCTGCAGCCCGGTCCCCCTGTTCCTGCTGAAATCGTCGGTTATGCCAACAACCGGGCGCTGCTTATGCCCCTTGGCGAATTGCGTGGCCTAGGACCGGGAAGCCATATCTGCGTTCGCAAAGAACAGGCGACCATCTCCGTGGGGAACGAACTCCTGGGCCGAGTTCTTGATGGCATGGGCCAACCCCTTGATACAGGCCCCCCTCCCCATCTGCCTCAGGAAAAGGCGCTCTATTCTCTCCCCCCCAGTCCGATGCAGAGGGATGCCATTACCCAGTCTCTGGATTTGGGCATCCGCGCTATAAACGGTCTCTTAACCTGTGGCGTAGGCCAACGCATGGGAATCATGGCGGGATCGGGTGTGGGGAAATCTGTATTGCTTGGAATGATGGCCAAATATGCCAAGGCAGACATCAACGTAATCGCCCTTATCGGCGAGCGTGGCCGTGAAGTTCGTGAATTCATAGAGAGGGACCTGGGGAAGGAAGGGCTGGCTCATTCCGTCATTATTGCAGTCACCTCTGACCAGTCTCCCTTGTTGCGCATGCGTGGTGCCTTTGTTGCCACAGCCATTGCCGAATTTTTTTCCCAACAGGGAAAAAATGTTCTGCTGATGATGGACTCCGTTACCCGCTTTGCCATGGCTATGCGGGAAATCGGGCTCTCCATTGGAGAACCTCCCACAACCAAAGGATACACCCCAAGTGTGTTTGCTACCCTTCCTAAACTTCTTGAACGAGCAGGAAATTTCGAAAACCAAGGCTCCATAACCGGGTTGTATACCGTACTGGTCGACGGTGATGATCTCACCGAACCTGTGGCCGACTCAGTCCGCTCCATCCTTGACGGTCATATCGTCCTTTCACGCGCCATTGCTGCAAAAAATCATTACCCGGCCATAGACATCATGATGTCCACCAGCCGTGTCATGCGCGATATTACCTCACAGCGCCACATGGAGCTGGCAGGAAAGGTACGTAGCGTCATGGCTATTTTTCGTGAATCCGAAGACTTGATCAACATTGGGGCCTACACAACCGGCAGCAATAAAAAAATCGATTACGCCATCTCCCGTATGGATGCGATCAACACCTTCCTTACGCAGGGTTTTAACGAGTCATCCAGTTTAGAGGAAACCCTGGCAGCCATGGGAGACTTGGTCAGCGATAGACAAGGCAATGATCGCAGGCGTGCCGGTCGCAAAGGTCTGGATCGGAGAAAAACAGACAAAGCCGACGGGCGTAAAGAATGAAGCCTTTCACCCTGCACGCGGTCTCTAAATTCCGCAACCAGCTTGAAACCCGTGCCTTGCAGGAACTTGCACGGGCAATGGAACAAGAGCGACAGCTTCGTGAGGTGCTTGAGACAACAAGCCGGAAACTCGAAGAGCTTTATGCAGGGTTGCAGAGGGATAAGGAACATGGAACCACAGTGGATCGGCTTATTATGTTTGATCAGCGCATTGATCTGGTACAAGAAGAGCTCCACAAACGAAAAAAAGCCCTGGAAAAACAAAGAGGACAGGTGGCAAAAAAACGACAGCACCTGTTACAGGCAAGTAAAAATCGAAAAATCATAGAAAAATTGGAAGAGCAACAAAATGCAGCCTATAAAAAACACCTGGATAAATTGGAAGCCGGAATGCTTGACGAGATTGCTGTTCTCTCCCATGAACACAAAAAATCAGACTAACAACCGCCGCCGTCGAAGGCCCCACGCACCGGTCCCCTCTGCCTCTAAAACAAAGGCATTCCTCCTTGCCTTCCACCTGTTGTTTTGCCTTTTTATAACACAACCAACGACGCCCCATGCTGCTGACACGCCTGAAAAAGCCCCCACAAAAAATGGTTCGGAGTCCAGTTATGATTCTGTGGAGGAGCGCCGAATCATGGAGGCTATCAAAGCAAGCGGCACCAACCAACTCGAAAGCGAACAGGAGGAGCTTGAACGCAGGAAAAAGGAACTAAAGAGATTGGAGAGCGAAGTCGATAAGAAAATCGTACAGCTCAATGAGCTTCGCATAAAGCTCGAAAAGCTGTTGAAGCAAAAAGAGGCTGCGGAGCAAAAACGCATAATTGAACTGGCTAAAATGTACGAGAAAATGCCAGCAGAAAAAGGGGCCGTCGTCATCGGCAACCTGCAAGTGGATCTGGCAATCTCAATTCTTAGCAAGATGAAAACCAAATCCGCGGCAAAAGTTCTTGCCAGTATGGACCGCCAGAAGGCGGCGAAATTAACAACAGCCTTTTCAACTTTAGACTTTCGGTAACGTGTATGCCCACATCTCCTGCTGTAACAGCAAACCTGATGCAGACATCGCCTTCTCAAGGCGGCGCAAGGATTACTCCATCGGGTAAAACGACCGAATCGTTTTCTTCTCATCTCCAGGCCGCGACCGGGAAGCAGGAAAAACAGCAGGCAAAACCACAGAAAGCAGACAATACACTTGCGACCTCCAGCCACGAGGACAGCTCAAAAAACGAAGCGAAGATCAAGACCAATCAACAAGTAGCTGATCAACAAGTAGTCGGTCAACAGGTGGGCGATCAGCAGGTAGGCGATCAACAGGTAGGCGATCAGCAGGTAGGCGATCAGCAGGTAGGCGATCAGCAGGTAGGCGATCAGCAGGTAGGCGATCAGCAGGTAGGCGATCAGCAGGTAGGCGATCAGCAGGTAGGCGATCAGCAGGTAG
>NZ_JAFFQA010000022.1 GCF_016919065.1 Desulfobulbus rhabdoformis | reverse complement strand
AATTTCTTTTTTTGGGAGACGCTGAGATGAGGTAAAACGCCCCCCAAAAAATGAATTATTTGATGGTGTTATTATACACAATTTTGATAAAAATTCAGCAAGTTAAATGATTCCCAAAGTAGAATTAATAAGACAGAAATTTTAATACTATTTCTTTTGTTGTTCAGTTTCACCTGGCGCACCGATAAATGCTCACAGATCCAAGGTTGGCGTTACCTGCTCCCCCCACATTGCAGGAGCATATTTATGTAACCAGTTGAATTCAGAGGACGAGTAAACCAATGATCTGATTTTGTAAAGAAATTTCTGAATCCATGACAGCGGAGGTACTGGTTGGAAAACCGGGTTAGGAAGCTGTTTATGTTGGGGTTCGTATCTCACCCCCAACCTACGATGCCTCTGGAAAGTCATGTAGGTTGGAGGTGACGAAGGAACCCCAACATGGCATCAGCATAGAGGCGGTGAAGAGATCACAGTTACTGGAGGGCGTACCTCCCCCAACAACTGTTGTTATTCCTGCGCGGCAAGGAATAGTTTTTTATCATCAAAGAGTTACCACGGTGGGCACAAAACACCGTGCCCACCCGCCGTCACGGATACAAGGGTTATTCCTCAACAGTTATGTCAGCCTTGATTTTTTCCATGATTTTCTCACCAATCCCTTTTACTTTGGAGAGGTCATCAATGGTTGCAAATTTACCGTTGACATCTCTGTACTCTATAATTGCCGCTGCCTTTGCCGGCCCCACACCACTAAGTGTAGTCAACTCCGCTGGAGTTGCGGTATTTATATTCACTTTAGCAAAGGCTGCTGTCACAAAAAAGAGAACAAGCAGTAACGTAACATAAAATTTTTTCATATATTTCTCCCTTAGGTTTAAAAAAAATAGATCTAGGACGTCCTATACCTGTTCATCGTAGGGAAAAACAGAAGATGCTGTCAAATCGATTATTCGGACAAAATATCAATATATCGTTATTATTCCCTCAAACCTATTGGCGCTCAAGCGTTTTGCATGGCAGGAGTTTTTCCTCTTTTTTCTATCGACAGCGCCAATGAAGCTCATACACATCCGCAAAACGATATTCCTTAGCCTTCTTTTACTCATCGGCCTGCCCTTCTTTTTTTATGGTGGGCCGAGCTATCATTCCGCCCGCTCATTTCAGGCAGCCTGGAATCTAGGGCATATCCTTTATTTTTCTTTATTCACGGCTCTACTCCTCACTCTCATCGAAAAAAAAGTGACAACATGGCCCCCCCTTCGGGTATTTATTTCACTCTTTGCCCTCGTGTTGGGACTGGGAGTTGGTATAGAGTTCCTTCAAAGTATCACCGGAGGTCGTTCGCCGGATATGGAAGATGTCGTTCGAAATCAGATCGGCTGTATGCTGGCATTTGCCTTTTTCCCACAACCGCAACGATCTCAACACAAAAATTTCTTCAGTTTATTGAAAACAATAGCCATCCTCTGCCTGCTCCCTGCCCTCTGTCCTGTAACGCAGGCCCTCATTGATGAGCAAACTGCCCGCTTTCAGTTTCCGGTGCTTGCTGATTTTGAAACGCCATTCGAAAAGTCTCGCTGGATGAATACCCGGCAGCTCAACAACGAAAAATCTCTTGTTCGTCATGGTGCAGGGGCTCTGCGGGTCCAGCTTTCCACAGCAAAATATTCCGGCACAACCCTGTTTCATTTCCCAGAAAACTGGCAGGGATTTAGCTTACTCCATTGGAGCGCATACAATCCGCAGCCGGAAGCGCTGACACTCACCCTACGGATTAACGACACAGAACATAAACAGCATAGTTCTGCGTACGATGATCGCTTTAATAAAAAATTCATCCTTCAACCGGGATGGAATGATTTAGTTGTGAATTTAAAGCAGGTTCGCCATGCCCCAAAAGGCCGCACCATGGACATGCAGCACATTGAGAGTCTGGGATTGTTTGTTGTTCAACAGGATAAATCCAAGGAAATCATCCTTGATCATTTCTACCTTACACGCTGACAAACCGTGAATCGCATATATCACCCGCGCTCCTTCTTTTCCCTCCTACTCACTGGCTTTGTCGTCGTTGCATTGCCGCTAATCGTGGCCATGGCCAGCTCACTGCAGATACTCGACAGCCTGGCAGAACAGAGTACCGTGGCCGTTTTACGCTCCGTATCTCGCATAGACAACAGCAAAAAAGTACTTGAATTACTGAAAAACCAGGAACGTGCAGCTCGACTTTTTCGCGTACTCAAAGAACAGGTTCATCTTGAAGACGTCAACCAACTGCACTTACAGATTGAGGTGCTCTTTCGACAGATTGCGGCGACAAGCACAGAAAAGAGACTGACACCACTTATCAATGCTCTGGAGAAAAACGAACAAAACCTGGTCACCCTGCTGAATGCAGCGGCAAAAGATCCCGACACACCTTCACAAGCAATTGAGACCGCTCTGGCCGGTTACGAACAGATAGCAGCACAGGCTTCACAAATTGAGCGTCTTTCCAGCACGCTGATGATTGAAGAGGTTGACCAGCTCCGCAAACAGGTTCAGGGGAACAAAACAGCTCTTATGTGGCAGATTTGCGGGGTGCTCACTTTTTGTGCTCTGCTCATTGCTCTCTTTATTGGACTGATCATTCGCCCGGTGTACCAGATGGATCAAAGTATAGAGCGGTTGGGCGAAGGAGATTTCACGACACCAATTCTTGTCAAGGGGCCCCGCGACCTTGAAGCTATCGGCAAAAAACTTGACTGGCTTCGCAAACGATTAGATGTATTGGATCGGGATAAAGCCAAGATGCTTGCTCATATCTCCCATGAACTCAAAACCCCCCTGGCATCCATAAAAGAGGGGGCTGGTCTGCTTAAAGATGGCGTTGTTGGTCCGCTCTCTGCTCAGCAGGCAGAGGTGATCGCAATTCTGGACAATAACTGCCGTAAACTCCAGGGACTGATTCAAAATATTCTCGATTTCAATATGGCTCGAGCCCGTGAGCAATCGGCTCCGGTCGATGCCATAGAACTGGATGCTCTGGTTGAAGAAGTGATCGACAACCATAAGACAACAATTCTTGCCCATGATATCCATCTCGAACTCGACTTACCCCCCACTCAGGTCGCTGCTCACTCGGAAAAAATGGTGACAATGATTGATAATCTGTTAAGCAACGCGGTTAAGTTCACGCCAAGCGGAGGAACGATACAAGTCACTCTCAAAAAAAGAGAACAGTGTGCCGAACTTTTGATCGAGGATTCTGGCCCAGGAGTGAACGAAGAAGATCGGTCACAAATATTCCAGCCTTTTTTTACAGGAAAACAAGAAAATCACTCCCCGATCAAAGGATCTGGTCTGGGGCTTGCAATAGCTCGAGAATATCTTCAAAACTGCGGTGGGTCCCTGCGGTTGCTTCCCAACGAACCGCATCATGGGTCACGGTTTTTAGCATCCATCCCCCTCGCTCATAGACAGGAATCAAACACACTTTCATGAAACATCATATTTTTACAGGAACAATTATTACGTTTGTACTCTTGCTTAGCGGGTGCTCCGCCCTTAACGGTCATTTTTCCAATAACAAGAATAAAAACGGACAATTCTCCCAGCTCTCCCCCTCTGAAACCATTCTTAACTGTATCCAAAAAGAAAAGGACATCTCTCGTGCAGAGTATAACCTCATGTTACAGGACACTGAAGAGTTGTACGCCAAGCAACCTAACAAACAGCACACGCTGAAGATGATCTGCCTCAACATTCACCCTCTTGCAGGCTACAGCCAATTCCGCAAGGGCATTCAACAGATTTCCGATTTTTTACTGGCACATCCCAACGACACCTCTGGTTTAAACGGTTTGGAAAATATTTTAGATCAGCTTAATCGCGAACGGGTTGTCCGCTGGAATCTCTCCATTGAAAATCAAGACCTCATCGAGAAGAACAAGCAACTGCAACAAAAAGCCGCTCAGGATAAGAATCGTCTCACTGAGCTGAAAAAACAGATCGACCAGCTCAAGAACATTGAAAGTATCATAAAGAATCGGGACAACTGATATGACCCAGTATCAAGCTAAAGTACTGCTGATTGATGACGAGAGCGACCTGCTTCGCCTGTGGAAACTTCGTCTTGAAAGTAATGGATATACGGTCATAACCGCGGAAAGTGGCGAAGAAGGGCTGGCGGCCTTTGCTGCCTGGAAACCCGATGTGGTACTCACCGACCTACGCATGCCGGGTATCGATGGCATGGCACTTTTTGAAGCCATCCGCCAACAAAACAAATCTGTGCCGGTTATTATTATCACTGCCCACGGGTCCATACCCGAGGCTGTGGAAGCAACGCGACAGGGAGTTTTTTCTTTTCTGACCAAACCCATTGACGGGGCAGAACTAGTCAACGAGGTGGCCAATGCGCTGGAGCTTTCCAGCGGGCATCCCGAGGATACCTCGAAGCGCAACTCCTGGCGTCAGGATATTGTCTGCCAGAGTCAGTCCATGGAAGAACTGCTTTCCCGGGCAAAACTGGTGGCGGAAACCGACGCCACCGTCTTGATTCGGGGGGAAAGTGGTACCGGCAAGGAGCTCTTGGCTATTGCCCTTCATAATGCCAGCCAGTACCGTAATGGACCGTTCATTCCAGTGAACTGTACGGCTATTCCGGAGAGTTTATTGGAGTCGGAATTGTTTGGCCATGTGAAAGGATCTTTCACCGGAGCGGTCAAGAGCTACGCAGGCCTCTTTCAGTCGGCCCACAACGGCACCCTCTTTCTCGATGAAATAGGTGATATGCCGCTGCATATTCAGGTCAAGCTGTTGCGGGTACTCCAGGACAGGCAGATCAGGCCAGTAGGGAGTTCCCAGCCTATTCCGGTCAATGTACGAATCATTTCCGCCACCCACCGTAATCTTGAAGAGGCGATCAAAGAAAACACCTTTCGGGAAGATCTTTTTTACCGGCTCAACGTGGTGAGCCTTGAATTGCCGCCACTGCATCAACGAAGGGAAGACATTCCTTTACTGGCCGAACATTTTGTCCAGCAGCTCCAGAAAAAAGGTGATGGTCAGGACAAACGATTTACGCCTGAGGCTATGAAGGTGCTGGTTGAGGCGCCCTGGCCGGGCAACGTCCGCCAACTTTTCAATGTGGTTGAAAATGCCATGGCCCTGGCGACCTCCTCACTCATCTCAGAGGACTTGCTGCACGATGCGATCAAACAGCACCAGAATAAGATTCTGCCTCTTTCAGAAGCTAAACGTCAGTTTGAGCAACAGTATTTGATTCAACTGCTGCAAACCACCCAGGGCAACGTCTCCCAAGCGGCACGTCTAGCCCAACGCAACCGGACTGATTTTTATAAGCTGCTCAATCGGCATCATATTGTCCCGGCTTTGTATAAGGACATGAATCCGTGACTGCAGGTTATACTTGGAATATCATTTCTTCTTCAACTGACCTGCACGCGCCGTACTGTCGCGAAAAAGAGACAAAACTTCGTGCTAAATCAAAAAATCACGCTAAATTAATGCACTCCAAGTGTCGCTTTACAGCGACAACTCAAGCAGATTTCTGGCAACTGGGGCAATAATAGGTGGCTCGACCACTGATATCTGTTTTACAAATTTCTGTTTCACAATGGACACAGAGTTCTCCTTTACGCCCGTACACTTGAAGTTGCAGCTGAAAATAGCCGGGATGCCCACTGGTCCCAAGAAAATCGGATATCGATGAGCCCCCAGACTCTATAGCCTGCTGCAAAATTTTTCTCGCCGCCTTGACGATGCTCTGCCACTGCTTTTCGCTTAACGTGTTCACCGCCTGAAACGGGTCGATGGCAGTAGCAAAGAGAATCTCGTTGGCGTAGATATTTCCAATTCCCGCAATAATTTTGGAATTCATGAGAAATGATTTCACCGGGATAGTACGCCGCTTAGCCATCTTCAGCAGGTTCGGCGCTGTAAACTCTGGACCAAAAGGCTCGATCCCCTCAGCTTGAGAAAAGGCTGCCTCCAGTTCAGCTGCCTGCTCAGCAGGCCAGACAGCCACCGAGCCAAAGCGACGGCAATCGTTGAAGCGGAGTTCAAAACCGTTATCTAGGACCAAGGTCAGGTGGTCATGTTTGTGCCTGGGCATCTTCGACTCGATCACAGTCAGTTTTCCTGTCATTCCCAAATGCAAGACCAGCACAGCTCCACTGCTCATCCGCACAAAAAGATATTTTGCCCGACGGTCCACATCCACGACCTGCTGGCCAGCAATTTCTCTTTTCAGTAAAGCCCGTGGTATACTCTGACGAAGGCGGAACTTTGAACAGCGGACGGACTGTACCAACCTGCCAGGCAACGTCTCCAGTAATCCACGCCGAGTTACTTCAACCTCTGGTAATTCTGGCATCAAAGCCTCCCCGGACAACGGCAAGCGCATACTGCTTCATTTTTACAACCTGGACATGGGCAAAACTTTGCCCTGCTTGCTCAAGCGCACACTGGAACCGCCAACAATGTGTTTCTGTCTTTTCAGCCTGCACAAGACGGATATGTCCAAAAAAGCTGGAGTCCGTTACAAAAAAACACTTCTTCAACGCCTCCTTTGCTGACCAAAGCAGGCCTAGACGACAAATGCTCTCTGGCTCATCCTGGAGTAGAGCTATCTCTTCAGCAGTGGCAAACCGTTCTCGAACACGCAATAATCCATCAGAAAATTGCTGGATATCAACACCACAGTTCACTGAGGATGTCGCTCCAGCAACGGCATAATCGGCGCTATGTGAAATTGAAATCTGTACTGCTGTTTCCTTCTGCCCTGAGAGATACACTCCGGGTTGTCCGTGTTCCTGAGGAAGAATCGATATAGCATTCCAATTACCTAAACCAGGGGTATGTTGGCAAAGTGCCTTTTTCGCGGCCAGCCTGCCTCCAAGCCATTCAATTCGTCGTTTCTGGTAAGAAAACCCTGTAAAAATATCTTGTTCCCTGGGAGCAAGGAGTGCCTGAACCAATGTATCTTTCCTCGTATCTTGCATTGCCATGGTCAACAGGTTCAAATCTATCGGACAGAGACTAAACTCCTTGGAGAGCGAAGCCGGTAGAAGTTCGGCCCTGAATAATGAATCCACAACCTGAGGCATTTCCATATCCACACTTTCAGGACAATCTATTGTCATATCAATTGCATTGGGTATAATTGAAGAGTTGTTTCAGCCACCGGCCAGCGGATGAACGCTCATGCATTCAAGGGTACATTCGATTCATCCCCCCTCGCGCTTGGCCAGGGGTGTATCAAGAAGACAATATCACTACCATAAAACAGCTATGCCCACTTTCAACAGCCTCACCTATTTTGACTACACCGTCTTTGCCATTTTTTTGCTGTTTTTCCTGCACGGTTTATGGACCGGTGGCACAAGGCAGATGACCGGCCTGGTCGCTCTTGTAGGGGCCTACTTTCTGGCGGGTCGCTACACCACTACCATTATCCCGTACACACGACAGTATATCGAAAATCCTAAAATCACCTTTCTACTTGGATTTGGACTGCTTGTCATACTGGTGAGCGCGGCCTTTACCATCATAGGTAAAATTATGCAGCGATTTGTTCAACCAACACACCCCAGCCTGGCAGATAGAGTTGTCGGTCTTTTTGTCAGTGCTGCAAAGGCTTTTTTTGTCAGTTCATTGCTTTTTATGGCTATGGGCTCTATGCTTTCAACCACCAACAATCTCCTTCGTCATTCTGCAACCTCACCCTACCTGAAAATAGGCGCGAATATTTTTCGTACCTGGATTCAGGACCAACGCCTACAACAGGATTTTATCCAAAGAGAGCCTGCAATCCGTACCACGCCCTTGCCACGTGAGCCCCAAAAAAAGCAGCAGGCAAAAATTAAGCTCTAAATAACCTTAATGCCCCTGGGCTGCACAACTCTCACCTCTTTCAGGATACACAGCCATGACCACCTCCTTACGTTGCTTTACCGCCTACGATGTTCGGGGCAAGATTCCCGATGATTTTGATGAACATATTGCACTGCGTATCGCCCTGGCCTTCACCGAGCACTGCAAAGTACGCAAAATGGTTATTGGCCGCGACATGCGCCTGACCAGCCCATTGCTTGCCGAAACAATCACCGCAGGGTTACGTAAGCAAGGCATTGATATCGTAGATATCGGCCTTTGTGGTACAGAAGAAGTGTACCAGGCTGTCTTTGGGGGAGTGGACGCAGGCATTGACGGCGGCATCATGATTACGGCCAGTCACAACCCAGCAGCCTACAATGGGATGAAAATTGTCCAGCGTGAATCGCGCCCGGTCTCCTCGGACAGTGGACTGCTTGAAATAGAACAACTGGCCGCAGACGATAACTGGTTTGACCGGAAAACAGCCCAGCCCGCAGCCACTGAAGGGGCCTACACCTTAGCAAGGAATAAAAACGAATATATTGATCATATCCTCGGCATGGTCGACTGCTCAGTAATGCAGCCCATGAAAATAGTGGTCAATGCTGGCAATGGATGCGCCGGTCCAGTGCTTGATCTGCTTGCCGCCCACCTGCCCTTTGAGTTTATTCGCCTGCACCACGAGCCCGATGGCACCTTTCCCAATGGGGTCCCCAACCCACTGCTGCCTGAAAAAAGAGAAGTGACCGCCCAGGCTGTCCGTGCGCATAAAGCCGATCTGGGCATTGCCTGGGATGGCGACTTTGATCGCTGCTTCTTCTATGATGAGCAGGGACGTTTTATCGAAGGATATTATATTGTCGGCCTCCTGGCCGTTTCCATGCTGCTGCAGGCTCCCCGCTCCACCATCCTGCATGATCCCCGCCTGACCTGGAATACCATCGAGATGGTAAAAGCTGCCGGCGGAGTCCCGGTCATGACCCGAACAGGACACGCTTTTATCAAAGAAAACATGCGGGCAAAAAATGCGATTTATGGAGGGGAGATGTCTGCCCACCATTACTTTCGTGATTTTGGCTACTGTGATTCGGGCATGCTGCCCTGGCTTTTTGTCTGCAGACTTATGAGTATGAGTGGAAAAACCTTGTCGGCACTCTGCAACGAACGCATGCAGGCCTATCCCGTCAGTGGTGAGATTAATTCCAAAGTGAGCGATCCGGACGCAACTATCGCAGAAATTGAGCGACGCTACAGTGATGGAGAGAAAGACTTTACTGACGGTTTATCCGTTGCATACCCCACCTATCGCTTTAACCTGCGTAAATCCAACACAGAACCGGTTCTGCGGCTCAACGTGGAAACGCGGGGTGACCAAAGCCTGATGGAGCAAAAAACACAAGAACTCCTCGATATCATTCGAAGCTAAGTACCGACCAACCCTTGAACCAGAGGTGACCAGTGGCAATTCAACCCGTTATCTTAGCCGGAGGCACCGGCTCCCGTTTGTGGCCTCTTTCCCGCGAGCTCTATCCCAAGCAGGTGATTAATCTGACCGGTGACTTGTCGCTCCTGCAAAATACAGTGCTGCGCTTAAGCCATTTAAACGATGTACTTGACCCGATTATTGTGGTCGGTGAAGAGCACCGCTTTCTCACCAAAACCCAGCTCGAGGATTTGAATGCCTTTTCCCAGTTTCAGATACTGCTTGAGCCCTGCGGGAAAAATACAGCCCCTGCTATCTGCGGTGCCGCCGCCTTTGTTGCCAAGAAAGGGCGAGGCCAGGATATCCTGCTGGTTCTGCCAGCTGATCACCTCATCCAGAAAGAAGCTCCCTTTACCCAGGCCGTGCAACAGGCTGCCGTGCTTGCAGAAGAGGGAAAGATAGTCACCTTTGGCATCGTCCCCGATCACCCGGAAACAGGGTATGGCTATATTGCCCGCGGCGAGGGCACACAGGTGGAGAGTTTTGTAGAGAAGCCTGACCTGGCCACCGCTGAGCAGTATCTTGCCAGCGGGCGCTACTTCTGGAACAGCGGCATGTTTGCCTTTACCGCGGAAACCATGCTTGCTGAAATGGAAATTCACGCACCGGTTATTCTGGAACAGATGACAAATGCAGTGCAGCAGGGTGCACCAGATGGGGTCTTTTTCCGATTCAACGCCCAAAACATGGGTGCCTGCCCTTCGGACTCCATCGACTATGTGGTCATGGAAAAAACCGACAAAGCTTGCGTGGTCGAGGCTGATATCGGCTGGTCGGATATCGGCTCCTGGAAGGCGTTATGGGAAGTTGCAGAGAAAGACGATCAGGGCAATGTCAGTTTTGGCGATGTGGTCCTTGAGGATGTAAAAAATTCTCTGGTTCGTGCAGAACATACCTTAGTGGCCACTGTTGGCCTGGAAGATACCCTGGTGGTGGAAACAGCGGATGCGGTTCTGGTGGCCCCGATGAACCGCTCCCAGGATGTAAAAAAAATCGTCAGCCGACTCAAACAGGAAAAACGCCCGGAATATCATACCCACCGTACCGTTTACCGCCCCTGGGGCAGTTACACCACTCTGGAACTGCAGCCACGTTTCCAGATTAAACGGATCACCGTTCATCCTGGCGCACGTCTTTCCCTGCAGATGCATCATCATCGACATGAGCACTGGGTCGTGGTTTCCGGGACTGCCAAAATCCAAAACGGTGAACAATCGATTCTGCTCAAAGAAAACGAGTCAACCTATATCCCCAGCTGCACCGTGCACCGGCTTGAAAATCCAGGAGTGATCCCTCTGGAACTGATCGAAGTCCAGATCGGCAGCTATCTGGGCGAGGATGATATAGTTCGCTTTGATGACGAGTATGGAAGAGTTCAGCAGTAAGAAGAAGCCAGGTTACCGGTACCGGAAGGATGTTCGGGCTGGTTAAGACAGCTCGCACATCACCTCTTTATCTTACCCTGAACCCGTGAGTATCCGCCGTCACGGGTTCAGGGGTCGAGTTCTTTGAACTCCTCAGCATACAGCGAGTGAAAGGCACTGACATACCGCTCAAGGATTTGCTTATCGGTATCTGAGAGATGAAAAAATTCAATACCGTTATGGAAACGGCCAGCGGTGCCCACAACGTAGACAATACGCCCCATAACATCAATGAGCTGATCCTGAAGGCCAAGAGTAATCATAACCTGCTGACCTTTGGGAAGCTTCTTATGCGTCTCCATAAGAATCCCCCCCTTGCTGACATTCAGGGTTCTCGCCATTGAGTATTCCCCTTGGCGTCCCTGCTCATCGACAACCAGATAATCCAGCAGATTTAACGCTTCCGGCCTGATAAAACGTCTACGTTCCGAAGTCATTGGTTTTTTCCTTTGCATCTACTGCGGAAAGG
The DNA here is from genome assembly GCF_016919065.1 of Desulfobulbus rhabdoformis. Lineage (GTDB taxonomy): Bacteria > Desulfobacterota > Desulfobulbia > Desulfobulbales > Desulfobulbaceae > Desulfobulbus > Desulfobulbus rhabdoformis. Next base: position 70,011 of record NZ_JAFFQA010000022.1, on the reverse strand, counting down.
GTCGGATTCTTGACGACCTCTTATCTGAAGAACACCTCGAAAAGACAGATAAAACGTACAACTTAGAACTCTACTGGCTCACCTGATCTTTGTCAAATTGCCTGATAACGATATTGCCCCAAAGAAGCATCACCCTACCCTTCCCGCTCTGGCATAGCCACATTTTTGTGCATTCTTAACTCGATATTGACAAAAACGTAGCAAAAGAGCGTCTCCGCCCCTTCAGCCCTTCTACAATTTTCCCTATATTTTCAGACTGATACAAACAACCACTCATCTTGGCACTTTTTTTGTAATCTTGTCGCAAATACTGCGGCTTCGTTCACGCTCACAAACCACAAGTACACGTATTCTGCGATGTGGCATGGGCGAAAATCACCAGGTCATACCCGAGCCCCTTGCCGGGAGAGCAACGAAGACCATTGTATGTAACGTTGGTACGTTTCTGCCTTTTCATTTTTTGCGTTCCCCCTCTCCTTTTTGCACGCAACAGATCAAGCGCAGAAAAAACGGTTCATTTGCCTGTTCTTTGACAAAAGATTGTGATTGATTCTTGATTATTTCACCCCTCCTTGTTACAATCGCGTGAATTTTTATAACAAGATTGTAATTTTTCTTTGAGAGGGGGACAAATGATTAACGGTGCTGATACGGCATTTATTTTAGCCGCAGCCGGGCTGGTTCTGTTGATGACACCAGGATTAGCCCTGTTTTACGCAGGAATGGTGCGCAGTAAAAATGTACTGGGCACAATTATGCAGAGTCTGGTGCTGATTTCCATTATTTCTTTAGAATGGGTGTATATCGGCTATTCCATGTCGTTCGGACCAGATTTAGGTGGTTTTATCGGAGACCTTTCCTGCTTTGCCCTGAAAGGCGTGACCAACGCACCCAGCGATACCTATGCGACAACCATTCCGCAAACAGTCTTCATGATTTATCAGTGCATGTTCGCTGTAATCACACCGGCACTCATTGCAGGTGCCTTTGCCGAACGTGTCCGCTTTCCATCTTTTGTACTTTTCAGTCTCCTTTGGGCCGTTTTAGTCTATAACCCGGTCTGTCATTGGATCTGGGGAGACGGTGGCTGGCTGGGAAAACTGGGTGTTCTTGATTTTGCCGGTGGTCTGGTGGTGCACGCAACCTGTGGTATGGCAGCGCTGGCTTCAGTTATGATTATCGGGCCACGGAAAGGATTCGGTCAGACCAACTTTATGCCGCACAGCCTCCCCATGACCATGCTTGGCACCGGATTGCTCTGGTTTGGCTGGTTTGGCTTTAATGGCGGCTCCGCCCTGGCCGCAAACGAAGTTGCAGCCACTGCATTTGTCGCTACCCACCTCGGGGGTATGGCCGGCATGGCTATGTGGACGATACTTGAATGGGTAAAACTTGGAAAACCAACAACTTTGGGTGCAGCCTCCGGCGCAATCTCCGGACTGGCAACCATTACCCCGGCCGCTGGTTTTGTTGGACCGAATGCAGCGATTATTATAGGATTAATCGCAGGTGTTGTCTGTTATGTTGCAGTCAACTTAAAAAGCAGATTCAAATTTGACGACTCTCTGGACGTCGTTGGCATCCATGGAATCGGAGGCGTGACGGGCACAATCCTTCTGGGCGTCTTTGCCACCAAGGCCGTTAACCCAAGTGGCGCTGATGGTTTACTTGTTGCTGGCAGTGCGACACAGTTAATCAATCAGTTAATTGGCGTCGCCGTGGTTTGCGCCTATGCCTTTGCTGTTAGCTGGGTTCTTTTAAAAGTGATCAACACCTTGATAGGCCTCCGCATCACCGAAGAAGCCGAGCATCAGGGGCTGGATTATACCGAGCACTCAGAGACGGCCTACAACTGACGGGAATCTGGAGCAAACTTGTAGCCAATGATGGTGGTTGCCCTGAACAGGCAGCTGGTTTGCAGCCTGAGTGTGACATGCTGTTTCTCTCACAGGAAAGTGCTCCATACATTCCTGTGAGAGAAATTTAATGCTTGATTTTGACTCAAAAAATCGCATTGTTCAAGGGAACCCGAAGGATCACCCTAGAATTCGAATCTGCTGGATGCGAGCTATCTTTGAGGAGGGCGTATGAAAAAAATTGAAGCCATAATCAAACCCTTTAAACTCGATGAAGTTAAAGATGCCTTAAACGGTATTGGTATCAAGGGTATGACGGTGAGCGAGGTCAAGGGATACGGACGCCAGAAAGGCCATACGGAAATCTATCGTGGAGCCGAGTATGTTGTCGATTTTATACCGAAAATCAAACTCGACATCATTGTCAACGACGACATGGTGCAGCAAGTCGTGAACACCATTATCGAACAATCAAGAACCGGCAAAATTGGTGACGGCAAAATTTTCGTGACCCCGGTTGAAGAAATTATCCGTGTCCGCACAGGCGAAACAGGGAGCGAGGCTATTTAATGGCGTCCACCTTACGTCCGCAACAGGATGCCCTGGCCGATGCCTGGCGTCAGGGCCTCAGCGGGCAGGAAATTCTGCACCGCTCTGCAACGCTTGTTGACGATTTCATCGTTGATACCTACAAAGCGGCATCCGCCGTGCAGAAGGCTCGTGGAAAAATCGCCGTTATCGCCTTAGGTGGCTATGGTCGGAGCGAGTTGTACCCGTATTCGGATATAGACTTGCTCCTGCTTCATGACTGGTGGTCCAAAAAATCCATGCAGCAGGTGGTCGAGGCCATCCTCTACCCCTTATGGGACGAGGGATTTGAGGTCGGTCACAGTGTGCGGGGCGTTAAAGACGCCATCGCATTTGCTCAGGAAGATTTTCATTTCCAGGTAGCTCTTCTGGACGCGCGTCTTCTGACAGGGTCAGAGGAGCTTTTTGAGGAGCTGAAAAATCGCTACACAAAAAAAATCCTCGATGGACGGCGCCACCAGTTTGTCGAGACCATGGAACAACACATTCAGGAGCGGTTGCAGAAATACGGCTCCCACACCTACCTGCTTGAACCTCATGTCAAGGAGGGCAAAGGTGGCTTGCGCGATATTCAAGCCATGATGTGGGTGGCCAAAGGTGTGTTTGGTCTGAATGATCTTGCGGCAATCGAGTCCTCTGGCATGCTGGAGCCGGGCAACCGTCAGGCCCTGGAAGAAAGCTGGTCCATGCTTGCGAAAATTCGCAACCATATTCACCTGCTTAACCGCAGAAAAGGGGACCATTTGATCTTTGAATTGCAGGAGGAGACTGCCAGCGCTCTTGATTACAAAGACGAACCCGGCCAACTGGGCGTTGAGCATTTCATGGGCGATGTCTACGGTCACCTGCAGACGATTTCTCGGATCACAGACCTCTTTTTTGAGCATGTACATGAGGTGCTGGGGCTCACCAGTGGAGCCAATGTTGAACAAAAGCTGGAGCGCTCCATTGTTGTTCGCGGTGGCACCATTCGTTTAACCGCAGCTGAAGAGCTTACCGAGCGCCCTTACCTCTTGATGCGCCTCTTTCTGCAGGCTGGTCGCAGTGGGTACCCCCTGCATCACCGTACGCGCCAGATGGTTACAGCCAATCTGGAAAAGGTGGACGATCATTTTCGCCACTCCAAACGGGTGAGCCGCGTTTTTATTGAACTGCTCAGTCAGTCAAATAAAATTTTTGATGTGCTGGAGGCCATGCTCTCAACCGGTTTACTCACGCAGTATATTCCTGAATTTTCCGGGGTTGAATCACTGGCCCAACATGATTTGTACCACCTCTACACCGTTGATAGGCATTCTCTGCAGGCGGTGGCCGAGCTGAATAATCTCAAGCAGAGCTACAGCGAACTTTTTGCCGAGTTGGAATCGCCGGAAGTCCTCTATTTGGCAGCCCTGCTCCATGATATTGGCAAAGGTAAGCAAAGCGATCACTCGGTTCTAGGTGCAGAGATGGTGGAGGATATCGGCAAACGATTGCATCTTGCTGAAAACGACAGAGAAACGTTGGCCTTTCTCATTCGTTATCACCTCTATCTGCCGGAAAACGCCATGCGCCGGGATTTCACGGATCGTGAATTTATTCACCAGGCATCTGAGCTCGTGGGTGATGTCCAGCGTCTGACCATGCTGTACCTCCTCACCATTGCCGACTCCAAGGCAACCGGTCCCTCCGCCTGGTCGGATTGGAAGGCTAGCCTGCTGTCAGAACTCTATCTCAGCCTCAAGTCATGCCTGGGGGCGGACTGCCATGTCGAGCAGATTAGTCAGGATGAGGAAGAGCAAGGGGTTCGCTGGCTCCAGGATCAGATAACCCAGCGGATGGAAGGGAAGCAAACCAGTATAGATATCGACAGCCTGCCCTCGGATTATCTCTTAAGCTACAGCCTGGAGGCCGTAGAGCGCCACCTGGAAATTCACACAGAGCTGTCCTCAAAGCTCAGGCAACAGGTTAAACTTTTTGCCGAAGCTGGAACTCGTTCCTGGACGCTGCTCATCATGGGGCCGGACAAGGTCGGGTTGCTGGCAAAATTCTGTGGCGTACTTGCGCTCCACAATCTCAGCGTTCTGTCTGCGGAAATCTTTACCTGGCCAGACAACATTGTCGTGGACACAATAGAAGTTGTCCCCTCCTCTTCCGTCAGCTTTGAAGAACAGGATTGGGCCAAGGTGGAGCAAGACCTGAACCTGGCAATCAATTACCGACTCGATGTGGGCTACCAGCTGCACGAAAGAAGTCAGCCACAAAGCTATAGAAGCCAACGCCAGGTGCAACAGCTTGAGCGTAAGGTGGTTATCGACAATACAACATCTCAGCAGTACACCCTTGTCGAGGTGTACGGAGGAGATAATAGAAGCGCCCTCTATCAGCTGACTCAGACGCTGGCGGATTTCGGCCTGACCATTCACCGGGCACGAATCGCCACGGAGGTAGAACAGCTGATCGTTATCTTTTATGTGAGTACCCAAACCGGTACCAAGCTTGAAGAGAGCAGCATACAAGAGAAAATCAGTATGACACTGATGCGCATTATCGGTGCCGATGATGCAGAGCTGGAAACTGCCAGCGCATCGTAAGGGTATCTTGAATACTTGCCTTTTCCCAAAAACTCTGCCTGGGCTTTTTGGTACAACAGCCTGAGCCGAGCTTGAAGGGAGGACTGCATTATTCTATGTCCCCAAGAGCACATGTAACAACGATACCGAGCTCATCCTCGGTTTTGTCCAAGGGAATTTTGTTTAATTGCTTTTTCTGCCAATCCCCCGGAATCTGGCGTTTACCTCGTCACGCTTACCTGGCCTTGATTGAAAAATCTAATTATCCAAGACAACCTAAAGCACAATGTAACGCCTACGGCTGTAGTCATCATTATTCTCAACAAATTTGGAGAGTTGACCAATGAGTGGAATCCAGGCCCGTCTGAATGCTATTTCTGCAATCATCAATTACAAGCCCTCCCATGAGCCGCTGAATTTCAGCGAAACGAAGCCCACCGATGTTTTTGGGTCCAACGTTTTCAGCGACAAAATCATGAAAGAGCGGTTGCCCAAAGCGATTTACAAATCGCTCAAAAAGACCATCACCTACGGCGAAAAACTGGATGCTTCCATCGCCGATGTGGTTGCCACCGCCATGAAGGACTGGGCAATTGAGAAGGGTGCCACCCACTTTACCCACGTTTTCTATCCGCTCACTGGTCTGACCGCGGAAAAACATGACGCCTTCCTGACCCCGGACGGTGAGGGTGGAGCCATTGCCGAGTTCTCCGGCAAACTGCTGATCCAGGGTGAGCCGGATGCTTCCTCCTTCCCCTCTGGTGGCCTGCGTGCAACCTTTGAGGCACGCGGTTACACTGCCTGGGATGTAACCAGCCCGGCATTCATCATCGAGAACCCCAACGGAACCTTCCTCTGCATCCCCACCGCCTTCGTTTCCTGGACAGGTGAGGCGCTGGACAAAAAAACCCCGTTGCTGCGTTCCCTGCAGGCTCTGAACAAACAGGCCAAACGCGTACTCAACCTCTTTGGCACCAGCACCAGCCTGCCCGTTACCGCTTTTGCCGGCCCTGAGCAGGAGTACTTCCTCATTGACCGCAACTTTATTTTTGCCCGCCCAGACCTGCTGACCGCCGGTCGTTCGCTTTTTGGTGCGCCTCCTTCCAAAGGCCAGGAGTTTGATGACCAGTACTTCGGATCCATCAACCGTCGCGTCCTCGCCTTCATGATGGATGTTGAGCGTGAACTCTACAAACTGGGCGTTCCGGTTAAAACGCGCCATAACGAGGTTGCCCCGAGCCAGTTTGAGATCGCCCCCCTCTACGAGCAGGGTAACCTGGCCACCGATCACAACCAACTGGTTATGACCACCCTCCAGACCGTGGCCAAACGTTATGGCATGGTTTGTCTGCTGCACGAAAAACCCTTTGCCGGTATCAACGGTTCCGGTAAACATCTCAACTACTCCATCGGTAATGCCGAGCTGGGCAGCCTTTTTGACCCGGGTGAAACTCCGCACTCCAATGCTCAGTTCCTGGTGTTCTGTGCCGCTACTATTCGTGCCCTGCATAAATACGGTGCACTGCTGCGCGCCACTGCGGGTTCCGCTTCCAACGACCACCGCCTTGGTGCCAACGAGGCCCCGCCCGCGATCATCAGTACCTACTTGGGCGAGCAGCTCGCCGATGTTTTCGAGCAGATCAAGAAAGGAAAGGTTGAGGGCTCCAAGTCTAAGGGCATCATGAACATCGGTGTCGATACCCTGCCTCCGCTGCCCATGGATCCGGGCGATCGTAACCGCACCAGCCCCTTTGCCTTCACCGGAAACCGTTTTGAGTTCCGCGCTGTTGGTTCTTCTCACTCCATCGCCGGTGCCCAGGTTGCCCTGAACACCATGATGGCTGAATCCCTTGACTATGTTGCCACCAAGCTCGAAAAACTGGGTAAGGTCAACAAAACCAAATTCAACCAGGGTGTTCAGGATCTGCTGCAGAAGATCATGGAGAAACATGACACGGTTGTCTTCAACGGTGACGGTTACTCTGACGAGTGGCACAAAGAGGCAGTCGAGAAACGCGGCCTGCCCAACCTGCGTACCACTCCTGAGGCACTGCCGGTTCTCACCAGCAAAGAGGTTGTTGAGCTTTTTGGCAAATACGATGTTCTCTCCGAGGCCGAGCTGGCCAGCCGTAAAGAGATTTACTTTGAGCAGTATGCATTGACTGTCAATGTGGAGGCCAACCTGGTCATCCGCATGGCTCGAACCATGATCTTCCCGGCTGCAATGCGGTATCAGGGGCAGCTCGCAGAGACCTGCGAAAAACTCAAAGCCATTGGTCAGGACTTCAAGATGGACGCGCTTGAGGATGTTACCGCCAAACTGCGTGCTATGCAGACTGAGGTCAACAACCTGGAGAAACTCATGGCCCACGAGGCTGGTGATACCGAGGCACACGCCGTTTATATGTGCAACGAAATCCTTCCGGCCATGCTGAAAGTTCGTGAGCATGCTGATGCGCTTGAGAAAGTTGTTGCTGACGATCTCTGGCCGCTGCCTTCTTACCAGGAGATGCTGTTCATCCGTTAAGTGAGAAAACACGCATAAACTTGGATGCCGCCCTCTTTTGAGGGCGGCATTTTTTTCATGAAGTGGGTATATTCAGTCGATGTTGACTGAAAACAACAATTTCACCAAGGAAAAGGAGACGAGTTATGACACGTGACGAAATCATGCAAATTATCAAGGAGAAGAACGTTAACTTCTTCCGCATGCAGTTTGTCGATATTTTCGGCATGATGAAAAACATCGCCATCCCGCGCAGTCAGATCGAAAAAGCGCTTGACGGCCAGATCATGTTTGACGGGTCCTCCATTGAAGGTTTTGTCCGCATCAACGAATCCGATATGTACCTCAAACCGGATTACGACACCTTTGTTGTCCTGCCTTGGCGTGAAAAAGACGGTTCCAACGCAGCCCGCATCATCTGCGACGTCTATAAACCCGACGGCACCCCCTTTGAGGGTTGCCCGCGGGGTAACCTTAAACGCGTCATGGAAGAAACCAAACAACTTGGCTATACCATGAACGTGGGTACCGAGTGCGAATTTTTCCTCTTCCGCCGCGACGAAAACGGACACCCCACCACCATTACCGATGACATTACCGGCTACTTTGATGTAGAGCCGGACGACGGTGGAATCGAATGCCGCCGCGCCATCATAGAGACCCTTGAAGAGATGGGCTTTGAAATTGAAGCCTCTCACCATGAGGTTGCCGAGGGCCAGCACGAGATCAACTTCAAATATGCCGACGCGGTCACCGCAGCCGACAACACCATCACCTATAAGTGGGTAGTCCGTTCCATAGCCGCTGAGTTTGGTCTTGCGGCGACCTTTATGCCCAAACCGATCTTTGGCATCAACGGCTCGGGTATGCACACTAACCAGTCACTGTTTAACCTGGATGGCACCAACGCCTTTTATGATGAGAAAGGACCGCTGGAACTGAGCGAGGTCGCCTATAAATATATCGCCGGTATCGCCAAGAATGCCCGCGGTTTTGCCGCAGTGACCAACCCGCTGGTCAACTCCTACAAACGGCTGGTCGCCGGTTATGAGGCTCCGGTCTACATTGCCTGGTCCGCCTCCAACCGCTCTGCCCTGATCCGTATACCGGCTTCTCGCGGCCTGGGGACCAGGACGGAGGTCCGTTGCCCGGATCCCACCTGCAACCCCTACCTGGCCTTTGCCATGATGCTCTGCTCCGGCCTGGACGGTGTAAAAAACAATCTGACCGCACCGCCTGCAACCAACGAGGACATCTTTGAGATGAGCCCGGCCGAGAAGGAAGCCGCTGGTATCGCCAGCCTGCCAGCTAATCTCTACGAAGCCCTTGAAGCCCTCAAAGAGAATCCCATCGCCAAGGAAGCATTGGGCGAGCATATTCTTGCGAAATATCTCGAAGGAAAAGAACAGGAATGGGATTCCTTCCGTACAGCTGTCACCGACTGGGAAGTCAATAATTACCTGGTAAAGTACTGATTACGGCCTGAATCCTATACAGTGTCCAGGGGAGCCTCTTTGTGAGGTTCCCCTTTTTTATTTGCTCACCAGCAGCACCTCAGATGAGCGTCAATGGGGATAAAACATGCATACAATGGAGCGCCCCAACATGGGATATTCCGGTGGAGCTCCCACAAATCTTGCTCAAGTCATTGCCTATGTTATAGTACGCAAAGACAGACGAAAAAAAGGGTGAGCAGCTCCCATGATCCAGGCAGGCGCAAATGAACAACAGCGGCAGTGTTGATATAAACGGTGAAAAGATTCGTCAGGTACGTGAGGAGCGCGGGCTCACCCAGCTCTACCTGGCCACGGTGGTGGAGGTCACCACAGATACCATCTCCCGCTGGGAGAATCGGCGGTATCCCTCCATCAAGCTGGAAAATGCAAAAAAACTGGCAGAAGCGCTGGAGTTCCCCCTTGAAGAGTTGTTGGGCGTACCGGATGAGGGGGCTGGAACACCGGATAATCATGAACAAGAGGTCGATGATCAAACTCTTCCACCTTCCCTCTGGCTAACACTTCGAAAACGTTGGATCAGCGGTGTTCTTCTTCTCTGTCTCGCCTGCGGGGGCATCCTCTTTTTCTGGTTGCAGCAACCTACGCTGACGGCTCGTCGTATTATGCCTGCGCAAACAGCACCCAACCTCAGCTTTCCGGTCATTGTGGAACTAATTGGACCGATTCAGTTTAAAAAAAGCATGTTGATCCGGGAGGATATTCAGGGGCAGGCCGAAACCCACAGTATTTTAGCCGATGGTACGCATAAATCCTTTGGCCAGAGTCCGCGCTGGATTGGCCGCCTGAGACGGGGAAAAGCACGCTTCCTCTACGTGGTGACCCCAGGGAAAAAAGTATCACCCGGGCAGCTGCTTACCTTTTCTGGAAACGTCATGTCCAGCAAAGAGCAACGCCTTGGAGATCCCATACAGGGCGCGACTTCCATTCAAATAAGTCTCTATCATTGGGCAGATACCAACCGGGATTACTCCATCAGTGATGATGAAATTCTTATCGCCTACGAGACCTTTTCCCCTAGACGCGGCCCATCGATCGACTTTACGGCGCTTGAACAACTTTGGCTCGCAGGGAGCTACACCTGGAATACAGGCAGCCAAACTTTTGATCCTGTTCCGTCCCAGAAAAAGGAGTAACCCATGGCCCGCTTAATGATCATTTTGTTTGCCTTGTTTTTCTTCGTGACGCCCGGCCAAGCCAGCCCCAAGGTTCACAGCCAATATGTCCACGGTTCGGGAAATGCTGTCACCCTGCAGGTTTCTGTCCCCCGGCCTGCACCAACAGCCCTCATCTTTACGCAAAAGGTACAAGGAGGACAACGGTTGGTTTCGGCCCGGCCTGCACCTGTTGGCGGCAAGCTCTCCGGCTCCACACTCAAATGGCTCTTTAAACGCCCCCGACCTGGTGCCTTATCCATCCACATGCAATTTGCAAAACCGGTACGCCCAGGCCAGCTTCAAGGATTCTTGAACTATCGTGATCCGGCCACCGGATCACGGGTGCACTTGCAGGTAGGAAATTGACTGGTGTCTGTCCCGATATTATTCAAGACACCCTAAAATTTGTAAGCCTCTTCATTTTGGGGTTCCTTCGTCACCACCAACCTACTCTCCTTCCGGGAAGGGCTGTAGGTTGGTGGTGACGAAGGAACCCCAACGTGATATCAACCAATAATCCTGCGTGATTTTTTTAGCTCTGCAGTCCTTTACTCAACTCGGCCAGTTCCTCCTCAAGCAGGGTTTCCTTATCCAGAAGAACCTTGGCACAACGATCAAGAATCTCTTTATTGGCTTCCAGGATCTCATAGGTCCGCACGAAGGTATCGTCGATGATTTTTCGCACTGAGGCATCGATCTGATGGGCGGTTGAATCGCTTATCTGGCAGCCGCTTACGCCATGTCCATGCTGCTGGTTGAGAAAACTCTGCTGGTTTTCCTCGTAGACCACAAAACCGATATCCGGATCCATGCCATAGCGGGTGACCATATTCCGAGCAATATCCGTTGCCCGGGCGATATCATCGGAGGCCCCTGTGGAGAGATGGTTAAAAAAGAGTTTCTCCGCTGCGCGTCCTCCCAGAAGTACGGCAATTTTATTTTCCAGCTCTTCCTTGGTCATGAGAAAGCGATCCTCGGTTGGGCGCTGCAGGGTATAGCCAAGCGCCCCGATTCCCCTGGGAATAATAGAGATTTTATACACCGGATCACTGCCCGGCAGCGCCAGGGCTGCCAAAGCATGTCCCACCTCATGATAGGCCACAATCTCCCGTTCTCGTGGATTGAGTAACCGATTTTTCTTCTCCAGGCCCGCAACAATACGCTCTATCGCCTGGGTGAAGTCCTCCATGCTCACCTTTTCCGCCTTACGGCGGGTGGCAAGCAGGGCAGCCTCATTCACCAGGTTGGCCAGGTCAGCCCCGGAAAAACCGGTGGTGAAATCTGCCACCTGGGAGGCATCCACATCCTCCCCCACCTGTACTTTTTTCATGTGGACATTGAGAATCTCGATACGTCCTTTTTTGTCCGGGCGATCCACCAGAACCTGACGATCAAAGCGACCGGCTCGCAGAAGAGCGGGGTCTAGGACCTCTGGTCTGTTGGTGGCCGCCAGAAGGACCAAGCCTGTACTGGGATCAAAGCCATCCAGTTCAACCAAAAGCTGATTCAGGGTCTGTTCACGCTCGTCATTGCCCCCCAGTCCCGCTGCTGAACGGGCGCGGCCCAAGGCATCAAGCTCGTCGATAAATATTATCGCTGGTGCAGATTTTCTCGCCTGTTCGAAAAGATCGCGAACTCGGGCAGCACCGACGCCCACAAACATCTCAACAAATTCAGAACCAGAGATGGAAAAGAAGGGAACTGCGGCCTCACCGGCAACCGCCCGCGAGAGTAACGTTTTACCCGTACCTGGGGGGCCGACGAGCAGAATCCCTTTGGGCATGCGTGCCCCCAGCTTACCGTAATCATCCGGAGCTTTCAAAAACTCAACAATTTCTTGAAGTTCTGCCTTACTCTCTTCTACACCAGCCACATCTTCAAAGGAGACACCCGTCTGCTGTTCAACATAAATCTTGGCCTTGGATTTTCCTATATTCATGAAGCCGCCCCCCATTCCCCCCTGGCGCTCCATTAATTTCCGAATAAGGAGAAACCAGATACCAAAAAATATAAGGGCGGGAACAATCCAGGAAAGCAGCGTCGCCAGGAATTTACTCTCATGCACCTGGGTAAAGGGCACCTTGTACTGGGAGAGTTGCTCGGCAAGCTTTGGATCAACCCGATTGGCAATGATATAGGTTTTCCCGTTCTCATCGGCCTCTTTCAGTTCCCCCACGATGTACTGTTCACGAATGGTCAACTCTTTGACCTTACCCTGCTGCAATAAAACCTCCATCTCACTGTAGGGCACTGCCTCAACTTTTTGTTGCTCTGTCCAGACCTCATGAAAGAACAGGATGCCAAAAACAGCGATAATGGCGAAAATCATGTTAAACTTCTGGGTTTTGTCCATAACTTTTTCCTTGCTGGTAGCTCACAGATACAACTTAAGGGAATCTTGAATAATTGCTTTTTCTGCCAATCCCGCGGAGTCTGGCGCTTACCTCGTCATGCTCAAAATTTTATCCTCGGAGGTAAGCGAAGACTCCGATATCAGCTATATGCCTGCGGTAAAATTGTCAGCAATCCTTGACCTTGATTGAAAAATCTAATTATTCAAGACACCCTTACACTATGCATCCCCAGGGTAATTTTCCATAAAAAAAACATTACATCTCAACCACCTAGAACATTGTCCCTAAGGGACAAAACGATCTGTCCCCTCCTGTCCCGTCCTACTGCAGCCTCTGATTGATATGGTGGAGCGTGGTCTCCTTCAAGAGTTCAACCACCTTGGAATCTTTGGCATACGGCTCTTCGAGGAAAACCTCTTGAATTTGGGGGATCGTCTCGACCAGGAGTTGATGAAAGGAATCCGGTTCTTCCAGGTTCAACTGACCCGCCTGGGCGACCATGACCGTGGCCACTTTGACAGATACCTCACCATCAAACCGCTTAAAAGCGGTCACCAAGGTACAGTGATGTTTTTTCCGAGCCTTGGAAAGGCGAAACCGATCAGAACGACGAACAAACTCATGAATAACTGAAGTCAACGCTTCATTCGGCCCTGGAAAGAACTGCCCTTTGCCAAAGACATTACTGATGACCAGAGAAAGTTCCTCGGTTTGCACCTGGCCCATGTTTTCCCTGGTAAAGGCAAGAACCTCCTGACTCTCCGGAATCATTCCGTTTTGATGTTCCCCAACTATATAAATAAACTGATCTACCTCGCGTGCAGCCATATTTTCCCCTTAGTCGCTTTATTGAACCTGAATCCGTGACGGCAGGTAGTCACTGAACAAGGTGTCCTAATAATAAGACAAAAATTTTTAAGCTCACAAAGCCTAGAAAATCGCCTTTCATTCCCACATCAGGCGACATGAATACCGAGTCGCCATCCTACCTGCCCCACCAGACGACTTCAAGGTAATATGAGTTTTTTTGCATATTCTCAAGGAGTTCCCCAACCCGACATCGCCCCGACATCGCCTCGTATCCTGGAAAAACAGCCCTATGTCCACTGACAAACCGCCGAGAAACCGCTTAGGGTGGAGACACAGCAAAGAAAACCTTCTTCTCTGCCACGACAAGCACAGAAGAGGAAATGCAATCCAGACATCCTCAGTCATTATCAAGAGGGTGAACGTAACCAGGAAGAGAGGACGATTCAGCTCACTCCTTCCAAGGAGGTATTCATGAAACGCATTGCTTTGTTTTCCGCCCTTGCCATTCTGAGTGTCGTAACACTTGTATCCAAACCATCAACAGCGCAGGCTGAAAGCCGGATCTATGTGGGCGTAGATCTAGGGCCGGTTATTGCAGCCTTTGATCACGGACCACGATACGTCTACCCGGTACCGGTTGTTCATAAACGACACTACGTCTCACACCGGCCTCATCGGATCTATCACAAGGTGCGTCACCATCGCTATGCGCCCCCGGAGCGTTGGTATCGGTACAATGACAGGCATCGCCCCAGCCATCGCTGGCATGATGACAGACGCCACCACAACCGTCATTAAAACAATTTGCCGGACAGGGTGACGCGCCCCTTGTCTGGCAGACCGCGCCTGACCTGCGTCTCTTTCCTTGAGCAGTAGGTGCTGCTTGCCACTTGCAATCACGGGTATGATACCCGTGATTGCATTTTTTGGGAACAATACCCGAAATCCGTGAGCATTCAGCGGTGCGTCCTTTTGTTGTTTGTGCTATCCCGCCACATGACCTGCTCTCAACACTCCCTCACGTTCATGCTCGAACCAGTGACTGGCAAAGAGGGTGAGGCCTTTTTCACTCCTTTTAGGGATTGCCAGTTCGACTGCCTGATGGTAGGGTGGCGCATCAGCTCATAGAGCAAGACAAACACACACAACATAAAGACAGTTCTATAAACGGAACACGGTGTAATTCCGTGACGGTCCCGCCGCTGTAACCGGTTGTACGGATCGCCTTCTTCACCCCAGCGGATGAAGAAAGCCACTGCCCCTCTGGGGGCGGGAAGGCGCGATTCAGCAGTCACCGGAAGTCAGAAGACGTATAGACAGATTCTTCTTGGGAACGCGATGGCAAAGGGTTTCAAAAGGTTTTTTTCCTTTTGAAACCCTTTTTCTTTTGCCGCACTCGGACTGTCGCAACGTACGGAGGATACATGAAAACCCAGATCGAGCACGCCCGTGCTCTCACCCTGACCCCACAAATGGAAGCCGTAGCCCAGACAGAGGGACTGCCTCCGGAATATATCCGCGAGAAGGTTGCCCTGGGCGAGATCGTCATTGCCAATCATCCCGACCGACCGCAGCAAAAGGTCGTCGGCATCGGTGGGGACCTGCGCACCAAGGTCAATGCATCCATCGGCACCTCCTCGGATATCTGCGACCTGCACTCCGAAATACGCAAAGCACAGATCGCCGAAGAAGAGGGAGCCGACACCCTGATGGAGCTCTCTGTTGGCGGCGACCTGGACAAAATTCGTCGCGAGGTCCTGGCCAACACAGCCCTCCCTGTAGGCAATGTTCCCCTCTATCAGGCCTTTAAAGAGACCGCTCGCCGATACAAAAATCCCGCCAAACTCGACCCGGAATTCCTCTTTGAATTGATCGAACGCCAGCTTGCCGATGGCTTAAGTTTTATGGCCATTCACTGTGGCATTAACCGCTACACCATTGAGCGGTTGCGCAAGCAGGGCTTCCGTTACGGTGGTCTGGCCTCCAAAGGCGGCACTTTTATGGTTGCCTGGATGGATGCCACCGGCAAGGAGAACCCCCTCTATGAGCAGTTTGACCGCGTCTGTGCGCTCATGAAAAAATACGATGCCATCCTCTCGCTCGGCAACGGCATCCGTGCGGGTGCCATCCATGACAGCCACGATCGTGCTCAGATGGCGGAGATGATCATCAACTGTGAGCTTGCCGAACTGGGCCGCGATATGGGCTGCCAGATGATGGTGGAAGGACCGGGGCATGTCCCGCTGGACGAGATCGCAGCCAACATTCAGCTGGAAAAACGGATGAGCGGCAATGCCCCGTACTACGTCCTTGGTCCCCTGCCCCTGGATACCGGTGCGGGCTACGACCACATCACCTCCGCCATTGGTGCGGCCAATTCGGCCCGTCATGGGGCGGACCTGGTCTGCTATATAACACCGGCCGAACACCTTGCGCTGCCCAATGAAAACGATGTGCGTGAAGGCGTTCGCGCCACACGACTGGCGGTCCGCATCGGTGATGTGGCCAAGTATCCAGATCGTCGCGATCGGGAGAAGGAGGCGGCCATGGCCCGACGCGACATGCGCTGGAAGGATTTGGAACAACACCTGCTCTTTCCAGAACTGGCCAAACAAATTCGCCAGGAACGTGCTCCCGAGGCCGATGACACCTGCACCATGTGTGGCGACTTCTGCGCCATGAAAAAGGGGATGGAGGTTTTTGCCCAGGATATCAGCGGCGATAAGCGCTCTCGCCAATCCAAATAATCTTTTTACTGACGAATTAATGGAGAGCAAAATGCGCCTACTCGATAAAACCATTGCCGCTATTCAAAAACCCAATCAAGCCGTTCACCAGGAGGCCTTACAACGCCTGGCCGATCAGGCCAGACCCCAGGGGAGTCTGGGGATCCTCGAACCGCTGTCCGCTCGCCTGGCAGCCATTACCGGCACCCTGGATGTACGGTTTTCCCAAAAAATAATCGTTACCTGCGCCGGTGATCATGGAGTGGTCGAGGAAGGGGTCAGCCTTTTTCCGCAGGAGGTCACTCCCCAGATGGTCTACAACTTTGTGCAGGGCGGTGCCTCGGTCAGTGTTTTGGCCAAAAATGCCGGGGGCTCGGTGCGGGTGGCTGATTTGGGCGTGAAACACGATTTCCCTCAGGATCTGCCCATTTTCCATAAAAAAATCGCCCCTGGTACGGCCAACTTTACCAAGGAACCCGCCATGAGTCGGGAACAGGCGATATCTTCACTTGAAGCAGGCATTGAGATTGTCAATCAGCTGGCGGACGAAGAGGGGCTCGACCTCTTAGGTACCGGTGATATGGGCATTGGCAATACCACGCCTTCAGCGGCTATTATCGCCGCCTTCTCCGGGCTGCCCGTGGAAACAGTGACCGGTCGCGGGACCGGCATCGATAACGAAGCCCTGGCCAATAAGGTTCGAGTGATCGAGCAGGGGGTGACCCTGCACAAACCCAACCCCGAGGATCCCCTTGATGTCTTGGCCAAGGTGGGAGGGTTTGAAATTGGCGGCCTGGCCGGCCTGGTCATTGGTGCAGCCGGACGGGGGATTCCCGTCGTCTGCGATGGTCTGATCTCAACCGCAGGTGCCTTGATCGCCTGCGAATTGGTTCCCACGGCCAAGGACTACCTCATTGCCAGCCATAACTCGGTGGAAATCGGGCATCGCTGTATGCTGGAGCGGTTAGGCGTGCAGCCTCTGCTCAACCTTGATTTTCGTCTGGGCGAGGGAACCGGCGCCGCAGTGTCCATGCACCTGATTGGCGCGGCCACCCGGGTCCTGGCAGAGATTAAAACCTTTGCCGAAGTCGGCATCAACGACGCCCAACAACAATGATCCAGATTAATTCTGAGCAAAGCCCCTTTTCGGGGGCTTCTTTTCTTCAGTTTTCCGATCTGCTCACCGGCTACCGTATCGGCCTTTTGCTCATGCTGGTGGAAAAAATCGGCCTGGTCGGTCTGCTTGGTCCTCAAGGGAAAACGTCCCCTCAGATTTGCTCCCGGCTTGGTTGGGATGCCGCCTTTGGCCAGCGTTTTCTTGACTGCCTCTGTCGCCTGGAGCTTATCGAAAAAAAGGAGGATCGTTACCTTCCCGGCAGCTTCAGCCAAAAATTTTTCACTCCCGACACGCCGAATTACCAGGGCAACACCCTCTGCTTTGAGCGCCAATTACTCCAATCCTGGCAACAACTGGAAGCAACCCTTACGGCCGGGCATCGGGTCTACGCCACGGAAGACAAAAACGAAGAGGAAATCCAGCAGGCTTTTTCCCGTTATCTCGGTGCCATGGATGAAGCGGCCAATCAGCGTGCAGAAGAACTGTTTACAGCTCTTGGCCCTTTGCCGACACAGGGTACAATCCTTGATCTCGGTGGTGGTTCCGGGGCTCACCTGGCAACCTTCCTTACTCGAAATCCCACCTGGTCTGCGATCTTCTGCGATCTCGCTCAGGTGGTGGAGCGTGCTCTCCAGGAACGTCTCGCCCCTTTTGCCTCACGCGTAACGCCCTGGCGGTGTAATGTGCTGGCGGAAAATGACCGAGAGCTGGACGCAATCAACGATAAATCGTGCGACCTGACGCTCCTCTCCAACCTCATTCACTGTCAGGGGCCTGAGGAAACCACCCGCATCATTGGGCTGGCAGCCCGAAAAACAACCGCGACAGGCCGGTTGCTGATCCATGATTTTTTCAGCGACTGCAGCTGGCGGGACGCGCTCTATGATCTGCATATGATGCTCAACACCTACAACGGCCGTACCTACCGAGTGCAGGAATGTGTTGACATGGCGGCAAATTACGGTTTTTGTGCCCACACTGTCCATCGTCTTGCTTCGGGCTCCACCCTGTTATGCTTGGCCCGCAGCGAATCCGGGCTCCCTGTTACGCTTCCATGAACCCTCGATCTTGCGTCATGGGACAGGTTCAGCCCCCCTTCTGAATCATTGCTGACGCCACTGCTCATGAAACGGGCCTATCCACTTTTAGACCTGATCGAACAGCATAAGCTGGAAAACATTCTTGAAACCTTTTCCAAGGCCACAGGGATTGCGGCCATTATTACCAATGTGGACGGCAGCCCGATCACCAAACCGTTTAATTTCACCAAACTCTGCTCGAAATTCTGCCGCTCCACCCATAAAGGCAGGAAACTCTGCTACCAGAGTGACAGCTATGGGGGGCATGAATCGGCACGGACCCGCTGCAATACGATCTACCAGTGTCTCAATGCCGGATTGACTGACTCCGCCTCTCCCATCTTTCTCGATGATCATCATATTGCCAATATCCTCTGCGGTCAGATTCTCACCGAGCCACTTGATCCCGGTGTAGCAGCTCAGCGGGCCCGGCTGATCGGCATCAAAGATGTGGAGGGGTACCTCGAGGCCGTATCTCAGATATCCATCATCCCTCTAGAACGATTTCAGTCCATCGTCGAGTTGATGCATGTGGTCACCCAGACCATCAGCGATCTTGCCTATCAAAAACAACAGCTTCTGCGTCGATCCCGTCGCTATCTGGATAAGATCATCAACAGTGTCACCGACGGCATCGTTTCCATCAACAGCGAAGGCATTATCACCCTCACTAATGAAGCGTGTAAGGATATTTTCGGGGTGGAAAAAAATCATTTGGTGGGGCGCCCCTTTGCTTCACTGCTGGCTGACACCGCTTCGGTCGACGAGTTGGAGCATAACCTGCGCAACTGCGCCCAAAGTCGCGGTAACTTCAAGATCAAGGTCCGTTGCGGCTTTGGCAACAAGGTTCTGCCGATTCTGCTGTCCATTGCCACCCTACGCACCGAAAAAGAGGAGAATGCCGGGTATGTAGGAGTACTGCGCGATGTCTCCGAGGAAGAACGAACCGAACGGATGAAGGAAGACCTCACCGGGATGATGACCCATGACCTGAAAAATCCCATGATCTCCATCCAAAAGGCCCTGGAACTCCTGGCGGCCGAGCAGCTTGGCTCGCTCAACAACAGCCAGAAGGAAATTCTTGATCTTTCCCTCCAGACCGGCAACCAGCTTTACGGTATGGTGACCGATTTTCTTGATACCTATCGTCATGAAAACGGTCAGTTCCGCCTGCGAAAAATAGAGTGTAATCTCCAATCCTTAATCCAGGAAAGCCTGGCTCAGGTGGATCTTTTTGCCCAGGAAAAGCAGGTACGGTTTCAACGTCAGGGAGCCACTCCATCCACTGTCCTTCAGGTGGATTTCAATCGAATCCGCCGCACCATGGTCAACCTGCTGGAAAATGCCGTCAAGTACAGTCCGGCCATGGGAACAATCACGGTTTCCGAAGACCGACTCTTTGGAAAAACCCTGTTTCACCCCTCCTTTTCCCTCCCCAAAAACTGTCTGCAACGCATTGATCCTGATCGGTTTTATCTTCTTGTCGCCGTGGAAGATCAAGGTTTTGGCATTCCCGAAGAAGATACGCCTTATATCTTTGATAAATTCTTTACCACTCGACAGCGCAACAAATCAGAGCGCAAAGGACTGGGCCTGGGGCTTGCTTTCTGCAAATTGGCGGTTGAAGCTCATCGTGGTGCAATCTGGGTTAAAACGCCGCTGAACAGGGAAAGTTCAATGCGTTATCGAGGGTGTCGTTTTAGTTTTGTCCTCCCAATTTAGTATCGCCCGAGTCTGGCCTTCTCCCTCAAATGGGGTATTTTTCTCCCCCTAAAGAGGCATTGCAGAGTTGCGCAAGGTATGGTTATAAGAAAACGATTCGAAGGGATTCACTCCCTCGATCGGGGGACAACGTGCCTGTTGCAACTACCCGTCGTTCCCTTTTTCCATGAGCAGTACCCCTGACAGGTCACAGCTGGCCTCGGGGAATTGACATGCTTTTCTCCTCCAGCCGGCCATGATTTCGTTCTCGTATCCGTTTTTTTCTGGTGATCCATCTGTATCACCAGAGGGATAGAGTCTAGGGAATCTTGAATAATTGCTTTTTCTGCCAATCCCGGCGTCATGCTTAAAATTTTATCCTCGGAATATCAGATATATGCCTGCGGTAAAATTTTGCGCAATCCTTGGCCTTGATTGAAAAATCTAATTATTCAAGACACCCTCTAGTCATGTTTTTTGTCCAGATGGAGAAGCCATGAGTATTCGCGTTTTTCTCGCCGATGACCATCCTCTGTTTCGCGCAGGGCTGCGTCTGAGTTTCCGTGATACCGACGATCTGGAGATTATCGGTGAAGCGGAAAACAGTTTTTCTGCTGTCGAATCGATCTCCCAACTCTTTCCGGACATTGTCCTTATGGACGTGGACATGCCCGGTCTCTCCGGCCTGGCCGCCATTCGTATGCTCCGCAAAACCATGCCAGATCTCAAAGTCCTGGTGCTTTCATCCTATAACGACACCGAGTATATACAGGAATCCATGCGTACAGGCGCGGTCGGTTATGTGCTCAAATCCATCAATATAGACGAGCTGAAGCAGATCATCCGCTCCGTTCACAACAATCTTCCGGTCATCTCGGCCTACCTGGTCAACCTAGCGATGGAGGAAGCCCCCAGAACGGAAGAGCGCAGCATGCCTGATCTCACCCGCAGAGAGGAAGATGTCCTCAAACATCTGGCCCAGGGAATGGGGAACAAGGAAATCGCGGAGACCCTGTATATAAGTGTTGAGACCGTGAAAAGCCACGTACGCAACATCTATAAAAAGCTGGAGCTGAAAAACCGGATTGAAGCGTCACAGGCTGCAATGCGGTATGGACTGCTTATTGAGTCCTGAATCATAACTCCCCCTCTCTCCCTCAAAATTACCCCGTCAAGGGGGGATTTTTTCCTCCCTTCGCTTGATTGTCAGCCACGCTTCCTTTTCAGTACCATAACGACCGTTTACGCGGTCACCCTCCTTCCTTCCCCTTCTGATTCACCGGTTCTACAAGGTGATGATGCGGCAGGAACGATATCTTCCCTGCCGCCCCGATCGCTGTAAGCATTCCATGCCTACACTTCACAATACCGGTATCCCGGATTGTGCTTTTTGCCAACAGCGCTCCTGTCGCAGATCCTCACACGAGAATGCATGGGAGGCAACATCACCACAAGAGGAGGAGAAACGATGGAACCCTGGAGTATCAATACCTTGCTGATCTGCTTTGCCGGAGGGATCTTGGGAACGGCCCTGGGCGGCCTCTGGGCCTTTGTGGCCTGTGGCTTTATTGTTCTGGCCGGTTGTGCCATCATCTTTGCAGGAGGTTCAGATTTTGTGCTCATGCAGGTTGGCCTGGGGCCCATTTTCGGTCCGCATATCGGCTTTTGCGGTGGTGTAATCGCGGCAAGTTACGCCGCCGGTATCCGTAAAAACCTGGCCTCGGCCACGGGGAAGGATATCCTCTCTCCTTTGGTGGCAACAAGCTGGGATGTCCTTTTAGTTGGAGGTTTCGCTGCGGTTCTCACCCATGTTGTGCTCCAGATCCTGGTCACCATTCCCGTGATAAAAACCTTTGACTGCATTGCCTTGGCCATTGTCCTGGTCAGTTTTGTGGCCCGCCTGATCTGCCACGGCGAGATGCCCTGGGGCAATCGCGAATCCATCAAGACTCATGGCTGGCTGAAGACCGGTGAACATGCCATCTCCTGGGTACCGTGGATGGCTCCCCCCGCACGATTGGCGGTCATCGGCTTTGGTGTGGGTATTTTCTCTGGCGCACTGGCCATGGGCAGTAAAACCATCCTCGATCCGATGGCTGCGGCAGGCACCATCTCCACCACCGGTGCCTTTGTCGTTCCCTTGATTATAGGCTGGGCACTGGCGGCTATCTGCCTGGCTGGCCTCACCCTGGGCACCGGAGAAATTCAAAAATTTCCGGTCTGGCACTGCATGGCTATCCTCTCCGCCCTGGCCTATCTCCACTTCGGCTCCCTCCTGGTCGCAGGCCTGGTAGGCCTTGGCGCCGCCTTTCTCCAAGAGCTGATGGCCCGCATGTTCTGGAACCATGGCAGCAACCATATCGATCCCCCGGCTACAGCCATTGCAGTTGGCACCTTTTTGCTCAATCTGGTGAAAAATTATCTCGCCTGAATCAGCCCCCCACCCCACTCGGCCGTTCTGGTCCGTGTGGGGATTTCTTTTTGCACCTCACCCAAGAACCCCCTGATTGAGGGACGGGAAATCCTCCTTTCACGGGATTGTTGATCCTTTCGCCACTCGGTTTAATGCAAGCAAGCTGAAACAGGGTCGAAGCAGGAGTCCCCGTCCACTGCGAGGCCAGGATACAACTGCCGAATATCCCCCTGTTCATCAACCAAACTATACCGCTTCACCCGAGGTGGCCCGAGATCAGCCTCTGCCACCTTTTCTTCACCACCGATTCTTAGGGAGGATCACAGATGATTAAAGAGGCACTAGGAATGATCGAAACCAAGGGGCTGGTCGCCAATATCGAGGCCTGCGATGCCATGGTTAAGGCTGCCAACGTCACTCTTATCGGCCAAAAACAAATAGGCGCCGGCCTGATCACCGCCCTGGTTCGTGGCGATGTCGGTGCAGTGAAAGCCGCCACCGATGCCGGTGCGGCGGCCGCGGAAAAAGTCGGCCAGGTGGTTTCCGTACATGTGATTCCCCGTCCTCACGGCGATGTGGAAATCATTCTCCCCAAAGGGGCCGCAGAGTAACTCCTGAAGCCGTGACGGCGGGTGAGAAGTAAACGGGTTCTTCTCTTTTAAGCAAAAGAACTTTAACAAAACTCACCCTTCGCCCTGCGGGGCATCCTTCAGCACACCATCTTCATTGTCCGTAACAAGCCGATAAAGCTTACTTCAATCGGCCTGCCACAGACAACGAAGCTGGCGCACCGATGAATGCTCACGGCTTCAGGAGATCGCTTCGCTTAACCCATTGACAAGTATGCAAAATACCCCCTGGAGGAACGCACAAGTGGAAGAACAATTGATTGAAAAGGTCATGCAGGAAGTTATGCGGCGTGTTGCTGGCAGCAGCGAAGGGGCTGCCCCCAAAGAGGCTGCAGCGAAACAACCGGCTGCTGCCCTGTCTGAGGATCTGGTGCAGGTCACGGAATTTGTCGGTGCCGGCATGGGCGACACCATGGGTATCGTGATTGCCAACCTGGACTCCAATATTCACGAGATCATGGGATTTGACCGAAAATACCGCTCCATCGGCGTTATCGGCGGCCGCACCGGAGCTGGTCCCCATCTGATGGCTGCCGACGATGCGGTCAAGGCGACCAACACCGAAATCATTCGAGTGGAGATGCCCCGCGACACCAAGGGCGGTGCAGGTCACGGTAACCTGATCGTCTTTGGGGCAGAAGATGTCTCCGATGCCCGCCGCGCGGTTGAGGTCACCCTGGAGTCCCTGCCCAAATACTTTGGCGATGTCTATGCCAACGATGCCGGTTACACCGAGTTGCAGTACTCGGCCCGTGCCTCAAAATGTCTCAACTTCGCACTCAACGCTCCGGAAGGCAGTGCCTTTGGCTTGATTCTCGGTGCTCCGGCGGTTGTCGGCATGCTCATGATCGACAGTGCCGTCAAAGCGGCCGACGTCAAGGTGGTCGGCTATGGTTCCCCATCGCATGGCACCTCCCTGACCAACGAGGTTTTCATCTGGGTAACCGGTGATTCCGGGGCGGTTCGCCAGGCGGTTCTCGCCGGTCGTGATGTGGGTAACAAACTCTTAGGCGCCTGGGGCCAGGAACCGAAAAGCCTGACAACTCCCTACATTTAGGAGGCATCCTCATGGCAAAACGACAAAAACGTTTTGAGGTCCTCGGAGAGAGGGCTGTTAACCAGGACGGCTTCATCAAGGAATGGATGGAAGTCGGCTTGATCGCCATGGACAGTCCTCAGGATCCTCGTCCTTCGATCCGGATTGAAAACGGCAAGGTCATGGAGATGGACGGCCGTGAACGTGCAGAATTTGATATGATCGACGACTGGATCGCCGCCCATACCATTGTCACGGATGTGGCTGAAGAAGTCATGGCCATGGATTCGCTCACTATCGCCCGCATGCTGGTGGATATCAACGTGCCGCGTGAGGAGATCGTGCGCCTCTCCGTGGGCATGACCCCGGCCAAGTACGTGGATGTGCTCAAACAGCTCAATGTGGTTGAGTTGATGATGGCGATGCAGAAACTGCGCAGTCGCCGGGCCCCGGCCAACCAGGCCCATGTCACCAACGTCAAAGATAGTGCTCCTCTGCTGGCAGCAGATGCGGCCGAAGCCACCCTGCGGGGATTTGCCGAGATCGAAACAACCGTCGGTGTTGGTCGCTATGCGCCGATGAATGCCCTCTGCCTTTTGATCGGCGGCCAGACCGGACGTCCCGGCGTATTGGCCCAGTGTGCCGTGGAAGAAGCCCTGGAACTGACCATGGGGATGCGCGGCCTGACCCACTACGCGGAAACGGTTTCGGTCTATGGCACCGAGCAGGTCTTTGTCGACGGGGATGACACCCCCTGGTCCAAAGCCTTTCTCGCCTCGGCCTACGCCTCCCGCGGACTGAAGATGCGATATACCTCAGGGACCGGGTCCGAGGTCCAGATGGGCTATGCCGAAGGCAAGTCCATGCTCTATCTGGAAATCCGTTGCATCATGGTGACCAAGGGTGCGGGCGTACAGGGGCTGCAGAACGGCTCCATCAGCTGTATCGGCGTGCCGGGTGCGGTACCGGCCGGTATCCGTGCGGTCCTGGCGGAAAACGTTGCCACCGTGCTTAACGACCTGGAAGTCGCCTCGGGTAACGATCAGACCTTTACCCATTCTCCGATTCGCAACACCGCACGTATGCTGATGCAGTTCCTGCCTGGAACCGACTTCATCTTCTCCGGCTACTCAGCCTCCCCCAACTACGACAACATGTTCGCCGGCTCCACCCATGATGTCGACGACTATGACGATATGCTGGTGCTGCAGCGCGACCTGCAGGCCGACATGGCCCTGAAACCGGTGAGCGAGGAGGAAGTCATCGCGGTACGCAACAAGGCGGTGCGCGCTCTGCAGGCAGTCTTTGAAGAACTGCGGCTGCCGGCGATTACCGAGGCAGAGATTGAGGCCGCCACCTATGCCCACGGCAGCAAGGAGATGCCGGATCGCAACGTACCGGAAGACCTGCGCGCCATCGACGAGATGATGAGCCGTGGTGTCACCGGTCTGGATGTGGTGCAGGCCCTGGCCAAACGGGGTTTTCGCGACGTGGCCGAGAGCGTGCTCAATATGCTCAAAGGCAAGGTCAGCGGTGACTACCTCCATACCTCGGCTATTTTCGATGATCAGTTCAACGTTATCTCCGCAGTCAACGACCCCAACAACTATACCGGTCCCGGGACTGGTTATCGGTTGGAAGGCGAGCGTTGGGAGATGCTCAAAGATATTCCGTCGGCCATCAGTCCGGAAGACGTCTAAGCGAGGAAGCAAGAGGAGCAAAACACATGAAAATATCCGAAGATATGGTCAAGGGCATCATCCTTGAAGTGTTGCAGCAAATGAAGCCGTCCTCGCCCGGTCCGGATCGCCCCACACAGGCGGCCCCCTTACAACTGCGCGAGATAGGTCCGGCAGTGGTAGGCAAGGACAAAAATGAGGTTGTTATCGGTATTCCTCCGGCATTTGGCAACACCATGACCCAGACCATCATCCACATCCCCCATCAGGAGGTACTGCGCGAGGTCCTGGCCGGTATTGAAGAGGAGGGGCTGAAGGCCCGTATCGTTCGCGTCAATAAAACAGCGGATGTTGGGTTTATCGGCCACGAGGCGGCTAAACTCAGCGGTTCCGGTATTGGTATCGGAATCATCTCCCGCGGCACCTCGGTGATTCACCAGCGCGATCTGGCTCCATTACAGAACCTGGAGCTCTTTTCCCAGTCGCCCCTGGTGGAGCTTTCCACCTTCCGGGCCATGGGCAAAAACGCGGCCAAATACGCCAAGGGAGAAAACCCGACACCGGTTCCGGTGCGCAACGATCCCATGGCCCGCCCCAAATATCAGGGGTTGGCTGCGTTACTCCACAACAAGGAAACCCTGCTGGTTAACCGGGATCAGCCCACAGTCGAGCTGGCCATGGCTTAATCCCCCTTTTTAGGAGGGGGTTTAAAAAAAATGACACCAACAGGCTCAATGCACATGTGAGTATTTCAGAGGGGCAGCTGTATCGAGCAAAATGCTCATTCAGTCGCGGGCATGGCCCGCTCCTAAAGCCCTTCAAAGTACTCGTCATTTGTAGGAGCGGGCCATGCCCGCGACAAATGCTCTGGCTGAGCCCCCGGTGGACATCACCTTTGAAATTGTCATAGAACGGAGGTCGAGCATATGGCTCCATCCACACAATCCAATATGTCCCCTGACGCCATTGCCGATATGGTCAAGCAGGTTCTCTCGAACATGGCGCAAGGACAATCGGCGCCTGCCGCCGCCTCAACAGAGGCGGCCCCATCCGCCCCTGCATCAGGCCATCTCGATGCGGCTAGAGATTATCCCCTGGCCAGCAAACGGCCGGATCTGGTCCAGTCGGCAAGCGGGCTGCAACTCAATGATATCACCCTGGAAAAGGTCATTGCCGGGGAGATTGAGTTCAAGGACATCAAAATCCGCCCGGAAACCCTGGAATACCAGGCGCAGATCGCGGAAAGCGCCGGTCGCCCCCATCTGGCGGCCAACATGCGCCGCGCAGCCGAAATGACCCGCATCCCCGATGAACGGGTACTGGAAATTTATAACTCCCTTCGTCCCTACCGTTGCAGCAAACAGGAGCTGCTGGAGATCGCCACTGAGTTGGAAAGCCAGTATCAGGCAAAAATCTGCGCGGCCCTGGTCCGTGAAGCGGCGGATGTCTATGAAAAACGCGGTCGACTCAAACAACCCTAGGACCTGAGCATGGCACTCATTGCAGGAGTGGACATAGGCAACAACACCACGGAGGTGGCCCTGGCTGAGATCGATGGTCAGGGAGCGGTGCGGTTTTGCGGGCAGAGCCTGGTGCGGACCATTGGCATCAAAGGCACCATGCGCAATGTCAGCGGCATCATCGATGCCCTGAATCAGGCTCTGGCGCCACTCAAAATTCCGCGCCGGGACCTGGCCATGGTGCTGCTCAATGAGGCGACACCGGTCATCGGTGATGTGGCCATGGAAACCATCACCGAGACCGTTATCACCGAATCGGCCATGATCGGCCATAACCCCACCACCCCAGGTGGTATGGGCCTGGCAACCGGGACGACCATCAACCTGGACGCACTCTCGGAGGCGGACTCCGCCCAGGATTTCATCGTCCTGGTGGACGCTGCAACCGATTTTCAGGTGGCGGCGGAGATGATCAATGCGGCCACGGCCCGAGGTGTACGGGTCCGTGGCGCCATTGTCCAACTCGACGATGGCGTGCTCATCCATAACCGCTTAAGCCAGCCGATCCCCATTGTTGACGAGGTTCGTCATATTGAAAGGGTACCGATGCGCATGCCTGCAGCCATCGAGGTGGCACCGGTGGGAAAGACCATAGAGAAGCTCTCCAATCCCTATGATATAGCCACTCTTTTTGGCTTAAGCCCAGAGGAAACGCGCAACATCGTGCCCATTGCCCGTGCCCTGACCGGAGTGCGCTCTGCAGTGGTCATCAAAACCCCGCAGGGCGATATCCAGGAACGGCGCATTCCCGCAGGACACCTCACCCTTATCGGAGCCGAGGCCACGGTGGAGGTACCGGTGGACCAGGGAGCTGCAGCGATCATGGACAAGGTCGATCAGGTAGCCCCCCTGCGGGAGATCAAAGCCGAGGCCGGGACCAATGTGGGCGGCATGTTTGAAACCGTGCGCCAGGTCATGGCCGATCTCACCAACCAGCCGGTCAGCGATATTCTGGTTCAGGATATCATCGCGGTCGACACTCTGGTTCCGCAGCAGGTACTGGGGAATCTGGCCGGAGAGTTTGCCCTGGGCAATGCGGTTGGTCTGGCGGCCATGGTCCAGACCCAGAAACTGCCCATGCAGATGCTTGCACGCAAATTGGAGGAAGAGATCCAGGTCAAGGTGGCAGTCTCCGGGGTCGAAGCGGAGATGGCCATCAACGGCGCCCTGACCACCCCCGGAACCAAGGCTCCTTTGGCGATTTTGGACCTGGGAGGCGGTTCCACCGATGCCAGCCTGATCAACGAGGCGGGGCAGATCCGGAGCATCCATCTGGCCGGTGCTGGGGACATGGTCACCATGCTCATTGACAAGGAGTTGGGCCTTGACGATCTCGATCTGGCCGAGCGGATTAAATTTTACCCGCTGGCCAAGGTGGAAACCCTCTTTCACCTGCGCCACGAGGATGGTTCGGTCCAGTTTTTTGATGCCCCTATGGATCCTCGCCTCTTTGGGCGGGTGGTGGTGATGGGTGAGGGTGGGCCCCAACCCATCCCCCTGGAAGATACCCTGGGCCGCATTGCCGAAGTCCGGCGTAAGGCCAAGGAAAAGGTCTTCGTCCAAAATGGACTGCGGGCACTTTCCCGGGTCGCACCGGCAGGCAACATTCGTCTGATCGAGTTTGTCGCCCTGGTAGGAGGCTCTTCGTTGGACTTTGAAATCCCGACCATGCTCGCAGACGAGCTGATGGAATATGGCGTGGTCACGGGTCGGGCCAATATACGTGGCAGCCAGGGGCCTCGCAATGCCGTGGCCACCGGACTTGTCCTCACCAGTCCCCTGGCACGGGAGCAGAGCTATGGCCGTTGAGCTCCACGAACAAATTGCGCTCAAACCCATGGTGCCCATCCTTCTCCAGGGGACGGTCGCCCCATCGGTGGTGAATGCCCTGCTCTTTGGCCTTGAAGAAGAGGGGATTCCCTCCATAACCGGAACAACCACGGAACGTTCCATCTGCAGAGCCACCAAGGAGATCGCCCAGCTCTCACGACTCAATATCGGTATCGGTGCAAGTGCGCAAGAACAGCTGGTGGTGCTCCACCATCGCGATCTGCCCACCGAGGAGCCGTTATTCAGCGAATCCATCGAAACGGCCAACCTCGCTGATTTTCGACGTCTGGGGGCCAACGGTGCCCGGCTGGTCAAAGGCAACCCGCTTTTATTCAAAGATACAACTGAAGATGATCCGTCCCCCAAGCCACGGCAGAGAATACAGCCTCTGGCCGTTGATGCCCGGCTGGTGGAACGGATTGTTCAGGAAATACTCAAGCAGCTGGCAACAAGGAGATAACCGCAATGGCCGGAACAAGCCTTGGCATGATTGAAACCAGAGGATACGCAGCGGCAATCAGTGGTGCCGATGCAGGGGTAAAAGCCGCAAATGTTGAATTCCTTGGCTACCTTCACACCTCTCCAGCCCTGATCACCATCCGTTTTCAAGGTGATGTGGCTGCGGTCAAAGCGGCGGTCCATGCTGCGACAATCGCTGCCTCTGCGGTCGGACAGGTTGTGGCACAGCTGATCATTGCCCGCCCGGATACGCAGCTTAAGCAGTGCCTGGGATCGACTCCCCCGATCACCTCGATTCCCCCTGCATCCCCTCCAACAAAAAAGGCAGAAACAACGCCACAACCTGTCCCGACAGCAGACGATGCCCCAATAGCTGCAAGCACAACCGATGCTGCGGCGCCAGCCCCCAAGCGCAAGCGACCGGCAACCCGGAAAAAACGTGCCCCCACACGCACAGCCCGGGTCGCTCAAAAAAAGGCAGCGGTCACGACAAAGCCAAAAACCGGCAAGCAGGAAGCACCCAAAAGCAGCACAAATGAAGCCAAAAAAGAGGACAGTAAAGAGAGCTGATCTTCTAGTTCACCGTTTATCCAACCGTGGTTTTGAAGGAGTTGAACAATGTCTGAATTACGTACCTATGTCTATCTTGATCGCATGCAGCCGCAACTTGCCGCCTATGTTGGGGCCAACTCCCGTGGTTTCACCCCAGTTCCGGGGATGGCCGCCATGCTGGTGGAAATCGCACCGGGTGTGCTCATCAACGAAGTCACGGATGCCGCGGTCAAAGCCGCCAATATCCGCCCGGGCCTGATGATCGTGGAACGGCACTTCGGCGTCCTTGAATTTCATTCAGAAAACCAGGAAGATGTCAAACACGCGGGTCAGGCTGTGCTCACGACCATGCAGTGTAAGATGGAAGATAGGATCAAGCCCAAAATCCTCTCCACACAGATTATTCACAAGGTGAATCCCTACCATTCGCAGATGGTGAACGTTTCCCGCCTCTGCTCCATGCTCCTGCCGGGGCAGGATCTCTATATTCTTGAGGTGGTTCCGGCTGGCTATGTCACCCTGGCCGCCAACGAGGCGGAAAAAAATGCCAATATCACCCTGGTGGACTGCCGTGTCTATGGGGCGGTGGGTCGTTTGTACCTCGGAGGCAAACAGTCCGATGTCGAACGCGCCGGAAAGGCTGCGGAAACCGCCATCTTAAAGCTGACGGGACGGGAGGGCTAACCCTCGTTTTTCTGGCCCCACGTTCTTCTTCAACACAAGAATAGCACCAACGATGGAGATTCGAACATGCTGAGTGAACAGGTGAACCAGCGAATCGCATCCTTTGCCCAGGTACTCAAGCAGCCTCTGGAGACGCTCCCCAAGGGAGAACTCTATGCAGGTGTGGATCTGGGCACTGCCTACATCGTCACAGCGGTGGTCGACAGCAGCGGCACCCCGGTTGCCGGGGCCATGACCCGAAGCCGGGCAAGTGTCCGCGACGGGTTGGTGCTGGATTATATCGGGGCCTTGTCCATTCTCCGAGCCCAGATGCAAAAACTGCGCAACCGTGGTCTCAAAATAACGCATGGCGCGGCAGCCTACCCGCCGGGAACCAGTGGGCGCAATGCCCAGGCCTTTGGCCATGTTCTCGAGAGTGTCGAGCTTGAGGTGGCCCAGCTCACAGATGAGCCCAGCGCAGCTTCAAAGGTACTCGACATCAGTGAGGGGGCGGTGATTGACGTTGGCGGTGGCACCACCGGTATCTCGATACTCAAAGACGGCAAGGTGATCTACACCGCAGACGAGGCCACCGGTGGCACCCATGTGGATCTGGTCATTGCCGGTCACCTGGGAATTTCCGTTGAAAAGGCCGAAGCCATGAAATGCGATCCCGACAAACAGAGGGAGCTGCTGCCGGTGGTGCGGCCTGTGTTCCAGAAAATGGCCACCATTGTCCGCAACCATTTACAGGGGCATGGGGTTGAAAACCTCTATCTCGTTGGTGGCACCAGCACCTTCAGCGGCATAACACAGGTCATGGCTGATGAATGTGAACTTCCCGTACTCAAACCGGATATGCCGCTTCTGGTGACGCCGCTTGGCATCGCCCTGAGCTGCCAACAACAGATGCAGGGGTCCTCCTGCCTGGCAACAGCGGCCTGAAAGGGGACAGGAGCACAGGAATGGAATTCTTCAACGAGCAACAGATAGAGCAACTGGTGACGGAAATCTTTCGCCGCCTGGCTCTCCGCTTAGGCGGGGATGGGCACCGTGGCCCTCTTCTCACCCTTTTTTCCGGCGCCACCGTTGGGTTGCCCCAGGCAATTGAGCAACTTCGCTGGTGCAGTCTCCAGGGTTTTTGCCAGCAGCTCTGCTTTTCAGCGGCGGCCGAGGCAATCTACGGGAAAAAGGTTCGTGAGCAACTCCAGGGGTTTCCCAACATCAGCGAGCTGGACGAGGCAAACTGGCTGGGCGCTCTCACCGAGGCCAAGGCAGTACTGGTGCCCATGCTCAGCCTCAACACCGCCTCCAAGGTGGCGCTTTTGGTGGCTGATTCCATGCCATCCAATCTGATTCTCCATGGCATCAGTCTGGGCAAACCGGTGGTCGCAGCCAGTAACGGGGCTGATCCCTCTGGCTTTCACTGGGCTCGAAGAGCAGAGAAATTGCCCGTTGCTCCAGCCTTTACCCAGGCTATCCAGGAGCGGTTGCAGACCCTACACGACTACGGCTGTCTGCTGACGGATGTGGCGACACTGGGCTCGGCTCTTTTAAAGACAACAAGCCCCGAATCAGATGCGGTGCCACCTCCCCGCCCATCCGAGCCGATAGCTCCAACGCCAACGACACCTGTCCAGATCAGCGGACACCTGGTGTCCACCGGCCATATTCGCCAGGCCCACCGTTTAGGAGTGGATATTCTCCTTCGGCACGACTCGGTTGTCACACCTCTGGCAAAGGAGATGGCGGCGAGCCTTGGTGTTAAGTTGCAGCATAACCCATTGTCATAGAGGGAATTTTCCATGATCATCGCGCACGTTATCGGAACGGTGGTGGCCACACGCAAACATGAACAGCTCAGTGGAGCAACCATCCAGATCGTCCAACCAATCCACCCGCAGACCGGTGGCCCAACAGGACAGAGCCTGGTGGCCCTTGACGTTGTCGGCGCTGGTGTTGGCGAGACGGTAATTGTGGTGACCGGCAGCAGCGCCCGGCTTTCCATGGACAATCCCCAGTCACCGGTGGATGCCTCGATTGTTGGCATTGTCGATCAGATGAATGTGGAGCCTTTTTCCGGGAAGGCCTTTACCTCAGCCTGATACAGAGGATCAAGCCTCATGTCTATCTACACCCGTACAGGCGACAAGGGCTCCACCCGGCTGTTCTCCGGAGAACATATCGGCAAGGATGCCCTGCGCGTTGAGACCTACGGAACCCTGGATGAGCTGCAGGCGCATCTTGGCCTCTGCAGAAGCCTGATTGCTGATGGCCAGATGACGCAGCTCCTCCGCGGCATCGAAGAAACCCTGGTCACGATAGCTGCTGAAGTCGCCAGTCATCCCTCCAGCAGCAAGCGCACCAGCCAACGGATTGAAGCCGGTGATGTCAAGGTCCTGGAATCTATCATTGACCGCTACTCCAAACGCTACGGCCTGCCTTCAGGTTTTGTATTGCCAGGACACTCCCAGGAAAGCGCCGAGTTGCATGTGGCCAGAACCATCTGCCGCCGCTGCGAGCGTTTGCTGGTTTCTCTGTTTGTCCAGGAACCCGGTCGTGAAGAGCTGAAAGCCTACATAAACCGGCTCTCCGACCTGCTCTTTATCCTTGCCTGGTCATTGGAAGCAGAGGCCACACAACCTGTTGAAAGCGAGTCCAGATCGACTCCTGCCCCCCCACTGGCCCAGCATCCCCTTGAGTTCATTGCCCCTCTGCTCACCCGAGCCGCCATGGACCACTGCCAGCAGATCGGAGTCCCCATGGTGATTGCCATCGCCGATGCCGAGGGGGAGTTACTCTATTTCTCCCGGATGCGGGGAGCCCTCCCCGCCAGCCGTACCATTGCTCCGAACAAGGCCTATACAGCGGCTGCTCTCCGCATGCCGACTCATGTGGTGGGGCAACTCAGTCAGCCGGGCGAAGAACTCTACGGGGTTCAGCATACGCTTGACGGAAGGGCTGTCCTTTTCGGCGGCGGCTATCCCCTGGAGCTGGATGGGCAGATACTCGGAGCTATCGGCATCAGTGGAGGCAGCGTTGCCCAGGATATGGAAGTCGCCGAACAGGCACTTCAACTGTGGCAGGGTATCATCCAGGTCGTCCAGAGTCTGCAGACCTCGCTGCCCGCAGAGGCCCTGCAAAGTCTCTGTGCAGATACTCAAGTACTGAGGCAGGTCTGTGCACAGATTGGGCAGCCAACATCGCAGGCCGAAGAACTGTTGCGAGGGTCCCTGCAGCTGCTCCCGGGACTGACACCAACGAGATAAAAAAACATACGTAACAAACGCTATATACGGAATTTCGTTCCTTTTCCCCCCAGGAGGGTAGACCATGGCCATAAACGAACAGGATTTAGCTGGAATCATCCAAAAGGTTATCTCTGAGCTCAACAACTCCTCTGCCGGGGGAACGGTTGTGGATTTTGACGGTATCCATCAGCAGGTGAACGATGCCGTCGACTGTGCGATCAAGGCCCAAAAAGCTCTGCTGGCCCTACCCATGAGCAAACGGGATGCAATCATCGCGGCCATGCGACAGACAGTGCTCGACAATAACGAAATGCTCTCTGATATGGCCGTGGAAGAGACCGGGCTAGGCCGCTATGACGACAAACTGCGAGAAAATATTCTCTGCGCCACCAAAACTCCGGGGACTGAAGACATTCAGCCCCAGGCAAAAACCGGCGATCATGGCCTGATGCTGCTGGAGTATGCACCTGTAGGCGTTATCGGCGCCCTCACACCCATCACCAATCCCACCGGGACAGTGATTCATAACTCGATAAGCATGATCGCCTCGGGCAACGCGGTCATCTTCAACCCGCATCCCTCAGCCATCAAGACCAGTTCCACCATCCTGCGTCTGCTCCATAAGGCCATTGTCGACAACGGTGGCCCGGCAGGGCTGATCTCGGCCATTGCCAAGCCCACTCTGGACAGCGCCCGCGAGATCATGGAGCACCCAAAGGTAAACATGCTGGTGGCCACCGGCGGCAAACCCGTGGTCAAGGCCGTGCTCTCCTCCGGCAAAAAGGCCATTGGTGCCGGAGCGGGCAATCCGCCGGTTCTGGTGGATGAAACCGCCCATATCCGCAATGCGGCCGAGTGTATCGTCAACGGTGCCTCGATCAACAACAACATCTTCTGTACCTGTGAAAAAGAGGTGATCGTGGTCGAGGAAGTGGCCGACACCCTGATCAAATTCATGATCGAAACCGGCAAGGCCTATAAGCTCTCGTCCGACGAGGCAGCCCAAGTAACCAAGGTCATGCTCAATGAAAAGGGGAAGGTCAACACCAAACTGGTTGGACGCAATGTGCAGGTGATTCTTGAAAAAATCGGCCTCATCATTGGCGAGCAGTACCGTCTGGCCATCTTTGAGGCCGACCGCGACCATCCTCTGGTCTGGACCGAACAGATGATGCCGGTTTTGCCCATCGTCCGCGTCAAAAACATCCAAGAGGGCATCGAATTAGGTGCGGCGGTGGAACAGGGCAATCGCCATACGGCCATCATGCACTCCACCAATGTGGACAACCTGACCGCCTTTGCCCGGGCCGTGCAGACCACCATCTTTGTCAAAAACGGTCCGGCTTACGCGGGCATCGGTCTGGGAGGCGAGGGACACACCGCCTTTACCATTGCCGGTCCCACCGGTGAAGGCATGACCTCGGCCCGGACCTTTACCCGTCAGCGCCGCTGTACCCTGGTCGAAGGGTTTCGCATCATCTAGGGAATCTTAGGGAGAACACGATGAACATTACACTTGATGAAGCCCTGCAACTCATGAGCGTGTCCCGAGCCAAGGCCACGGAGGTAGGCGTCCCCATGGTCATTGCCGTGGTCGATGCTGGCGGCAACCTCGTGGCTCAGCAACGCATGGACGATGCCCTGCTGGTGTCGGTGGATCTCTCCCGCAACAAAGCCTATACCGCGGTGGCGGTCAAGGTGGCGACCCACGACCTGGCAGTGGCTGCCCAGCCGGGTGCCCCACTCTACGGCATTCATGCCACGGATCAGGGCCGCATGGTGATCTTTGGTGGCGGTATGCTGCTGAAACGCGATGGCCGCATTATCGGTGGCATCGGGGTCTCCGGCGGCAGTGTTGAGGATGATATGGCCTGCGCCCAGGCCGGGGTCGACGCCCTGGCAACCTTATAGCACCGCCATGCGCACGGAACTGATAAAGGCGCCAAGAGAGGAATTTCTCCAGGCGCTCTATGCCAACATCAAGGTACCGGAACGAAAGCTCCTCAGTCACGATCACTGGGGAGCCGTTGGCCTGGTGCAGGCACCACTGATCGATCTTTACTGGGCCCTGGATGCCACGGCCAAGGCCAGTAACGTGATCGCGGCGCTGGTCAGCGGCAACTGTCCCCAGCATGTGCAGATGTTAGCCATCTTCGGTAAACAGGCCGATGTGCAGACTGCCCTTCATAAAATTCAGGAACACCGGCAATGAGCCCGCAGACGAACCGTCGTAGAGCAACCGTATGATCAAGGCTACAGATATTAAGGAGTGGGGCATTGTCGGTGCCGGTGGTGCCGGATTCCCCACCTATGTGAAACTCGGGGCCGAAGCGGAGATCTTTATCGTCAACGCGGCCGAGTGCGAGCCGCTTCTCCACAAAGAT
The DNA here is from genome assembly GCF_016919065.1 of Desulfobulbus rhabdoformis. Lineage (GTDB taxonomy): Bacteria > Desulfobacterota > Desulfobulbia > Desulfobulbales > Desulfobulbaceae > Desulfobulbus > Desulfobulbus rhabdoformis. Next base: position 33,635 of record NZ_JAFFQA010000022.1, on the reverse strand, counting down.
AAGGAAATTCTCTTCCATCACACGGCCCAATTTTTTCAGGGATTGGCTCACTGTATACGCCTCACCCGCGCCAAACGGGCCATCATCGGCATCAAGGGCAAGTACAAGGAGTTGATCAAACATCTGCAGGCGCACTGTCCACCTGAGGTGGCAATCTTTGCCCTGCGTAATTTTTACCCCGCCGGGGATGAGATCACCCTGATCTATGAAACCACGGGCCGGGTCGTTGGCGCCGGAGAGTTACCCATTTCCCAGCAGGTGGTGGTGCAGAATGTGGAAACCATCCTCAATATCGGTCGCGAACGACCGGTAACGACCTCTTTTCTCACTGTAGGTGGGGCTGTTGCCCATCCCATGAGTTTGGAAGTTCCTATCGGGGTTTCCTTTCGCGAGGTGATCGCACTGGCGCAGCCAACCTGCGAGGACTACACGGTCATGATTGGCGGCCCGATGATGGGCAAACTCTGTGAGGATCTTGATACCCCGGTCGTGAAAAACACGGGCGGTCTTCTGGTCTTTCCCAAAGGCCACCAGCTCACGGCCATCCATCAGGACATGCTGGATCCGGGCAGGGTCGCCAAAATCGGGAAAGCCGCTTGCGACCAATGCTCCATGTGTTCCGAACTCTGTCCCCGCAGCCTGCTTGGCCACCCGGTGAAACCGCATCTGGCCATGCGTGGCCTGCTCTTTTCCGATGGATCCTTCACCGCTGACGAGCAACAGGCGCATACCCTCTCCTGCTGTGAGTGCAACCTTTGCACCCTCATGGCCTGCCCTGAAGGATTGCTGCCGTCCCAAAGCTGTATCCTCAACAAACGTGCCCTCATCCGCGAAAAAAAACGCTTCACGGGCACTCCCGAAAATCAGGCCCACCCCCTGATTGCGTATCGACGCATGCCCATGGAACGGGTCATGGCACGATTGGATTTGAACCGGTTTCGCAACAGCGGGCCACTGACCACCTTTCCCGGTACCCCGCATCAGGTCACGGTTCTGCTGCAGCAACATATCGGGGCACCGGCAACCCCCGTGGTCCGGCAAGGCGATTTCGTGGCGGCAGGGACCAAAATTGCCACTGTTGGGGACCAACTCGGCGCTGAAATCCATGCCCCCATTAACGGGAACATTCAAGCTATCAGCAAAACCTCCATTCTCATTACCCACTGCCAGCTTCCTGAACCCAAACAAGCAGAGGACGCGTAACGCATGCATGCAGCCATAGGTATTATCGAACTTTCCAGCATAGCCGCAGGATTTAAGGTCCAGGATGCCATGATCAAGGCGGCTGAAGTTGAAGTGGCCATTGCCCGCTCCATCTGTCCCGGCAAATACCTGATCGTCCTTGGGGGCAAGGTCGCCAATGTCAGTTCAAGCCTCGAGGTGGGAAGACGCCTGGCAGCAGGCTTTCTTGTGGATACCCTTTATCTAGCCCATATCGACCAACGCGTTCTTCCCGCTCTCTCGGGGTGTGTGGCTGTGCCGGAAAACCCACGGGCCCTTGGGATTATAGAAACCTTCTCTGCGGCCAGCTGCATCGAAGCCGCGGACGCGGCCATCAAGGCGGCCCAGGTTACCCTTCTTCGTGTCCATGCAGCCATGGCGATTGGCGGCAAGGGATTTCTTTTGCTCAGCGGTGATGTGACCGCTGTCCAGACTGCGGTAGAGGCGGGATGTCAGCGCATTAAGGAGAATGCGACCCTGGTAAACCGGGAGGTCATTAGTGGCGCTTCTCGCGAATTATTTCAGGAGTACCTGTAGTTCTCACCACAGTCCATCGACAATAGTAAGCCAACTCAAGATGGCGTAGGCCCCCCATCCTAGAACAAAAAGCAGCCCTGTTCCCAAGAGCAATGGTCTCAGCCCCAAACGGTGCACGAGCAGATAATATGGGGGGACAACGAGAAAGGGCAATATTTCTCTATCTATACCAAAATATCTGCCCAGTAAAAAACTCAAAACCAGCCCTCCAACCAACAGCAGAACCCAGCAAGAGCCCAGCAAGGCCTGTTTCAGGTGCATCCACCACATTGGTGGTACTCGATTTTGGGTCATCTCTTCCATACATGTTCCATAAAATCAGGGGGATGTTGCTCCAAAGCACAGACAACGAAACTGCCCCACCGATGAATGCTCACGGTTTCAAGTTGCATTGACAAGTTGTTTAGATTTCTTAGCTCACTTCTTTTAACGGGATCCTGTTCAACGTATCTATAGGGAAAACTATCGTAAATATCGTTACCCCGTTCTCGCTTTCAACCGAGATAGAGCCACCATGCATCTCAACGATACGTCTGACAATTGTCAGCCCCAGTCCTGAGCCGCCATAGGCTTGGGAACGTGATTTTTCGACCCGGTAAAATTGGTCGAAGATGTGGGAAAGATCGACTTGGGGAATCGTTTTTCCACTATTCTCTATTTCGACAACTGCTTGCTGGCCTTGTTTGCGCGTATTGATCTGTATAAAGCCATCATGCTCACAGTTGTATTTTATAGCGTTGTCAATCAAGTTGATAAAAAGTCTGTGGAGTTTTTCCCGATCTCCTCTGAGACTGAGCGGCGAGAGATTAACGCTGAGACGAATACCTTGTTTCCCTATCAAGTCATTGTAGTCGCCAAGCACGGACCTGATTATTTTATCCAGGAAGACAGGCTCCCGTAAGAGGTTGTCACGCTGCTCCAATCGTGCGATCGACAACAGGTCCCGGATGAGCTTATTCATCCTCTGCATGGAGCCCAGCTGCCTTTCAAGCTCTCGACGAACCTGTTTCGGAAGATCACCAATCAGCATCTCTTCATGGCCGATCATGAGAATGGTGAGTGGACTTTTCATTTCATGACTGGCATTCGTGATAAACTCTTTTTGTTTTTCAAACGAGAATTGCAGCCGGTCAAACATCGAATTCAGCGATGTGCTCAAGGTGTACAGTTCATCTCTGCTTTTCCGGAGGGGAATGCGCTTGTTGAGCGATGTTTCGCGAATTTCCCTGATCAACCGGTTAATATGACCAAGGGGCCTAAGCATACGCCCACTCACCACATAAGCGATAACAGAGGTGGCCAGCAAGGTAACAATGATGGCCAGAAGTAACTCACGCACCAGTTCAGTTATTTCCACATTAATAAGGTTCATCGGCCGGGCAATACAGAGCGTATAGGATGCGTCCCCACTGTTTCTGAAAAACGTCCTTGCCCGCAGAATGCTCATGCCGTCCCCCCAGCCCTTGAGAATCTTCCGTTCAGAGGGCGGAATATAGAGAAACTCCAATGGAATTTTTACCCGTTGCAGATACCCCTCATCGCCTCTTCGCAAGTCAATGTCGACCTTGGAGGCTACTTCAGTTTGATAGATAACGTTCTCTTGCCCATCAACGAGCCGAATCCAGTAATGCTGCAGGGGAAGACGTATCTTTGTTGCATCGAATTGATTTCCGGTAGCAGATAAGGTCTCGGTTTCAGCAAAAATCTGCGTTGCAACACCTTCCAGTTCATAATCAACGAACTCACCGATTTCTTCCTTAACCTCCAGGAAGACAAAGATAAAAAAGACAAAGGCTGCAAAAATACCGGTAAGGGTCATCCATAGGGTGAATTTTGATCTGATTTTCATCGGTTACCTCCATCAATCCGATAACCGAAACCACGCACGATCTGGATGAACACGAGATAGTCTTCGTTCAGAAATGAGGATTTTTGTTCAAGTTCAAGGATTCCGCAAAAATTTACCGCAGGCATATATGCAATATTCGAGGGTTCAGGTATTAAGCATGACGAGGTAAGCGCCATACTCCGCGGGATTGGCAGAAAAAGCAAGTATTCAAGATTCCCTTATATCCATAGGCTGAATCCAAGAGTATATCTCGATTCAGGACATCTCCGCCTTCCATTATAAATCTAAGATCTAAAAAAAGAATCAGGTAAAGGCAGACTTGGTAAAGCGCAAGGTAACGAAAAATGATCAACAAGCTTAGTTTTAGAATCGTGGCGTATCAAGGTCTTTGCACTCAAAAGGTATGTTTTGCCGCAAACAGGATCCCCTTCTCCTAACACCAAACAAAGAATGGATTCTTCATCTTTCTCTGGCACTCTCCTACGATGTTACAGTTACTGACACAGCATTCTTTTCCGAGCTCGCTGCTTTGAACCTGCACGTTCTGGTCTTTAATTTTTCCAACAATCTGAGAAAATATATCGAAATAGAAGCTAAAAATATTTGAAAGCATAAGTTCACCGAGGTAGTTTGAAAGGTAATTACATTGTTTGTCTCTAGACAACGTGTAATAAGCGCTCTCCCCGTATCGAAGTGAACTGAGAGGGCAGGCAACAACAACTTAAAAGGAGGAAGGTATGTCTGAAAAGAAAATGACGGAAGCAGAGATTAAAAAGGCTGCTGAAACCGGAAAAATTTCAGAGGATATGGATACCACCAGTGTTCTTGAAGGTGCTGAACCCTGGGAACCGATTGAAACCAAATTGTGTATGTATTCCTTTATTGCCGCAGTAGTTGCTTTGGTTATTGGCCTGTTTCTCGTCCCAACATCGATTTTACATTAAGAGAGTGGTTTCATGTTCTTTCGTAAATCAAGCAAGCTAAAAGACGTATCCACGGTCGAAATGATGCTTGATCATGATGGCCAAAATTGGATCGTTACCGGTGATGGTGTGCGCCTTGCCGCTCAGGAACTCGATGATCTTGATCGTGAGCTGGAAAAAGCACTCAAACCGCAAATCGAGAAAGACGGACGCATCAACGTCTTTATGAGCTCCAACAATGAAATGATCCCGGAGTGGATGCGACCTTTCATGAACCATTACTTTAACAGGTGTCTCGAACTGCCCCTGCGCTACTGAGACGGGAGGAGAATATGGCGAAGCAACATCGTGCCTGGTACTCAGGCATGGCAACAACGGAAGACTGGTGGGCAGTGTGGCTTGGCTTGAGTTTTTTCGGCCTTGGCCTGCTGACTATCATGGGTGTCGACTTGGTTGGCTGGGTGGCCTATCCCAAGCAATGGATTCTCAGTATGCCGGAGGGAGCCGGTGGCAAGATCACCACTCCAGGTCACGCCTTTTACGCCTATGGCAAGGGTGGCTACAAGGCTCTTGGGCCCATAGGTTCCATCCTGGTAACCTATCTCGTTTTCACCCTCGCAACCAGCATCGGTGCCTATTTTCAAAAATGGGACATGAAAAAGTTTATCGGTGGCTGGACAGTTATTTTCTTTCTCACCTACTTCACCTGGTTTATCGGCCATCACGCTTTTTTTGCAGCCTCTGCCGTTGATCTCAAGAAAAGTCATCTGGACTTCTTCACCCTGCAGCTGGGTGGCGGTGCGTCCTTTATTCTTGCCCTCCTGGTGGGGTTGATCATCGGTAACTTTTTCAAACCCCTGGCCCGCTACCTGAGCACTGCGGCCAAACCCGAATGGTATATCAAAACCGCCATTGTTTTTCTTGGCGTCAAAGTTGGCTATCTGCCTATCAAAGCTGTACTCACCGGTTCCAAAATTGGTGGTGCCGGAGGAACGGAAATTGGTCAGCAGATGGCTCACTTTACCTTTGAATTGTTCATTGCCGGTGCGGCCGCAACCGTTGTCGCCTACCTGATCTTCTGGCCCGGAATTTACATCATCGCCCGGCGCCTTTTTAAACTCCCCCGGAAAACCGCGGCCGTTCTTGGCTCTGCCATTTCCATCTGCGGTGTTTCCGCAGCCGTTGCCACCGGTGGTGCCGTGCGGGCAAAACCGGTGGTTTCGATCATGGTTTCCGCTCTGGTTGTTGTGTATGCCGTTATTGAGCTGGTTGTGCTCCCCGGCGTATTCACCCATGTATGGCCCGGGACCTCTGATCCCATCGTGGCAGGTTCTGCCATGGGTATGGCGGTCAAGACCGATGGCGCCGACGCTGCCGCCGGTGAGTTGCTCGACGAGTTCATGCGCACCAAGGTGGAGCAGGATAGCGGCGGTAAAATCGTATGGATGGAAGGTGTTATCACCACCAGCGCGGTTATGACCAAAATCTGGATCGATATGTTCATCGGTCTCTGGGCCTTTGTCCTGGCCATGGTCTGGGTCTACAAAATCGAAAAACATGAGGGGGATCGGATCCCCTTCTCCGAAGTCTGGTTTCGCTTTCCAAAATTCGTTTTGGGCTATTTCATCGCCTGGTTCGTCTACCTGGGTATCTTCTTTGGGCCAGGCCATTCAGGGGCACCCGAAGGAATGGCGGTGTTAAAGGCGGCAAAATCCGGTGCTAAATCGGTTGAAGGCGCCATGCGAAAACTGTTCTTCATGCTCACCTTCATGAGCCTTGGTATCATCACCGACTTCAAGAAACTGGCCGAAGCCCAGTTTGGCAAGATGGTCTGGGTTTACTTTGTTGCCCTCACCTTCTTTATTATTCCTGTGGCGGTTATTGTGGCCTACCTGTTCCATCATGGAATGGAAATTCCCAATATGGCAGGAGTTATGATCAACTAAGACCGCCTTACAAACGTTTCTGTACAGTCAAAGAGGCTCGCCCGAAGGTCATCCTTCGGGCGAGTATCCTTTTACTCATCTACCCAGTATTCCCATGCCCGCTTCTATCTCTGCTTTTGTCTATTTTTTTGCCGGACTGGCCATTGTCTACCTCTTTCAAATCAGGCGCCAACGGGTCTCTGAATTGAGTCAGCAAGATTTCCCGGAGATGGATGCGGAGGGATTTCATGAGCTGATCATCCTCTTGAAGACCGCCTATGAACGGATGCTCTACATGGGGGTGGTCTTCTTTCCCTTGGCCTACACCTCCTACGTCAACGGTGCGCCTATCAGCAAACTGGTTTTTGCAATCCTGCTTGTGCTCCTCTTTCTCTCCAACATTCCGCCAAGAAACAAAATCATGCGACTCCTGGAACGTTACGAACTCACTCCACGGGATCTTAAAGAACGCAACATCGCCCTCTGATTCCCGGACCAGAATTATCGTGCCTCGATAGTGATAACTCTGGTTGTATCCAGGACCACTGACTGATCACGCCTGAGAAGCACCCGTCCTCTGTAACGGCCGAGAGGCCACATCGCCCTACTGCGCCGTTTCCCGGCATAGGCAAAAAGCATGGCCTGATTCTTTGTTGCCTTGCTCTTCTTCTGATACAACGGTCTGCCGGACGTATCGTAGAGGTGCAATTCAACCTGATCTCCCTTTTGGATACCGTAGACGACTGACCAAAAAATCAATGCTGGCGCGTTGTTTTTTATAAACTGCTTATCATAGGTTTTGTTATCCACCCGACTTCGCTCTGGGATTTCTGTTGAGAAACCAGCCTGCAAAAGCCCTGTCGGCTTATATTGCATGCTCTTTTTCAGCTCAGCTGACCAAAGTACATGTTGGCTGGAACCACAGGGGCCTGACTTGGGTGCGAAAGGATCAATATCGTGTCCCTGATAACGCAGGGAAAAGTGGAGATGGGGAAACTCGGTGTTGCCGGAAAGCCCGACCTGCCCGAGTACCTGCCCGGCTCGTACCCGGTCCCCCGCCCGCACCACGATAGAGTCGTGTTTCATATGCGAATACTGGGTTTCCCAGCCATCTTGATGGCGAATACGCACCCCATTGCCCGCATCTTTTCCATCCAGGGCCGCAATCCCGCGTTCTCGTATGGAGAGATCCGGCTCACCATCGCGAACAGCGACAACCGTACCGGAAGCCGCCGCCAGGACATTGACGCCCTGCTCCATCATCTTTAAGGTAGGAAGAGCGAAATCGGTTCCCCGGTGCCCATCATAGGTGAGATGGCCGCAGGTATAGTCGTGGTACTGAGGGCCTGGATCATGGTCATAAAAATTCTGGATATAGCAGGTATCGCCAAGGCGACAGGCTATCGGAAGACGCAGCACCGGTGGTGCGGCCAGAACCACGCTGGCTGACACAATACAAATCAGAGTACAGGCTACCGACAGGATTCTTCTTGCTCGTTTCATCAGAGATGCTCGTTTACGCTGGTTACACAGGGATAACAGCTTAGATTCAGTCTCTTTTCAATACCCGACCTTAAGGACATCTATGCACACACGGGACATTGAACTTTTAGCTCCTGCACGGGATCTGGCCTGCGGCATAGCCGCCATAGAACACGGCGCTGATGCGGTCTATATCGGCGGCCCCCTCTTTGGAGCCCGTGCCGCTGCCAGCAACAGTTTGGAAGATATTAAGCAGCTGGTCCAGTATGCTCACCTCTTTCGAGCACGGGTCTATGTTGCACTCAATACGCTTTTTACTGAAGATGAGTTACCCCAGGCGGTGCAACTCTGTCATCAGCTTGATGCCATCGGAGTCGACGCCCTCATTATCCAGGATCTGGGGCTGCTTGAATGCGACCTGCCTCCTATCCCGCTCCATGCCTCAACCCAACTCAATAATCGGACTCCGCAAAAAGTGCGTTTTCTTGAGCGGGTCGGCTTTACCCAGGTGGTTTTGGCCCGCGAGTTGAGTCTGGCCCAGATTCAGACGATCAAGGCGGCCACCTCGGTACCGCTGGAGTGCTTTGTCCATGGCGCCCTCTGCGTTTGTTACAGCGGTCAGTGCTATATCTCAGAAATCATGGCTGGACGTAGCGCCAACCGTGGTCAATGTGCTCAATTTTGCCGGCATAAGTTTACCCTCCAGGATAAAAAGGGCAAGGTCCTAGCCCAAGATCGTTACCTGCTGAGCCTCAAGGACCTGGATCTCTCCCGCCATTTAACCGATCTCATCAACGCCGGGGTACGATCCTTTAAAATTGAAGGTCGGTTGAAGGACAGCCTCTATGTAAAAAATGTGACCGCACGCTACCGGCAGGCCCTGGACACCATCATTGACAGCCGCCCCGATCTTATCCGTGCATCGAGCGGAGGCTGCCGCTTCTGTTTTTCGCCCGATCCCGCCCGATCCTTCAGCCGAGGAGCAACCGATTATTTTCTACGGGCTCCCAAAACCAACATGGCGGAAATACGGACCCCAAAATCCATTGGTAAACGAGTGGGAGAGGTCCTCTCTCTTGACGCAACCTCCTTTGTTATCGACGGGGAAGAAGCGCTGCATAATGGGGATGGACTCTGCTTTTTCGACCAGAGCGGCAATCTGATTGGCCTCCGGGTGAACCGGGTAGAAGGAAACCGCATTTTTACCAAGGATCCGCTGAATCGAATAGGCGTATGCAAGGGGATGGAACTCTTTCGCAATAGCGATGTTGCCTTTGGCAAACTGCTGGAGCAGTCCCAAAGCTGCAGGAGCCTGGATGTCGACATGCGTCTTGGTGCATCTGAAACAGGGCTTGTACTCAGGATTAAAGATGAGGATGGAATTTGCTCGGAGACCGGGCTCAGCATCAGCCCGGAAATGGCGACAACACCCGGTACGATCGAGCGTATCGCCAAAAAACAGTTGCAAAAAAGTGGAGGGACGGCTTTCAGCGTGCGTTCAATCGAGGTGCGGCTGGATCCCCACCTCTTTGTTCCGGCATCAGTCCTTAACCAATTACGCAGACAGGCGCTCGACCATCATCGCGCACAAAGACTCCAATCCTATGTCCGCGATCGGGCTGAAATCGTTCCCAACAGTACCCCCTGGATCGCAGACCAGATCGACTACCGGGAGAACATCTGCAACAGCCGGGCCGCGGCTTTTTTTCGGCGGCACGGCATTGCCCAAGTCGATCCGGCGGCCCTCTCTCCGCACAGGGCAGAGCACCCCGAACTGATGTCCACCAAATACTGTCTCAGGCGACAGCTGGGAATCTGCGACAAAATAGCCGGTACGCTGATGAGGAGTAGCGAACCTCTTTTCCTCAAAGACAATACCGGCTGTTATCGGGTGGAATTTCATTGCGAGCGCTGCGAGATGACCCTCACCCGCTGTCAGGACTGCGGGAAAAAATAATTGTCCCAGATTTCCCCTGAATCCTTCCTGGATCAGACGTTGAACTTCGTCGCGATCGTCTCCAGTTGACGGGCGAGAGAACTGAGTGCTTCCGCACTCGCCTGCACCTGTCGACTCCCGGTTTCCACCTGGGTGGACTGCTGGCTGATAGTGCTGATCTCCTGGTTGATCCCGGAAATCACTCCGGTGCTTTGAGCGATGTTGTGGTTGACCTCGCTGATCCCCTGGGAGGCGAACTCAATACTGCCGGCAATTTCTCTGGATGTCGAGGTCTGCTCGTCCACGGCTGCGGCTATACTGCTGATCATGGTGTTTATTTCCTCGATTACCTCGGAAATCGAACCGATATCCTTAATGGTGCCTTCCGCAGTCTGCTGCATCTCGGCTATCTGCTCTTTAATATCCACCGTTGCTGCGGCGGTCTGCCTGGCCAGTTCCTTGATTTCATTGGCAACGACAGCAAACCCCTTTCCCGCTTCTCCCGCACGCGCGGCCTCGATGGTGGCATTAAGCGCAAGCAGATTGGTCTGCTCGGAAATTTCGGTGATGGTCTCGGTAACACGACCGATATTGCGGGCCGAATCCCCAAGAGAGGACATTTTATCTGAGGTGAGCGTTGCCTGATCCACCGCCTTGGCCGATATGGAGCGTGCATTATCGGCGTTCTGGGCAATCTCATTAATCATGGCAATCATCTCCTCGGTAGACGAGGCAACCAGGGATACATTGGTCGAAGACTGTTCCGTGGCGCTGGCCACGGACTGCATATTAACATTCACCTGTTCAGCCGAAGTGGCAACGGATATCGACCGTTGGGAGGTATCCTGAGCGGAAAGCAACAGATTCCCTGAGATGGTTGTCAGCTCACCCGAAGAGGCGGTCAGTCGATGCACATCGTTGACGACCTCACGAATCATCCCACCAAGCTGCGTCACCAGTCTGCTCAGGGAGGCCGCCATCTGCCCCACCTCATCGCCACGATTCAATAAGGCAGGGGGGATGCTCTGCTGCATATCCCCTTGTGCGACCTGCTCAAGAATCTTGACGCCTGCTGTAATCGGCCGACTGATTCCCCGCGAGATGATGACTCCAAGAGCCAGCGCCAAACCGATCAAGGCAACGAACAACACCCCCATGGTGAGCAATCGATTGTTTAGCAGTTTGACCGACCGATCCTCCAAGGCAGAAAACTCTTGATTGGCCAGGGCAACAACCCGGTCAATGGCCTTTCGATGGGCCAGGTATTCCGGTTTGAGTTGCTGATAAAAGATGCGCTGCGCCTGTTCCATCTCATTTCTATTGATGGCATCGGCAAAACCCCCCAAGGCAATCGAGTAAAAATTTCGTGCCCGTACGGCGGCCTCATGGAGGAAAACGGTCCGAATCTCTTCGTTGGTCAAATTTTCCTCCCAGAACCTGATACGATCCTTGAAATAGCCACTCCCCTGAAAAAGCTCCTGCAAACGCACAATCAGCTGTTTACGCAAAGAGGAATCCTTTTCTGCTGTGGCCGCATCCATGGCACAGAGATAGCTCTCGATTATATAGTTGGGCGGGGGAAGAATATCCGCAATCAGATCCTTGTTATCGATGATCTTGTGATACATCGATCCTTTAATACGAATTTCATCAATCGTGAATTTTGCATACAAACCGCTTAGGAGAAAAACGAGCGCAAGGCCCAAAAATGAAAGGATAAGTTTTTTACCAATGGTCCAACTGTTCAGCATGATCCGTCTCCAGTAACCTCTATATTGGACCTGAACCAATGAGCGTTCATCAACACGCCATTGTAGATGAAGCATCAAAATATTTGTGACAAAATTGTGACACGAGTGTTGTGGAGAATAAAATTTTTCAACAAGCTCAGATAACCGCAGACGACATACCTGGAAGAAAAAGCAATTATTCAAAAAATTCGTGTGCTTTTAAGCAGATAACCAACCACCCCGCTGTCACGGATTCAGGTAGAGAAAAACACAGAGGCATTGTCTCACAAGTTTGTCCACTTGAAAAGACAAAATTGGAATAAACCTGATGTGCGGCCACTCTGAAAATTCAAACAAAAAAGGCCAGATGCGCACGATCTGCGCATCTGGCCTTTTATACCCGACGAAAGGCTCAACGAACCTTTCTGAACAGCAGCCTTTATTTTCCAGCCATGGTCTTGGCAAACACAGGCAAAGCAGGTTTGCCGTCTGCTGTTTTCACCCCTTTGAGCCACCCCTCATAGACCTCGGGGTGTGTTTTCAACCAGTTCAGCCCGGCTTCTTTGGGCTGGAGGTTGGTGTCTTTGTGCATAGTGCCCATGATCTGATTGATCATGGCAACGGGAAAGGTCAGATTTTTCAGAAACAGGGCCACATTGGGCTGTTCTTTGTCAAACCCTTTGCGAATATTGGTATAGACAGTGGCTGTCCCGTCGTTATCGCCAAAGGTGTCGGCCTGGCTGCCGGTGAGATACTTCATATCGATGATCTCATTCATGTAGTGCGGAGCCCACCCCAGGAACACAATCCATTTTTGATTCCGAGCGAATGCCTGCACCTGGGAAAGCATGCCCTGTTCACTGGAGGAGACCACTTTGAAATTTTTCAGGCCAAACATATCTTTATCCATCATCGCCTGAATGATCTCATTACCGTCGTTGCCTTCTTCGATGCCGTATATTTTATGCTCAAGCTTATCAGCATATTTGGCGATGTCGCTGAAGTCCTTCAGCCCACCATCATAGACATAGCTGGGAACCGCCAGGGTGTATTTGGCTCCGGGCATGTTGGCAATATATTGAACCACGGTACCCTTTTTAAAATAGGGGTCGGCAATGGAGGCCATGGAGGGCATCCAGTTGCCCAGAAACACATCGGCTTCACCTGTGGCCATGGCATTATAGACAATGGGGACTGACACCATGACGTTGCTCGCCTTGTAGCCCAGCGTGTTGAGGATATGTACTGCAAGCTCGGTCTTAATGGTGACACCGGTCCAGCTGACGCTGGCAAAGCGGACTTTTTGTTCAGCTGCCTGGCTGGGTACGGCCAAAAGAACAGCAAAAAGAGTACAGAGGACAACTCGTTTCACAGAACTGATTCGTTTCATAGCTCCTTTTCCTTTGCATGTTGAAAAGACAACCCCACTCAAACACCTGAATCCGTTATGGCGTGTGGTCACTGATTCAGGAAAGAGTCCGCGCCCCTACGAGCGACCAAACCAGTGAAGAGGCTGGGGTTGATGGTTATGATAGATATGTTTTTGCTCGGTATATTCTTCCAGGCCGCTCATGCCGAGCTCTCTGCCCAGGCCGGATTGTTTATAACCGCCCCAGGGCGCCTGGGTGAAATAGACATTAAAATCATTGACCCAGACCGTTCCGAAACGAAGGCCCCGGGTCATACGTTTTATGCGGGCCTGGTCGCCCGTCCAGAAACCGGCCGACAGGCCATAGATGGTGGAATTGGCACGCTCAAGGGCCTCTTCCTCAGTATCAAAAGTTTCAATGGTAATAACCGGGCCAAAGACCTCTTCCTGGACAATGCGCATATCGTTTTCGCACTGATCAAAGAGCGTGGGCAGATAGAAAAACCCGTTTTGCAGGGCTGGATCATCCGGACGCTTCCCCCCCAGAACGAGCTTGGCCCCTTCCTCCTGGGCGATGACCACATAGCGCTCAACCTTGTCCCGATGGGCCTGTGAAATAAGGGGGCCCATCTCGGTCCCTTCCGCAAATCCGTCGCCAACCTTGATGGCAGCCATCCGTTTGCGCAATTCTGCAACCAGACGGTCGTGGAGGGGACGTTCGACCATCACCCGGGCACCGGCGGAACAGATCTGTCCGGCATGGAAAAAGACGCCGTTGAGCACATAGTCAAGGGCCACATCAAAATCGGCGTCGGCAAAGATGATGTTGGGATTTTTTCCGCCCAACTCGAGGGCGACTTTTTTCACGTTGCCGCTTGCCGCACACATGATCTTTTTGCCGGTGGCAATGCCGCCGGTAAAGGAGATCAGATCGACCAACGGACTTTCCGAAAGCTCGGCACCGACAGGGTCCCCCGGACCAAGCAAGAGATTGATCACTCCTGGAGGAAAGTCGAGGCTTTCCGCCAGCTCGGTGACACGAATCGCGGTCATAGGGGTAATTTCGCTAGGCTTCATGATCAGGGTGCAACCGGCGGCCAGGGCAGGGGCCATCTTCCAGGCCGCCTGCAGCAGGGGATAGTTCCAGGGGGAAATCTGGCCACAGACCCCAACCGGCTCACGGACCACCACAGAGGTCGCGGTCTCAGTGGGCGCATCGATCACCTCACCGCCCATTTTGTCGGCCAGGCCACCGTAATATTTAAAGATACCTGCAATATCAGCCATATCCCAGCGGCTCTCTTCCACTGTTTTGCCGGTATCCAGGCTCTCCAGCCGGGCAAGCTCCTCGGCGTTTTCTTCTATGAGAACACCGAGTTTATAGACCAGCTCGCCACGTTGACTTGCCGGGAGATGGGGCCAGGGGCCGTTGTCAAAAGCTTCGCGAGCGGCTGCAATAGCCAGCCGCGCATCTTCGCGATCTGCCTCTGGAACCTCGGCAATAGTTGCACCATTGGCCGGGTTGAAAATTGCCCGCGTCGCTTTTGCCTGTGCCTCGACCCAGGCTCCATTTATATACATGCGTTGTTTCATGGATTACTGCCTGGTAGAGGATTATTTGTTATCCGCGTTATGAACATAGAACGGGCTGTTGTCCGGGGTGAGCATGGTGTTGCCGAGAATAAGGTCAGCCGCCTTTTCACCGATCATCATAACCGGGGCATAGATATTGCCGTTCGTGATCGCGGGCATGACCGAGGCATCCACCAAGCGCAGATTTTCCACACCGTGGACCTTGAGATTGCTGTCGCAGACGGACATATCATCGTAGCCCATCTTACAGGTGCAGCTCGGATGATAGGCGCTCTCTCCTTCCCGAGCCACGAAATCAAGGATCTCCTCATCACTCTGGCAATCGGCCCCTGGAGCCAGCTCCTTGCCGCGCAGCTCATCAAAGGCCGGTTGGGCAATGATATTGCGTGAGCAGCGAATGGCCTCGATCCACTCTTTGCGCTCCTGCTCGGTGGAGAGGTAATTAAAGAGAATGGAGGGATGCTGGGAGGGGTCAGCGGATTTGATCCTGACGTGACCGCGGACATCAGAGTTCATCGGGCCCACATGCAGCTGGAAGCCGTGTCCCTCTGCCGGGGCACTTCCGTCATAGCGAATGGCTATGGGCAGGAAATGGAACTGGATATTGGGATACTTGACCTCATCGTTGCTGCGGATGAAACCGCCCGCTTCGAAATGGTTGCTGGCGGCAAGGCCTTCCCCCTTGAGAAGCCACTGGATTGCAAGCATAGCCTTCTTGACCGGTTTAAGCGCCGGATAGAGGCTCACCGGTTTGGATGCCTGATACTGGACATAAAGCTCAAGGTGATCCTGCAGATTTTCACCGACACCGGGCAGCTCGGCTACGGTCTGGATTCCGAGGCTCCCGAGCAACTCGGGATCCCCCACACCAGAGAGCTGCAGTAGCTGGGGAGTATTGATAGCACCGCCGCAGCAGATGATCTCTTTGCCATAGACGGTGTGGACCTTTTTCCCTTTCCGGTACTCCACACCGACCGCCTTTTTGCCCTCAAAGAGGATACGGGTTGCCATTGCATGACAGCGCACTTCCAGATTGCTCCGATTCTGGACCGGATGGACATAGGCACGGGCCGCGTTCCAACGGCTACCACGGTAGATCGTGCCGTCAAAACTGGAGAAACCTTCCTGCTGGTAGCCGTTGACATCACCATTGACAGGATAGCCGGCCTCCTGCACAGCTTTAAAAAAGGCATCAAAGAGCGGATTATCACATTTGGGCGTTGTCAGGTAGAGAGGACCACCGACGCCATGATAGCGGTCAGCTCCTTTGAGACGGGATTCAAAACGCTTGAAATAGGGCAGACAGTGGCTGTAGCTCCAGTCGCCAAGCCCTTCAAAGGTAGCCCATTTCTCATAATCCAGGGCATTGCCGCGAATATAGATCATACCGTTGATGCAGCTTGACCCACCCAACACCTTACCGCGCGGTTGCGCGATACGGCGGTTATTCATATGGGGCTCGGGATCCGACTCGTACATCCAGTTATACATGCCGTTGGTCAAGAGATAGGTCAGGGCCGAAGGAACGTGCAGACGCGGATCCCACCAGTGGTCCGTACGCCCGGCTTCCAAGACCAGCACCTTATGCTCCGGGTTGGCGCTTAACCGGTTGGTCAATACACTTCCGGCGGATCCGCCGCCTACGATGATAAAATCATAAATCTTTTTTGTGCTCATAACTCCTCCCAATACCTACTCCGACGCCGACTTGGCTGTCCATTCTTGAATCTCGACTCCGTCGCCTGCTTCCAGCTCCAGCAACTGCAAGAGCATGGCATAGTGGTAGCTGATGTGTGACAGAGCCTTCAGCGGTTCGCCTTCGGCGATAGCCTGGGCGGTATGACGCCAGTTTTCCGCTGTTTTGTTTCTATAATCCGCACGATTGTAAAGATTGAAATCTGACGAACTAAACCCAATCTGAAGCGCATGCATGATCCACTCGAAAATGGGATTGCGGGCCATCTGGGCAAACTTCAAGTTCAACTCCCTGTCCAGTTCCGCCAACTGCTCCATATCCGGCTCTTGCTGGAGAAATAGTCGCTCCAGATCCTTTGCCTTGCTGAGCAGTTCCTCTTTCTCCGCTGCACTGCCTCGAGTAATTGCCAGGGGGGTAATTGTTCTGTCCAGGCTTTCACGGAACTCGATCAGATGATAAGGCGACATCGGTTGTCGCTTGATAAACAGCGCAAGCGATTCGCCGACCGTTGCCACCTCCACCTCACGGACGAAGGCGCCCCCTTTTGCTCCTTTCTTGATCTCAATCAATGACTTTTGTTTCAACGCCTGCAGGGCTTCTCGAATAACGCCACGGCTGGTGTTGAAATGAACCTGTAGCTCTCGCTCACTTGGCAGACGATCACCAGGCTCAAGCTGCCTCTCAATGATCGCCGCCTCTATCTGGAGGGCGACCTCTTCCCCTGCCCTCCCCAGATTAACCGGAGCAAATTGGATTGTTCTCTTCACCGTCGTCAATGGTCCTACCTATAAATATATTTACCTCTCCCCAGAAAGGCCTGATTCGTCACCAACAGATCTAAAAAAGACGATATTACGCATTAGTGCAAGAAAAAAATGTTTAAACATGAAACATTTTCCTCGGAACCAACCGTCATAATGGTACGACCAATGGAGCCTAAATCACAGCTCTTCCGTCCTGGAACGGCCCCGCACCTAAGACCAGAAAAGCAACCAGAGTAACGGAAAATAAATTCAACTCGTTGAGATTAAAAAAGAAGACCACACCTGCCGTCACGGATTCAGATGACAATCAGGCACCAACTCTGGAGCAAGAGCCTGGCGCGGGGAGATATTTCCCCAGGGAGCTTGACATTTATACACTTTTTGCCCTACACCCTAGAGGGGTGCGTATAAAAATCGCCCCCCCTACAAGGTCCTCATTTGTGGTGTTTTTTCAACTCCAAGGCAGAGCTGCTTACTGGATAAATGCAAAAGACAGGGGGAAGGATGAACGTACGATCGATTAGATTTCGACTTATTGCGGGTGGCTGCCTCATGGTTGTCCTCCCGCTTGTGGTCGTCGGGTTTCTTGCAGTTAGCAAATGTTCCACCGCACTGACAGTGAATGCACGGGAGAGCGCTGCAGCCCAGGCCGAAAAACTGGCCGATCTCATCCAGGCCACTCTGGAAGCCCAATTAAAAACGGCCGCGGCCCACGCTGTGGATACCACAGTCCGCCAGATCAGCCAACGGGTCCAGGAATTAGGGATTAAAGGCAGCAAGGCGGATATTCGCTATCTTCGCCAACAGATGAAGGACAAGTTCAAACAGCTCGACGATTCCTACCTGGGTATCTTTGTGACCGATGCCCAGGGAGCGATGTACACCGGTGAACTGGCCACCGGTGAAGAATACAAAGGCGTCAACCTTGCTGACATGGAATATTTTCAGCAAGCCAAGCAAACCGGCAAGCCGGTTGCCGGCGATGTGGTGAAATCCAAGGTTACCGGAGATGTTATCTATGTTGTTTGTGCGCCAATCTTTTCCTATGAGAACAAATTTCTCGGCATTTTTGGTCTTTCACTGAAGGCTCAGCCACTGCTCACCCATGTCTCTCGGGTCAAAGTGGGGCAGACCGGCTACGCGTTTATGTGTGATCGTAACGGCATCATCATTGCGCACCCCAAGCACGAATATGAAATGAAACTTGACCTGAAAACGCTGAAAGGGATGGAGAAGATCACCCATGCCATGATGGCCCAGGAGTCAGGCGCCATCGATTACACCTTTAAAGGGAAAAACAAGACCGCCGGGATCGCCCCTGTGAGACTCAAAGGCTGGTCCATTGCCATTACCCAGGATGAAGATGAATTTCTCACAGCAGCGGATTCCATTCGCAACTCAATCATGACGGTTACGGCCGTAACGGTTCTGCTGGTCTGCGGCCTGGTTTATCTGTTTGCACGCAGTATCATTGTGCCGCTCAACAAAGCCGTTGTGGGCTTGCAGGATATTGCCCAGGGTGAGGGGAATCTGACCATGCGCCTGCAGGTTGGAAGTAAAGATGAAATTGGTGAGTTGGCCCGGTGGTTCAACACCTTCATTGAAAAACTCCAGGGGATCATTGGCCAGATTGCAGAGAACACTGGTCTTATTGACTCCTCATCGCAGGAACTGACCGGCGTTGCCGCCAGTCTCTCGGAAAACTCCGCCGACACCTCCAGACGGGCCGACTCCGTGGCAGAAGCCGCCAACGAGATGACCAGTAACCTCAATAACGTTGCTGCCACTGTCGAGCAGTCTACCGCCAACACCACCATGGTTGCCAGTGCGGCTGAACAGATGAGCGGGACCATCAGTGAAATCGCCACCAATTCCCAGGAGGCCCACTCTATCTCTCTGGAAGCGGTGCAACAGGCTGAATCCACCTCGAAAAAAATGGGAGAACTGGGACACGCAGCCCAGGCCATCGGCAAGGTGACCGAGGCAATAACCGAAATTTCCGAGCAGACTAATCTGCTGGCTCTCAATGCCACCATCGAAGCGGCCCGCGCCGGTGAGGCAGGCAAAGGATTTGCCGTTGTCGCCAACGAAATCAAAGAGCTGGCCAAACAAACAGCCAGCGCGACCCAGGATATCAAAACCCGTATCGCGGAGATGCAGGAAACCACCAACAGCACGGTTGATGAAATTCAGCAGATCACCGAGGTCATCAATAAGGTCAATACCATTGTGGCAAGTATTTCCACAGCTGTTGACGAACAGAGTGCCGCCACCCGGGAAATCGCCATCAATATCGCTCAGGCCTCCCACGGGATGGAGGATGTCAATGATAACGTCAGCCAGAGCTCAGAAGTGGCGGGCAACATCAGTCAGGATATTGCAACCGTGAATACAGCCTCCTTTGAAATTTCCAGCTCAAGTGAGCTGGTTAAAACCAGCGCCGCTGATTTGCAGCAGCTTGCCCTGAAACTGAAGAATATAGTTCACAGTTTTAAAATTTAATCCCTCCCCTACAGCCTTCAAAAACAAAGGGCGCCACGAAGATGTGGCGCCCTCTGCATTTGCAGTACTGACAGAATCAATCCACCTCGACGATCCGCCCCTCGATGGATGCGGAAAACGGCTGCTCAAGCCCCTGGATGTATTCGATCAAAGCGTCAAGATCAATGGGACCAATCACCTGATCGCTCCCCTCGGTCAAGACGGAAAAATTATCTCCACCGCCAGCCAGGAAGCTGTTGACCGTGACCGTGTAGGTTGCATCCACATCGATCGGGGTCCCGTCCGCCTGTAGCACTTCCACGATTTTATCACCATCAGGTCGACTTGCATTCCAGGTGTAGCTCAGCCCCGAGACTTGCAGGACTTTGGTATAATTTTGATGCGGTAAAAATTGCTGATTGAGCAAGGTATACACCTGTTCGCCAGTCAGGGTCATTTTCACCAGATAATTGTTGAAGGGCTGAATCGTGTACAATTCCCCCCAGGTAACCTCTCCCGCATCAAGATCGGCACGGACACCGCCAGGATTCATAAAGGCGAAATCGGTTCCCATTTGCGCACGCTGGGCATCGGCAATCAAATTACCGAGCGCCGATTCAGCTGTATAGATATTGCCACGTACAAGGGCTGAGGCCGTCGTTCCCACCACGGCACTGGTATAGATTTCGGTTGCGGCGACTGCCTGTTCAACAAGCGCACTGACCTTCGCATCGGGTTCCAGGCCAGCCCCCTCATCAGCCCAAGTCGTGATTATTTGTGCCGTTTTCGTGACCACGTTCCGGGTTCTGTTGTCAATTGTCAGGTCAATATCCGCATAGGCTGATCCCTTGGACCAGGATTGGGTCACTAGAATTTCAGCCCCTTCCTTATTCTCCACGAGAATATTGGAGAATCCATGGGAGTGCCCGGTGATGACGACATCAACCTCACTATCAAGATTCTCCACAATCTCGACAACCTCACCACTCAGGTCGGCAGCAACGGTATCGGTCTCTCCCTCATAAGCCGTTTGACTGCCCCCCTGATGCAAGAGAACGATAATGGTGCGTACGCCTCTTTTTTTCAGGTAGCGCACATATCTATTGATCGCCGTCGCTTCATCGGTAAATGCAAGTCCTTCAATGCCGGAAGCCGTCACAATTGAAGGCGTTCCCTCCAAAACCGCGCCAATAAAGGCTATGGGCACGTTATTGATCTTTTTCACCACAAAAGGCGGCAGAAACGATCTCCCGGAATCTTCCCGAATAATATTGGCACAGACGTAGGGAAAGCGGGCACCTTGCCAGAGGTCCTGCAAAAACGGGCCATCTTCGTGGTTGCCCCCATAAATCAGGCGAAGTAACTCATCCTGCCCTTCATCAAACTCATGGTTGCCGACTGTCCCCACCATGTTGCACTTGGGGTGCATACGGCCACGAGCCCGGCAGTATCTGTTAGCCATCTGGTTAAAAAACATGATCGTGGGTTCGTCCTGCAGCAGCGCTGATTCAGGTGTTGAAGCACCAACCACATCTCCGGCATGGACAAAAAAAGTATTCTTTTCCTGGCCTTTTGCAGACTCTTTCAGATACGCGGCCAGCACCGGTGCGCTGCCGACAGGGCGGGAATCAACACTCACCCCTTCAGTAATCTGGCCGTGAAAATCGTTGATTGCCAAAATTTGCACAGCGGTTGTCTTCTGCCGTTTTGGTAATTGCTTCCGGCAATGACCTGATGCAGGCAGGCTCAATACAGCCAGTGCGGTAAAAGCAATCAGACTAAAGATCAGAAACGTTTTGTGGTTATTGTTCGGTAATTTTCCCATGGGAGCACCCTCCTTGGTACAGTGGTGCCCAGCCCCGCCCTCTCTTTGAGACGAGACTGGGCGCATTGTTCAAGACTGCAACGCATCTCTGGTGTACGGATTGCCTTGTCACGCCCACTCAAAAACCGGATAGGCATCGGTGCAGGTTTGAATGGCCCGGCAAACCAAGGAAGCGTGTCCGTTTGCTGAAAGAGAATTTCAGCGTGGAAAGCGGACACCCTGTGAATCCCCCTCTCATTACCCCTCTTCCTTAAGCAAACGATTAACTTGACGTTATTCCTCCATTATTATTTGACTAAGGTAAAGCAGCGTCTGGGAAGCTGATCGTCTCTAAAACGGCCCCTTTGCCGGGTCGCCCCACACTCTTCCTGCACCCATCAATACCGCTTCGATAGAACGTTTCTATACAATTCGATTGCATAAAATAATTTCCCGTTCCTTCCGTCATCTCCAGTGCCTCAGCTCCCAAGCATCGCCTTGACAGATAATGTTAGGATGACCAAAGTGAATACCTGTTCTTATGCACTCTTTTTTAATGGTTTTTCTCGGGAAATACCCAGCAGGGTTGCCCTAAGGGAAAAGCGAAGAGAAGGCCTGATTGTACGAAACAAAGCGTATCACGGACAACGAAACTCCACGTCGGTGAGTGCTCACAAATTCAAGAGCATAAGAAAACACACAGACCTGTAAAGGAGGTCCATATGCACCTTGATCTGACGGGTAAATCAGCTTTGGTCACAGCCTCGAGCGAAGGGATTGGTTTTGCGATAGCACAGGGACTGGCCTCAAGCGGAGCCACCATTATTCTCAACGGGCGTTCACAGGAAAAACTGAAAAAGGCGGAAGAACGTCTTGTCGCTCTTGTACCCACAGCAACGGTACGAAGCTTCGCGGTTGATCTCGCTCAGTCGACAGGCTGTGATGCCCTTGTTGAGGCGACGGGACCTGTGGATATCCTGGTCAATAACGCTGGCATCTACGGGCCTCTGGATTTTTTTGACACCGACGATGCCACCTGGGACCGGTACTGGCAGACCAATGTCATGTCCGGCGTGCGTCTTTCCCGAGCCTACTTGCCCGCAATGCAGGACAAAGACTGGGGCCGGATCGTCTTTATCGCCTCGGAATCGGCCCGCAATATACCTGCCGATATGATACACTACGGTGTTTCCAAAACCGCGCAGCTCGCCCTCTCCCGCGGCCTGGCAAAACGTGTTGCCGGTTCCGGAATCACAGTGAATGCGGTCCTGCCGGGGCCGACTCTCTCCGATGGCTTTCAGGCCATGATGGCTGAAGAGATGGCACGTACCGGAAAAACGCTCGAAACTCTGGCCCAAGAGTTTATCGCCGCCAACCGCCCGAGTTCCATTCTCAAACGAGCCGCCTCTGTCGAAGAGGTGGCAAACATGGTGGTCTACGTCTGCTCACCCCAAGCCTCTGCCACCACAGGTGCGGCGCTTAGGGTCGATGGCGGTGTGGTCGACGATATTATCTAACCTGAATCCGTCACGGATTCAGCTCTCAGTCACACGACGGTAAAAAGGTACTCCCCAAGTCATTCTACAGAGGCTCCTCCCAGGAAGGGGTGCCTCTTTTTTACGTTCACCCATTCCACCTATCCATAAGGAGCAAACCAATGAAAGTCTTAATGATTAACGGCAGCCCCCATGAAAAAGGCTGCACGTACACTGCACTGAGCGAGGTCGGTAAGGAGCTGGAAAGAAATGGGGTCGACAGCAGCATTCTCCATATCGGCAAAAAGGGTATTCCCGGCTGCACCGCCTGTATGGGCTGTGTCAAAACCGGCTACTGCGTCGTTACGGATGATAAGGTCAATGAGTGTATCGACCTGCTCAAAGAGGCGGATGGTTTGATTGTGGGCTCCCCGGTCTACTTTGCCGGGCCTAATGCCTCACTCTGTGGCTTTCTGGATCGTGTATTTTTTCAGAAGGCTGATCCCTATGCGTATAAACCGGCAGCCGCAGTGGTCAGCAGTCGTCGAGGTGGCAACAGTGCTGCCTTTGATCGTCTCAACAAATACTTTACCTTTGGCCAGATGCCCATTGTCTCCTCGCATTACTGGAACGGCATCCACGGCAACAAGGCCGAGGAAGCCCAACTTGACGTTGAGGGACTGCAGACCATGAAAATTCTGGGACGCAACATGGCCTGGCTTTTAAAATGTATCGAGACGGCCAAGCATGAGGTTCCCTACCCCGAGCTTGAGCCCCGTCAAAAAATGAATTTTATTCGCTGATTTCCGCCCCAATCCGTGACCATGGATTGAGGTTGGAGCAAAATCGCTGCAGGGGGATAGCCCCCTGCAGCTTAGCAGGACGCATATATGGAAGCGAGAGCTCTGGAAATTCGCAACACGGTCAAAGCTATTTGCCGCAACAGACGGGGAGAAATACTGATCCAGAAAAAAATCTATGAGGACGGTCGTGAACTCTACACTCTACCCGGTGGTGGGCAGCAGCCGGGAGAAAGCCTGCTTCAGGCTCTTGAGCGGGAGTGTTGGGAAGAAATCGGTGCCTTGGTGACCGCCCGTGATTTGGAGTATGTTTGCGAATTTATAAAGAAGCCGACCAGTCCCGGAAAATTACCGCGTCATAAAGTGGAGTTTGGATTTCGCTGTGATCTGCCGGAAGACTATATTCCTCAAATGGGACCTCAACCAGATTCTCATCAAGAGGCCATCCTTTGGCTCTCTCTTGAAAAGCTCGCAAACCTTGAGCTGAGCCCCGAAAAACTTCTTGCCTGCCTGAAAAATGCGGAGGCCCCCCTCCCCGTCTCGGCTTTTTCAAGCCTGTTGGAGCAAGACCTGATTCCGTGAGCAGTAAGCGATCACGGGACACCGAATCTGCGGTGTTATCGGCCTGTTTACGTACAGGCGTACGCTGTACAGACCGATGCCTAGCATCTCCGGCACCCCGCAATCGCTTACAAATCCGAGGATGCCGGTCTTTTTTGCCCCTGATCGCTTACCGTGAGCATCTAGCTCCTGCCATAACGGCTTCAGGACTGTATCCAGCTGTCAACTACCTGTACAGCCTGGTCAAAATCTGCTCCGCCACTGAGTTCCAGCACCCGGCAACGGCTGAGAAGTTCCAGATACCGTTCCTCTGGCTGATTTTTCGGCACACCGCTCTGAGGAATAAAAAAGAGCCCACTGTTTTTCATAATGGCAGGCAGCAGTTCTCTTCTCTTCTCCAGGTCTATCTTCGTTGCCACCATGGGGCCTGCACCAAAACGCCAGTTCAACAGAATCAGATATTCCATAGCTGAACTCAGCTGAAAACGATTCGGGCCATAACATTCTTCAATCAGGGCATCGAATTTATGCTCAAGCTGCCACAACTTCTCTTGGGGCAGTTGACTAAACCTTTTTTTCTCCTCCGGGCTCATCACTCCGGCAAGGGCAGGGTTATGCAGGGCTGTACCGGGGTTGATGCGCGGCCACTTGGCCACTCCGGTCATCTCCAGCCCCCCCTCCCCTGCTGCTTCAATGAGCAAACGATCGTTGGAGACAAAATCTGCCCCCGCACTCATAAGGTGCAGGGCAAGGGTTGATTTTCCCATCCCTGAAAATCCGGCAAGGGCAATACCTTTTTCCCGCAGACGCACGGCAGCGGCATGACCGAGCAGGGCTCCCTGATTGAGTTTCAGCTCGATGAAACGATTGTTGATAAAGTTAACCACCTGATTGGGGTACTGCAGGCAGGGGCCTGTAACCAGATTCTCCTCTTCACCAAAAATCATGACCATGCCGGTCTTGAGCTTGCGCACTATCCGCCCGCCTTTGATGTCGAGCCACTCTTCCTTGATTTTGCGGCCAGGCGCCGGTGCCTGCTTGGTCAGGGGCTGGCCCGATTCAAACAGTGGCCCGTCCACGACCTTGATCTGCATCCTTTTTTTTTGAGGTGGAGTGTCCAACAACGCTGAAAAATAGCCCGCTAATTCTTGGCGCATCGCCTCAGAGTTGCAAACAATTTCCAGGGTCCACTGATCAAGGGGCAGAAGCAGCGGCTCCACAAAAGTTTCTTGAGAAGTGAGGGTATGGATCAGCTCAGCCCGTGACTGCATCTGCAATGGATTAGAGCTGAGCGGTGACATAGCGAACATACTCCTTGGCTGCATCGATTGATCGTGCCTCTAAAATACCGCGAAAACCGCCAAAGGCGGAGACTTCAAAGACTAGAGGTCCCTGTGGCGTCAACGCCACATCCACACAGGTAAAATCCAAGCCAAAGAGTGCTTGCGCCCGCTTGGCCAACTCGATGATTTCCGGTTCCGGATCAAAGGACTGGTAGCGTCCGCCCGAGGCGGTGGTCGTATTCCAGGCTCCTTGCTGGCGACAACGGCCATAGGTGGTCAGGTACTTGCCGCCAAGAAAAACGATACCTAAATCATGATTCCCCAGGTCAATCTTTTGCTGAATATACATCTGCGGATTATCCCGATGAAAGGCACGAATCTTTTCCCGGCAGTCAGCCCCGGCACCTATCACACACATGCCCCGTGCCTTGGTGGAAAAAAGCGGCTTGAACACGGCCTCGCCGTACTCTTCCACTGCAACGGTTGCGGCCTCGATGTCCTCGGTGATGGTTGTAGGCGGCATGGGGATGTTTCCAGCCTGCAAGGTGATGGTGCAACTGATCCGGTTGAGTACGCCAAGAATCTTTGAAGGCGCGGAAAATATAGGGAGTCCACGCGCCTCTAAAAGGCGAAGGACTTCAAGCCGGTCCAAGAGCTGTGGTGAATAGTGACTCCCTATTTTTTTTATGATCAGCCCATCAAGGGTGGAAAGGTCAGTGCCTTGATACCAGGCACGGCCCGTGGGTAAATCCAGGCGCACCTTATCCATTTCAATGAGCAGCCGGTAACCGGTTGCCTCCTCAACGGTATCGGCGAGCTGCACCGATGACCAGCCCTCGGCAATGCCGACAACCCCGATTTTCATACCTGCTCCTTTTCAATATATTGCTCAAGACGCAAAATCATTGCCCCCAGAGCCGGATCCTTCACCCTTTGAGCTGCCTGGGCAGGCTGCATCCACTGGCGGCCACGATGGCTCTCTTCCCAGTCTTCTTGTGGAGCAAGCGCCTCAACCTGCTGGGCATAGACAAAAACCGTACATTCGGCGCCCCATTTTTTGTAGGTATAGTGACCAAGAGGTGCCTCGGCAACAGGTCCAGAGGCTCCCGCCTCTTCAAAAGATTCCTTGGCTGCTGACTCCTGGGCACTGAGTCCGGGCTCGTGGATCCCCTTGGGGACCACCAGGTGCTTGCGCTTGCTGGAGCCTATCACCAGAACTTTGAGTTCATCACCCACCCTCTTGTAGGGCACCACAGCCGACTGGGTGTAATAGTAGGCAGGACGTTTTCTTCGTTCTGGTCCATCGGGTGCAGGAAAGGCAAAAAGTCGGGGCAAATCGGACCGCTGGAGGTAAGCACAAACTGACCATCGCTGTTGTTCTTTCTTTCCTCCCTTTCTTCGCAGCCCGATCAGTCCCGGCCTGATCAACTGAGCATCCACGATGTTGAGCGTCTCTTGAGCCAAGGCACGCATGTGGGCTTTTGAACCGACAAGCAGAATCGGCTTGTTCTTCTTTGCAACACATCTCCTCAGGCCATTGCCATCTTCCAGAACTTGCGCTTTGTGAATACCGCAGCCCATTGCCTTGACCAATTTATGGGACAATTCTTTAAAAGGTGGCTGGCCCTGATAGTAAACGGCGGCAATCGGTACCTGCTGGGAGGCAAGGTAGGCTCCGGCACGTTGCCCATCTCGTTTCTGGTCGTCCTGAAGGTCTTCTTCCTTGAACTCGGCACAGTAGATAAAAAGATCACCATTCATAGGTAGAGGACCTCCTCGGGAAATTGAAAATCCTGCCAGTTTTGTTTGTCTTCATTAAAATGGATGACCTTTTCCAGAAGGAAGTTTGCCCGCAAGACCATCTCTTTGACAAAATCGGTATTCAATTGAAATCGTGTCGATGTATAGAGGGAGCGGGCCAGGGCCAGAGTCAAACGCACATCAAAGGTGGTGTCGTTTTGTTCTTTGGCAAAATTGCGTGCGAAACCATACATTTCTGCAATAGTCAAATTAATCTGCTGGCGGAGGGACTCGCCAAAAACCGGTAAACGGAAATTGGAGACGAGAAAGACAGAGACATCCTGAATGTAGTCCGCAGGGCCTGAACGATTGACATCGATAAAAAAGATTCTGTCACGGTGGGCGTCATAGAGGATGTTGTTGGCATTGAAATCTCCGTGAATAAACACAGAGAAAGGAGCTGGTAACAGACGTTCGACATGGAGACACTTCTCCACCAGAGTCGCTGTGGAATCCACAGCCAGATGCCCTAGCGTCTGCTGTTTACGCAGATAGCTATGGACCTGATGGACCGACTCAAGCCGGGTCATAACCTGGGCCATGTAGGAGGTCTCGGTTGCCCCGGCTTTTTTGGTACCAACCCACAGCTGTTCTCCCAGTAGGCGATGCAAGGCGTGTTGGGAGCTGAGAACCATCTCCCGGTCATCTCCCAGCACAATCTCCTGGAGATTATTCCCAGGTAAAAACTCGGTCAACAAGGCTCCATTTTCCGCATCCTGACGATAAAAAGTAAGTACTCTGGGTGCCAGGCCGGGGATAACATCAGCCCAGGCATCGAGCTTTTCTTTTTCCTTTTCAATTTTACGAATACTGCCGGTCTTGAAGATGGCCTCGTGGGCCGCGTCGCTGCTTGCGTCGCTGGGAACATCGGCAACCTTACTGATATTACAGCCGGAGCGGGTGCCCCAATAGGATCGAAGCTGAAGATGATCCAGGGGAATGTCGATCTTGGAGTTGGCCAGGGTCTGTTGCAGGGCGTCAAACTCACGGATGCGAATGCGCTCGCCAAGAATGGAGGAAAGGATGGCCTCGCCAATGTTCAGCAGCGAATCGCCTATGCGCTCGATATAGCGAAAGATAAAAAGAATGGTCACATAGGACTCTGTCGATTTCCCACGCCGTAACTCTTCCATGATACGGTTAAAGTTCTCGATATAGAGGCGATCGACTTCAAATTCACAATGGCAGATCGCCAGAGCCTGGCCAATATCCCCCTTTTCAAGCGATGGTGCCACCTGCTCAAGGCTCGCTTCGATCAGGTGAAAAAGCGCGGATGCATCAAAGCTGAGCCAGAGCACCCGATCAAGCAGGTACTCGACCTGACGCACAATATTTGAGGAGAAATCACTTATTTGTTTGAGATTGGTACTAATGGTATGGGTTGCCCTGGCACGATCGACGTTTTGATGGCTGGGTTCGGGATGGGTGAACATCAGCGCATAGCAATCGTTCTCCAGGGTTGTGCAGAGGTTGTCGATATAGCCATCACGCTCCAGTACTTTGCGGCACAGTCGCTGGTCAAAGGAGCTTAAGAAACGCGATGTTGCCGACAACTGCCCCAGCACCTCCATGATGAGAAAATGCAGGTTGTCCCTGATTTTAAGTTCTAATTCCATTCCTGCTAAAGTCCGCCTCAGGAAGATATTTTCACTGGCTTGGACTCGTCATCCATGTGCAGTTCTTTTTTATCTGTCCAGCGCAGCTCCAGCGTCAGCTTGTTTTTACTGCCTTTCTTACGCGCCTCAATGGAAAAATGCAAAAGCCCCTTGGGCTTGAGATCAATGCTTTCCTCTTCTGAGCTCAAGGATATCTTGCCCTCATCAATGGAACGAATCAGCGACTTGAGGTAACGTCGTACCGAACTCACATCCTGTATTGAATCGTATGAAAATTTCTGTTTTGCCATATTTCCCCTTCCTTGAATCGTCCAGCCTAAACGGGTTAATAGACCGTTTCTGGACGGACATTAGCTGTCTAGGCGAGCCTTATACTCCGCAATAATCTGAGGTCGATCCATACCCGCCTTCAAAAGGTGCTTTCTGATCTGCATATCCTCCCAGGCAGGCTGCAAGCCGATTTCCCGACAAGCCTTGACCTCGTCGCGAACGGCTGGATCTTTGATCTTCTCACTCATATGGGTGTCGTCTCCCATAAAGACCAACAGCGGTCTTGCATGAAGAGCCGCTTTGTTACGCCTGTTGAGCACGGTGATAAGAAAATCTGTGTACTTCCTTGATTGCGGATTCCATACCTCATACCCATCCACGTCATAATCCGCCAGCAATACCGGCCAAAACTGCTCCGGATGCGGAATTATTATGCCTGCCCCCAGGGCTCTGGCCTCTTCGATCACCTCAGAGGTCTGGTAAAAATAGTTGAGCGGAAAGGCCTCTTTGACCTTGACTTTAACCGCCCGCAGAAAGGTCTGGACTCGATCGATAAATTCCTGGTTCCCAGGCCCACGCATGAGATCGACATAATCGCGGATCAGTTTATTTTTAATGGAAAATTGGGGTACGCTGTCAAAATACACATCAAAAAGCCGCTCCAGCCGCTCTGCCTGCAGACAGGCAAAGGCAACCACCTCCTCGGTGGCCCCGGTTTCCCTGGCTGCCCAGTCCAGCATATCGTCATCGGGTTTGGTCAGGGCAGCAAGAAAATTAAACAGCTGCGAGGAACGATAGGTAAAGGTGTGCTTGAGAATGTTCTGAAACACGGTGGCGTCCTGGGCCTTTTCTTTTCTGAAATGGAGCAGGAGCTGCACCTTTAAATTGAAACCTCTGGAATAGCAGTCCACCTCAACCCCGCCATAGTCGCCGTATTCGGTGATCTGATTATGCTGGGTGGGGATGATCAATGCCTCCTTTTTATGGGGATAAAATGCATCGATCCGTTCACGGATCAGCTCCATGGGAATGTATTCGGGATGCCAGTGAACTGCCAGAACACTGGTTTGCCGGGGAAACTGCTGCTCTGGCTTAACGATCCACTCTTTCTGCTGGCTGCTGAGTTCGGTGGAAATACAGGTGGTAAACCGCAAATATTCTTCTTCCTGGATTTCCATCTTTTCATGTCTCAAGAGAATGCCTCTCTGTCTTGGGGATGTGTACGTGTTTTGGTTAAGATTTCACCCTGGATCCGTGAGCATTCATTGGTGTGTCAGCTTCGCTGTTTGTGACATGTCGATTAAAGTATACTTTATCGGCTTGTTACGAACAGTGAAGGTGGCGTACTAATGGATGCCCCAAAGGGCGGTGGGTGAAACTGAATAGCAAATAAATTAGTTTGAAAATTTCTGCATTATCAACTGAATATGTTATTCAGAGACCATCCGCCGTCACGGATTCAGGTTCACTTTATACTGCAGGCAAGCATTGATAGCAAAAAATTACCTCTGACTACTGGTAATCCTAATCTCTTGCTAACAAAGCTGGCTCAAGTACCGCCAGAGTTCGCAATTTTTTCCAGGCAAAGGGTTGCCTCTTGGCTTCGCCTGCGTTTTATTAAGATCTTCTTATCCTTGATTTATCAGCAACTTCTCTCCGCCTTCCCCCCTCCTTACGGAGTGGGCAAACATTCTCACAGGAGATCATCCATGGCAACACAATTACAATCGTATGATCCCAGTGACCAGACCCTGCTGGGTTCGGTGACGCTTCCCTCACAAGAGCAGATAACCACGCAGGTTGCCTCCGCCCATAAAGCTCAGTCCCTGTGGAAGCAGCTCAGCTTGGAAAAACGCTTGGAGGCGATTCAAAAGGCCTACGCGGCTGCAGAACCTGAAATGGAAAGGCTTGCAGAATTACTGAGCAGGGAGATGGGCAAGGATATTCGACGGGCAACAGGTGAAGTCCATTCAACGATTTATGGAGGCCCCTACATCGCTCAGGAGGCCCTCCAGGCCCTGCAGCCAGTACAGCGCGGCCGATCGACCAGTCAGTACACGCCCTTTGGCGTTGTTGCCGTTATCTCGCCCTGGAACTACCCTTTGGCCATGGCCAACAACCTCATCATTCCGGCGTTGATGGCAGGCAACACGGTACTCTGGAAGCCCTCAGAGGAAACACCGCTCATCGCCCAGGAATTTTTTGAACGTATCGCCCCTCACTTTCCCATGGATGTACTTCAGATTATCCACGGAAACGGTGAGCAGGGACGCATGCTCGTGGAAAGTGCTGTCCAGCTCATAGCGTTTACCGGCTCACAACAAACCGGAAAAGATATTATGCAACGGGCCGCGAAGGATCTCAAGCGCCTGGTGATGGAACTCGGGGGTAACGATCCCATGATTGTCATGCCCGACGCAGATTTGCAGGCAGCCGCCCGCTTTGCCGTGGGATCGAGCTTTGAAAACACGGGCCAGATGTGCATATCCACCGAGCGCATCTATGTGGAGGAAACCGTTGCAGATACATTTGAACAACTCGTGGTCACCCATGCAGCCAACTGCCGAGTTGGAGCCTGGAACCTGACAGGTGTCAATATCGGCCCGGTTGCGAACAGAAAGCAACATGCAAAGGTCCAGGCCCATATTCAAGATGCAGTCATGAAAGGAGCTACGCTTCTACTGGGTAGCGAGGTACAGGAGCCTCCCTTTATTCATCCAACGGTGATCGCCGGTATGCAGCCCGACATGCTTATTGAAAAGGAGGAAACCTTTGGCCCGGTCATCTGCATGAGCCGGTACAGTGATCTCGATCAGGCCATCGAGCGGGCCAATGACAGCAGCTACGGCCTGGGTGCGGTGGTCTTTGGCAACCAAGGCGCTGATCAGGTTGCCGAACGTTTAGAAGCGGGTATGGTAGGCATCAATCAAAGTGTAGGTGGCGAGGGGGATTCTCCCTGGGTGGGTGCCAAACAAAGTGGTTTTGGCTTCCATGGGTCAGTTGATGGGCACAGGCAATTTGCCCAGGTTAAAGTCGTGAGTCGGTGAATGCTCACGGATTCAGGTAAACTTCAACCGGTGAACTTGCATGTATTTTAAAAACGCCAGGATAACAGCGATAGCGATAGGCCTACTGTGCATTGCAGCTTTTATCGCAACTTTCGTTTTTCGTTTCGGAGAACTCAACTCTAGGTTACACCTAGATCAAGGTGAGGGAAGAATCTTCTCTCCACCGATAAAGCTCCCTCCCTTCAAGCTAATCGATCACAAAGGCCAAGCCTTTACGAATAAGCAATTGCAAGGGCACTGGACTTTGATTTCGATTGGATTCACCTACTGTCCTGATGTTTGCCCCATGACTTTGGCTAAACTGGCTGATTTCTATGATAAATTTGTCAAAGAAGAAGGACCCTCAAAAAGGCCAGAGTGTATTTTTTTAAGTGTTGATCCCTTTAGGGATTCACCGAAAATTCTTGCTGACTATGTTACTTTTTATCGTCCTGAGTTTTTGGGTCTGACCGGGGCACCTGAGGAGATCTTTCATCTCATTGATGAAATTGGACTGTATTATCGTTATGCCACACCTGACGGAAAAACTATTTTTCAAGATGTACTTCATCGTCCTGAGATGCAGAAATATTCCGTTGTCCACTCCTCGCAAATTCTGATTATTAACCCTGACAACATGGTCGTAGCGATGATCATGCAACCGTTTGAACCTACAAGGCTGTTGGAACTCTATAAAAAAATAACCAAAGACTAATGGAGACGAGTATGAGAAAAATATTACTCCCCCTGTTTTTTGCTCTCTCATTTTTCTGCATTTCCCCATTTGTGCATGCGGCCAATATTTCGGTCACGAATCCATGGATACTGGAAGCTCCTCCCACTGCCAAGGCTTTTGCGGCCTATATGATTATTAGGAATACTGGCAAACAACAGACATCTCTTCTTGAAGCAACCAGTCCTGATTTTGGTTCTGCCGAAATACACCAAAGTTCGATGCATCAAGGGATGGCGCATATGATGGCTCTCAAAAGCCTTCCTATTAAGCCTGGGGGGAAAGTTATACTTGAGCCTGGTAGCTTTCATATCATGCTACTCAATCCGCACAAACCTGTTTCCCTAGGCGACCAATTCATGCTGCAACTCCGTTTTGATAATGGAGAATCGCTTCAAATACCGGCCGAGGTTCGGAGGCACCGCTAAAAGAGTAATGGAATGGTATTCGGTTTCTGGTTATCGCTCAGAATTGCATGATATCCAGGAAACCGATACCCTAAAACGCCGATTTTCTGACGCCCTGGCTTGGAATAGTGAATGATAGCCAGAAACCGGACAATAACTTGTTGGACAAAGCCGCTGCGCGGCAGAATAAAAACCAGTGTATACTCGTGTAAGAGTTTAATTTTCAAACACTTACAGCAAGGAGTATACTATGAACAAGGCCGAAATTAAACGATTCGAGTCCCTCTATGAGCGCCACCTGCAAAAGCTTGCGCTACAAGGGAAAAGCGCCAA
>NZ_JAFFQA010000021.1 GCF_016919065.1 Desulfobulbus rhabdoformis | reverse complement strand
CTTTTCAAAGAACTGAAGCTATCGATTGACCGGCCACGGCCCGTCTCTCTTTGGGAACCGCCTGGTGCGGACCCGCATGCCAGGTGGTGTGGAGGCCGGGGGAGAAAAACCCCCGGCTATCCGATTGCGCGGCACACGGCGCTGGTCAAGCTCCGCGATTATAGTGCTGAATTACAGCATACAGCTCAGTGCATCATACCCCACACTGAAAAACAAAACTTCACAACTACCAATAATAATTGGTATAAGTTCTAAAAATATTTTCCGCAAAAAAGGTTTAACATGAAAACAATCGGTCTTCTGGGCGGAATGAGCTGGGAAAGTACAGTCGGCTATTACCGTGCGATAAACGAGGGTGTGAAAAAATCTCTAGGCGGGCTGCACTCAGCAGAAATCATTCTTCACAGTGTTGATTTTGATCCGGTTGAAAAACTTCTAGAGAGAGGGGAATGGGAGAGGATAGCGGAAATACTTGCCGAAGCCGCTCACGGGATTCAGGAGGCAGGGGCGGATTTTCTGCTTATATGCACGAATACAATGCATAAGGTTGCTCCGCAGATAGAAAATTCCATCAGCATCCCGCTTCTTCATATAGCTGATGCGACTGCCGAAATTCTTACGGAAGACAACGTGGGGAAAACCGGTCTTATCGGCACATCCTTCACTATGGAACATGATTTTTACAAAGGCCGTCTCAGAGAGAAATACGGTCTAGATGTTCTGATTCCCGGCGCAAGAGACAGGAAGACAGTTCATGATGTTATTTTCAGAGAACTCTGCATGGGGCATATGAAAAATTCATCCAGAACCGAATACATACGTATTATAAATGAACTAGCTGATATGGGGGCCGAAGCTGTGATTCTGGGCTGTACCGAGATCGGTATGCTGATAAATCAGAAAGATGTTTCTGTAAAATTATACGATACCACAGCAATTCACGCAGAAAAAGCCGTTGAATACGCCCTATAACCCGACACTGGACATGGACGTAAAGGGCTCCGGTCACCACCGCTCCCTCCGCCCTTTGCGCCGGTGAGCTTAGTGTTGACCATGAATAAATTGGGAGGAAAAATTGATTACAACAATTACAAAATTCGTTTTGCCTAATCCCATTACCTACGATGAAGCACGAGATATCTTTCTCAGTACATCACCGAATTACCAAGGGGTAAGCGGATTGCTCCGGAAAACATATATTTACTCTGAAGATGGAGTAACGGTAGGTGGCGTCTACCTCTGGAATTCAAGACAAGAGGCAGAGGCAATGTACACGGAAGAATGGTTCACATTTGTCCGTGAGAAATACGGTACTGAAGCAACCGTAACCTATTTCGAAAGCCCCGTTGTGGTTGATAATATGATGCATGAGATCCTTACTGACAAATAGTGAGACTCAGCACCGTAGTGACGCCACCTCTGATTAACTCGAACTGTCAAAAATATAAGAGGGGGCGTATCACCTGTTGTGTAACAATAGGAGACAGATCCAAATGGTGCTAGTTTAAGCCAATTTTTTTACTGTATCTGCCACGGTGAGGAATCTCTTTCATCTCAGCTCGGGGCTTGTTCATAATCTGGTAATTTTTAGGGCGACGTTTAAGACATCGTGGCTCACTTCTTCCTGGTCACTGTGTGATATAGATGGGGCTCCCTGTTTCGTATCGCCTGCACGCATCCTTTGAAGCTGACCAATCGAGTTGATATTATGCTGACGCCATGCCGTCAACCGCTCTACCCCGGCGGTTATTTAAAATGCCTGAATTTTGCTAGAGAAAGGGAAAATACGCAATGAGTTCTTCATCGCTGAGCTCAACCTGGAAAAACATTGAAAAAAAATCTTTTGTTTTCCTCTTTAAATCGTATGGATACAGTCCGGGATAAAAACTGCGTGCAAGCCAGTGGGCACCGAGAACCCGCATGAAGGAAGGAGGACGATCGATCCAGTTAAATGGCGTTTTAGGCACAAAAATTACTCGTTGTTCTCTAACCGCCGGGAGTAGGCGCCATTTTGAGTCTTTGGCGATCGTCTGCTTGAACGCGCCCTCCTGAGCAACAATAATCTCTGGAGACACCTTCAACAGCTGCTCAAAGTTGATACGCTGCATGCCCATGACCGTACTCTGCCGGCATTTAAGCACATTATCGCCACCGGCATAGCTGAGCACATCGGCATGAAAGGATTGATCGCAATCACTGCGGAGTCCATTCTCGTCTTCGGCATAGTACACCTTCACCCGTTTTTTCATGGGAATAGTGGCGACGAAGGTCTCGAGCTCTGTAAGCTCCTTCTCGATGTATCGTGCCAGTTGCTCTCCCCGTTCCTCACGGTCCAACGCTTGCCCCAGACGTCGAAAAGCCGATGCATAATGCCCCATTCCGTCGATGTTAAGACGGAATACCCGCCTGTTCATACGTGCCAGGGCTTTTTCGGCTACATCGCTGAGAAGGGGGGTATCCCAGAGGACAATCAGTTCCGGGTTGAGAAGAAGTATTTCTTCCAGGTTCGGTTGCCTGTTTCCGTGCCAGCCTCCGATCACCGGTAGAGCGAGAAATTGCGAATTCAGAAATCGGGGAGTACCGTTATTACTGCCGTTACGTGCGGGCATGTTGACCGCAACCAATGAGCTGCGATCCAGTGCATACACCATCAGGCCCACCGGCGGGGCCGAGGCGAATACCCGATGAACCGGAGTTTTCGGTCGCGTATCCGCTTCGGCAAGCTGGGAGTGCGCCCCAGCTGGGAAAAAAACGCAGAACAGCAGGAGCACACTCCAAAAACAAGGTCGGCCAACCATCAAAACTGAACCTTGAGTGAGACCTGACCATTGATTCCCGGTTCATCGGGTAGGTACCAGGCCGTTGCCGACACTGCGTCCAGATGCTCACGGTATTCCTTGTCAAAGAGGTTGTTGAGTTCAAGGGCAATCACCGTCTTTTTTGCCCATCCCATTCGTTCAAAGGCATAGCTCACGGAAAGATTAGTCAACGCATATCCCGGCGTTGCCACCTCGCCGTTAATGGCTGAAATCCTGTCCTGGGCATCAGTCATGACTTCCTCAACCATCCAGCTCAAACCAAGATCACGACGTTGTCCCAAGCGAAGGGTCAGTTTCTGGGGGGCGATATAGGCCAAGGGCTGATCATAGGTGTCGTTTTCGCCGCGGGTATAGACGTAACCAGCCTCTATAAACCGGTCTTTATCTAGATTGTAGCCGACCATTGCTTCAATACCGTAGATGGTGGCCTCATCCACATTGATGAATTGCTTGATCGCTAAGCCGGCTGAGGTCTGATAACCGGTTTCGGCTAATTCTATGTAATCTGAATATTTTTGATAATAGAGGGCACTGCTGTAATAAAGGGGACCGTTTTTCCCATCAAAGCCGATATCAACGCCCCACACGGTCTCATTATCCAGGCCCTGATTGGGTATTTGAGATCCGTTGCTGGGATTGTTCCCGTAGGCCTCGTTGAAATAGGGCGTGCGGGTGGCGTTGGAAAGTTTGATATAGGGAACGAAGGTGTCGAACAGATGATATCCTGCGGTGATGTCAATGGAGAACAGGTTGTCATCCTCGTCGGTATCGATCTTCTGCACCTGCGACAGCAGTGCTACCGGCACCAGGCCGGAAAGTGCTGTCGTATTAATGTTTGAAGTCACCGAGCGATCAACATGCTCGTAAGAACCGGCAATTTTATAGAAGGCCTTCCCTACGGTAATATCGTCGGCAAGACGTAGGGCAGCCGAACTTATGTCGCCGCCGGTAATGCCGAAGGCATTTGTCCAGTTACTCCAACCGGTTGCACTATACATGCGTACCCCGTTGGTCAAATCCATGTGGTAATACTCGCCAGCAAAGGAAAAGAGGTGCTCACCTATCTGTTTTTTCGCCGATGCTTTTGCCCCCCAAGTCTCACTTTCCCTATACAGCTCTCGTGCCTCGGCAGGAGTGGCTTCTTTTTTCAGGTTGTAGTCATAATGGAGATCATTGCCGTAAACCTGAAATTCAACGTCGTTCAACCCGGCAAGAGAGGCATCCTTGTAGCCGAAAAAGTAATATTCTCCCTCATCGTCCGGCCGATCTGTGTACATCCATACCGATCCGTTCAGGTAGCGGGAAAATGGATCTTCAGAATCGGCATTGCTGCGCATGTAGCGGGCATAGACGTAACTATCGTCACTGGTTTTCATTGCCACGGATCCGTTTATGGCGGTCGTCTCATACCCCGAGTGCAGCACCTCATCACCACTGCCATTCTCATATTCGTTGAAATCGGCAAATCCTCCGCTCAGAGAAAAACTGAGACGATCATTGTATAGGCTGGCACCAAGCGAGGAACTCATCCCCTCCTCGGACAAAAAAGAAGCCGAGGCGTTGAGAAAACCTTCAACGGTAAAGGCTGAGGTCTCGTTAAACCTGGGCTCTTTGAATTTTGCAACCACCGCACCGCTCATGGCTCCCATCCCCAAAGTGGCGCCATGAGCTCCCCGGTAGACCTCCAGTGTCTCGATATCAGCGATGTTCAGCAGGTTGGTCGAGTCATTGTGACCAGCGTTCAGCCGCATACCTTCAAGGTAGATCGGTACCCCCTTGGTTCCCCGACCGCGAATATAGGGTTCGGAACTGTAGGCACTCGACTTACGGAAATCGACAAAAAACAAATTACTCAGAGCATCGGTCAGCGAGTTGGCCCTGGTTGGAGTGACTTCCAGATCGACCAGAGTTTTTTCATCGGCAAGGGATGATTCTTTTATTTGATCATCCTCGACCACAATCGTCTCGAGGGTCGTGGTTTGTGCCCATCCTGATGCCGACATTCCCAGTACATACAATGCACCAGCGACAGTATACCTTTTTTTCATTCCGGTCTCTCTTCTGTTTGGTTCTGTATCTCAATCGATATTAAAAAAATGGTCGTTTCGATGAGATCCCGTGCTCAGCGTTTTCCTTCCAACCAGCCAAAGCGGTCGGCATCGCAACGATCGAAATCAGCTACATACGGTTTGATATCAAGTACCGGCGTGTGATCGAGCACATCGACGCCATGCAGCACAACCGAGGTGTCGGTAACCTTTGCAAGCCGCATGACGGACAGCCCAATGGGATTGGGTCGTTTAGCTGCGCGGGTTGCAAAGATGCCGCGCAATTTTGCGTCTAAACAGGGCTTGACCATCAAATCGTAGCCTATCATTGCATGGAGATGATACAGAACGTGGACATGGGAGAACCCTTCAAGGTCTTTGAGACCTTCAGCAAATTCAGGAAAAACTTCTATGATCCCCTCTGCACTCTTTGCCTCTGTGGGCTGAATGGGGACATTCTCGAGGGCGGTAAACGGTGTTTTGAAATATCCAATGGGGGTGTACGTGATATCCATGACAATAATTCCATTTATAACAATTTTGTTGGTCTGATTGGGTTACAGGTTGCCCATACTTCATCTGGCGTACTTGTTCACTCTCTATGAAGAAACAAAACTCGCTATTCTTCAACTGAATAACGAAAGGAGCAAGTAAGTGACATCTCGCTTTTTCTCGAGAGAAAACGGAGTTGACATACTGCCTGTATGGCATGGGGTTGCCACCCATGAACGCGTTATTTTTTTAAGAATAACGAATATATTAGGAATCAGCAAGAGATATGCCATATACGTTTCACAAGCAGAAACGCTCAAATATCATACTGTTGGGCGTAAGACGGGGGGAGGATAGAGACAAACAACAGAAAAGAGCCTTCTGATTTGTTACTCTCTCTACAAAATAGGCAGGGTATCACCAAAATAGAGCTGGCAAAGGATCATCAGGCCGATTTTTCCGGCCGCGCAGCTTATCGAAATACTTCACGGAAAAATTTGAAAATGATCTTCAGGGCATCTTGAATAATTGCTTTTTCTGCCAATCCCGGCGTCATGCTTAAAATTTTATCCTCGGAATATCAGCCATATACCTGCGGTAAAATTTTGCGCAATCCTTGGCCTTGATTGAAAAATCTAATTATTCAAGACACCCTTCAAAAAAACAGGGCGGTCGCCAAAAGACGACCGCCCTGTTTTTGTTTGGCGACAAAAAGACGCAAAAAACGATCTTACATCCGCTCCTGCGACCAGTCATTATGCTCAAATTCGCTGTGATCGGGTTTGGGCGGTTTGATTTCTTCCATGCGCTGACGGAGCCAGACCTGTACCTTGGAAAACTCGGCAACAAACTCTGCCAGGGCTTTACCGCGGTGGCTGACCTTACTTTTCTCCTCCATGGAGAGTTCGGCAAAGGTTTTGCCCAATTCAGGGAAGAAAAAGAGCGGGTCGTAACCAAAACCGGACTCGCCGCGCCGTTCTTCCAGAAGCTCGCCATCGCACTGGCCCTCGTAGGTCAGCGCCGGTCCACCGGGAGTGGCCAGAGAGAGCACGCAGACAAAGTGGGCGCTGCGGTTGGTTTTCCCTTCCATCTCCCCCAGGAGTTTTTCACAGTTGGACCAGTCGGTTGCCTCGGGCCCGGAATAACGGGCAGAGTAGACTCCGGGGCGACCATCCAAGGCATCAACCGCAAGGCCGGAATCATCGGCCAGGCAGGGAACGCCAAGAACCTTGGCATAGTGAAAGGCCTTTTTGTAAGCATTGTCATCAAAGGTTTCGCCGTCTTCCACTGCTTCGGGCATGGGGCCAAAGTCAGCAAGCGATTTAATATTGACGGGAAAATCTTTGAGCAGATCCTGCATTTCCTTCAACTTATTCTTGTTGCTGGTGGCCAGTACAATCAAACTATTCATGTTTTCCTCCCTGCGTCCCGCACGGCGTCATGCGTATATAAAAAGAATCTCTTATTGGCTCTGAAGAGCAGCCCTGGCAGCCGCTTCAGCTTTGCGCCGCTTTTTCCAGCGCTTGTCATAGCGTTCCTGCTCACTGTAAATACAGCCGCAATATGGTTGACGATATAACCCCATTTCGATGGAGCTATCAATGCCTTCCTGCCAGCCTTCGCGGAAATCCTCGTAGACAAAGCTCAGGTTATGCGCTTCAGCCAGCTGCTCACAACGCCTAATCAACAAGCCATGATTCTGGTATTTTGAATAGAGCAGCGTGGTGGTAAACCCTTCAAAGCCCTGAGCCACTGCCGTTTCCACGGTTTTCACCAGCCGCATCTCGTAGCAGATGGGGCAACGCTCCTGCTCATGAAAAACCACCTGCTGTAAGTATTCACTCAGCCCGTATTTCCGTTCAATCTCAACCGGGAAATTCGCTGCATCCGCAAGCTCACGCACTGCTCCCATGCGGCGACGAAATTCCTGATAGGGATGAATGTTGGGATTATAAAACAGTCCCGAAACCTCATGCCCCTTCGCGCGCAGCCGTTTCAGCGGATAGATGGCACAGGGCCCACAGCAGAGATGGAGAAGAACCCGCATTACTTGACCTTAAAATGCTTGGGCTCTATCCCATAGCTGTGGATCTTGTAATTGATGATGCGCAGGCTGGTTTCCAGGCTTTTGGCGGCCTTGGTCTGGTTGCCGTTATTTTTCTTCAGCGCATCTATGATAAGTTCTCGCTCGAAATTTTCAACCGCCGTGGCCAATGAAAGCGGCTTGGTGGAATGAATCGAGTCCGCACTCTGCAACGAGGGGGGCAGATGGATCGATTTAATCGCGGTTCCATCGCAGATCAACACCGCCCGTTCCATACAGTTTTGCAGCTCACGAACGTTGCCTGGCCAGTGATACTGAACGAGGAGATCAATGGCAGGTGTCGTGATCCGTTTGATTTCTTTACTATTTTCCTGGGCATATTTTTCAAGAAAATACTCGGCCAATAGCAGAATATCGGTGCGCCGCTCACGCAGCGGAGGCAGATAGACCGGGAAGACGTTAAGCCGGTAGTAGAGGTCCTCACGAAAAACCATTTCTTTGACCGCTTTTTCCAGATCACGGTTGGTGGCCGCGACCAGGCGAATATCCGTGGTGATGGTTTTGGTGGAGCCCAAGCGCTGAAAAGTGCGCTCCTGAATGACATTCAACAGCTTTACCTGTACCGCCGGACTGATTTCACCAATCTCATCCAGGAACAGGGTACCGCCCTCGGCCATCTCAAAGCGCCCTTTTTTAGACTCGGTGGCCCCGGTAAAGGCCCCCTTCTCGTGGCCAAAGAGCTCACTTTCCAGCAGGGTTTCCGGCAGGGCCGAACAGTTGACCACGATAAACGGCCCGCCAGCACGACTGGAGTTATGGTGCAGGGCCTTGGCAACCAGGGTTTTACCGGTACCGGATTCTCCGCGCAGGAGCACGGTCGCATTGGAATCGGCCACCCGGTGGACCATATCAAAGACTTCCTGCATGCGGGAAGAGTTACCGATGATCTCTTCAATACGATTTTTGGCGGAGAGCTCACGGCGCAGCTTGGAGTTCTCCTGGCGCAGGGCCTCTTTTTCCTCATTGACCCGCTGAATGCGCTGCACTGTTTCGGAAATCAGGCTGCTGACCACAGTGAGAAATCGAAGATCATTTTCCGATTGCAACCCAAAGCCCTCTTCATATTCCCGGTCAATGGACAGTGCACCAATGGACTGCTGTGAAGCCAGAATAGGAACACAGAGAAAGGAGCTGCGTTTTTTACGCTCATCGCCCCTGGTCCGGGTACGATTCAGAAAATTGGGTTCTTCACCGATCTGAGGGACAATAATCGGCTCCCCGGTGGCCACAACCTTACCGGTAATGCCCTCGCCCAGCTTATAGCGACCGCGCCGTTTGGCCTCAGCAGTGATACCGTGGGCGACTTCAATTTCCAATTCACCCGTACCTGGATTAATAATAGTCACCGTACCGTTATCCATCTGTTTTCGTTCAGAGAGGGTGGTGACAATTTTCTCCAGACACTCTTTGAGGCTGGTTGCCGACGCCAAATGGCGGGTAATTTCGTACAAACAGGTTAGATTTATAAATTCCTGTTCCTGTTCGATTGTAGATATGGCCTTATTTGCTTTCATGAAATCGAGTAGTTTATTGACAGTATCCCTTGAAAATGGTATTTTGTGCCGTTATGGAGGGATGGCCGAGTGGTTTAAGGCGGCGGTCTTGAAAACCGTTGTGCGAAAGTACCGTGGGTTCGAATCCTACTCCCTCCGCCACAACCTTGATGTTTCACACTTTGGAGAGATGACCGAGAGGCCGATGGTGCTCGCCTGCTAAGCGAGTGTGGGGGTTATACTCCACCGAGGGTTCGAATCCCTCTCTCTCCGCCATAGCAAAAAGGCTGGTTGGGATTGCCAACCAGCCTTTTTTTATTTCTCACTCAAGTAAGGGGAAAACAGCAA
This sequence comes from Desulfobulbus rhabdoformis, assembly GCF_016919065.1. Lineage (GTDB taxonomy): Bacteria > Desulfobacterota > Desulfobulbia > Desulfobulbales > Desulfobulbaceae > Desulfobulbus > Desulfobulbus rhabdoformis. The sequence continues at coordinate 72,437 of NZ_JAFFQA010000021.1, read as the reverse complement.
CACCGTTTTACCCGACTCCTTGGTGACAATGGTTTCAGCTCGGCAAGAACGGCCATGCCGTTCACGAACAACCCTCCTCCAGGCCATCCGATTTAACAAGTTTGTACCATAATTGCCCCAAACTTGCCACGGCAATATACGCAAAATGTAAGAAGATTGGTCTCAATTTTTCATTTTGGTAAAAAATGGAAGTGCAGACAAGCTGTTCTCCCCTTCATCCAGGACTTCGGCGCAGCACTTCGTGCAGTGAAAACAGTTCAATCAGTCAGCAGTTCAGCCCAGTCGTTTATCAAGAAAAAGGGGAAATGCGGCCAGTTGCGAACCACCCCATTGCCTTTGCCCCAGGCACGCATCTGGTTACGACCGGAAAAAATCCGATCCCGGCTGGTGATGATTTTTCGGGTGTAGATGTCCTTTTCTTTTCCAAATTGGTTAAATGCCTGCTGAAATGCAGCCATCTCCTGTCCCAATTCCTCAAGAGTCCGTTGTGGTTTATGCGTCAGAAAACGCGTTAACTGCTCCTTGTGATCAAACATGTTGCCGTAAAATTGTGCCAGAACCTCGGCATTGAACCCGGCGAGCATGGCCTCATAATTTGGTGCAGGGATTCCTTTTTTGTCATCAATGGGGGAAAGAGTGCCCCCCAGGGCGGTCAGGGAGGTAAAGCGCGCCTGGTGATTTTTCAGCAGATGGGCAGCCGCCCAGACCCCCATGGACCAGCCAATCAGGTGGACCTGCTCGTAAGAAACAAAAGGTGTCCAATCAAATGGTGCCAATTCACGGTAATCATAGACCATGACCAGATCATGACCTGAACTGGGAACCTCCCGAAAAGGGGCGGGATCCATGCCCCATCCCCCAAAAAAGAGCAGGCACTGCGAGCCCTGGTTTTGCCTGAGCCATCTGATCTGCATCAGCTCACCCCAGTGCCTCTTTGATAAGAGCCGGTAACGGAGCCAACTGCTCCCAGCTCATGGCCGCATTCAACGAAAGGCGGAGCCGAGAGGTGCCCGCCGGGACGGTCGGCGGCCGCACAGCCTTGACCCAGTAACCTGCCTCACAGATGCGGTCGGCAGCCTGGACCGCACGGGCCGCATCTCCGACCATCACCGGGACGATATTACTGCTGCCGTCGGTTTGCAGGTCCAGGGCGCGCAGGGCATCGCGAAAGCGGGAGGCCAGCTGATCGACCTTGGCCCGTTGTTCGCGCATCAAAGGAATCTGTCGCAAAACAAAGCTGAGCCAATGCACAGAGACCGGTGGCAGACCGGTGGAAAAAATCTGGGAGCGGGCGGTGTTGAGCAGATAATCGATCAACTCGCTGGTCCCCACCACAAACGAGCCCTGCCCACCATAGGCCTTGCCAAAAGTCCCGGTGAGTATTTCCACCTGAGGCAGGACACCCTGCTCTTCTGCCAACCCGCAACCGTTTTCTCCGCGAATACCGACCCCATGGGCCTCGTCCACATAGAGTGCTGCCCGGTAGGTGTCTTTAATCCGCACCAGCTCTGCAAGGTCAGCGGTATCGCCATCCATGGAGAAGATAGACTCCGTGACGATGATCACCTGCCGGTATTTTTCCCGGTCGCGGGAGAGGATCTGCTCAATAGCTGCATAATCCAGGTGCGGATAGCGGACCACCTTGGCCCGTGAGAGACGCATGCCGTCAATAAGACTTGCATGGCAGAGCTTGTCGGCAAGAATCAGATCGCCCTTGCCGGTGAGCGCGGGAAGGATACCGACATTAATGTGGTAGCCAGAGTTGAACACCAGTACCGCCTCGGCCTGGTAGAGCTCACGTAGTTGGCGCTCAAGCCGTGCATAGGGCAGGGTATTGCCGGTCATCAGTCGTGAGGCGGTACTGCCTAAACCAAAGCTCTCTAATCTATTTGCTTCACTCTGCTCACTATAAAAAGCTGCAACCAGTTCCCGATTCGTGGCCAGCCCCAGATAATCGTTCCCGGCCAGATTAAGATACTGGCGGACATCGATATCGATCATCCCCTGATCCAGGTGCGTGACTGCCACAAGGGATCGGTGTTGCCCCTGCGAGGTGATATCCTCCAGTTGCTGCTGCAGTTGCGGGTTAAGTACGGACATTAGCTTTTTCCTGATAAAGTAGCATACAGCGCTTCATTGAATCCCACCAGCAGCCGGTCGCCCATACGCAGGGTCGGCGCCCGCAGGTTGCCTGTTCTCCCCAGAGCTGCAGCAAGGATGGCCTCTTTGTCGTCTTTGTTGGGATGGAAGGTCTGCACCTTTTTGCCCTTGGCCACGAAAATCTCGCCAGCGCTTGCAAGCAGCTGCCAAGCCTCCTCTCCGGCAAGCGTTTCCTTACGGGCATCAGCTCTTTGTGTAATGGGGATCTGTTCTTGCTCGAGCACAGCCTGTGCCTTGGTGCACGAGACTCAGCCCTTTCGTAGGTAGGCCCAATCGATCTGCATGGCTTCCTCCGCAGGTAAAATTTTCCCAGTGCTGAACCACTGGTGATCTTTGGGGCCTCACTATAGTCCGCTGGCCAAATGACCACCAGTCTATTTTTTCAGATTTGTAAAAACTCAAAAACCGGCCCACTCCCCCTGCTTACTCTTCCCCTGAGTAAAGAGAAATAGCTTCTCCGTTGCCGGGACAACAAAATCGATTACATTACATGAATTAGTCCGTATTTCTCACCCGTACAGAGGACGACAGAGGAGACAAACCATGCCTGGAAAAATAGAGGGACCACAGGGAGAGCTGCTTATCAGAACCATGCCCATGCCCGCAGACACCAGTTTTAACGGGGATATTTTCGGTGGCTGGATCATGTCGCAGATGGATCTGGCCGGATCAATGCTTGCCAAGGAGGTAACGCGTACACGGACGGCCACAGTGGCGGTGGAACGCATGAGCTTTATCAAGCCGGTGCGGGTGGGGGATGTGGTGTGCTGCTATGGCCGGGTGCAGAAAGTGGGGACAACCTCTGTCACTATCATGCTTGAGGTCTGGGTGCGGCCAATTCTCAATGAGGCCAAAGATCAGTTCACCACCTTCAAGGTTACTGAGGCGGCAATCACCTACGTGGCCTTGGACGCTGATGGCCAGAAAAAAACCATCGACAAGGATCGCCTGCAGGGCAGATACCTGTAACAAGGTGGGAAAAGTCTACGATGAGAGGATAGCCGTGTCCTCAAGAGAAATCTCAAGCTCAGCCAGGTCGATCTCTGAGAGGTTGAGCAAGTCGGCTTCCAGGGATGCCGGCAGCACAATGGAAGAGTCACTGGTCAGACCGATACCCAGTTTATGGCAGGCCATATTCGCCATGCGAACGAGCAGCATAAGAATATTGTTTTCATCGATCTCTTTTGCGTGATGCTGCTCGGCAATCACACAAAAATACTCGGGCATATTCCACTGTTTAAGTAATTTAGCCCCTTCTCTGGAATGCAGCCTATCCATAGCCTCCAGCAAGAGGGCATGGGTTATTTTGAGTTGCGTGTTACGCCTTCTGATCTGCTCTATAATGACCAAAACCAACAGCTTACCCACGTCATGAAACAGCCCTGCAAAAAAAACCTGACTCTGCTCGACACCGTAGGTATGACGTCGTGACAGCCAGACCGCGCCATAGGCACAGCCAACCGCATGCTGCCACAGCTTTTTCATCAGCAGGTTGATGGTTTTATCTTTACTGGTGAAATGCTGTTTGGTCGTCGCCAGCAGGACTATCTTGGCAATCTCCTTGGTCCCCAAACGCATAATGGCGGCACGGACCGTCCCCACCTCTTTAAGCCCCCGATAAAAGGCGGAGTTGGCAATTTTGAGCACCTGGGTAGAGAGAGCCTGATCCGAGGTAATTATTTTTTCGATCACCTGAATACTGGGTTCTTGTTTCGCTATCTCCTTTTGTATGCGGGTGGCGGAGGAATTAAACACCGGCAACACCACCTTATCGGATTCAATAAAACGGTTAATAACATCAATCAGGGAAAGTGGAGCACTCATCTATTCACCAGAGAGGCGGCGTAACTCAGTAAAGGTTCGTGGGGGACTGAATATGGGGAGACAGCGCAGGATTTCATCAATAGTGGTCAAGCCGGATCCAGCCTTCACCAAGCCGTCTTCCAGCAACGTAATCAAACCGGAGTGGTTGATGCTGAGCTGACGAATTTCAAAACTTGTCCTCTGCTCAAGAATGGCGGTACGCACCCGCTCGTCCAGCACCAGCAGCTCAAACACCCCCATGCGCCCCTTATACCCGGTCTGTTTACACATTTTACAGCCGCGTCCTTTCTTGAAATTGGCGCCCATCAGGTCTGCTTGGCTGCAACGCAGACGCTGTAATTGTATGGGAGTAGGCTTGATATCCACTGCACAGTACGGACAAATTCGCCTCAGTAAGCGCTGGGCCAGTACACTGACCACTGTTGAGGAAACCAGAAACGGGGCGATATCCATATTCAGAAGACGAATCAGCCCGCCGATACTGTCCTCCGTGTGAAAGGTGGAGAGCACCTTGTGGCCGGTGAGCGCTGCCTGGACAGCCACCTCGGCGGAGTAGGTATCACGAATCTCACCGATCACGATGACATCAGGGTCCTGGCGGACGATATGGCGCAGAGTTTCTTCAAAGGTGAGGTCAATTTTGGGATCGATGGAACACTGGGACACCCCTTCAATCACATACTCAACCGGCTCTTCTGCCGTCACAATGGAGACATTGGGACCTTTCAGGGCATGAATGCAACTGTAGATTGTTGATGTTTTCCCGGACCCGGTGGGGCCAGTAACCAGGACGACACCGCTGGGCTGATAGACCGCATCTTCCAGAAAACGGGTGAGCATGCGAGGGGATAGTCCGATGGACTGTAAATCAAAGAGTTCCTGCTTGCGATTTAACAGACGTAAAACAATTTTTTCGCCGTGAATGGTGACAAAAAAGGAGACACGCAGGTCGAGCTGCCCCTCGTCATAATCAAAGAGGATTCGCCCCCCCTGATGCCGCCTTTTCTCTGTGATATCGGCCTTACAGAGAATTTTGATACGGCTGGTCAGGGCTGGAATGATCTCTTTGGGGTAATCTTTAAAATGGTTGAGCACGCCATCTTCACGAAACCGCACCTGCAGCCGATCTTCCATGGGCTCTATATGGATATCGCTGGCACTGTTTTTGATCGCCCCAAGGATAATTGAATTGACCGTGCCCACTACGGTATTGGTGTCCACGGCGATGTTCCGGCCGCTCTTTTTATCTGCAAGCAGATCAAGCGTCTTGAGAATGGCGCTACTTTGGGCAATGGCCGGTACAATATTCTGCCCCAAAAACCTTCGCGCTGTCTCTAGGGCCTCACTATCCAATGGATCGGCAAAAGCCACCCGCACGGTCCCATCATCGGTCTTGATAGGAATAAAGGCATGGGTGGCCATCAAGGTCTTGGAAAATTTTTCACAGCGAGCCCGGTCGATATTATTGAGTGCAGGCTCGATAAAGGGGTACCCCATCTGAATCGAGAGCACCTCAATAAAGGCTTGTTCTTCAATAAAATTATGACGGACCAATACCTGCCCGAGTTTCTCTTTGGTGTCGCTTTCCCTCTGCAGGAGAATGGCGGATTCCAGATCCTCCGGAGATATATGCCCAAGCTCAACCAGCAGATCACCGATACGAATCGTTGAGGTGGCGCTTCTCAGCACATCCTTTACATCCTGATCAGAGATAAATTTCAGGTCTCGAAAAACCTTGAGCAGAGGCTGATAGGAAGTGAGCTTGGAACGAACCCGTTCGGCATGCTGTACCTGGGCAGGTGTTATCCGCTTTGACTCAAGCAGCAGGCGAACAACGGTGCTGAAATTTTCGTTTAGGGAAGACGACATATATGGATTCCGGGGATACCACTTTTATGCTGCTGAATTAGGCCTATAAGCCTGAACCGTTTGTGCATTAACGTTTTTTTAGTATACGGGGGATGAATTCCCGGTTCAAGGGATTCATTTTTTGTACGCACATCTATCTTGTTTAAAATGTTAAAAAACCCGCACAACCTCTACTCCCCGCAATTGATCTCGATTTCGCCGATCATATTTTCCGCCCGGACTTTCTGGTCAAACTCCTCCCCGCTCAGTACGCCCATGGCGACAGCGGCCTCCTTAAGAGAAAGGTGTTCTTGATGGGCTTTTTTCGCAATGGCGGCCGCCTTTTCATAACCGATATGTGGGTTGAGGGCCGTCACCAGCATGAGTGATGCGTGGAGATGTGCCTCCATGTGTTGGGGGAGAGGTGTAATCCCGACAACACAGTTATGGTGAAACGAGTTAATACTATCCGCCATAAGCGTAACTGACTGCAAAAAATTGTAAATAATGACGGGTTTGAACACGTTGAGTTCAAAATTACCCTGGCTGGCAGCAAAACCAATGGTGCTGTCGTTGCCAAAAACCTGGGCCGCGACCATGGTCACCGCCTCGGATTGCGTAGGGTTGACCTTGCCCGGCATAATCGAACTGCCCGGTTCATTGGCGGGGATGGATAACTCGCCAAGACCGCACCGGGGGCCACTTGCAAGCCAGCGTACATCATTGGCGATTTTCATCATATTGGCAGCCAGCCCCTTTATGGCCCCATGGGCAAAAACCAACTGATCGTGCCCCGTGAGCCCGTGAAATTTATTTGTAAGTGAGTAAAAGATCTTCCCGGTCTCGCCGCTGAGTTCGGCAGCCACCGCCTCACCAAATCCTTTGGGAGCGTTGAGCCCGGTGCCCACGGCGGTGCCACCAACGGCAAGGGAGCGCACCTGTTCAAGCCCCTGCCTCAGCTGCTCGCTGCTACTGGCCAGCATAGCCGCCCAGCCAGATATTTCCTGCCCCAGGGTCAAAGGCGTTGCATCCTGGAGATGGGTACGGCCTATTTTTACCAGCCCCTTGAACTCCCTGGCTTTGGTGCACAGGGTCGTGTGGAGTGCGTCCAGAGCAGGGAGCAGTCGATCTTCCAACGAAAAAACCGCAGCCACATGCATGGCTGCAGGAAAAATGTCATTGGAGCTTTGCGACATGTTGACATGGTCATTGGGATGCACTGGCCGGGGCTGCTCAAGGTTACCGTTGGCCAACAAGGCTGCCCGGTTGGCGATAACCTCATTGACATTCATATTCGACTGGGTACCACTGCCGGTCTGCCAGACAGCCAGGGGAAATTCCTCTTCGTAGGAACCACCAAGCAGATCATCGCAGGCAGCCACAATCAGATCACGCAGCTCGGGAGAAAGCTTGCCCTTTTGCAAATTTACCTGCGCACAGGCACGCTTGAGCCGTATGAGTCCGTAGAGCAGCTCAAGGGGCATACGCTCCTGACCAATGGAAAAGTTACGCCTGCTCCGCTCGGTTTGTGCCCCCCAAAGTCGGTCTTCAGCAACTCCAATCTCCCCCATGGTATCGTGTTCAACTCGCTGACGCATATTTTCTCCTTCTTTCCTGCAATCGGAATACAGCACACTTGTTCTTTGTACGGACACTCTCTGACAATCCTCAGGCGGGCTTTGCAGCTCACTTTTCCAGCTTTCTTGCTCCAAGTGTATTGCTTCTCCTGGTTTGAAAGTATATGACCAATATACAAAAGATTTTAAACACCACTCATTCACCGGACAAGACATGGACGAACCGGCCCACGAAAAAAACGGAGAACTGCGAAGACGGCAAAGTATGCTGGCGGTGCAGGTAGGCCTTGTCGCCAACATCATCCTCGCCGTCTTAAAGGCGACAGTGGGGGTTTTAGGCAACAGCCCCGCCCTCCTCGCCGATGGAATCAACTCGACCTCGGATGTGGCCTATGGCATTGTCGTCAGCATCTTTGTTCGGCTTTCGGCGAAACCCGCAGACCCAGAACACCCCTACGGCCATGATCAGTTGGAAAGTGTGGCTGCCGTGGTGGTCGGCGCCTTTGTCATTACCACGGCCATCGCCATTTTCTGGAACTCGGTGGACGGAGTGTATGAGCTGCTGACCACGACCGAGCCCTCATCCGGTGCCAGCCTCACGGCCCTGGTCATCGCTCTTTTTGCCATTGTTTTAAAATGCGGCCTCAGCCTCTGGACGTACGCCCAAAGCCGAAAAACGCAAAACTCTGCCGTGCTGGCCCTGGCCCACGACCATCGAAACGACATTTTTGCCTCGCTAGCTGCCGCAGTGGGTATTCTCTTCGGACGTTGGGGCTTTCCCTGGGTTGATCCCCTGGCCGGGGCGGTGGTCTCCATGATCATCCTTCATACCGGTGTGGAGATCCTTCGTTCCGCTACAGATGATCTTATGGATACCCTGCCAGGCCGCGAACTGGCAGCAGAAATCGAGACGGCACTCAAAGATGTCTATGGAGTGGAGGCTATTGAGGAGGTGCATGCCCATCGATTCGGGCCCTACCTGATGATCAACCTGACCATTGGTGTCAATGGAGCCATGAGTGTTGCTGCCGGGGACCGGATTGCCACGGAGGTGGAGAAAACTTTACTGGAAAAAATCGAATTTCTTCGCCGGGTCTATGTGCACTACCATCCCGTCGGCTGGGATCACGAGGGACGTTAACTGTACAGGCTGGGCAAACCACTCACAGGGTGTGACTTGCCACTCGGTTACGCCCCCCGTCCTTAGCCAGATAGAGGGCCTGGTCGGCGAGTTGCAAAAGATTACCTGCCGATGTGGGCTGGTCGGAACCATAGGAGGAGACGCCGATACTGATGGTGACAGGCCACTCAATCCCCTGATCACTGAAGTGGTAGGCTTCTACCTTTGCACGCAAAAATTCTGCATACTCCAGGGCCTTGTCAAGACCGGTATTGGGCAGCACGACCACAAACTCCTCACCACCAAAGCGCGCGGACAAATCACCAACACGAAACGATCTCTTCACCAACTTGCCTATGGTGTGCAGGACATAATCGCCAAAGGCGTGGCCACAGGTATCATTGACCTTTTTAAAGTGATCCAGGTCAAAAAAAAGGCAGCTGATATCAGAACGACTGCGTAGCGCACGAGCATAGATTTCTTCAAAAGATTCCTGGAAAAACCGTTTGTTGCGGAGCCCGGTCAGCGAATCGTTGACGGCCTTATCGTAGAGGTTGCGATTGATCTCTTCCAAATTTTTCATATGCCGCCGTAACTGCAGATGTACCTGGACCCGGGCAAGCAACTCTTCGGCGATAAAGGGTTTAACCAGGTAATCGCTGGCTCCCGCGCGAAACATACGGAGCACGGCCTGGGGATCGTTTATCCCGGAAAGAGAAAGCATGGGGAGGTGCTCAGCCTCTGGAAATTGGCGAGTCAGGTGAATAAATTCATCGCCTCGCATCACCGGCATATCATAATCAACAATGCAGAGATCGGTTTGTACCATATTTTCTTTAATGAGTTCAAATGCCTGACGACCATTTTCGGCCTCGATAACCTCAAGACCGATGCGCTCAAGACAGGTACCCACCATTCGCCGCAGGCCGGCACTGTCATCGACCACCAGAGCAGTCATTCCAAGATAGGTGGCTTGCGGTTGCAATACCTTATTCACTGCAGCCAGAACATCCCCATGGGAAAAGGGTTTGGAGATGAACTCCAGACTGCCGAGATGAAAACCACGACTTCGGTTTTCAAAGGTATCATTGGCACTGACAAAAAGCACAGGTATAAGTTTATCTGCTGAACGAATAACGCCCTCTTTTTCCCAGGCACGAATCTGCTCGCAGCAGATAAAACCGTCCATGCGCGGCATGTCAATATCCAGCGTAATCAACGAAGGTGGTGCCTGCAACCAGCGTAGTGCCGCCAGTGCTTCCATACCGTCACAGAATGTAATGACCGGATATCCGGCGGCCTCTAGCTCCTTCTTGATGATTGTACGGATAATTGCACTATCGTCCACCACCATGATCGTTTGGGACCTGGGGTTGAGCTGTTTACTGACCGGCATTATTGGACTGGATGTTCTTTTCATTGCCTCGAAGTGCTGCAGCATTCCCACTTGCGGGGAACATTTCTCTGTTTATCTTTGTTCATTGTATGGAAAAACACGGTAACGGGAAAGGAAAAGAAAAAGGCTCCCGTGATGTTTTTAACGTTTGCAGAAAACAGTAACTGGTCACTTTGACCAATGAGCAGCAAACCATAAACCTGAACCCGTGACGGCGGGTGGTCACTGAACAGCGTACCCTATTTATGGGACAAAGATTTTTAAATTAATCTCTTTGTTGTTCAGCTTCACCCATCGCCCCTTGTGGGCATCCATCAACACGCCACCTTTCATTGCCTGCAACATACCGATAAAATGTACTTTACTCGGCACGTCACAAATAACGAAACTGACGCACCGATGAATGCTCACGGATTCAGCGGGATAAAGTCACACGATACAGAGGTCGTTTCGTCCCCCTCCGTAACGATCGAAAATGCATGGGGAAAAGAGGAGACAAGTATGCACGTTTTGAGCCTCAACAGTGGTGATCAAATTCCCGGCCTTGGCCTGGGAACCTGGAAATCTGCTCCCGGAACAGTGGCTGCAGCGGTAAAAGAAGCTATTGGATGCGGATACAGGCATATTGACTGCGCGCCCATCTACGGTAACGAAGCGGAAGTTGGCCAGGCTTTGGGCGAGGTCCTTCAAGCCGGGCAGGTCAGCCGCAACGACCTCTGGATTACCTCAAAACTGTGGAACAATGCCCACGCACCGGAGCTGGTCGAACCGGCCCTGCGAAAAACGCTGGCTGACCTGCAACTGGAGTACCTGGATCTCTTTTTGATCCATTGGCCAGTGGCCTTTGCCCCTGGTGTTCTCTTTGCTCAGAAGCCTGAGGAGTTCATCCCCCTGGCCGATCAACCCATCATCGAAACCTGGGGAGCTCTTGAGACCTGCAAAGAAAAGGGGCTGGTGCGCAATATCGGCGTGTGTAATTTTTCACAGGACAAACTCATAACCCTCTGTGACCTGGCCAGGGTGCAACCGGCCATGAACCAGATCGAACTTCATCCCTACCTCCAGCAGGAAGAGATGGTGGCCCTGTGCGCCGAGCGCAGCATTCTACTCACCGCCTACTCCCCGCTGGGTTCGGGAGACCGGCCCAAAGCAATGAAAAAGCAGGAGGAACCGATCCTGCTCGACAACCCGACCATTACCGAGATCGCGGCCCAAAACAAGATCACTCCGGCGCAGGTCCTGCTTGCCTGGGGCTTGACGCGCGGCACGGTGGTCATTCCCAAATCCACCAATCCTGAACGCATTCGTGAAAACCTGGCAGCAAGCGAGATCAGGCTCGATGCCCAGTCCATGGAAGCGATTGCCCGGATCGACCTGGGATTTCGCTATGTGGATGGTGCCTTTTTCTGCGGCAAGGGGTCACCCTACAGCCTCGATTTTCTCTGGGGGAACAAATAATTTTTTCATGCTCTCCCTCAACAACCTCCAAGCCCAAGGGCTTACAATTGATCAGTTCAGCGCTGGTGGCGGTGAACTCTGGTGTCTGTTGGGCGGCAACGACTCGGGTCTTGCCGCCTTTATTGACGTGCTCAGCGGAGACTTGGACTATACAGGCGAGCTTATTTTGCCCGCCTCCCTGGGCCTGCTCTCCTTTAAACAGCAACAGTCGATCTTTGAGGCTGAACTCAAAAAAGACGACACCGACTTTCTCGATCGACTCGATCCCGGCACACCCGCCCGGGATTTCCTCGTTGATATTGAACGCTATGCAAAACAAATTGAGCTGTTTGGTTTGGAAGACAAGCTTGATCACGGCTACCGACAGCTCAGCTCCGGTCAGGCCCGCAAACTCTGCATCCTGCAGCAGATCACTGCAGGCGCAGAGTTTCTCGTTTTAGAAAATCCTTACGAAGGACTCGACACCGGAAGCTGCCGTGAACTTGACAAGGTTCTCTCCAGCCTCTGCTCGCTGGGACTGGGAATCTTGATTCTGTTGAATAACTCAGCAGACATTCCCGCTGGGACGACGCATCTGGGGCTCTTGGCGCAAGGCAGTCTGGTGCTCCAGGGCAGGGAAGCACAGCAGGGAGAAGCAATACGCGCCACCTTTGCCAAACAGCCCCCCCTGTTTCAGGTCCAGGTCGAGGATCTCAGAGAGGCCAAAAAACAAGAGGAGTGTGCCACAGGATCCAATCTCATCACCCTGCACCATGGCTTTGCCCATTATGATGGTCGAGAGGTTTTCTCAGGACTCGACTTGGAGATTCACCGATTTGATCATACCCTGATCACCGGCCCCAACGGCTGCGGGAAATCCACCCTCCTGCAGATGATTACCGGCGACCATCCTCTGTGCTATGTGAACGACCTGACTCTTTTTGGGAAAAAGCGCGGCAGCGGGGAATCGATTTGGGAGCTCAAGAGAAAAATGGGCATTGTCAGCCCTGATCTGCACCGCAATCACCGGGTCGCCGGAAGTGCACTGGCCATTGTTCTCTCTGGCCTGTTTGACACCATTGGTCTTTATGACCGCCCCGGCGAAAGCGAAAAACTGCGTGGCCAGCGCTGGCTTCAACGTCTGGGGCTCTCTGAGGCGGCGGCTCAGCCTTTTCGTCATCTGAGCTATGGTCAACAACGGCTCATACTCCTGGCACGAGCCCTGATCAAAGGGCCGGAACTGCTCATCCTGGATGAGCCAACTCAAGGTCTCGACGAGAGTAACCGCCAGGCTTTACTTGACTTTCTTGCCAAGATCGCGGCTGAGCAACTGGCAACCATTGTCTATGTCAGTCACCGGCAGGATGAGTTTCGTCCCTTTTTCTCACAGCAGCTTCGCTTTCATAAGGGCGAGGTGGATCGCTAAGGCTCTGTTCCTGCCCTCGGCTCTGGCGGGTTCCTGGGGCACAGGGGTTTTGTTTGACACATCCCTGCCAAGTACCGTATAGAATCTGAAAACTTTTCTGCAAAGGAGGGATTATGATACTGCCATACCGAGATTATCAGCCACAGGTCGGCAAGGGGGGCTGGGTGGCTCCCAACGCCACACTTATTGGAGACGTCGAATTGGGAGAGGATGTGTCTCTCTGGTTCGGCGTTATTGTACGAGGGGATGTCCATCGCATTCGCATAGGCGCAAGGACGAACATCCAGGACCTCTGCCTCTTACACATAACCCAGCATGAGGGAGCCCAACGCAACGACAGCGACGGCCACCCCACCATCATTGGCTCCGAGTGTACCGTCGGTCACCGGGTTATTCTCCATGGCTGTACCGTTGGTGACTGCTGCCTGATCGGCATGGGAGCCATCCTACTGGACGGAGTGGAAATCGGACGCGAGTCCATCGTAGGTGCTGGCTCCGTAGTTACCCCTGGAAAAAAATTCCCGCCACGCTCCTTGATAATGGGCACGCCAGCCAAGGTTGTCCGGGAAATCAGTGACGAACAGGTTCAGGACTTTCATGCCTCGTGGAAACGCTATGTGGCACTGAAAAACGAATACCACAAGGCGCAACTCGGCGATTGTTTCTAAGCTGCTGGGAGAGAAGAGATCTCTCCCTTTGTAAGCCAGGACTTTTTTCGGATCTTGGGAGGCTTGTTCAGGTCGTTACGACTGAATTGGCCTCGCCAAACTCGTTGGGTGCATAGCCATCGGCATCGCTCTCGTTGACCCAGATATTCCCGTCAAGCACATAGCGAAAGCGATAATCCCGGCCCGCTTCCAGAGAAAGGGTGGTAGAGAAGCTCCCGTTTTTCAGTTTTTTCATGGGGGCATCCAGGAGAGACCAGGCGTTGAACTCTCCCGCCAAAACCGCGCTTTCTGCCTGTTCTTCGTTTTCGTATTTAAAGGTGACGCGACATACTGTACCGGTTTTTGAATAATTTTTTTTCAGCATATAGGATGCTCCTTGCTCAGAAGGCGTCATGCAGAGAGAAGAGTGGGATTACACGGTGATCACTAAAAAAAGCTTAAAACAAGCTGCTAGTTGGAGCAAGCACTATCTGTTCCCTCTGTGCTTGAAATAAACCTGCATTCGTGACGGCGGGTTATCTCCGGACAGTAGATTCACCCGAATAAACGAGTAGTTATATATTTACATTCCCTATTCAGCTTTACCCGCACCCCCTTGGGGCATCCCATCGGCACGGTACCTTCATTGTTCACAACACACCGATAAAGTTTACTTTAGGGTGTCTTGAATAATTAGATTTTTCAATCAAGGTCAAGGATTGCTGATAATTTTACCGCAGGCATATGTTTGATATTCCGAGGATAAAATTGTCAGCATGACGCCGAGATTGGCAGAAAAAGCAATTATTCGAGATTCCCTTTAATCGACATATCACCAACAACGAAACTGACGCACCGATGAATGCACACGTATCCAGGATAAACCCAGCAGCGGATTGACCCAACTTTTTCCCCATAACTTGTCTAAAAAAACAGAGTTTTATGATCCAATCATCCCCAAAGAAACCAGTCCTCCCCGAATTACTGGCCCCTGTGGGCAGTTATGAAAAACTGATCGCAGCTATCCACTACGGTGCCGATGCCGTGTACCTGGGGGGGAAAAGCTTCAGTCTACGGGCCCGAGCCGGAAATTTTGATGAGGCCGGCCTGCGTCAGGCAATCGATTATGCTCACGAACATGGTGTCAAAGTCTACGTGACAGTCAATATCTTTGCCCACAATCGTGATATGGCCACCCTGCCCGACTACCTGATGCTCCTGGCAGATCTCAGGGCCGATGGCATCATTGTCAGTGATCCGGGCATCCTCTCTCTTGCCCGCAAAATTACCCCCCAGCTAGAATTGCATCTCTCTACTCAGGCCAATGTCACCAACAGTGCAAGTGCCTGCTTCTGGGCTCAACAGGGGGCCAGGCGCCTGAATCTTGCCCGTGAACTCGGCCTTGAGGAAATCAAAGCGATTCGTGCCGAAACCGAGGCAGAACTGGAAGTCTTTGTCCATGGTGCGCTCTGCATCTCGTACTCGGGTCGTTGCATGCTCAGCAACTACTTTACCGGCCGCAACGCCAACCAGGGAGACTGCGCCCACCCCTGCAGGTACTCCTACGCTGTGGTCGAAGAAAAACGACCGGGAGAATATTTTCCTGTGGAAGAAGACGAACGCGGGACTTACATTTTCAATGCAAAGGATCTCTGTCTGCTCACCAAGCTCCCGTTGCTGGTTGATGCCGGAGTGAGCGCACTGAAAATTGAAGGCCGTATGAAATCTGTGGGCTACGTGGGAGCTGTTGTTCGGCTCTACCGGCAGGCTCTTGACTGGATCGGCGAGCAGATTTTTTTAGGCGAACCTGCAGTTAGCTTACAGCTACCAGAAATTTTTCATAACGAATTAAGTAAGATCGGTACCCGTGGACAGACAGAAAACTTTTTCAGCACAAGGCCTTCATCCGATGACATGCTTTATGATAGAATGAGGATCGAGCAGAGCTGGGTACCGGTTGGTATTGTCCGTAATGAGGATCCATTGTTGATTGAAACCCGGCAAGTGCTGCACTGTGGTGACCAGGTTGAATATCTTGGCCACTCCATCGAACCAGATAAGGTGACGGTGACTGCCATGAGGCTTGAAAATGGCTCCTCAATAGAGCGGGCCAACCCGGGGAATCGGGTCGAGCTGGTGACTGACCCCTCACTCAACGGAATTGAAAGACACGCCTTGCTGCGCAAACGTACCTAATTATCATGAATCCTTTTCTCAATGTCCCTTTTCTCCCCGAGGAGAGGTATGTCGATTATCTCTGCCAGTGTGCACCTGACCTGGAAAGCGTCCACTTCAGCCTGCTCCACAGCCGTTCTCTGGACAGCCGGATACAGCTTGAACCGCTTCCCGCCCAGGAATCCATTGTTACCGGGTTAAACCGTCTGGAGGGGGTAAAAAAATACGCCCTCTTGAACAGCCGCTTTTATACACCGGACCTGCTCACTGACCATAAAAACCTGAAACCGGTATTGAACACTCTGGAGTATTTCCTGGAGCAGAGGGCGATTCAAGGCATCGTCTATTGCGATCACTATCTGCTGCAGGTACTGGCCGACGAGGCGCCAGTCATTGCAGCTCAGCTTGAAGCAGTTCCCAGCGTCAACACCATGCTGGATTCCTACCATAAGATTGAAGCACAGCTGGCCTACATTCGCGAAACCGGTTTTAAAATGCCGGGAAAAATCATTCTTGATCGTTCGCTCAACCGTGATCTTGACCTGTTAGCCAAGATTTCTCTGACCCTGCACCGCCAATTCCCCAGTATGCGCCTTGAGGTGCTGGCCAACGAAGGCTGTCTGCCGTTCTGTCCCTTTAAGCTGTCCCATGACTCGTATATTGCGCTGGCCAACATCGATGGCAAAAGTCAGACCCACGTGATCAACTGCGATATAGGCTGTATGCGCCTGCTTGACGAGCAGCCTCACCGACTGCTGCAGTCGCCCTTCATTCGCCCGGAAGATGTTGATCTTTACCTCTATCATGTCGATACAATCAAACTCTGTGGCCGTACTCTTGGCTCTTCCTTTCTCATCAATGCGATCAAGGCCTACCGTGCCCGTCGCTACGATGGCAACCTGCTGGACCTGATGGATGCCATGTCCTGGCTCGCTGACCGACTCTATGTCGATAACCGCATGCTCTCCTTTGATTTTGCCAACATGCTCTCCCAATGCGATAACCACTGCGACAGTTGCGGCTTCTGCCGGGAGTTGTTCGAATCCATTGCCCACCCCAAACCCATGGTGATTAAAGACCAGCGACCGGCTGGCGATTGACACCGGCTGTAGACAAGGGTAAGTTTGCGCAGATCGGTAGCCGGTTATCTCCTGAATCCGGTTGAAAAAACGCAGATATCCAGATGATACATTAACCTTGGTGGTGGAAAGAATGGAATCTTTTGAAGAGTTGCTGGCGGAGTCAACCCGCATTCATGGGCATATCTGTGCAGGACAGGTGATTGGCGTACGTATGTCCATAGCTGCGCTTGAGCGTATCGGCATCAGTGATCCCAAGGGAAAGGACCGCAAAAAACTCTACGTCCTGGTGGAGATCGACCGCTGCGCCACCGATGCGATTCAATCGGTCACCGGCTGCAGCCTGGGAAAACGCTCCCTGCGGTGGGTTGATTTTGGCATCATGGCAGCAACCTTTGTCAACCTGGAGACAGATCAGGCCGTTCGTGTCACAGCCCGTGAGGACGCCCGAGAACTCTCGGACAACTATTGCCCTGAGATCGAAGATAAGTACCAGCGCCAACTCGCCGCCTACAAGGTCATGCCTCTGGATGAACTTTTCCTGTTTCAGGATGTTCAAGTGGAGCTCAAAGACTGTGATATGCCCGGACGTCCCATACGCCGGGTCCAGTGCTGTGTCTGCGGTGATTATGTACAGGATTGCCGGGAGTTAGTGCATCATGGACAGATTCTTTGCCGTGCCTGTGCCGGTGAACGCTATTACAAGGTTCTCCCCAACAAGTAATCCGCCCCACTTCTCACTGCCCGCACCCACGTGTCGTCCACTCTCCAGGTTCCCTCAGGGGCCTCTCCCCGCATCCAGAGTTTCAGCCAGTATTGTCGCCAGCGCTATGGCCATCCCCTGGGGAAAATCCCCCTGGACACTGGCCTGCCCTGTCCCAATCGGGCTCAGGGGGGCTGTATCTTCTGCCGTCCCGCCAGCTTCACCCCCACAAGCCTGCGGCCTTCCGATTCCCTCACCACACAGCTCCTGCGGGGAAAACGGCTTCTGATCAAAGGGCGCTTTCATGACTATCTGGGCTACTTCCAGCAAGAGAGTTGTACAGCCTTGCCGACTGACCAGCTCCTCCCTCTTTTGGAACAGGTGCTGTCGCAGCCCGACTGCCGTGGATTGATTCTTTCCACCCGTCCAGACTGCATCGCGCCTGATCTCCCGGCAGAGCTCTCCAGGTTGATCGACAAAAGCGGCAAAGACTGCCTCATAGAGCTTGGTCTGCAGTCAGCCCATGAACGCAGTCTGCACTTCCTGAATCGAAACCATAGCTTTGCTGATTTTACCCTGGCGGTGGAACGCATTGCCGCCCAGCCTCAAGTACAGATTGGGGTTCATCTCATTTTGGGGCTTCCCGGCGAAAACCGGGCAGATATGCTCCAGACCCTGCAGACGGTCTGCGCACTTCCTATCCATGCCCTCAAGTTGCACCATTTGCAGGTTATACGCGGCACACATCTGCATACGCTCTACAAACGGAGTGAAGTACCTGTTTTCTCTCTCGAGGCCTATATGGAGCTGCTGACAGCCCTCCTGCCGCATATTCCAGAGTCGATCACTCTCCACCGGATCTGGTCCAGTGCTCACCCCGACCTGCTTATAGCTCCCAAATGGAATGTGCTTGCAGCCGAACTCAGCAAGACCCTGCACGCCACCATGCAGTACAGAAATATCTTCCAGGGGCAGGCTCTCACCGGCAATCAGGCATGAGCGAACAAGGTCGAGAGAATGGGAATGCGGTTAGTTCGACGCAATCGTTTGAAGAATAGGGGGTAATCGATGCCATAGGCCTGTTGAAGGCCGGTGCTCTGTTTACGTGCTCTTTTTATAGCTTTGTGAGGGATCTGCCCGGGAAAGGCCAGCACTATGGCGTTGCTGCGCTTTTTGACCTGCATGGAGAGCATCTGGCCGTCACTGGCCTCATGGATGGCTTCCAGGGCCTGCTGAAAGAGCCGGCGATTCCCGCTCCAGAGGTTGATGGCAAGCGTGCCCTGGCCCTCCAGCTGTTCAAGCAGCAGTCTGTAGAACAGAGGATCAAACAGAGCCGGTGCCATGGCGCCCGCCCCGTAAATATCGAGAAAGGCCGTATGGTAGTCGCCAGGGGGCTCGTTGCGGCCAAAATGAAGTGCATCCTGGTGACAAAGACGAATCTGCTCTGGCTTCAATGGCAGACGGAAATAGCCATGCGCCAGATCGATAACCAGCCGCTGTTTCTCGACAATGGTCAGTTCGCAGGCGGGAAAATGGTGCAGCAGAAAATGGGGTAAGGCAGCGCCCCCCAAGCCAACGACAAGAAAACGCGACGGCTGCGGGTGGAGAAAAAGCGCGGTGGTCATCCACTGGGTATAGGCCAACTGCAAAATATGCGGTGCATCCAGATCAAGGCAGCTCTGCCGCTCCTCCGTACCAAAACGCAGACTGCGCAGGCTGTCCTCATCGGTGATCAGCACCGGGTGCTCGGCTGTTTTACCGTTAAATATGACCTGTTCCATGCTTGTTTACTCCACGCCTGAGATCAGTAGCCTTACAAAATTAAAAAGGCCGCACCTCCGTATACGCGGCGGTGCGGCCAAAAAATTCTGATAAGCTCAAGAGCTGTAATCAGATTCGGGCAAGCTCAGGTTCGAATATTTTCATACACGATGAAAATCAGTTACACCCACCAAGCCCTCAGCCTTTTTTCGCGGGAGCCTTCTCCGCCTCGGAGGCAGAACCGGCAATGGAACCACGGCTGATCTTGATACGTACGTTATCCGCAATCTCCAGGGTGACCACATTCTCTGCGATATTGGCGATCTGGCCGAAGATGCCGCCGTTGGTGACAACCTTGTCGCCTTTTTTCAGATTGGCCAGATAGCTCTGATGCTCTTTGGCTTTTTTCTGCTGCGGCCGAATAAGCAGGAAGTAAAAAACGATAAAAATAAGGATGAGCGGGACAAACTGGCTCAAGGCAGCCATCCCTCCGGGTGCCGCTGCGTCTGCGGCCCATGCTACTCCGGTCATGAACGATTCCTCCAGGTATTCTGTTTACGTTTGAACGTTTATGTACGTTGTTGATAAAAATAACGGCGAAACTCAAGGAAGCGATCTGCCTCAATTGCTTCACGCATCTCTGCCATCAGGGTACAGTAGTATTGCAGGTTATGAATGCTGTTAAGCTGGTAGGCCAGAATTTCGCGATTCTGAAACAGATGCCGCAGATAGGCTCGAGAATAATGACGGCAGGTATAACAGCTGCAGTTTTCATCCAAGGGACGCGGGTCCTGTTGAAAACAGGCGTTTTTTATAACAACTCTGCCCTGTGAAGTAAAGAGCATTCCATTGCGGGCGTTGCGCGTGGGCATGACGCAGTCAAACATGTCAATTCCGTGATAAACGCCTTCCACCAGATCCTCCGGTGTGCCTACGCCCATGAGATAGCGGGCATGATCGGCAGGCAGATAATCCGCGGTGGCCTCAAGCATCTCGTGCATCAACTCCTTGGGTTCTCCCACAGAGAGTCCCCCCAAAGCATAGCCGTCAAATCCGATCTCCACCAGCTGTTCAATGGCCTCACGGCGCAGATCGGCAAACATCCCGCCCTGAACGATGCCAAAAAGGTGCTGCCCGGTATCGCTTTGCGCCTCACGGCAGCGTTTGGCCCAACGCCGTGTCAGGGCTGTAGCCCGAGCAGCCTCTTCACGATCCGCCGGATAGGGAATACAGGTATCAAGCGCCATCATGATATCAGAGCCCAAAGCTTCCTGGACATGCACCGCATCTTCGGGGCTGAGAAAGAGTTTGGCCCCGTCAAGATGGGAGCGAAAGGCCGCGCCCTCCTCGGTGATTTTGGCCAGCTCTTTGAGGCTGAAGATCTGAAACCCGCCGGAATCGGTAAGAATAGGGCCATCCCAGTGCATGAACCCATGGAGTCCACCAAAGCTGCGGATCAGTTCGTGACCGGGCCGAATGTAGAGATGATAGGTGTTGCCAAGAATAATTTGAGCCCCGATTTCCTTGAGGTTTTCTGGGGTCATCGCCTTAACCGTGCCCAGCGTGCCCACCGGCATGAACACCGGAGTCTGAATGGTCCCGTGCAGGGTTTTCAGTTCGCCGCGACGCGCCTTGCACTCGCTGGATCGATGGAGCAGGGTGTAGGGTGAAACAGTACGCATGCAGAACTCAATCCTCAGGCAACGCTAACGATGGTGACATCAAAATGGAGCACCTCACCAGCCAGCGGATGGTTAAAATCAACAGTGGCTGTGGTCTCGTTGAGGGCCTTGACCACGCCCTGAATCTCCTGTCCCTGGGGGCCGACAGCGGTGAGCATGGCACCGGGCTGTCGGCCTTCTTCGGGCAGCTGGTCCACGGGAACTTCGATGAGTGCCTCTTCGTTCACGGTGCCATAGCCTTCTTCAGGCTGAATGGAAACTTTCATTGAATCCCCGGCCTGCTTGCCTTCCAGGGCTTGCTCCAGCCCAAAAATAAGCTGCTCTTCCCCCTGCACATAGCTCAAGGGTTCGTCTTCGACATTGGAATCAACCACCTGCCCATCATCCAGGGTCAGGGTATAGGTAATGGCCACGGTTTTGCCTTGGCATATTGTCATCATTTTTCCTCGTTTGAGAGTGCTTGAGTGTTTCTTCCGCCCTAAATGGCAACAAAAACGTTTAGCTGCCCTATAAACCGCCCGGAGCACAATTGCAAGCCCACCGCTTTGGAAGGACCAGTCAGGTAAATGAGCGCAGCAGAGAGGCCAATTGCTGCTCAAGGTCCTCCTGCTGTTCAAGAATCGATACGCTGAGCTGCAGTTGAATACGGGCTCGATGCAGGTTCTGCCCGGAATGTTGCACTTTAAAATAGTGGTCATTTTCAAGGTGATCGATAAAAAACCGCAGTCCAAGCTCAAAGCTGATCACCGCTGCCGATTGCACCAGCAATGCCTGGTCAGTGGCATTGAGAAGATCCACGGCCTGCTGGAGATACCCTTCCATCAGAGCTGCAAAAAGCACCGAATCAAAGGTGGTTGTCTCCGGCCGTGGGTGGGCCTCTCCCTGCTGATTGCAGCAGGAGCGAAGGCAATCCCCCAGATCATGCAACAAAAGGCCGGGTTTGACCGTATCCAGATCAATGAGGCTTACGGCCTGTTCCGTCTCACGGGCAAAGAGAAAATTGCCCACCTTGGGATCCCCATGAATAACCCGATGAGTCAGCGCCTCCCTGTGCTCCTCCAACACTGTTGCCAGTGGACGTAACCGCTCTATCTGCAGGCTGCACTGGCTTTCTGCTGCATTTTCAAAGCGTTGCTTGACTTCCAGCCCGTCATAATGGTGCAGATACTGTGGTGTCTGATGAAAGCCTGGTAAGGGATCACAGAGTTGCTCGGGGCTAAGCCCTGAACTCAGTTGATGAAAATGCCCTAAGAGTTGACCGATTGCTCTGGCCTGGCCTGGGGAGTGAACCTGGGAAAGCGTACGGCAATCTTTGATATAGCTCAGTATTCGCCAACTGCATCCGGCAGCATCTGTATACTGATCCAGCCCGTTTGGATTGGCTCCCAGTCGAAAAAATTCGAGAGAGGTTGTCTCCTGTTGATTGAGCTGCTCGGTGACCAGACGCATGTTGGTCATAACCGCATCAACATCTTTGAAAACCCCTGGGTGCAAACGCTGCAATACCCAGGATTGCCCGGTATTCAGTGTAACCCGCAGGGTCTCATTGATATTGCCTTCTCCCAAAGGAGAGATGGACACAATGGGCGCATGGGGAAAAAAAAATTCCAGGGCGGCATCAAGATGGAGCAACAACCTGTGGCCCTCAGGTATGAGTTTTTGGTGGATATTTAATCGCATTGAGCCCCATCTTCTCCGAGGCCGCGGCCATCAGATCGATATCGAGGCGATCGGCAAGCCGGGTGAGATAAATAAACACATCGGCGATTTCATGGGCCACCTCTTTCTTTTTCTCAGGCGCGAGATCTTGACTCTCCTCCTGGCTCAACCATTGAAAATGCTCCAGCAGTTCTGCGGCTTCGACAATCAGCGCAGAGGCCAGGTTTTTAGGAGTATGATGCCTGTCCCAATCCCGCTCTCCGGCAAAATGGCGCAATTCCCTGGTCAGCTCTTCAACGGTACGACAATGATATGATTTTGATGTTTGGTTCATGGACAACCTGGGTGGTAGTTTTCTGAATAACAACTTATGGGAAATCCGGGCTGGAGTTGACTTCACCGCCCAAAAACCGGACAATATCTGCATCTCTCTTAGCCCTCCCCCATCAACTTAGCAAGGAGTATGGTCGATGTTAAAAAAATTCACCCTCATCCTCTTCATTCTGGGCCTAAGTGCCACATTTGCCTCAGCCTACTGCAGTAAGGAAGAAACCCTGAAACTCATCGACGCAGGCTATTCTAAACACGAGATCGATCGCATTTGTCATCAGCGGGAACAGGCTTCCTCTAAGCAGTACCGGGGACACGATCTGCGGGGGTCATGGCGCGGATTCTACAGCTATGAGCGGCACAGCCGACGTCCGGATGTTCCGTTTCACCTCGTGATCACGCACCAGAAACGAAAGTCCTTTTCCGGTTTTATCAAAGAACCGCAGACCTTTGGTAAAAGGCACTCCAGGTTTCTCACCGCAGATGTGAAAGGGCGTATTGACCGTGAGAACAAAATTGAATTTGTCAAACACTACACTGGTAAAGGCGGGGTCACCCACAAAGTCATCTATAAGGGAGTCATTCGGCGCGGCTCGATCAAAGGCCGCTGGTTCATCCCCCAAAGAGAAAGAGGTTCAGGAACCTTCCGCATACAGCGGGAACGATGAGAACGTGGCTGGTCAGTGCGTTTGTGGCTTACCTCAGCCTGGCAGGAGGGGGAATGAGTGGGGCAACAGATCAAAGGCATGCCATTGCCCTGCTTGCTGAACCGGTGCAGACTTGTGTCGAACGCCGGGACACAGATCATCCACTCTTTCACGGTTGCATTGACTGGCACTCAGCGGTCCATGCACACTGGGCGCTCTGCTACAGTGCAAAAAAACTGGCCCAGCCGCCGCAGAGCCTCAAACGTTTATCTGCTCTGGGAATTGAGCGAGAACTCTCCATGCTGCAACAAAGCGACGCCCGAGGAGAGTTCTTTGAACGCCCCTACGGCAGGGCCTGGTTTCTCCAGCTTGCCCGGGATGCCGAGCAACTCTGGAATAACGCCAGCCTGCACCGGACTGGCGACTTTATCTACCTCTCTCTCTTGGACTATGCCAGAACCGGAGGGGGTGATCTCCGCTCCTCGGAATACGACAACGGCTCCTGGTATCTCTATCAGCTCGCCAAATGGGCGAAATTTACCGGACGCGAGGACAACTGGCTGGAAATTCGAAACCTCGCACTCTCTCGCATCAGGGCTGTCCCGCATTGGCCCGATTTCCACCGTGTCCGCGGTTTTTTTGCACCCAAGGCTCTAGCCCTACTTTTGGCTCAAGAATTAAAAGGAGACGAAGAAATAGCGCTTTTAGAAGGGATTATCCAGGAGGAAAGCCTTTCCCCTATCCATTTCCCTGTACAGACAGCGCATCAAGGAGGGCTCAACTACTCCCGTGCCTGGGGATTATGGGCACTCTACCAGGCGACAGGCAAACCAATCTACCGGCGGGCCTACCATGCTCACCTCGACACTATGCTGCAGGAGCGCAGCCACTGGATTGAAGACTACCAGCGCTATGGTCACTGGGTGGCGCAATTCGGACTCTTTGCCCATAGTCTTGCCGATGCCCTCAATCCGTGACGGCGGGTACGCACGGATTCAGGTTTTATCCTGGATCCGTGAGCATTCATTGGTGTGTCAGCTTCGCTGTTTGTGACATGTCGATTAAAGTAAACTTTATCGGCTTGTTACGAACAGTGAAGGTGGCGTACTAATGGATGCCCCAAAGGGCGGCGGGTGAAACTGAATATGTTATTCAGAAACCATTCGCCGTCACGGATTCAGGTTTTATCCCTGCGAATCTGCATGCGCCCTGGCTGCATCTGCAAGAATCTGCCAGGAGGCTGCGCTCGACTCCCGAATATCCGGGACAATCACCAGGTTCTGCTTGAAACCGTAATCTGTCAGAGCCTTACGGCACTCCAACAGGGTATCCTGGACAATCTCCTTGGGATGCTCTCCATACAGGTTATAGACCAAACCAAGGAGCGAAATATCGCGTGCCTTAATCGCCTCCAGGCTGAGACGAATATGGTTGATCGAACCAAGCCGGGGGGAGCCCACCAAAACCATGGGCATTTTGCGGGCAGCATAAAAATCAAGCAGCACAAGATCGGTGGTCAGTGGGACCATGAGGCCACCGGCGCCTTCAACCAGCACCCACTGATACCGTTTTTGCAAGGTCGCCACCGACTGATCAAGGACGGATTCCTCTATGGTTTTCCCAACCATGCGCGCTGATAAGAGCGGAGAAGCGGGAAAAGGAAACAGGTAGGGGCAGGTTGTGGAATCGCGATCAAAGTCCGTGAGCGGCTGCCCCATGAGCTTTCGATGCAACTCAATATCGTCAGAGATGCCGGTACACCCGGTCTGGACCAGCTTTAAGGTAGTCACAGAGTGGCCAAGGTCCAAAAGGTAACGGGCAAAAAGACCGGTAATGTAGGATTTGCCGATATCGGTGTCAATGCCGCCGATGGCAATGGTGTACTGTTGTTGGGTCATGGACTGCCCCCTGTTAGTGATAAATCGGCCCGCGGATCGAAATTCTACGGTTTCGGACGGGCAATGACAAAAAGCGGATGGTAGCTGAGGCGAACGCCCTGCTCGCCACCAAATTGATGCTGATATCTGTGGATAAAATCCGTCACCTGACGCCTGGTCCAGGCTTTCTGGCCGATAGAGTTCACTCCGGTGGCCCGCAGGTGTTTGAGTACAGTAAGGGGATCGGCATACCACAGCACTTCCAGGGCCTCTTCTGCCGCTAGAATCTCAAAACGCTCGGACATAACCGTCAAGACCTGATCCAACGTTCGGTAGACTAGACCAACTCCGGCTACTTCTCTAATTTCCCGCAGGTTTTCCTTACCGTAGAGAGAAAGGGCAAATATTCCGTTCGCATTGAGGTGCCGGTGCAGTTTATCGCAGACCGCGGGAAAATCATGGACCCAGTGCAGTGTGGAGGAAGAAATGATCAGGTCGTAGTCCCCAGGCAGGCGGACCGATTCGATGTCCCCTGCAACAAAGGTCATGTCCTCTGCCTTGGGTCCGATTTTTCGGCAGATACATTCCTCAAAGGCAGCGACCAAATCACTGATGGTCAGGTGGGTGAGCCCGGGAAATCGCTCAAAAATTCGTTGGGTCAACAAGCCGGTACAGCAGCCGATCTCAAGGGCCTGCTGCGGACTTAAATCGGGGGCGGCCTTGGCCAACATGGTCAACAAATGCTCGGCCACCCGGTGCTGGACCGTGGCGTGCTGTTCGTACGTATCTGCCGCCTGTTCAAAGCGCAGACGTATCAGCTTTTTATCGGGAATCATCGGTATCGATCGGGTTACGTCGTACATATTTTCAAAAACCTCGCAACCCAACGACAAACGTGGTGCAGATGGGGTGAAAATAAAACGATGAACTTCTTTAGCTCTCTCCAGCCCGGCTCAAGGTCTGACTGAATTATGACTGCTTTACGATCTTTCCTACTTCGCCTACCTCTTAAACTTCTGGGTACTTCCCCAGAGTAACTCCTTAAAGACCCAACCGGTTACGCCCTGATCGTGGCGGACATGAACCCAGCTTCCCTGGGTACCCAGCACATCAAACACTGTGCCATAGGTGGCCGTGGCCACTATCTCGGCTTGCAAGTCAGGCGCCTCGCGGACATTGATCATCTGATCAAGCCCCTCGTTGACCTTTACAATCACCGTGGGGGCCTGCTGGGTTGTCGCTCGATGCACCCAACCGGTGGACTGTTCGAAATCACGAACCTTGAGCCAACTGCCACGCGTGCTGATCACCTGGAGGGGAAACCCTTTGTCAAGTTTCCACAGAATAGGCTGATCTGTTCCCGGCGCAACCCGCATGTTAACGCCTTCTCCGGCAATGCTCACGAGTTGAGCGGCTTCGCTCTGCACCTGCTGCAGCAACAAGGCACAGACGACAAGCAGATATCGCATCATGGATCGGTTCCGTGGTTGTGCAATTCCTCAGCGGAAAACGTTGGTGCTCCTACATGGACGGGATATCCTGCGATATCAAGCCCCAGCGCCCCATACCGACATTCGTGCAGGCAGCGAAGGCAACGTATACAGGCATGTGAGTTGGGTGCCTCATCAACTCGAATCTCAACAGGACAAACCCGATGACACGCACCGCACTTTGTACATTTATCCGCAGCAAATTTCAACCTAATCAGGCTGATCCTGTTAAAGAGGCCGTAAAAAGCCCCCAGCGGACAGAGAACTCGACAAAACGGACGGGAGATGAGCACACTGGCAATCAGGGTGAGAGTCAGCAGAATGAGCTTATTGACAAAGAGCCAGCCAATACTGGACCTCAGGCTCGAGTCAAGCACAAGCATGGAGATACCGGCTTCCAGGGTTCCGGCAGGGCAAAGGAACTTACAGAACCAGGGCAAGCCCATATCAAAATCATTGAGCAGAAGCAGGGGCAGGAGCACAACAGTTACTACCAGGACGAAATAACGGCACCAGCCAAGCCAGGAAGGCAGGGAAACTGTGGGCGAGGGGATACGGTGCAACCACTCCTGAAGCCAGCCAAAGGGGCAGGCCCAACCACAGATAAAACGCCCGAATGAAGCCGCCAAGAGGCCGACGGCTCCCACGACATAGGTCCCGATAAAAAGCTGGCCAGCAGCAAAGGACATACGCACGCCAAGAAGTAACTGCTGCAGGCTGCCAATGGGACAAAAGGTGGTAGAGGCTGGACAGGAGTAGCAGTTCAGTCCTGGAGAGCAGAGGACCTTTAACGGCCCCTGGTAAAGGCTGCCGCTTCCGAGAAATCCCCAGTACCCATTGGTAAGCAGGGTAAAGATGAACTGTATCCACTGCCGCAAGCGTTGCATTTATCCGATCCCTATACAGGCAAGACAAATCGAGCGAGCCTGCTGCAGCACCCGCTCAGGCTCTCCCAAGCTAATCCCCAAAAGCACAAGCCCGAGAAAGATGGCCATCGTCACCAGAGGCAGTGTGCGCAATGCAGGTTTGCTGTTTTTGGGTGCAGGTGAAACCATAGCGCCAGAGCCGTTACTGAGAGAGCAGGCCAACCAAACGATCCAGATCATCGCTTGAATAGTATTCGATCTCAAGCTTACCGCGAGGTCCCTGCTGAACGATACGCACCTTGGTATTCAGCTGGTTGGTCAGCTGGTTGGTCAAAGTATTACAGTACGTTGCCGGCAGTTCTTCTTTGACCACGGTTTGGGGTCGGGCTTCACTTGCCTTGGCTGGCATCTTTTGTTTTTTCCCATTGCAGAGACGCTCCGCAGCCCGCACCGAAAGCCCCTCTGCAACAATGCGATCTCGAATCAGTTGCATCTGCTCCGGATCTTCTTTGACCCGCAGTAACACTCGGGCGTGCCCCTCGCTAATATTTCCAAGCACCACATCCTCCTGCAGTGGGGCAGGGAGGTGCAGCAGCCGCAACACATTGGTCACGGTAGAGCGTTTGCGCCCGACCTTTTGGGCCACTTCTTCCTGGGTGAGCGAGAACTCCTCCATGAGGCGACTGTACGCCTGCGCCTCTTCAATGGCGTTGAGATCATGGCGCTGAATGTTTTCAATCAGGGCCAGTTCGAGATGTTCCCGGTCTCCGGCCTCATCCATCACCACCACCGGGACCTCGTCCAGGCTGGCCAACTTGGCGGCTCGCAACCTCCGCTCTCCGGCGATGAGAGTATAGCGGCTGCCTTTGTCCTTAATAACGAGCAGCGGCTGAATAATCCCTTTTTCTGCTATAGAATCAGCAAGTTCTTGCAGCTTTTCTGGATCAAAATGACTGCGCGGCTGATGGGGATTTGGGACTATCTTGTCGATATCGCAAAGAAAATACTTATCTTCCTCATCAAAAGTCTCCTCCGACAACAAGGCACCGACACCGCGACCCAAGACACTTTTTCCCATTATGCTCTCCCTTTGGCTCGTTTGAGAAATTCGGCCCCCAGCTTTTTATAGGCCTTGGCCCCCGGACAACTGGCATCGTACTCAATAATGGTCTGCCCATGGCTGGGACTTTCACTCAACCGGACATTGCGTGGAATAACCGTCGCGTAGACCTGCTCACCAAAATGACGCTGGATTTCGCTGGCAACGGAATGGGTTAGCCGATTGCGCTTATCATACATGGTCAGCAAGAGCCCTTCTATGTAGAGATCCCGGTTCAGTGTTTTTTTCACTTTACGGATGGTGGAGATCAGTTGCGCCAAACCTTCCATGGCAAAATATTCACACTGCAGGGGAATCAGAACCGAGTCTGCGGCAGTGAGGCTGTTGAGTGTCAACATCCCCAGTGAAGGCGGACAATCAATGAAAATATAGTGAAACGAGTCACGGACAGAACGCAGGACACCCTTGAGTCGTTTCTCTCTGTTGGCCTGGCTGATCAACTCAACCTCAACCCCGACCAGGTCCATGGAGGCCGGTAAAACCGATAGGTTTTTAACATTGGTGGGCTGAATGCACTCCGCCGCTTCTTGGGTGCCGGTGTAGCAATTATAGATATTTTTTTCGTTACTGGATTTAAAGACGCCCACACCGCTGGAAGCATTCCCTTGGGGATCAGAATCGACCAACAGCACCTTTTTCCCTTTGCTCGCCAGAACGGCAGCGAGGTTCAACGCGGTTGTGGTTTTCCCGACGCCACCTTTTTGGTTGGCTAAAGCGATAATGTGTGATTCCACGGTAAATCTTCTCCTGACGGCTCTTTGTTAATGAAACATTCAATCAGTATACTATACTCTCGCTTCCCAGAGAATAGTTCTCTTGCCACCAAATTCACTTTGGCTATTGTTTGCCATTCGTATTAACGTGTGCGAATGGCTGTTCGGGCCTGCAAATCAACCATTTTGCGGTGTCCGGTACGAATGTGACTTTTTTCAAAGCCAATATGTTTCACGTGAAACATTGTCGGCGCGGGACCCTAGTATGACGGAATATAGCGATGTACTCATTATTGGTAGTGGTGTGTCGGGGCTGTCGTTTGCTCTGAAGGTTGCGCAGTTTTCCAAGGTGACCTTGATCACAAAAAAGAAAAAAGCCGACACGGCCACCAACCTGGCCCAGGGCGGTGTAGCTGCGGTACTCTCCGTAGAGGACTCGGTGGAGGCGCATATCGCCGACACCCTGTGCTCTGGGGATGGAATTTGCGATAAGAATATTGTTCGTATTGTAACCACCGAAGGACCCGATCGGGTCCGCGAGTTGATGGATTTAGGTGTTCGTTTCCAGCTGGGTGAGAACGGTGAAGATTTCGATCTGGGGATGGAAGGCGGCCACTCGGCCCGGAGGGTTGCCCATGCAACCGACATTACCGGCAAGGAAATCGAGCGGGCGCTGATTAAGCAGATAGAGGCCAATCCCAACGTCACTGTGCTCGAAGACCACCTGGCCATTGACCTGTTGATCGAGTCAAAAGCGCGAGGCCAGGAACGCAAGAATGGAGATCGCTGCCTGGGGGCCTATGTACTCAACCGGATCACCGGCGAGGTCGAAACCCATTATGCTGGTGTCACCGTACTCTGTACCGGCGGATGCGGCAAGGTCTATCTCTATACAACCAACCCGGATATCGCCACCGGCGATGGTGTTGCCATGGCCTACCGTGCTGGAGCCCAGGTGGCCAATCTGGAATTCATTCAATTTCACCCCACCTGTTTCTTTAACCGCGAGGCTAAAAACTTTCTTATTTCCGAGGCGGTTCGAGGCGAAGGCGCGATTCTCATCAATCAAGAGGGCGAAGCCTTCATGAAGAAATACGACCCTCGGGGCGACCTGGCCACACGCGATGCTGTCGCCAGAGGTATTGACGCGGAGATGAAACGGACCGGCACCGACTGTGTCTATCTGGACATCACCCATAAACCGGCTGAATTTCTTCGCGAGCGATTCCCCAACATCTACGGTACCTGCAAAAAATACGGGGTAGACCTGACCCAGCAACCGATTCCAGTTGTGCCCGCGGCCCATTACATGTGTGGAGGGGTCGTGGTGGATGAAAACGGGAACAGCTCCATCAACAACCTCATGGTCCTGGGGGAAACCGCCTGCACCGGACTTCATGGAGCCAACCGGCTTGCCTCAAATTCACTGCTTGAAGCGGTGGTCTTTGCCCATAGAGCCGCTAAGCAGATCAAAGAACGCATTGAAGAAATCCGTGGACTAGAGCGCATAGAGATAGCCCCATGGCGAACCGGGGGAGCGGAAATTCTTGATGAATCCATCCTGATTAAACACAACTGGGATCAGCTTCGACAACTGATGTGGGACTACGTCGGCATTGTTCGCCGCCAAAAACGTCTCGATCTGATCCAGACACGACTGAGCTGGATGGTGAAAGAGATCAAAGAACATTTCTACGACTATTTGCTCACACCAGATCTGGTCGAGCTACGTAATCTGGCGGTTGTCGCTGATTTGATCGTTCAGAGCGCCAGCCTGCGTAAAGAGTCTCGAGGACTGCATTATATTGAGGACTATCCTCAGAAAGATGATCAGAGCTGGCTCAAGGATACGGTGCTGCAAAAACCGTAATCCCTTTTAAAAGCATTCATTCCCCACTAAAAAAGCCCTCGAAGCGCTATGCTTCAAGGGCTTTTTTAATGGACCTACAGACCGTGAAAGTTGCAGGAGGGAATAGGTTACTGCTGCATATTCTTCATAGCCTCCTGCATACGACGCATCATTTCAGCCTGTTCATCTGCGCTCACCCCATCTGCCTGCATAGCATCCATCCGAGGGGTCGTCATTGCCCCCATACCGGATTGCTGCTGCATCGTCGCGCCTCCGTCTGGCTCCTTAAAGCTATTGACCATCTGCTGAACCGTGCCCTCCAACGCGGCCTCGGCCTGGGGATCATACTCGGCGGTCAGACCAACCGGCGGCTCAAAGACACTGTCCGGAACAGGCGAGGAGGTGTCAACAGTGGTGGCCTCGACCGTACTTTTCATCCCCATCATGGAGACCACGGTCTTCAGAGGAATATCCGTCCCCTCAAGAACATAGCTGGTAGACATCCCCTTGACGGTGACAACGTCGCAGTCATAGCCTAAAAAACTTCCCTTTGTCTGGGTGACATCGCCTCCCATCTGGGCCGACATACCGGCCCCTAACGATGTCGCGTTTTTCTTGAAATTCTTCTTCTCGCTACGGCTCAGCTTGTTATATTCTCTTTGATACAGTTTGTTGGGATTGGTGGTTTTGGAAGCAGTCTGCTCGACCAGATCATAGGTTGAGACCCAATCGGGAGTGGTGATCTCCACGGTTTCGCTTTTGGTGGTCATCCCCATCATGGAGGTTGAGGCGGTGTGATAACTAGCCAGCATGCGGCCGTAGTCTTTAATGTAAAGCACCTCTTCACCTTGCTCCATTCCACTGAGCTGATAATGGATCGTCGCCTCCTTGAAGGGCAATTTCACCTCCCAAGGAAACTCCGCTCCCCAGGCTAGGGTTCCGGTCATGAGTACCCCGAGGGAGACAACCAACAAACGTCGCATGTTCATACACCACTCCTATTTTTTGTAGTATTGTGCAAGGGTATACCTTTTGTGGGATGTAACCTATTGTAACGAGTCCAAGCCACAACTCAAGGGAAACAGTCTATGCTCTCCTTTATCCAACAAATTGCCGAGCGCAAAATAAAACAGGCCATGGAAGAGGACACGCTCCCCGATCTCAGTCACTGGAAAAACAAGCCACTGCCCAAAGAAGATCTGAGCAATGTTCCGCCTGACCTGCGCATGGCGTACCGTCTGCTCAAGAACAGTGGATTTGTCCCGGAGGAGGTTGTCCTCCAAAAAGAGATCATTCGCACAGAGCAATTGCTGGCAAACTGTACCGATGAAAAAGAAAAGGTGCGGCAATTACGAAAAATAAGTTGCCTGCGAACCAAGCTCGAAGGCCGCATGGGACGCAGCCTTGAGCTTGGCGAAGAAGGGCTGTACTATGAGAAAGTGGTGGACCGACTGGCCACCCCAAAGAAAGATAAATGACTTGAGGAGATACCTGAATCCGTGAGCACTTGCCTCCAACCGCTGTCACGGATTCAAAAAAAGAAAGCTCTGCTTACAAATTTATGACTTCATCAAAGAGCGCTTTGTCCTGCTGAATTTTATCGCTGTTGCCCACGGTGACACGGTTGCGTTCTTCCTGCAGCCGTGCAAAATGCGGAGCAAAGCCTCGCAGATCATCCACCCCCGCTCGAACAATTTCCTCAACCCGCTGCTGGCGAAAGGCTCGGGTTACCCCGGCCAGATAGTTGTTTCGCGCTGTGGCCCCCTTGGCCGCTGGTCCCTGATGTGGGTTAGCGGTTCCATACGCTCCGACTACTAACTGCTGCATAGACTCCTGTGACAGGTTCAGCTCACCAATCACCTTGGGGAGTGCCTCATAGGCATCATAGGTTTTCTTCACCTGGGGATCACGATAGCTGATCATTCCAAAGTTACCGGTCAGGTGATTGAACTGAATAAAGCAACCATAAGCTCCCCCCATCTGCCGTACCGTGTTCCAGAGGTAGTCGCGGGACATCCAGGTGCGCAGGACCTCAAAGCTGCCGTTGTACGTGGAGACATCGGGGAAGAGGGTACATGTCTGGATGTTATAGACAACCTCGGCTGAAGTGGCCAGGGCCTGACACTTGGAAACCTGTGGAAAATCGAGGACTGCTGCAGGCGTTCCCCCCTGTGGCAGGGCCTTGACCAGGCCAAGTCCTGCACTTTGAAAACGGACAATGTCCTTATCATCGGCGGTCACAGAAATCACCATGCCCTGCCGCACAAAGAGCTGTTCGCGCATCTGACGCAGGGCTGCGTGCAGTGTTGCCTCACCATTCAGGTAGTCTGCCGCTAACGCTTTGAGCTGCAGGTACGCGGTGACACCATGGACCTGCTCATTGTAACGTCCAGCCTGACTGAGGTGCGAAAAGGCCCGAGTGGCAGCCAGTGAATAACCTTCACTCTGTACCGAATGTTCAGCCCAAGCAAACTCGCGTTGGAGAATTTCTTCAATGTGATGTTCATCCGAAAAATCCACCGAGGTCAGGACCTCGCTCACCAATTCTATAGCCTGATTCAGGTAGGAAGACAGTGCCTTGACATGGAACCAGAGAATCGGCCGGACAGTGTCTCGATTTCCTGCTTTGGAGTAGGCCTGAAAGGAGTGTGAGAAGTCCCCGGCGCAGATATTGATTGCCTTGGCAAACTGCATGTAGTCCTTGCTGGCCGTTCCAATCTCAGTGACAATGGTGGCAAAGAGATCCAGATAAGGAAGCACCTCAAGGGGGAGCGAAGAACAATCAAAACCAATGTCCAGATAACAGATCCCATTGGTTTCAAGATCATTAACCAGAAATTCAACCTCACCAAGCTGCGTTGGCTTGACCTCATGAAAAGGCGGATGTTTGTCCAGGTCGTCCAGGCCAAGGCGCGGTAATTTGCGCAGGTCATCTACGGTGTTTGCCTCTGCCTGCAGCGCCATCAGCTCTTGGGTACGGTTGACCAGTTGCTTGCGCCCCTCATCATCGAGAGAGGCATTAAATGCTGCCAGCCGCTGCTGCTCCTCAAGAACATTTTGCGCCATCTTTTCTGGATCCGGTGCCAAGGTCACGGTGACGGTCGCGGGGTTATCCAAAAGGTAGGTGCGAATCAGCTGTTCAAAGTAGCCCTTTTCAAGTGCCTCTTTCCGAATCTCAGCCAGCAGGGCATCGATCTCCAAGACATCAAAAGGGCTCTGTCCCCCCTTCATCGCTGGCAACGCCTTGCCGATCAGATCCAGACCACGCTGGGCCTTATTCATCTCTTCCCTGACCGAAAATTCATATTTGTTCAATTCAGAGAGCATCAACTCCTGGTCCAGGCCTTGATCAACCATGCGGGTTAGAGTGGCCTTGTACATGGCCAGGAAGTGGTCACGTTTCTCAGCATCTGTCCCCACGAGGTAGGTAATAATCAGACTTTTAATGCTGGAGTTGGCCAGAAAAAGACCACCAAAGTCCTTACAGACACCCGAGTTGAAAACCGCCTTTTTTAAAGGCGAGCCATCTGAGTTAAACAGAATATTTGCAATGATCTGGAAGGCGGTATTGAGTTTGCGATCCGCAATGGTCGCGATGGAGGAGCTGATGGCAAGAAAGGTGCGCTGCTCGGTAGGGCTGCCCGGCTGGACGGGATAGGTGTCCTCAAGAGACACAGGTGCAGACACGTCCCTGCCAGGCTTGATCTGTGCCTTGTCCACCGGACCATCAAACTGACTGAGGAACCGATCCTGAACAAAGGCAAGCTCCTTCTCCAAATCCGCATCACCATAAAAAAACAGGGTGGCATTTGAGGGGTGATAGTGGGAGCGATGGAACTCGACAAACTGCTCATAACTCAGATCCGGAATACGCCTGGGATCACCACCGGACTCATGGGCATAGGTCGACTCCGGCATCAGCCCCTGATAGATATGATGAAACAGCGAACGGATCGGATCAGAGAAAGCACCTTTCATCTCATTAAAGACCACACCCATGTACTGGAGCTTGTCTTCCCCGTTTTCCAGGTGATAGTGCCAACCTTCCTGCTCAAAGGTTGTTTGCAACAGTAACGGATTAAAAACCACATCACAGTAGACATCCATGATGTTGAAGTACTCTTTTTCATTTCTGGTGGCAAAAGGGTACCAGGTCGTATCGGAGCCTGTCATGGCGTTGAGGAAGGTCATGAGACCGCCCTTGTTAATCTCGCCAAAGACATCTTTCACCGGGTACTTCTGCGAGCCCATCAACACCGAGTGTTCCAGAATGTGGGCCACACCAGTGGAATCCTCTGGGACGGTGCGAAACGAAGCACAGAAGGTCTTGTTTGCGTCCTGATTCTTTATGGCCACGGCCTGGCAGCCAAGCACCGCATGGGTGAAGAGATAGACGGTTGAGTTGATCTCCTCAACAAAAGAAACACGATCCAGGGTAAAACCATGATACGTCGAGCCAAGGGCAAATGTAGTCATAGTACTCCGTTGTCAGAATTTTTTATGGGAATCTAAAAGGATGGTGACCGGGCCATCGTTTGTCAAGGAGACGTCCATCATGGCCTGAAATACACCGGCCTCGGTGGGGATCTTCCGTTGACGGCACAGTTCGATGAACCGGTCGTACAAATCTTTGGCTCTATCAGGGGAGGCTGCATCGTTCCATGAAGGGCGACGCCCTTTACGGCAATCGCCGCAGAGAGTGAACTGACTCACCACCAGGAGCTCTCCTCCAATATCATCCAAGGAGAGATTCATCCGCTCCTGATCATCTTCAAAAATACGCAGGTGTTGGATTTTGTCAGCCATCCACACCATATCTTTTTCCGTATCATTACGATGAACACCCAAGAGGACAAGCAGACCCTGGTGAATAGCACCGGTGACGACACCGTCTACCTCAACCTTGGCCGCTGAGACTCGTTGTACAACAGCTCGCATATATTCAGCTTACAAAAAAGGTTAATGTTGACCTGCATCCATGAATACCATCGCGTTCTGTCTGAAGCAGGAGGGTTATCTGAGTCTATGATGGTGGGGGAAGCTGGACAGCAAAAGAGTTTTCACCAAACACTTGGTCGTATAAAAACGGTACGGTATTCAGTGCCCACCCGTCGTCACGAATTCAGGTTTGAGGCCACCACTGAGGTACTGGACAATGGAGACGGAAGCCAGGGCGGCGGTCTCACCACGCAGAATACGCGGCCCTAAAGAAAACGATGAAAAGTGCTGTTCTCGCAGATGGGCGATTTCCTCTTTGTGAATGCCTCCCTCAGGTCCAAGCAGAAGACAAATTGGCCCCGGTTGTTTGACAAACTCGTTCGGAAGGGGAAGACATTGCTCTGCCTCCCAGGCGACAAAGCGATGGGTATAGGGGACAAAGTCAGCACCAACAAGAGGCGTCACCGGAAGAATTTGCATAGGGGTGACCCGGTGCGATTGTTTGCAGGCTTCGATCATGATCCGCTGCCAGCGCTCAACCGGGTTTCGCTCGCCCCTATTTTCACAGTAACGGGAGACCAGGGGGAGGAAAGTCTGCACACCAAGCTCAGTGGCCTTTTGCACAACCAGATCCATTTTTTTACCTTTAAGAAGACATTGGGCCAAAGTCAGAGGCAAGGGTGACAGGTCACGTTCTTCCCGTGTGGCTTTAATTTCGGCCACCACTCGTTGCTTCTCCACATGTGCCAGTACCGCAGTATGAATAGTTCCTTGGCCGTCAAAGAACTCAACACGTTGTCCGGATTTGAGCCTGAGGACCATGGCTATGTGCCTGGCCTCCTGCCCGGTAATAGTGATCAGGGTTCCCGCTCTTTTCTGGGGTTCAATATAAAATCGTCGCATAGAATGTGTTGTAAACGATCAGGGAAATATCCCTGAATCCGTGAGCATTCATCGGGGTATCTTTGAAAATACGCCTTATTTTCTATAACTGTAAGCGATTGCGGTCTGCCGGAGCATCGGCCTGTGCAGATTTGGCACCTCGCAGTCCGAGAACGCCGCAGATTCGGTGTTCCGTGATGGGTTACCAATTTTTTTAGCACAAAATGCGCATGGGCGCATGCATTGAGGACAAGGAAAGGGAATGCAAGCTTGTCTCTGCAGAGATCACTTGCTCGCACAAACTTCCCAGGTCACAGCCGCCAACATCCGTGAGAAAAATTAACAAAAAAATTATAAAATGATAAATTTCGCTATATCAGCATGATATAACACACGTTTTACAAATAAAATCATCTGAATTATCCACAGACCGGGTTGACAGCAATCTAACTTCATGTTTTTATAGTTAGATTGAGATATTTTATCGATGATCTATATCGAGATATAAATCGTCGATATTTTATTCAAAAGATCAATTTTCCCTCCAAAAAACATTGGACTTTACAGAAAAAATACAAATTATAATCTGCATACAGTTCAATACATCCTATTAAATATTCATAAAATTAAAATGAGTAGAATATAATCATTTCCATTTTATTTTTCATCTACAATAAGAAGTTTCACTAATACTGCCTAATATCTTCTCTCTTTTTACATCTACATCATCCAAATTTTCAAAGAATTAATCATAGAAATCATGCGATCAGTCATGTATGAATCTAGGGCATCTTGAATAATTGCTTTTTCTGCCAATCTCGGCGTCACGCGAAAAATTTTATCCTCGGAATATCTTGTATATGCCTGCGGTAAAATTGTTCGCAATCCTTGGTCTTGATTGAAAAATCTAATTATTCAAGACACCCTCTATACTCTCAAAAGTAATAAATGAGGTTACTCTTTTATGTGTGGTATTTGCGGCGAAATCCAATTTTCCGACGCTCCGCCTTCTCTTGCTCCTTTAGAACTGATGATGAACCGTATGGTTCCCAGAGGGCCGGATGCCTCTGGAGCGTATCGACATGGTCAAGTGGCCCTTGGACATCGACGCCTGAAAATTATTGATCTCAGCGAAAAAGCACGCCAGCCCATGAATGATCCCGAGCTTGGCCTGGCAATCGTTTTTAATGGCTGTATATACAACTACCCTGCGCTCCGTCAGGAGCTGCAGGGACTCGGTTACCGCTTTTTTTCAACCGGTGACACCGAAGTCATCCTCAAGGCCTGGCATGCCTGGGGGCCAGCGTGTGTAGAGCGGTTTAACGGCATGTTCGCCTTTGCCATTCACGAACGCGAAAGTAACCGGATGATCATTGCTCGCGACCGCTTGGGCATCAAACCATTCTATTATGCGGAACTGGGAAACAACGGCCTTCGTTTTGCCTCCAGCCTGCCGGCACTGCTGGCTGCAGGTGATGTGGACACCCGCATTGATCCCGTTGCGCTCCACCATTACCTTCACTGGCATGCGGTCGTTCCTCCACCGCATACAATGCTGCGCGGGGTACGCAAACTGCCTCCGGCAACGCTTCGCGTCTATGAGCCCGATGGCCAATTTCGCGATCACTGTTACTGGCAGATGCGAGTCGAACAAACAGAGCAGGACCTGGCCCTGTCTGTCGAAGACTGGAAAAAAGGGCTGCTTGAGCATCTGCGTGCAGCTGTGCGCCGTAGAATGATTGCCGACGTTCCTGTGGGTGTGCTGCTTTCCGGCGGCGTTGACTCAAGCCTTCTCGTCGGCTTGTTGGCCGAAGAAGGACAACGGGGCATCAATACCTTCTCCGTTGGCTTTGAAGAAGCCGGTGGGGAAAAAGGGGATGAATTTCAATATTCCGACATCATTGCCCAACGCTTTGCCACTAATCATCACCGTATCTTCGTCCCTTCAGATCGACTGCTGGAAACACTGCCCCAAACCTTTGCAGCCATGTCCGAACCCATGGTCAGCTACGACAATGTCGGCTTTTTCCTCCTTTCCCAAGAGGTGGCCAAGCATGTCAAGGTCGTCCAGTCCGGGCAGGGAGCAGATGAGGTTTTTGGTGGCTACCACTGGTATCCACCACTGGTTGACAGCAAAGATCCGGTTGCTGATTACTGCCGTGTCTTTTTTGATCGCAACCAGGATGAATACGCCCAAACCGTACATCCGGATTTTCTTGCTTCCGATTTCAGTCGTGATTTCGTTCGCCAGGCCTTTGCCCAGCCCGGCGCATCCCAGACGGTGGACAAGGCCTTTCGTTTAGACACCACCATCATGCTGGCCGACGATCCGGTCAAGCGGGTCGACAATATGACCATGGCCTGGAGCCTGGAAGCCAGGGTTCCTTTTCTGGATCACGAGCTGGTTGATTTCGCGGGCCACATCCCGGCCGCCCTCAAACTCAAGGACGGCGGCAAATGGATCTTAAAAGAGGCCGCGCGCACGGTCATCCCCAGCGCTGTTATCGACCGCCCCAAGGGGTATTTTCCGGTTCCGGCACTTAAATACATTCAAGGACCGTATCTGGAATTTGTTCGTGACTATCTCACCAATGAACGCGCCCGGCAGCGCAGGCTTTTTCGACCGGAGTATGTCGACATGCTCCTGCAAGAACCTGATCAGCACATTACTCCGCTGCGTGGCTCCAAACTCTGGCAGATCGCTTTGCTGGAGATGTGGCTGCAAACCCACGAAATTTAGCCATGAATCAGTGATGGAGAGTGATCAGCGCACAACCTGTTTTCCATAATCATTCCAGATATTTTATTTTGTTCAGTTTCACCCGCTGTCACGAAGTCAGAACCAACACAATCACAGGTGAAACACTTGCACGGCTGTTCTCTCAGCCTCGTTTTGAGAACAACACTTTTACAGTACAGGAATTATGAATATGAGTACGGAAGACTGTAACAACCCCATGGATCCCTCATGCATGGCTTCGCTTAAACATTGGGGCAAGCCCATTCGTAAAAAGCGGCTCTCCACCATGGACCGGGAAGTCAGCGTCGACTGCGGCTGGGGTCGACTCATCTTCGGCCAGACTTTCAAAGATCCCAAACGGCTGGCCGAGGCCATCCGTAAAGAGAAATGGGGCCGACGGGATATTGCCATGTATATGCGCGATCCCCATGTGGTGATCTCCTATGCCCCCCAGGAGCTCTTTATTGACCCCTCGCTGACCTATCGGCTGGATTTTAAAAACTACCGCGTCCCCCAGCAGGAAGCTACCGGTGTTCTGGTGCGCCCCATTCGCGCAAGTGACGACGAGCAAGAACTGAACCGTATCTATCGTTCCTGGGGCATGCTACCAAGCTACGAGGGATTTTACAGCACAGCCGTAAAGAACGAGGCGCTCTGTATTCTCGTTGCAATCGCACCGGACACGGGGGCCATCATCGGCGCTATCACGGGGGTGGACCATCGCAAAGCCATGCATGACCCGGACAATGGCACCAGCCTCTGGGCACTTGCCGTGGATCAGCACTGTGGTTTTGCCCGGGTGGGCGAGACCCTGGTGCGAGAACTGATCATGTCGTTCATGGAACGGGAACGCAGCTTCATTGACCTCTCAGTGATGCACACCAACAGTGAAGCGATAGCCCTCTATGACAAGCTCGGTTTTGAGCAGGTACCGGTCTATGTAATCAAAAAGAAAAACCCCATTAACGAGCCCCTCTTTCTCGGACCAGATCCGGAGGATAAACTCAATATTTATGCCCGCATCATCACCGACGAGGCCCGCAGGCGTGGCATTGGCGTTAATGTGCTTGACTGCGAAAACGGATTTTTTGAGCTCGGCCTGGGAGGACGACGCATAGTCTGCCGAGAATCTCTGAGCGAACTCACCTCGGCCATCGCCATGAGTCGCTGTGATGATAAGGCGGTGACCCGGCGACTGCTGAAAAAAACAGGTATTCGCGTCCCCGCTCAAAAAGTCATTACATCAAGTGAGGAGGCAGTCGAATTTCTTCGTCGCCATAGAAAGGTGGTGGTGAAACCGGCGCGGGGCGAGCAGGGCGCAGGGGTTTTTGTCGATCTGGACAGTGAAAACGAAGTGCTCGAAGCCTTTACCAAGGCCGGAAAAATCTGTGACAAGGTCATAATGGAACGGTATGTCTCCGGTGAGGATCTACGCCTGATTGTCATCGATTACAAACATGTGGCCTCAGCGGTGCGCAGACCGGCCTCCATTCGCGGCAATGATCTCTTATCCGTGCGTGATCTGATTGCAAAACAGAGCCGTCGTCGGGCAGCGGCAACCGATGGCGAAAGCACCATCCCCCTGGACGAGGAAACCTGCCGGACGATAAAACGACAGGGCTACTGTCTGGATGATATCCTCCCGGAAGGAGAAACCCTGGTCGTTCGAAAAACAGCCAATCTGCATACCGGCGGGACCATTCACGATGTCACCAACCAGATCCACCCTTCCCTGATTCAGGCAGCAGAAACAGCTGCCAGAGCCTTACAGATTCCGGTGGTGGGATTTGATTTTCTGGTCCCGGATCTCGATGGCCCTGATTATGTTTTCATCGAAGCCAACGAACGTCCCGGCCTGGCCAACCACGAGCCACAGCCCACAGCAGAACGTTTTATTGATCTGCTTTTCCCCCAAACCAGATCCTTTGCGGAGACCAAGGCATGAGGATTCCCATAGACCGTCAATACATTCTCCAGCTCCTGGAGAGCTTTCTTGCTATTCCCAGCCCCTCGGGCATGACCGATGAAATGGTCCGCGCTGTCTGTGGCGAGCTGGACAACCTGGGCATTCCCTATGAGTTGACTCGCCGAGGGGCCATTCGCGCTCATCTTGCCGGAGAACAGGGTGATCCCAGGCGGGCAATCGTCACCCATCTCGATACGTTAGGCGCTATGGTCAATGGGCTGAAAAAAAATGGCCGCTTAAGCGTCGTGCCCATCGGCACCTGGTCTGCCCGTTTTGCAGAGGGTGCACGGGTCCTGATCCACAGTGATAATG
This sequence comes from Desulfobulbus rhabdoformis, assembly GCF_016919065.1. Lineage (GTDB taxonomy): Bacteria > Desulfobacterota > Desulfobulbia > Desulfobulbales > Desulfobulbaceae > Desulfobulbus > Desulfobulbus rhabdoformis. The sequence goes on along the minus strand of NZ_JAFFQA010000021.1, from coordinate 30,213 downwards.
GTCAGGTCACGCGGGGAACGATTCTACCACTGAAGGCCTCAGGGCATCGCTATAATGAAGAGATTGATGAGCAACCCTCGGCCTGGTCCAATCTTGAGATCCGTATCGATGAGAATCTCCCTTCACTGGATTCGCTCTGGGAATATGGACTGCGGGTGGGGGACTTTGTCTCCATCGATTCCAACTTTGAGGCCTCCCCAAACGGATTCATCAATGCCCGCCACCTGGATGACAAGGCGGGAGTAGCGGCGGTGCTGGCGGCTGCAAAATCGCTCAAGGAGCACAGCCTCCCCATTCCCCTGAGCACCTATCTGCTTTTTACCATCTCAGAGGAAGTCGGGGTGGGGGCCTCGCATATACTCCACGGCGATGTCGCCGAAATGATCTCCATTGATAACGGTACGCTGGCCCCTGACCAGAATACCAGCGAGATGGGAGTAACCCTGGCCATGAAGGATTCCAGCGGTCCCTTTGATATTCACCTCACCAGGCACCTGATCAACCTCAGCATGCAGCAGGAGATCGAGTTCAGCCGCGATATTTTCCTCCACTACCGCAGCGACGCAGCCGCGGCTCTGGAGGCGGGCAATGATATTCGCACAGCGCTGATCTGCTTTGGTCTGGATGCCTCCCACGGTTACGAACGTGCCCATCTCAACTCACTGAGTGCAGTGGCGACCCTTGTTGCAGCCTACCTCAGTTCACAGCCACTCTTTGCCGAGGATGTTAACGTCATCGGACCAGAAACCGAGTACCCGATGATTGCATCGTCCAGCGAAAGTAAACCCAAAGCATATTAAGGCAATACGCCCCTTTGTCTTTTTTGTGCATAGGTAACGATGGTGATAGGGACAGATGCTGAAAGTGTTCGCCTGCTCTGCTCGACAAAGAGGTACTGGCTGAAATCAGGGAAAAAAGCATCCCCTTCATACTCTTTTCCAATCCAGCTGATGATCAGCGTATCGGCCAGGGGAAGTGCAGCCTCATAAAGCCGAGCCCCACCAATGATAAAAACACGCTCCTCTCGGGTACAGAGCGCAAGGGCCTCTTGCAGTGTGGCCACCTTGGTGCAGTCCGGATGGGGGGTAAAATCAGGGGTCCTGCTGAGCACAATACACCTGCGCCCTGGTAATGGGCCACCAATGGAGGCATAAGTCAACCGGCCCATAATCAGCGTATGCCCCTTCGTAGTCATTTTAAAATGTTCCATCTCTTCCGGTATTTGCCAAGGGATGGTATTATGTCGGCCGATGACCTGATTTTGGGCAACTGCGGCAATGATGATCAGTTCCACACCGGTCCTCCAGGAGTAGAGCAGTATTAAGATCCATTTTGATGACTGCGAAGGTACAATATTGGGCCAACTGCGGCGAACAAAAGTACCCATCGCAGGGGGAATTACATGCGAGTATTAGTCTATGGGGCGGGTGCCCTTGGTCAGGCCATTGGTTGTATGTTAGCTGCAGATGGACACCAGGTAACCCTTGTCTTACGCCCCCGTTTTATCGATGTCTTACAGGCTGAAGGACTTACCGTAACCGGTATTTTCGGCACCTACCAGATTAGCGGCAAAGAGCTTGAGCTGATTACAGAATTACAACAAATCAACGGCAGCGATATTGACCTGATCCTGCTCACCACCAAAACGTACGGGACAGATGCAGCCATAGACGAGATTGTCGCCCTGTCCCAGTGCACCTGTCCGGTTGTGTCGCTGCAAAATGGCTGTGGCAATCTGGAAAAACTCACGGCTCGCCTGGGAAAAGATCGGAGTCTTGCCGCTCGGGTGATCACCGGTTTTGAAATCGAACAACCCGGCCAGGTAAAAATTACGGTCAGTGCTGATGCGGTTCACATCGGTGGTTCTGTCCGCGGAAATATCCCCCCAGCTGCCCAGCAATTGGCCGAGGCACTTGATCATGCCGGCCTCCCCGCTATCGCGGTAAACGATATCTATCAGTCGCTCTATGCCAAACTTCTCTACAACTGCGCCCTCAATCCCCTTGGAGCCATTCTCGGCGTTCACTACGGTGCATTGGGAGAAAGCAAAGATATCAAACAAATCATGAATAAGGTCATTGACGAGACTTTTTCAGTCATTCATGCACTGGGTGGCACCACCCCCTGGCCAGATGCGGAGACCTACCGCACCCTGTTTTATGACAACCTGGTTCCTGCCACCTACCACCATCGGGCGTCCATGCTCCAGGACTTGGAAAACAACAAACCAACAGAAGTGGAGGCAATGGTTGGCTACGTGTCCACTCAGGGGCGTCTGCACGGAGTTGAAACGCCTGCCTGCGAACTGCTGGCCGATTTGCTTCGCTTTAAGGAACAACAACAGCAACGCGCGGCCAGATAAAGAGCGGAGCCGGGAATACAGCGTATCTCCATAAATACGCTTGGGAAATGTTGGCTGGTTGCATCTCACATAAGTAGGCGTTTGCCCCTGTTGTGGCAACTCAAAAATTACCTGATGTGTGAAGCTTGACTTTGTTGATTCCACTGTTATGCTGAGTGATATCTTCCAATATTTTCAAGCAATTTTAGGGTGTCTTGAATAATTAGATTTTTCAATCAAGATCAAGGCATGCGAAAAATTTTACCGCAGGCATATACATGATATCGGAGTCTTCGCTTACCTCCGAGGATAAAATTTTTCGCATAACGCCGAGATTGGCAGAAAAAGCAATTATTCAAGATTCCCTTTAGTCTTTCCCATCAGGTTGCTTTGCCACGGAGGTGCACTTGCTCCGCCATCTGCTGTCCTCATATTTTCCAAGATCACTCATATCTCTGGCCATAACTTGTTTTGTCTTTATCCTGGGCACCCTCTTTAGCTGGCAGGTTGCGCTGTTGGATATGGAGCAGCAACTGCTTAAGCAAAAATCCCAGGCTGTTGACGAACTCGCGCCCATGCGAGCCAGACTGGAAGGGGCAGTGCTCAATCTGGTCAATGCAAGCACCGGTATCAGTGGGGTCATTGCCCATGAAGGTGCAATCAATCAGGATCTTTTTCAGGCCTTAAGTCAACAGGCTATTGACAACAACCCCTCCATGCACAACATCGGCATCGCGCCTGACGATGTTATCACACAAATCTATCCCCTTAAGGAAAATCACCGGGCTATAGGTTTGGAATACGCCAAGAATCCAAAGCAGTATATGGATGTTCGCCTGGCTCGAATCACCAAAAAGCCTATATTTTCAGGCCCCCATCAACTGGTCCAGGGAGGACGAGGACTCATCGTTCGAGTCCCTGTTTTCAGGAAGATGGACGATGCTGTACACTCTACAAAGTATTGGGGAGTGGTATCCATTGTCACCGATGTGGAACAACTGCTTGCGAAGGCCCATGTGGCCAACACAGAAACCTTGACCATTGGTCTGAAAAAAAATACGGAAGCAACAAACGAAGAAGGCACTGTTATCCTCCTGGGGAACACAGAGCTTTTTGCTCAAGCGAATCCAGTCTGCATGCCAGTTGAGGTCCCGGGCACTCAATGGCAGCTCTGTGCTGCCCCTCATCAGGGGTGGCCGGTTCTTGATCCTTCCCAGTCCATACGCCTCTACCTTGGCAGCAGTCTGAGTTTGGTGCTGGCCCTCGCGATCGGCTGGCTGGCTGAGCGTCCACGACGAATACAACGCCATAACCTGGCCTTGAAAAAGGAAATCAGAGAACGGGCAATCACCGAGGAGAACCTCCGTTTTTCAGAACAAAAATACGCATCCATCTTTCAACTCATTCCGGATATGGCTGGCATAACCCAGCTTGAAGATGGTTGTTTTCTTGAAATCAACGCAGGATTTACCGCCGTCTCCGGATGGACCGCCCAGGAAGTCATTGGCCACAGCTCCATTGACCTTGGCCTCTGGACGATTGAGGAACGTCAGGCTGCCATCGCTATTTTACGCAAAAAAGGGGTTCTGGAAAATTTTCCCTTTATGCTGCGCCTGAAATCCGGGGTGTTGCATTATGCCCTGATGTATTTAATTCCCATTGAGGTGAGCAAAGAAGAGTGCCTCTATTTTATGGCCCAGGATGTCCATGTCCATAAATGTACGCAAATCGCCCTGGAGCAGGAGCGCTCGAACCTGCGCAACCTTTTGCAGACCGTCCCCGCGCTCATCTGGCTGAAAAATGCAGAGGGGAAATACATAAGTTGCAATAGCCGCTTTGAACGCTTTGTCGGCCAGAAAGAGGGCAACATTATCGGGCAGGACGACTACCAGCTCTTCTCCCAAGAGGTGGCTTTGGCGTTTCGCACGTTTGATCAACAAGCCGTTGAAAATAATGCCCCCAGCATCAATGAAGAGTGGGTCACCTACGCCGATGATGGCCATCAGGAGTTGCTGGAGACCATCAAAACCCCGGTGCGCGATGACAGCGGCAACTTGATTGGGGTATTGGGTATCGCCTGGGATATCACCGAAAAAAAACGAACTGAGAAAGAGTTACTCAAAGAGCGAACGCGCTTCATAAACCTGGTCGACTCGGTAGATGGCATCGTCTGGGAAACAGATGCAGACAGCTTGCGCTTTACCTACGTCAGTCGTGAGGCACAGAGACTCTTGGGCTATCCTATGCATCAATGGTCAGAGGATAATTTCTGGCGCCACCATCTGCATCCAGAGGATAGAGAATGGGCCTATGAGGCCACCCGTAAAGCCACCGCTCATGGAGAAGACCATGAATTGACCTATCGTTTTCAGGCTGCAGATGGCCGTACGGTCTGGATTCAGGACCGAATCACCGTGGCAATGGAAAACGGGACCCCACGTTGGCGCCGTGGCATCATGGTGGATAGCACCCAGGAAAAAGAGTCCGAGCAGCAACGTCTCGCCCTGGAAAACCAGCTGCGCCAGGCCCAGAAGATTGAGGCTATTGGTCGTCTGGCCGGCGGAGTCGCCCACGATTTCAACAACCAGCTCTCCGTTATTCTCGGGTATGCCGACCTGATGAATCAAAGCCATGTTGCCGAGGAAAAAAGGCACGCCTATGTCAACCAGATCATCCGTGCTGCCAACCACTCCCGGGATATCACTCGGCAACTGTTGGCCTTTTCCCGCCAAGAAGAAATCTCTCCCCAGGTTCTTGATCTCAATCTCTTGGTTAAGGGGATTAAAAAGTGGCTGGGGCGGCTCATCCGCGAAGATATCAACGTAGAGGTACAAACCTCCCCTGACCTCTGGCCGGTGTATATGGATTCGACCCAGGTTGATCAAATCCTGATGAACCTGATTGTCAACGCCCGGGATGCCATTGAGGGGCATGGTCAGATTACGGTGACCACAGAGAATGTCACCCTGGAAGCGAGTTACACCAGTCGCTACCCCGATTTCAATCCAGGGGATTATGTCCAAATACGTATCCGCGACACTGGAATGGGGATGCAGCCCGACACCCTGCTCCATATCTTCGAGCCATTTTACACAACCAAGGAGAGCGGCAAAGGGACCGGCCTGGGCCTGGCGACTGTGTATGGAATCGTGAACCAGAACAGAGGACAGGTCGTGGTGGAAAGTGAGCTTGGAGTCGGCACAACCTTTCAGGTTTTTCTTCCGCGCACCCTGGCTCCCATAACCGAGGCTTGCGAACGGCCAACCGAGACGATTCTTCCCCAGTACACAGGCACTATTTTGCTGGTTGAAGATGAGGAGACCGTTCGCCAGATGACACAGGATATGCTGGCGGCCAGTGGCTATACCGTTCTGGTGGCCTCGACCCCCAGTGAAGCACTTACCATCTGCAGCCAGCCTGAAACCAAAATCGACCTTCTCTTAAGTGACATGATCATGCCCGAGATGAACGGGCAAGAGCTCTGCGGTAAAATTCGTGCCCTTCGGCCAAATCTCAAAACTGTTTTCATGTCAGGTTATGCAGGGGATGTCCTTAAGGAAGATAATGACTGCCAGATACCACTCATCAAAAAGCCTTTCACCATCCACTCACTGCTGAAAACCATTACGGAGCAACTGCTCGGGTAACATGACAAAGCAATTCCCGGTAGTTTCCCTGGGCACCTCAAAAAAACAGCCGGTTCGAAAGGTTTCGAACCGGCTGTTTCAATGCTTCACCTGAATACCTGAGCATTCAGGGGTTATTCGCTTTGCAACACTACGTACTGGCTGTGTTTTCCGGAGCGCACACGCAGCAGGACCTGGCGCTTATTGCGACTCTCTTTGATCGCCTTGCGCAGGTCGTCAAGTGTATGAACGCGTACCCGGTTAACCTCTTCGACCAGCATACCGGATCGCAGTCCAAGCTCAGAGGCCGGGCTGTTGTCTTCAACATCAACAATTAATACGCCCTGATCCTTCTTGTAGCCAAACTGTTCAGCCAGCTCTTCAGTAAGGTTCTGCAGGCTCAAACCAAAGCTGCCCATCTGGCCATCCTTGCCACCTTCCTGAGAGAAAGACGACATATCACCGGGCTGCTCTCCGATAGTCACATGCAGCTCTTTTGATTTCCCATTGCGTAGAACCTTGAGAGTCAGAGTGGTATTGGGGGGAGTCATGGCGATTTTGTTGCGCAGATCACCGACGTCTGACACTTTCTCTCCGTTGATGCCAGTGATGATATCGCCGTTTTTCAGGCCGCCTTTCTTGGCCGGGGAGTCATCGCTCACCTCGGAAATCAACGCACCACCGACCTCGCCTCCAAAAGAATTGGCCAGATCCTCATTCACATCCTGAATCATTACCCCTAACCAGCCACGGGCAACCTTTCCGTTTTTACGCAACTGCTGCTCGATGTTCTTGGCCATATTGATCGGAATAGCAAAGCCAATTCCCATATAGCCACCGCTTCGGGAGAAAATGGCGGTGTTCATGCCGATGACTTCGCCGTGGATATTTAAAAGCGGACCACCCGAGTTACCGGGGTTAATGGCCGCATCGGTCTGAATGAAATTTTCATAATCCGTGATCCCCATGCGGTTACGGCCTTTGGCACTGACCACCCCAACGGTCACAGTCTGGTTGAGTTCAAAGGGGTTACCAATGGCAATAACCCATTCGCCAACTTCCAGTGCATCTGAATTTCCCAAAGGAATAACCGGTAAATCCTTGGCTTTAATCTTAATCAAGGCCACATCGGACTGGGGATCGGTCCCGATCACAGTTGCTTTAAACTCCCGTTTATCAGCCAGACGAACCGTGATCGCATCGGCATCGGCAACCACATGATTGTTTGTCAGGATGTAACCATCACTGCCAATAATAAATCCGGAGCCTGCTGCCTTTTGTTTGTAGCTCCGCTTTTTTTGCTGGGGATTTTTGCGGTGTTGGCGAAACTGAGGGCCAAAAAAGCGCTCAAAAAAAGGATCGTTGAATAATTCAAACGGATCCTGAGAACGCCTGTTGGTGGCTTTTTCTTTTTCCACCGCTACATGCACTACTGCTGGCCCGGCTTTTTTAACCACCGAGGCAAAGGCTTTAGCTGATCGATCGAGAACCGCAATATCGCTTTCGCTTTGTGCATGCACCGGCACATACGTTCCTGCTAGCAATGTCAGACACAGCAGGCAGGAAGCCATAAGTTTGAATTTGTTTACTTTAGCAATTTTGTTCATAGTCTGTGCTCCACAGATTCATGGAAGGGGTTGTCATTGATATGACGTCTGATTTCGAACACAACAGGCGATTTTGGCAGATCGACAAGTGCTCTCCACAGGACTGTATCCCCGGGACACCACTCCCGGATACGGCCCTGATATTGGCAAAGAAAGCACTCTGCAACCTACCTAAAGGGTCTTTCTGATACCTGCATCCGTGACGGCAGGTAATTGCTGAACAACAGAGAACGCTCACGGACTCAGAAGATAATTATACCGCTCGGGTACTTCGTCAAGAGGTCAGTATTCTGAGATTTCAGCCTAAACATTATTAAGTTAAGCTTTTTTAAAATTTTCTCTCTCTTTTTTTTGTTATTTTTTCACCCCGCATAAATATATCTTTAAACAATATTTTCAGCAAGTTATTCAAAATAATGATAGTGAAAATCATCATTACCCCCTATTTTCCCCCCATTGTGGTCGTGGTTTTATTGCTTACTGTTGCAAATAAGAACGAATGACAGAAAAAAAACATCCATAGGAGGATGATATGAGCGGATATGCATCACTGGCCTGAATCAGTGACAAAAATGGTAAAGTATATGTCTGCCCAATTCGTGCACTGAAAAAAAAACAGTGCATGGACGTAAACCAGCTCATCGGAACTGAGCGCTGGTAAATACTTCACTCGACCCGAGTGTTAAAACTCTCTCTATTAAGGAGAAATATAATGGAATTTAGCGAAAGAGATAGACAACTTGGCAATATCGGTTACGAGTCAATGGTATGGGTTCGCGATGATAAAGGTCGTGAGTTCAGCTGTAATCTCGATGATGGACGCAGTGGGGTAAAGAGGTTCAGCGACCTCACTGACCATGAGAAAGCCAGCTGCTCCAATGTCAATGAGCTCATCGGCACTGAGCGCTGGTAAAGTTTAACGCCTCCCCCTGATGGCAACCCCATCAGGGGGAGGCTCACCCTAATTTCTCAGTCCTTCCACAATACATAGGGGTGTCTTGAATAATTAGATTTTTCAATCAAGGCCAAGGATTGTGCAAAATTTTACAGCAGGCATATACACGATATTCCGAGGATAAAATTTTAAACATGACGCCGGGATTGGCAGAAAAAGCAATTATTCGAGATTCCCATAATTTTCCTTTCTTTCCTTCCCTCAAGCCTTGCATACATGGGACAGCGTATAGATCAACGACGCATTCGCCACTACAATGGCGAGAGCAGACCGCAGGGGCCAGTTCTCTACTGGGTCCATCGTGAATTTCGATTCCGCGATAACTGGGCGCTTATTCATGCCCAAGCTGAGGCACTGCGTCGCCAGGTACCGCTGGCCGTTGTCTTTTGCCTGGTTCCGGAATTTCTTGGGGCGACGTTGCGTCAGTTTGATTTTCTGCTCAAAGGATTGGAAGCGAGTGCACCTAGGCTGCAGCAGGCGAACATCCCTCTCATTTTGCGCAGTGGTGATCCGGCCACGGAGATGAATCGTCTCTGCACGCAACTGAGCCCCTCGCTGGTTGTTACCGATTTTGATCCCCTGCGTATCAAGCGGCAATGGTTACAATCTCTTTTAAAGGGGCAAACAGCACCCGTTCAGGAAGTCGATTCACGCAACATAGTACCGGTATGGATAGCTTCTCCCAAACGGGAGTACATGGCTCGGACCATTCGGCCCAAAATTCATAGGCTGCTCCCCGAGTTCCTCACCCCCTTTCCGGAATATTCAGCCCACCCTCACGTCTGGGACAGACAACCTGCAAGCCTCTCCTTTGCCGAGCTGCATCAGGCCCTCAAGGTCGATACAACGGTAGCGCCGGTTGATTGGCTCCAAGCGGGAGAGGAGGGCGCCCTACAGACACTGACCACCTTTTTGTCCACACGTTTGGACAACTACGACCAGCGAAATGATCCTAATAGGGAGGTCTGTTCGAACCTCTCCCCCTACCTTCATTTCGGCATGACCTCAGCCCAACGCATTCTTCTGGAAATTGATAAACGTGGCTTGAGCGGAGAAAACACTGAAAGCTTTATCGAGGAATTAGTCGTTCGCAGAGAACTCTCTGATAACTTCTGTTTCTACAGCGCAGACTACGATCAGGTATCCGCCTTTCCTGAGTGGGCCCAACGCACCCTCGAGGAACACAGCGCAGACCCGCGGCCATACCTTTACTCGCTGGAGGAATTCGACCAGGCGGCAACCCACCAGCCGCTGTGGAATGCAGCCCAAAGGCAACTTGTCCAGACCGGGACCATGCATGGATACATGCGCATGTACTGGGCCAAAAAAATTCTCGAATGGACACCCAACCCAACCGAGGCCATGCGTATTGCCATTTATTTGAATGACCGTTATGCCCTGGATGGCCGAGAAAGCAACGGGTATACGGGTATAGCCTGGTCCATGGGGGGAGTGCACGATCGAGGTTGGGCGAAACGACCTGTTTTTGGTTCTATTCGCTATATGAATGCAAATGGGGCTCGGCGAAAATTTGATGTGCCACGCTATATTCGCACCTGGGCCTCAAAGCAGCAAGCTTCGTTCTTTGCATAACCTTCTGCAAGGAGACACACCATGCATACGATTAATGCATACAGTCGCGTTACCGCAGAATTCACTCTGAGCTGGAAATCAAGGGAGGCCACTCATCGAGAAAAACTCTGGGCACATCCGGTGAGTTTCTGGCGCGATGTCCTGAGCCCATCCCTTGTGAGCGCACTCAGAGGAAAGTCTCTCGGAGATGAGGCAGAAATTACCCTGTCAGCAGATCAGTTTCCCACTCCCTACCAAAAGAATCGGCGCATCCTGGTACGCCCACATCAGTTCCGCGGCACCAATGCGTCTGGCGAGCCAATAACGCCCATCCCCGGGCGATACTACCCTCAGGGCATGCTCCACGGCGTAGGGGGGATCTACCAGGCAACTCTAACTCCTTGTCGTTTTCTGGGTTATGAAGGAGAAAAATGGGTATTTGACCTCAACCATCCTCTGGCAGGGTACGATCTCAAGCTGACAATGAAAATTCTTGATGTCCAGGAGCAGCAGAAAGAACGGGGCGGCCGCTGTGAGGATTGGTTGGAACGTATCACCAGCGATGGGCCAGGGATGCAGGCCCGGTTTCAGGGGGACGCTTCTGGCTATTTTACATCGGAAAATTTTGAGCGCAGCGATGAACGACCAGATGACCTATTTTACCAGGAACCGCGTTTGGTCCAGCATTTAGACAGTAACGCGCGGGCAACTATCAGTAAGAAGTACGCCAGGTTGATCCCCCCGGGAAGCAAGGTACTTGACTGTATGGGGAGCTGGGATTCTCACCTCCCGGAGTCTCTTGAACTTGCAGACCTCACCGTCTTAGGGATGAACAAGAAGGAGCTGGCGCAAAATGCCCGGGCAACTCAAAGACTGGTGCAGGATCTCAATACCACCCCCCAGCTTAACCTGGATGATGCAAGCTTTGATGCCATCATCTGTACCGCATCCATAGAGTATCTGACGAATCCACTGAAGACATTATCTGAACTCAAACGTGTGCTCCGCCCCGGTGGCGTCATCGCATTGGCCTTTTCCAACCGTTGGTTTCCCCCAAGGCAATTCAAGCCTGGACGCAGATGCACGAGTTTGAGCGTCTTGGTTGGGTCTCTGAGTTACTGCACACCACCGGTGGTTTTACCAACCTGCACACGCTCTCCCAACGCGGCTGGCCCAGGCCAGCAGACGATCCGCACCAGGAGCTCTGGTTCAGTGATCCTGTATACATGGTCTGGGCGTATAAGGCCTGAAAGTGGAAAGGAAAAACAGTCATGTATATCCTAGAGAGACAACAAAAGGTCAGCGGCAGTATGGAACAGGCCTGGGCTTTTTTACAAAATCCCGTCAACCTGGACAGCATTACCCCGCCTGATCTGCAATTTAAAATTGTGACCGATGTCCCGGAGATCATGTTCAACGGGTTGATCATTGAATATCGCATTACCATCCCCCTGATTGGAACGCATTCCTGGGTCACGGAGATCAAGCACATCAACGAGGGGGGCAGCTTTGTGGATGAACAGCGCTTAGGTCCCTACCGGTTCTGGTACCACTACCATGAAATCAGGCAGGAGGAGGATGGTGTTCTTTTGGTCGATAGGGTGCACTACCAACCACCGGCAGGTTTTTTGGGGAGAATAGTGCACCGACTCTACATCCGGCGCACCTTGGAGAGAATTTTTGATTATCGTCAGAAGCGCCTGGATGAATTTCTTGCAGCTGCAGACTGAACGCACAGAACCATCGACATAACAATGGATTCACACTTGAATCCGTGAGCATCTGCCGTCACGGATTCAGGTCACAGTCTAGTTCAATTTCCGCTTCCTTGCGGCCAGTCGTGAGCGTACAAACCAGCCAAGTCCTACCACAGCCAGCACCACGATAACGATATCCACCTGATGAGAATACTTCTGGACAACTGTCCAATGCTCACGAAGACGCATCCCAAGCAGCAGAAGAAAACTGTTCCACAGGGTCGCACCAACCAGACTTACCCCAATAAAAGGGAGAAGCCGCATCTTGCCCATGCCGGCAGGGATTGAGATAAAATGTCGAATAACCGGAATAAAACGGGCAATAAAGACAGTCAACACTCCTTGACGCTGACTAAAATACCGTTCGGTTAATTCCAGATCATGCCGGTTGAGCAGTAAATATTTTCCCACCTTCAGGACCAACGGTTTCCCGCCATAATAGCCCATCCAGTAAGACAGCAGAGACCCGGTTAAGGAACCAAGACTGGTGGACAAGATAGCCAGCCATAGGTTCCATTTGCCATCTGTCACCAGAAAACCGACAAAGGGCATAACCGCCTCACTGGGCACAGGGGCAATCATAGATTCCAGGGCCATTAAAAAAAAGGCGCCTGCATAGGCTGTGGTATCAAGTATATGGACAGCAGTCTGGCTGATCAATTCAGTGAGCATTGTTGTCTCTTAAGGGAGAAAGTAAAACAGGGCGATTGCCCCAAAGATAACCCGGTACCAGGCGAAAATACGAAAATCATGGTGGGCCACATAACGAATCAGCCCCTTGATAGCCAGCAAGGCACTGAAAAATGCGGTGACAAAACCAACCGCAAAAAATCCCAGGTCCACATTGGCAAGAGACTCCCAGGATTTGAAAACATCGTAACCGGTGGCCAGAAACATGGTGGGAATGGCGAGAAAAAATGAAAACTCCGTGGCGCTCTGCCGTGAGAGGCCAAAAAGCATACCGCCAATAATGGTAGCACCAGAGCGCGAGGTTCCGGGAATCAATGAAAAAACCTGGGCAAACCCAACTTTTAGCGCATCGAGCCAGCTCATCTGATCGACATCAACAACCCGCGGCTCAGAAGGGCGACGCTCAACCACAAAGATAATCAGGCCACCAACAATAAGGGCCACCGCCACCACTAGGGGATTAAAGAGGTATTTTTTGATGAGTCCGTGCAGGGCCAGACCAAAAATGGCTGATGGAACCACCCCGATGACCAGGTTCATAACAAAATGCCAGGCCGCAGAGTCGCTCTGGAGGCCACGAATAACGCGCATTAACCGTTCTCGGTAGTGATAGCAGACAGCTAAAATCGCACCGAGTTGGATCACGATCTCAAAGGTCTTGGCCTGCTCACCGGTATAATTCAGCAGATCGCCGCTGATGATGAGATGGCCCGTGGAAGAGATGGGGAGAAACTCGGTCAGCCCCTCAACAATACCTAAAACAACACTTTGAAGAAACGATATGAGATCCATAAACAGTGCGCTTTGACAGCATAAAGGGAAGTCGCTCCTTCCCCAGCGGAAAGAACGTGCAAAGACTACAGCCTCTAGCCTGTAACGTGAAAAGATGTTCTATGTCAAGTAGATACCGGCGAGAAAGGAGCTGAATTATTCAAGAGGGTTCTCGTCATCGTGCAAGACCGATCGACAGTCGAGATGTTCAAAGTAGGGCTGATACTCATTAAAATACATATCAGCCAGGGTCAGAAAAGCGGTTAAGGCCAGAGGGCCATAAATGATCCCCATCAGTCCGCACATACTCAGCCCCCCAATAATCGACAATAGAACCAGCAGAGGGGGTAAATGCGCCTGGATACCGACAAATTTTGGTTTAAACAGGTAATCAATGGAAAAGGAGAGCAAGCTATAAAAAAGCAGAGCAAACACTGCTTGCCCTAAATATCCTTTGACATAGAGTATAATTGCAGTGGGCACAAAAATAAGTCCAACACCAACAATGGGCATAAAGGCCATAACCGCCATAACCGCCCCCCAGAGGACCGGGGATATGTAACCCATCAAAGCAAAATAGACGCCTCCAAGAACGCCCTGAATAAGCCCGCTAAGGGTATTCCCCACAAGGATAGCCCCTGAAATAGAGGAAAATCGCTCGATCAGGTACCTGTTTTGTTGTTCCGGTAGAGGAGAGAGGCGCAAAAGAAAATCGGTGAGCCGCTCAAACTCAATCAGCAGAAAAAAAACTCCAGTAATGACAATGCAGAACTGGAAAACAAAACTGATAATATCCGCAGCCAGGCTGGAAACTTTGTTATAGAGAAACAGCCCCACAGTTGTAGAAAATTTAGTGATCATATCCGGAAGTTTATCAATATCAAAATGGATACCAAAACCTGCCAGAAAATCGGTCACATGATGCACCTGGGGATTTTTTTCCAGAGTCTGTTGCAACAAAACTAGGAGGTCATTTTTCTTCGCCAGTTGAATGACTCCTGGAATCTCTGCAGAAAGCGACCCCAGACTGAAAAGAAGCGGTAGGAAGACGCAGAGTGTAATGAGCAGGCAGGTGAGGCTGGCTGCCATCCAGGGGCGTATTTTTGCCGTCATTTTTAGATGAGCGGGATAAAAAACCGTGGCCAGAAGAAAGGCGAGAAAGAGTTGTGTCCAGAACGGCCAGAGCACCACGCCCAGCATCAGAGCGGAAAAGGAAAAGATCAGTAAAAAGGTGACACGTTGGGTCGTTGGCGGTGCGGGGGCCATGAAAACTCCTGAAACAGCTGGTCGAAAAGAACCGGCTCAGATCCGGTCCAACATTGCATCTGCTGGTATTGTAAAACCGAAGCAGAGAGAACGCCAGTCTATTGTCCCGCTCATAGGTTGATAGCCTGCTAATGGCACCATAACTAAGCGGAGTAAAAGCAAGGGAACTTATCAACTCCCCGTATGCTGCAATTTTACCTCACCTCAAACCGGAAAAACCTTGCAAGGGACTAGTGAATGGTGTAATAAGTTTTTCTTTTTCACCCTACCAACACGCCTATGAGTCGGGGCGTAGCGCAGCCTGGTTAGCGCGCCTGCCTTGGGAGCAGGAGGTCGGGCGTTCGAATCGCCCCGCCCCGACCAGTTAGAATAGATAGATAATCAAGGGTTTATCGGTTTCCGATAAACCTTTTTTTATTGCCTGCATCTTCACGGGGTACAAAATGGGGTACAAATCCACTTCCGCTTGGAAAAAAATTATCAAGGCCTCCCTGGTACTCACCTCAGTTTCTTTTTCCATTTTCGGCACCCAGCGCAATCGAAGCGAAACTTAGCTCAATAAACTTTTCTTTTATATTTTCATAGCGAAGGGCAACATATAATGTAAAAACAAGGCGTTGAGATAGAACCATTTTTTTGCGCGCAACTTTCCAGGCGCTTTGTCAATAAAAAAAGTTGAACATATAAGCGAAATTGCGTACTATTCATAAAATAAAATCATTGTTGACAAATTTAAAGGAATAGAGTAGGGGCAACAACCTTTTTTCAAAGAGCTGAACACCAGGAAAAATATATTCTCGGCGAGCAATCTAATTGCTCTCTCTTTGATGTTGCATGAAAAAAATTTCATGCAAATTTTCTTTTTAATTCTTTTTAACAATGCTAGTACCTGGCCTTTTGCCGGGATAATCGCAATTACCAGCAAGCTATAGAACCTTTAGAGGGAAAAATGGACTGGGAGATTATTTCCAAACTAGTTGTTCTTTATGTTGGCGGCTTTTTTACCATCATGTTTGGCGCGATTGGTTTAAAGTTTCTTTTTACAACATCTCATAACTACAGACAAATCCACGAAATCAGCGGATCTTTTTCCTCTGCTTTAAAAGGAACCAACTCTGCATTTAACAATGGCAGCCGTGATAATCGAAAAAAAGCTGGTCTTGCTATTGACCTAAGAACGAATACATGGATAGAGCAGGGAACGCTTTCAGACGATTCACTGGATAGCATTTTCCGATCTTAACCTTCTTTATCCAGCTTCACCGAAAGTCTTCAAATAATGGAGTATAAGGGGTGGGTTCCAACGGTTACAGGCCGATTGTCTTTTGAATTTTTCGGTGATAGCGACTGCCCCACGGAAGCCATCTCTCAGAATGTTTCAGACTCTTCAAACCGATACACAATTATCTTTCAAAAAAGATATTTGTCCGATGCCGTCCTCCCTGTAAAGCACCACACTGCTCGCTGTATTTTTCGGCAAGCAAGTATATTCTGGTACGCCTGCTTAGGCTCTTGCTCTGAAGCGAATGCCTGTCTCCCCCCCCAACCAGATACATCAACTTTTTCCGAGCCAAATTTCAATGGTAAACTATATATTTTCCATGATGATCAGGTTTGGCAGGATAAAATTTACAAAGAAATTGTTTCGTCTCAGAATTTATTAAAGAGATTTTCATTAAAACCTTATGAAGAAAGGAATCATCTCAAAGAAAAATTCGAGGAAAACTATCTCAATCTAGAAAAACATCTACTTGATTATTCATTATTTATTGCAAGTTTCGAACTATCCCGACATGGAATTTTGACAATTAAGGTAGATGAGTCCCAAATTAAATATAATTTTGCTCCAAAATTTCCAGACTCCCCTTTATTAAAGCAGCATGTACAACATCTTGTCTGCTCCCAATTATTCTTTTTCCTTAGAGATATTGGGCACAGGCATCAGCATCATCCTTCATCTACCGACACAATTATCGATTTATACCAAGCGCTAGGTGACGATTTAACATGGAGGAGAGAAACACTAAGATCATTATGCAGAAAAGCGGTGGAATTTAAAAGGAGTAAGAGATACGAGTTATACAGTTCCGCACTTGGAGTCCTTGCTTACATAAAATCTTTTCAGAAAATTAATAGCTACGAAGATAATAGCCAAACAATATTACCTGGATTCAATGTAATTGCTCTCGAGAAAGGAATAAATGCATCTATACATGAATACAACTACCGTTCACAAACAACAAAATCAAAATGTGATGTATTAAGAAATATTTTAATTGGTTTTTTCGGATTAACAATCTCTTTCTTAGGATTATACAAATTAACAAATATACCGACAATAAATGTCTCAACGAACACACAGTATTTAATATACAGGTGCATAAAAACACCACTTGACAAACCTTTATTCACATTTTTTACAGTAATTGCTGTATTTATTTTCTTGTTATTTCAGACAAAAATAATAAATATTTTTAATTTTCCAGTCACACGCGGATTCGGTCGACTCCTCCTTACTTTTAACAAATCTTTTGCCACCTTCTTATGTTTTATTTTATCTGCAATTTTTGGAAGTTTTACAATTTGGTATGTATTTTATTAACCGACCTCTTAATTAGTGAAGGTCTCTCTTCGAAGGACACCATATCTAAAACAATTTATTTTTGATATTGATATTCCTTGGGCTCGGATGCGCTCATTATTTTTATCGTTACAATAAAAAAGCACTCCCGTTTCTGAGAAGTCATTCTTAGTTGCCAGGTAAACGACCGATACTCCCACTTTCTATTCGTCTTTACCGACGGGTCACGTCAAATAACAGATAGGTAAATCTACCTACAAATAATATCATTTCAAAAGGTTGCGCAGGAACAGGCTGGGTGCTAAACATGGAAGGACAGTTTTTAATAATCTGCCCACCATCACCAACAACCGGTTCCAATAATGAGCAAATCCCCTCTACGCCCGATCATCCTCTCTATCGCCCCCGATCCATTACCCCCATACCCACCCGAAAAAATAATATCATGCAAAATGGTGTACAGCTCATCGCGGACACCTAGATGACCTAATTGGGCTGATCAGTTGCGTTAGTATCAGGAATGAGCGGTACGGATAGATTTACACTCAAGTTTCTGAGTTACGTAACGGGTTGATGTATCGATAAAATTAGCCAAAGGTGCCCTTTGGGCGGGATAATTCCTCCACGAAATCATTACATTTTATCGTCAAATTTTTGCAATTTTTGTCGGTGCAATCAACAAATGGCAGCCTCTCAACTGCCCGTTATCGACGTAAATTCATACAGATAAATCAACTCAGAAACTTGAGTTTATAGATAAACTATCATTAGGGATTTAAATGAAATTGGACTACGAGTCACTTTCATTAATTAAAAAGGCGCACCCTGCTTGGCGACTACTTGTAGCCGATCATGCACCTTTGATTCTAAGTTTTCTGCACCGTGTTTTCATAAACAAAAATGTGCGCGATATCTCCCAAGTTGAGCTTATCTCAAAACTTGAGGATGAACTCTTCTACCTAAGAGAAATTGAGGGGGAAGAAAAATTTCCCCGTTCGGCGGCGGACTACATAGAGGAATGGGCCCAGGATGACAAGGGATGGTTGAGGAAATTCTACCCCACAGGCGCAGATGAGCCAGCTTACGATATCACCTCGGCCACAGAGAAAGCCATCAGCTGGCTGGAGGGGCTAACAACCCGGAAGTTTGTCGGCACCGAGTCAAGGCTCATGATGGTGTTTGAGCTGTTGCAACAGATGATAGATGGCACCGAGATTGACCCGGATAAACGAATCATCGAACTGCAGAGGAAAAAGCGTGAGATCGATCAGGAAATTGAGGCCATCCGGCACGGGCATATCAACCGGTTAAGTGATACTGCCTTACGAGACCGAGCCCAGCAGGTGGAAAGTACAGCGATGGATCTGCTCCGCGATTTCCGCGAGGTTGAGAATAATTTCAGGCAGCTGGATAAAGAGGTTCGTGAGAAAATAGCTACCTGGGACGGTCGAAAAGGGGAATTGCTAGAGGAAATTCTTCAGGAGCGAGATGCTATTGCTGATTCGGACCAGGGCCGGAGTTTCCAGGCGTTCTGGAATTTTCTCATGTCTATTGACAGGCAGGCAAAGCTGACAGAGATGCTTGCTAAGGTAACAGGCTTTGACGCGGTTCGGGAGCTTCAACTTGATCCGCGCCTGAAACGCATTCACTATGACTGGCTTGAAGCCGCAAGTCATACCCAGCGAACAGTTGCGAAACTCTCCCACCAGCTGCGTCGATTCCTCGATGATAAAACCTATCTTGAAAATAAGCGTATTATCAACATCCTTCAGGATATCCAAACGGCTGCAATAGACGTTCGGAGCAATGTGCCCGAAGGGATGTTCATGGAGGTTGATGAATCCAATGCCACCATTGCCCTGCCTTTTGAGAGACCCCTTTTTTCTCCGCCGGTCAAGCCAGTAATAGAGTTGGATGTCGTAGAAGCGGATGGAGCTAATATCAATGCCGATATTCTCTTTGAGCAGTTTATGGTGGACAGGACTAAACTGGAAAGTCAGATCAATAAGATGCTGCAGACCAGTGAACAGATTTCCCTTAGTGAACTTACAAGAAAATATCCTGTAAAAAAAGGGGTCGCTGAGCTTGTCTGCTACTTTGTAATTGCTGCGGAGAAAAGAGCAGTGTTTGATGAAGACCAGCATGAGAAAATTATCCTGCTGGATGAGACTGCAAATGAAAAACATGTCCAGGTGCCAAGAGTGATTTTTACCAGGTGATTGATACCGCTATGGATAAAGGAATTTCAAAAATTGTGATCTCCTTGATGAAAGGGGTTCTATACAAGGAGCCAGATTCGGCTATCTGGCAGCAGTTGATCAGGGAGCAAGGTGTTATCTCTGAATATGTTTCGGTTATGGGCTTGAGTCTTCTTGTGGATGAATCGGAGGGGTACGCTTTTTTGAAATACAGGGAACAGGAGGGCGAGGAGGAAGTACTGCCAAGGCTGATAGGACGCAGGCAGCTATCCTATCCTGTCAGTCTGCTGCTGGCGCTGCTGCGACACAGGCTGGCGGAGTTTGATGCCTCTGGCGAGGATACACGCCTTATTATGAGCCGGGATGAAATTGTTGAAATGGTATCTACCTTTCTGCCCTCCGGAGTCAACGAGGCGAGGCTAGTCGATAAGATCGATTCCCATATTTCCAAGGTGGTGGAGTTGGGATTTGTCCGCAGAATGCCCGGAAAAGAAAATTCCATTGAGGTAAAGCGCATTTTAAAAGCGTACATCAACGCCCACTGGCTGAGTGAAATGGACCAGCGATTGAAAGAATATCAGACATTTCTGCAAGCTGAAAAGAAGAATGAGGGGGGAGCGGGGAGCTATGCAGGAACCATTGTTTGATTTTGCCAGTAGTGATGAAGACGCCGGCTTTCGCCTGGAGCGGCTGGAGGTGTACAACTGGGGAACTTTTGATAGTAAGGTCTGGGCCCTGCAGCCGAATGGGAAAAATTGCCTCCTGACCGGTGATATCGGCTCCGGGAAATCGACCCTTGTGGACGCTGTAACCACCCTGTTTGTACCGGCCCACAGGGCGGCCTTCAATAAGGCTGCCGGCGCGGATAAAAGGGAGCGTTCCCTGCGCTCCTATGTTCTTGGCCACTACAAGACTGAAAGAAGTGAGTTCGGTCCGACCTCCACTCCTGTGGCCCTACGGGATCACAACTCCTACTCCGTCATCCTCGGTGTGTTTTTCAATGAGGGTTACAATCAGAAAATTACCCTGGCGCAAGTCTTCTGGTGCAGGGATAAGCAGGGGCAGCCGGAGAGATACTATTTAGTTGCCAAAAAGCCGTTGTCTATCTCCGAGAATTTTTCGGGTTTTGGCTCAGATCTTGGTGATTTGAAAAAACTGCTTCGAGGGGAAAGTGGCGTTGAGATTTTTGACAATTTTTCTCTTTACAGCGCCGAGTTCATGAGGCGGTTCGGAATCAAGCATAAGCAAGCTTTAGAGCTTTTTCACCAGACTGTTTCGATGAAATCTGTAGGAAATCTCACCGACTTTGTACGCCAGCATATGCTTGAAGCTTTTGACCTGGAGCCCGAGATAGCCGCGCTGACAGGACATTATGACGATCTGCAAAGAGCCTATGATGCGGTGCTCAAGGCAAAGAAGCAGATAGAGCAGCTTTCTCCATTGGTCGCAAGCTACCACCAATACAGCTCCCTTGCTGAAGATAATGAGGATTTGCATCTCTTCAGGGGGGCCCTTCCCGGCTACTTTTCCTCACTGAAAGCCGAACTGCTGGAGATGCGATTGCAGGAGTTGGAAGAGAAGCTGGAAAAACTCGAAATTGAACTCGGGGATAAAGAGCGAAAGAAGCACGGATTGAGAACAAGCAGGGACGAGTTGACAAAAGCGATCGCTGAAAATGGCGGAGATCGTATTGAGCAGCTAAAAAAAGAAAGAGAACAGCTGTTTGAGAGAAAAAAATCCAGGCAGAAGAGAGCAGACCGCTATAGGGACTTGGCGGGGCTCGTTGGCTTGTCTCAGACGGAGAGCAGAGAGGCCTTTCTCGATAATCGCAGGCGGCTTGAAGGGATAACCCGGGAGACTGAAGACGCCGCCAATACCCTGCAGGAGGCTGCAACTAAAGAGGCGTTCTTATTTGCACAGAAGCGGCAGGAATATCGAGAACTCCATGATGAGCTAGACTCGCTGCGAGAAAGGCAGAGTAATATCGACTCTAAACTCATTCGTATCAGGGAGCAGATGTGCAACAACCTGCAGCTGGACGTTGACGACATCCCCTTTGTCGGGGAATTGTTGCAGGTTCGGGAGGCGGAATCACGCTGGGAGGGGGCTACCGAGAGGGTTCTTCATAATTTTGGATTGTCCCTGCTGGTACCGGATGTGCACTATGCAAACGTCGCAGAATATGTGGACAATACCCACCTGAAAGGACGGCTTGTCTATTATAAAGTCAACCTTGATGCACTTCCTGCTCCTACCACCTGTGCCCCGCACTCTTTATTCAAAAAGCTCGAGATTAAGCCGGATTCAGCCTATTACTCCTGGCTTGAACACGAGCTGGCGCATCGGTTTAACTATATCTGTTGCACGGAAACTGATCAATTTCGTAGGGAAAAACAGGCAATAACCCTGGCAGGACAGATAAAAACCGGCGGGCGTCGTCATGAAAAAGATGACCGGCACTATCTTGGAGACCGTAGAAGATATATTCTCGGCTGGAGTAACAGGCAGAAAATTGAAGCTATTACCTCGGATGTGGAAGTTTTAGAAAAAACGATCCAGGACTTGGGGATTAAAATTGCTGAATACGACGAAAAGAAAGCTGAATATGCTGAAATCATAAAAGCGCTCGGGCTTTTGCAGGAATTTTCGGAATATAATGAGCAGGACTGGCGGGGTGACGTAAAAAGAGCAGATGACTTGCAAAGGGAGATGGAAGCACTGGAGTCGGCATCTGATATTTTGGCAACTCTTATATCACAGCTTGAAGAGGTGGAGTCTGAACTGAAGATCACCGAGCAAGATGAAAAGGATATGATTGTGGAGCAGGGACGCCTGGAAGAACGATCCCAGCAGAGCGAAAATGAATTAAAGCGCTGCAGGAAAAATATCGAAACTGTTGAAGAGTCCCAGCGCGATGAGCTTTTTGATTATCTTGAGTCGATGAAAGTGGAGATTCTGGGGGAGCAGCAGCTCACCGTGGAATCGTGCCATAGTGGTGAACTGGAGATGGGTAGTCGGTTCAAGAAGGACATTGACGACATTGAGGTACGGCTCAAAAAACTGGAAGGAAAGATAACTGCGGCTATGCACAGTTACAGCAACAATTTTGCAGCGGAAACCCAGGAGGTTGACAAAACCCTGGGGGCTGGACCCGAGTATGCGAAAATGTTGGAAGTGCTGGAGGGGGATGATCTCCCAAAGTATGAACAAAATTTCAAGGAATCGCTCAACCAGAATACAATCCGTGAAGTAGTGCAGTTCCAAGCGAATCTTGAGAAGCAGAACCGGTTGATCAGGGAGAGAATCGAGCAGATTAATAACTCCCTTGCGGGTATTGAGTTCAACCCCGGCAGATATGTAGAGTTAGAGACAGCCAGAAACAGCGACCCTGAGATCCGAGACTTTCAGCAGCAGCTTCGTATCTGCGGGACGGGTACTATAGGGGAAACGGAAGAAGAGCAGTATGCCGAGAAAAAATTTTACGAGGTGAAAAAACTCATTGATCGCTTCAGGGGCAGGCCGGAGGCAGTGGATATAGATAGGAGATGGGTAAAAAAGGTCACCGATGTTCGTAACTGGTTCATGTTTGCAGCTTCTGAGCGGTATCAGGAGGACGGCAGTGAATATGAACACTACACCGATACTGGAGGCAAATCGGGGGGACAAAAAGAAAAACTTGCTTATACCGTTCTTGCAGCAAGCCTTGTCTATCAGTTTGGTTTGGAAAAAGGGGCCATTAAGTCCAGGAGCTTTCGTTTTGTTGTGATCGACGAGGCGTTTGGCCGCGGCTCGGATGAATCAACCAGATATGCCCTGAGACTGTTCAAAGAACTTAATTTACAACTCCTCATCGTCACCCCCTTGCAGAAAATCCACACCATCGAGCCCTTTGTTTCGGCGGTTGGTTTTGTCCATAACGAGGGCGGGCTGGAGTCCCAGTTGCGAAGTCTTACCATAAAGGAATTCCGGGAAGAGAAGGTAAAAAGGGAGGCAGGTGAGATTTGAGTGACTGGACAAATGTTATCGATATACGTAAGAAACTGGAGCGAAGATGGGAGAAGGGAGAGTTCCTTTTTGCCCGTTTAAAAAATGAAACCTTGGTACGGCGGATTCCCCTGAAAAAACCAGGCTCAAATGATTGGGTGGAAAGGTATGATACCACCAAAACATGGATAGATGGGCTTGTTGCAGGCGGGAAAAAGCATTCTTTCGAGATAGAGTTTCGGGAAATAGATCACCGCCAGCGGGGGCTAAACAGGTTCCCACAAGCAGTGGTATTTGACTCGGATGAGTCTCTTTTCAAGTTTATTGGAAAACTGGGCAGCGTCCACCGTTTTGACGTCTTGAGTGAGCTGATTCTTGGTGTTTTTCCTGAACTAAGACCCTGGATGGAAAAAAGGTCCTTGGTAGCCCTAAAAAACGATAAAAATTGGCCAAGATTGTTAGCAGTGTTATCATTTCTAAAACAAAATCTCCGGCCGGGGATTTATGTACGTCAGCTGGAAATTGCAGGAGTTGATACAAAATTTATCGAAAAGCATAAAAAGCTGCTCAGTGAACTGCTTGATATAGTTTTGCCGGAAGATGCAATTAGCTGGGAAGCAACAGGCGTAAAAAAGTTTGAGCAGCGCTACGGTTTTACTTCTAAACCTCTTCAGGTCCGTTTTCGGGTTCTGGATGAGGATCATTATATTTCAGGGCTTTCAGATCTGCAGCTTCCTGCTGACGAGTTCAACAAACTTCACCTCGATATCGATACAGTTTTCATCACCGAAAATGAAATCAACGGACTAGCCTTTCCTCCAGCAAAAAGGGCGATCATCATCTTCGGTCTGGGTTTTGGTCTTGATCGGCTGGCGGAGATTAACTGGCTGAAATCCAGAGATATTCACTACTGGGGAGATATCGACACACACGGTTTTGTCATGCT
Source organism: Desulfobulbus rhabdoformis (assembly GCF_016919065.1). Classification (GTDB taxonomy): domain Bacteria; phylum Desulfobacterota; class Desulfobulbia; order Desulfobulbales; family Desulfobulbaceae; genus Desulfobulbus; species Desulfobulbus rhabdoformis. Next base: position 5,919 of record NZ_JAFFQA010000021.1, on the reverse strand, counting down.
CGATCAACTACGCAGCTACTTCCCAAAAGCCAGCTCATTTCTAATGGATAGGCAAACCCTTCTCGAACATCGTCCCCAATGGGGAGTTGAAGAGCGGCCTACAAATCGTTCTTTACACCGTCTTCTGCCTGAGGAGCAGGAAGTGTATCATCTTCTTGTTCGTGATGAGTTTACTGCGAGGCTCAGGCTTGAGCAGGAAAAAATCTCCTACCGCTATGTGAAAAGGCAGCTATTTGGTTAGGTGTCAGCTGCAGGCGTTACTCCCTAGATTCTCTGTGGAGGGGGAGCAAGGTGGATTGGCCTATTATTCCGCCGAGCGGCTTGATGGGCATAATGGCCTTCTTCTTGCGCCTCATGTCGACCATCTTTTTGACAAGGGGTACATCAGCTTTCTTGATAACGGAGATCTAATTTTTTCACCTTTTGCTGATTTACAGGCCTTCGCGCAAATGGGGTTACAGGTTGAACAAGTAATGAATGTTGGTGACTTTACAGCGAGGCAGAAATTCTATTTGGATTATCACCGAAATAACGTACTGAAAAAATAGAAAATAACCTTTCTAACAATTACCAAAAGGGCTTCAATGTTTGGCGAAATACTTAGAAGTGCGAGGAAAAAGGCGGGTTTTAAATCTATGGAGTTATTTACCGAAGAGGTAAATAAACATCTTCAAGAAAGTATAACCTGGCAGGCTGTGCAAAAATGGGAGACAAACATAAATCGTCCGGAAAGCGACAAGTGGGGAGCACTTGACTCAGCTCTTGGGGCTGAAAGCGGCTGGACAATGCGACTTGTCCTCAAGCAGAAGGCCATTGACCGCGCAAACGAGACTACAGGGATAGAGATAGCCAATTGCTTTAACGCTAATCTGGAACTTTTACCGAAAAAGAAACTAGAGAGTCCAAGCAACGGGCGTTCCCGGTCTATCCAAATGGACAAATCTCACGCTGAAATCGTTGAGTGCATGCTTGACCTGTTTTCGTTCGGTGATTGGGCAGATCTAGCATCTAGACTGGATCAAATGGAAGAAAGAGATGGGTAACTCTGTCTAACTATATTGACTTTTTCCCTGTGACAAGAAACATTGATGTGGTCAAATAAAAGTAGACAGTTTATTAAGCTGCATCTTTCCAAAGCTTCTGTTTTTCAAATTCCATGGGGGGCATATACCCCAGAGAGGAATGACGACGTCTGCTGTTGTAGAACATCTCAATGTAATCAACGATATCCCGCTTGGCATCTGCTCGGCTGAAATATGTCGTTCCGAAAACCAACTCTATTTTGAGAGTGCCGAAAAAACTCTCAGCCACTGCATTATCCCAACAATCGCCTTTCCTACTCATGCTGGGCAGGGCTCCGTGGGTTTTAAGTAACTTCTGGAAATCATGGCTGCAATACTGAGAGCCTCGGTCTGAGTGAAAGATGAGTAAGCGCTTATCAGACCCCACTCACCGCGTCACCCAGTGCTAAATCTTTCGGTTTTAACCTCATCGGCAGCAAAGCCTCATATTCCTCCTGGCTTTCAGTAAAGGGGAGTTTTTCAAACAGATAGCGCAGGTAATGGTACGGCTCCAACCTGTTGGCCTTGGCCGATTCGATCAGGCTGTAAATATCGGCGCTGGCTTTTGCTCCTTTGGGGGTTCCGGAAAACAACCAATTCTTTCTTCCAACCACAAATGGCCTGATAGCATTCTCAGCGCTATTATTGTCGGGAGTCATTTCTGGATGATCAAGATACACCAGAAGTCGTTTCCATTGTTTGAGGGTGTAGTGTACAGCTCTTCCCATCAGACTTTTGGGTGTCACTCGCAATACTTTTTTCTTGAGAAAGTCGTGCAACTCGTCAAAAATTGGTCTTCCCTGCTCGTTGCGCAGGGTAACCAAATCTTCAGGACTCAGTTGGTTGCGCTTTGCCTCAGACTCAAGCCTGTATATCTGGCGAATTAAGTTCAGGGCCACATGAGCACTGCCGCTTTTCCCTTTGCCCAGCCCCTTGGCAGCTTCGTCGAATTTACGGCGAGCATGCGCCAGGCATGCCGCATGTTTAACTCCTGTCGTATCATCAAGAAAATCATAACCGACATAGCCATCTGTCTGTACTACGCCTGCATAGCCCTGACTCAATTCTTTGGCTACATCTGCCGAACGGGTTGGTGAATAACGATACAATACCCCCTCTTTACCGGGCAGGCCACCGCGGCAAACCCACATATAGGATTTTGTTGTTGGAGCACGGCCAGGTTCCTTGAGAACTTGTACTGTTGTTTCATCCATACAGAGCAACGGGCCAGATCGAATTTCCCTATGAAGCAACTCCAGTACAGGTTGGCAGGCCTCAGAGGCATGCATGGCCCAGTTGCACATGGTTGCTCGGTTTACCTCAGCTCCTAGGCGAGTAAACTGCTTCTCCTGGCGATAAAAGGGGAGTGCATCACAAAACTTGGCGGTCAAAATGGCGCCAGAAGCCCTGCGGTAGCGATACCCTTGGGAATGATCTGCTTGGGTGGTGGTGCGATCTTCACTGTTGCGCCTTGTGTTTCTAGGCCTTCACAGTGGCGGCAGGCATATTTAGGGCGGATATGGCAAATAACTCGAATAACTGCAGGGATGATGTCGAGTTTCTCACTGACTTCCTCGCCGATCCTGCTTAAGTGCGTGCCACAACCACAGATCTTCTCACTCTCATCAATATCATGGATAACTTCAACCCGTGGTAAATCTTCGGGCAGAGCCTTTCTTCCACGTTTCTGCCGTTGATGCGCTTCTATCGCAACTGTTTCCTTTTCCGGTTCTATATCTTCCGGTTCAGGCATGTCAAACAGCGGCAACTGCGGATTCTGCCCGTTGGCAACATACTTTTCGCTCTTTTTGCCGAAGAGCTTGGCGTAGAGCAAGCGCACCCGCTCACGTAACAGCTTGTTTTCACTGAGATAATAATTCTGTTCAATCGCCATATCGGCTATGATTTTTTTAAGCTGCTCCAGATTATCGGGCAATGAGGTCATATCCACTTTCATGACCGTATATTACCATGAACCATCTAAAATTACATCCGTAAAATCAATGAGATAAATATTTTCATCAAGAAACCGTGTCAAAGATCAAGGGGCTATGCGCCTGCTGTAAATCCAATCCATGCAGAAGCCAGCTCAAAGCAGAACTGCTGATTTCCATAACTTCCTGTTCGTTGTCGGGCCAGCGGAAATAATCCGCCTCCAGGCGCTTCATCCATACACAGAAACCGTTAATGTCCCAGTAGAGAATTTTCACCAGATCACGTCGCCGGTTGCAAAAGGCAAAGAGGTTGCCCGTGAAGAGATCGAGTTCAAATTGTTCTTCAACAAGCAACGACAGGCCGTTGATCGATTTGCGCATGTCGGTTGCGCCAACAGCCAGATACACATTGACGTTCTCCAGGTTGCCCCGGATCATATTTGCTCCAGGGCACGAACAATATGCTGCAGCGTTGATGAAGAAAACTCATTGTCTATTTCAATAACGAACCGATGGCCGCCAAGCAGGAGGCGAAAGGGCTTCCCATCCTTGTGAGGGGGGATTGTTTGCTGCGAAGGTGCAACTGCCAGAGGGTAAAAGCGAGGCTTGTCTACTTCTCCACTCTGCAGCTTAAGCTTGCGTCGCCAATAACCGAAGGTGGCCACTGCTAGATTATTGTTCCTGCAATATACCAACTGGCTGAGTCCAGATGCTTTCCACCCGGCAATATGCTCTTGCCAGAAATTTAGCTTTGAGTCTCTACCCCTCGCGTTGCTCCTGTCCATGATCGCCTCCACTGAAAGTTTTGGCAAACATGACCATGTTTTCAGGTGGCTGAAAAGAAGGGGGTCATTTGGCGCTTACACATTGGCAACACATTCGGACATCCAATCCGATTGAATCAACCTTTGCCACTGTACGGCTAAGAACGGATAAGACCCGGGGCTGTGTTGCCCGCCGAACAATCTTGGCCATGGTCTATAAACTGGGAATGAGTGCAGAAAAAAAGTGGCAAAGGCTACGAGGATTCAAGCTCCTTGCCGATATTATCCGGGGCGTCAAGTTCAAGGATGGGGAGCCTGTCACCCCTTTAACTGCGTATTCCAGGGAATCCGGCCAGTCATTCCATTCGAAGCCGGTCACTGAATCCATTTGATCCCGGCCACCTGTTCCAGTGATCTCGGTCGGGTGATCGGAGCGAAGCGACGCGGTTATTAATCCATTACCTTGTTGTCGCCATTCAGGTCAAGTTTGCCTTCTTTTTTCTCATTGATTCTCCTTTTAGTTGTATTTTGTGAGCAGTGTGGACCAACCGGTCCAGGATGGCGTCTGCCACGGTCGGATCGCCGATCTGTTCGTGCCAGTGGTCCACAGGGAGCTGGCTGGTGACAAGGGTTGATTTCAAGCCATGACGATCTTCCAGTATCTCCAATAAGTCATGTCGCTGTTCCCGGCCTAGTTGTGTTAAGCCATAGTCGTCAAGTACCAGCAGATCGGCTTTGGCAAAGGCTTTCAGAAGCTTCAGATATCGGCCATCACCTTTGGCAAGGGCGAGGTCCTCGAAGAATTTTGTCGTTCTCAGATACAGCGTGTTCAACCCTTCTCTGCAGGCCTTCTGAGCAAAGGCGCAGGCAAGGTAGGTTTTGCCAACGCCGGTAGGGCCGGTAATTATCAGGTTGTTGCGCTCTCTGATCCAGTCACAACCGGCCAGCCTGAGTACCAGTGACTTGTCCAACCCGCGTGGATGGCGGAAGTCGATATCCTCGATACAGCCATCTTGGCGTAGTTTAGCCGCTCTGAGTCGGGTTTGCAGTCTCCGCGTTTCTCTGGCTGTTATTTCCCGGTCAAGCAGCAGGCCAAGTCGCTCTTCAAAGCTCATGTCGGCAAGGGAGTTCATCTGCATTTGCTCGTCAAGAGCCGCAGCCATGCCGGTGAAGCGTAAGGTATTGAGTTTTTCGAGTGTTGGATGCAGCAGCATGTGGTTCTCCTTTAATGGACTGTTGAGTTGTAGTAATCGGCGCCACGGATGTTGCGATGTTCTACCGGTTTATTGTTCTTCTCGTTATTGAGTAACGTTTTCTGATCCAGGCCGTTTTTAAGAATAGACTCAATAGAGCGGTAGGAGAGCGCGTTGATCTTGAGTGCTCGTGTACATGCCGCTTCCAGCCGTTCATCGCCATAGGCTTTACCAAGCCTGAGAATGCCCAGCAGGCTTCGGTAGGCCTGCTGGGGATGTTGGCGCTGAACCAACAATGTTTCAGTGAGCAGGAGCGCCTGCGGCCCGATCTTGGCTGCCCAGCGCTTGAACCGTTCAGGATTCCACTCCGAGTATTTTTGGTGATTGAGAGGCATGTGTGTCTTGACGGTGGTATGGCGACCGCGAATGGTGCTGCGGAGATGGCTGGCTATGCGTCGATTCCGGTAAAAACATTCGACCGTGCGTGCGGTATAGCGAATATCCAGTTTCTTCTTCACCAGGGTGTAGGGGACGGAGTAATAGTGGCCATCCACTTCCACATGATAATCAAGATGGACGGTCGCCTTTTTCCAATAGGCCAACTCGTAAGGAGCAAAGGGAAGTGGCTTGAGGGTGGGCTGGTCAATTTCACAAAAACGGCTATAGCGCGTGCCGGGGAGCCTTTTAAACGGTTTGGCGTTCAGAGCTGCCAACAGCCGTTGTATTTCCTGATTTAAATCCGCAAGATTGAAGAAGGTGTGTTTGCGCAACCTGGCCAAGATCCACCGCTCAACCAGGAGCACACCGGCTTCCGCTTTAGCTTTGTCACGCGGTTTTCTGGGGCGGGCAGGCAGGACCACCGTTTGGTAATGTCGTGCCAGATCGTGATAGGTTGGGTTGATGTCGGGCTCATACCGGCAGGATTTACTGACACCGCTTTTGAGATTATCGGGAACAACAGCCTCCG
>NZ_JAFFQA010000214.1 GCF_016919065.1 Desulfobulbus rhabdoformis | reverse complement strand
GCTGCCTTGGCTTTACCTCAAAGGGATATCTACCGGTGATTTTCAGGAAGCTCTTCAGGCTCTTCTTGGCAAGGATGCCTCCGGGCTTTCGTCCACTACGATCAGCCGTTGCAAGCGTCTTTGGGAAACAGAGCATGAGCAGTGGAGTCAACGCAGATTTGAGAACAAGCGCTATGTGTATATCTGGGCCGATGGCGTGTATTTTAATA
>NZ_JAFFQA010000213.1 GCF_016919065.1 Desulfobulbus rhabdoformis | reverse complement strand
GCTGCCTTGGCTTTACCTCAAAGGGATATCTACCGGTGATTTTCAGGAAGCTCTTCAGGCTCTTCTTGGCAAGGATGCCTCCGGGCTTTCGTCCACTACGATCAGCCGTTGCAAGCGTCTTTGGGAAGCAGAGCATGAGCAGTGGAGTCAACGCAGATTTGAGAACAAGCGCTATGTGTATATCTGGGCCGATGGCGTGTATTTTAATA
>NZ_JAFFQA010000212.1 GCF_016919065.1 Desulfobulbus rhabdoformis | reverse complement strand
ATAGTGCGGAACGGTCGCCGAAGTAAGGTCGGAACAATCTCATCCAGAATAGTCCGCATTTGGGTATCACTGGGGATAACTCGTACCCCAAAGACACCATGCAGGCTCTCGGGTTGCTCAAGTCGTCGCCCATCGAACGATAACAACGAAGGGTCTTTTAGCGAAAACATGGCAAAGCCGCTCATTAAAGCGTCCTCCAGCGGGATCGAGGCATTGGCAG
>NZ_JAFFQA010000211.1 GCF_016919065.1 Desulfobulbus rhabdoformis | reverse complement strand
CTGGAGAAAAAGAAAAATGGAAACTATTCTCCAGAAATCATACAAGATATTTTGGTTCTGAGAATTGAGGGTGAGCCAATGCCATGTGTGGCTTAATCAGGGATCCACGGCTTAGCCTGACGGCTATTCGCGACACGAAGTCGCTTTAAATATATGTTTCCACGTGGAAAAAAATATCGTGGAAACCCGGTGTTCCGCCACCGGCATCCTAGGGAGGCATGCTGCCGTTGCG
>NZ_JAFFQA010000210.1 GCF_016919065.1 Desulfobulbus rhabdoformis | reverse complement strand
AGGTCTTGTGCCAGCTGGCTTAGAGTTGCATGGGATTCCGATGGCTTGACCACTGCAAAAACAGCTTCCTGCTTTTTGCCCAGGTAACGATCGACAAGTTCGTCATCCAAGGATTGCATCAGATTTTTATGATGGCGCTTGAGGTTGCTCAAAAACTTCCGGATTGTTTTGACGAACAAACTAATGCGCCCCAAATGGCGCATATTGGATTGGATATGAACGGAGTCTATGCGTTGATGCTGAAA
>NZ_JAFFQA010000020.1 GCF_016919065.1 Desulfobulbus rhabdoformis | reverse complement strand
CGGTGCGGTAGACTGCTGTCTACGATCAAAATGGCCGGAAGGAGAAATCCTTCCGGCCATCTACGTTGGAAAAATAGCTGGTAATTATACGTGAGAAACATGTTGGACGGGAACTTGAGAATCTACAAATGCGTGTTTCGGCCGACCACTAATTACGTAGTTTCTCAAAAACAAACACATCTTCGCAAGCGAGTTCAACAGTGGTCTCGTGCCTGCGGGGAAGAATCGGCAACAGATGTGTATCAGTTGAGGGAATCTTGAATAATTGCTTTTTCTGCCAATCTCGCTGAGTCTGGCGCTTACCTCGTTATGCGAAAAATTTTATCCTCGGAATATCATGTATATGCCTGCGGTAAAATTTTTCGCAGGCCTTGATCTTGATTGAAAAATCTAATTATTCAAGGCACCCTTGAGTCAAAACGATTTCCGTTTGAACAAAAATGCCAAAGTGACAAGACTTGTTGATTGATCTGTATTAGCCACTAGAAGCGTGTCAGTTACTAAGTGTTACGTAATTCTTTGATAAGGTCAGCAGGGGTTTGCCCAAAATATCGTTTAAACTCCCGGCTGAATTGTGACACACTCTCATACCCAACTTTATCAGCTGCAATATAGGCCTTCATTTGGTCATTTCGTATAAAGTCCCGAGCTTTGCTCAATCTTATTTTCTTCAGATATTGGCCAGGGGAATCAGATGTAACGCTTTTAAATGCCCTGTGAAAAGTTGATACGCTCATACCGGCCATGCTGGCTAATTGCTCAACATCGAGCTTTGATCCATAATCACTGTGGATGGTTTTCAATGCTCTGGAAACACTTGCAAAATTACCCGTATGTGTTGCCAGGGCGAAGAGAGATGATGCCTGGGTACCGCAGAGCACTCGAAACAGTATTTCCTTAATCAATCCCGGACCCAGAATTTTGGTCTCAGTTCTGGATTGAAGGCATTTTAAAAGCCTGCACACTGCATCAAACATATTTTCGTCCATCTGTGCAGGTCCCACGCCTTTAGGTCTTTGGCTCAATTTCGTATTTTGTATTCCATTGCTTTCTTCCAATTGTCCGATCAGCTCATGCAGAACCGACATGTCGATGTCTATATAAAGGCCAAGGAATGGGGCCTCAGGTGTCGCAAAGGTCTCACATTCAAAGGGAATCGGGACCGAGGTAACAAGGTAGTTATTGGCATCGTACTGAAACACCATGTCGGCTAGGTACCCTTTTTTACTTCCCTGAGCGACGATAAAAATTCCCGGATCATAAATCAGTGGTGTACGCGGGGTATGGTTGTTGGATTTAAAGAAACGAACCCCATCCAGGTTTGATTCGGTAAACAATTCTGGTAAGTCAAATCGTTCAAACAGCTCGATCATCTGATACATATTTTATCCTGTTTTGCTGTTTGTTTGAAGCTTGTAAACAATTTTGCATGGCATATATAAGCAAGATATTCACATTAAAGGCAACGATAAAAGTTTTATTTGACAGAATAAGGCAACATTTAAGCAGGATTTGGTATTCTCATTTTTTCTGAGTTCGCGTATTTTCTCCTTCAATTCTGCTACGGGATAAATAAGCCCGCGGCAATGAGCAATCATGACAGCTATGGACGGCATGAAGCTTGAGCCCAACCGTCTAGGTCAAATAAAAACATACGTGAAATGATCACCAAGAGGAGAAAACTAAAATGGCAAAATTTATCGTTCCAAAAGAAATTTTCCACGGATTAGGTAGCATTGAAAACCTTAAAGAATTAAAAGGGAGCAAAGCTGTAGTCGTTATCGGAGGTAACTCTGTTAAAAAAAATGGCGTGTTGGAAAAAACCCAGAACCTTTTGTCTGATGCTGGAATAAAATCTGCTGTTTTCGGCGGAGTGGAAGCTGACCCATCAATAGAAACCGTGCTGAAAGGTGCCGAGGTCTTCACTCAGGAACAACCTGATATCATTATAGGTTTAGGCGGATGTTCAGCAATTGATGCAGCTAAAGCGATGTGGATTTACTATGAATATCCGGAATCAAAACTCGAAGAGCTAGCGGCCCCGTTTTCAGTTAAGCCCCTGCGTAATAAAGCTTACTTCGTTGCCATTCCCTCAACAAGCGGTACCGGGACAGAAGTTACAGGTCTTTCTGTAATTACAGATAGACAGAAAGGAACTAAATATCCTATCGTTTCCCACGAACTAACCCCCGATGTGGCCTTTGTCGATGGTGAGCTTTGTGCGAGCATGCCCGTCAATGTTACTGCAAATACAGGCCTTGATGCACTGAGCCATGCAGTGGAAGCCTATGTGTCTAATATTGCAGACAGGTATAACGATTATCTCGCCAAAGGTTCCATTGAATTGGTATTTAACAATCTCAAGACTGCTGTAGAAGAACCAAACAATCTGGAAGCCCGTCAATCCATGCACGACGCTTCCTGTATGGCGGGAATGGCATTCACCAATGTATGGCTGGGTATTGTTCACTCAATGTCTCATCAGATTGGCGGAACTTTCCACGTTCCCCATGGTTGCGGCAACGCAATCCTGATGCCTAATGTGATCCGATTCAACTCAAAAGCCACCGGGAAATACTCTGACCTGGCAGCCGCTTTGGGAAAATCAACTGCTGAAGAATTTGCACAGGAAATTTCAGATCTCCGTGCGTCAGCCGGTGTTGCCGGCTCTCTCAGAGAGTGTGGTATTGAGGAAAAAGAGTGGGAAGCCAAGCTGAATACTCTTGTAGAGAATGCACTGAAAGACCCTTGCACTCTTTTCAATCCAAGAAAGCCTGTCTTTGAAGAGATCAAGGCTATTTATCAAGCTTGTTATGATGGTACAGTGATAGACTTCTAGACCCGATTACCAAAATATAAAGTAGATATAAAAATAACCGGACGGAGGATTAAAATTCTTCAGTCCGGTTTATTTTTAGGGTGTCTTGAATAATTTGATTTTTCAATCAAGGCCAGATAAGCGCAGACTTCGAGGATTGCGCAAAATTTTACCACAGGCATATACATGATATTCCGAGGATAAAATTTTAAGCATGACGAGGTAAGCGCCAGACTCCGCGGGATTGGCAGAAAAAGCAATTATTCAAGATTCCCTTTATTTATACTACCAGTTATGCCCCCCCACGGGGGGGCGAACAGTAGGCTCTATCGGCTATTTTGATTCAGATTTTGACAGGGCTGCGGGGTACGATCGACAGGAGAAGATTTGACTAATAATAATCCGCTCCATCGAGCCTGCACTGTTTGCAGGGACTTGATTACGCTATTGTTAGCGTAAATTTTATTATGTTATGTAGTTGTTAACTATGAAAAAACAAGCGAGTATCAAGAGTGGCGTCAATGAACCTGTGCAAATGACAATATTTACTTCATTCTTATTCATTGCAGCTGAAGGATATCTCCCTAGGGAAATGAACTTTAAAATAAGGTAACCGAGATAGAAGAAGATAATGTTTATGAGGAACAGTTGAATTATCATTTTTAACAGGTGCCAGATAATTCCACATATTCCTTTTATGATATCTTCAGCATTCATCGGCTATTTTGATTCAGAAATAACTATACAGAAGGTTGATAACGCTTGCCTTGCGAAGCCTGGTAAGGCTTGACCTCTTTCTTGATCTGCAAGCCAACTTTTTCTTGGGCAACTTTCATGTTGTAACGTAGTTGGAGGTTGAGCCAAAACTCCGGCTCAATACCGAAATATTGACCAAGCCTCAGCGCAGTGTCTGCAGTTATTTCTCTTTTTCCACGAACAATCTGATTTATGCGATTTGGGGGAACATTGAGATCTCTTGCTAATTGAGCTTGTGAAATATCCATAGGCTCTAGGAACTCTTCGTACAGGATCTCGCCAGGGGATATGGGAGCAAGTTTTTCGGCCATTTTTTCACCTCAATGATAATCGACTATTTCGACATTATGCGCATCCAATCAATCCATTCGAAGCAAATTCGTCATTGATTGTTGATGCGTATAGAATATTGCCCTTTTCGATCTCCTTTTAATGCCTCTAAACGATTTCCCGGTGGGACGCGCAAACTGTGTCAAGAGATAGAGCCGCATTCAGGATTTCCAACTTGATACGAGCTTTTCTTTCGATTTGGCGAAGTTTTTTTACGCCGTAGTCGTTAAACAATTTTTCCGTATCTTTGCACTTAAAAGAGGCTATCATGGTTTACTTGATATGACGTGTTACGTCATACGTCAATATTTTTCCTGGAGCCTAAAGTGGCCAGGGGAGAAAGAACATTATCAATTTGGGCCAGACGAAAATCCTTATCTGCCCTTCGTTATGCTTCACCGTACCTCAATGAAAGACTGAGACCAGGAAATAAGGAAGGCCACGCCGCTCGAATATCGCGAGGGAAACCGGAGGAGGGATATCGCCCCCCCAGATCGGCTATTTTGATTCAGATTTTAACTGGGCCGCGGGTTACGGCCGACAGTTATCTTAACTTGCACGCAGGCATATACATGATATTCCGAGGATAAAATTTTAAGCATGACGAGGTAAGCGCCAGACTCCGCGGGATTGGCAGAAAAAGCAATTATTCAAGATTCCCTTTATTTATACAATCAGTTGAAGCTTAGCGATGCCAGTTCCTCATTCCTTGACAAAGGTGTTCAGATGGAGGTGGTACACTTTTCATCGCCATTTTGGGTACAATTTTATTCTGCCACTGACAAAAGTCGAAGCAATACACGGAGAGGTCTTTGCCATCCGTGATGAAATGTGTCAAACGGTATTTGGATATATTGAAGTCGACTACAACCGAATTTGTCGAAACAGCGCCAACGGCTACATCAGCCCGGAAGAATTTTGGACAAAAAAGTCAATTAGAAACAAAAACGGCCACTCAGCGATTATACGCTAAGTGGCCGATATTATTTGGTACCCGGAACGAGAATCGAACTCGTACAGCCTAAGGCCGAGGGATTTTAAGTCCCTTGCGTCTACCAGTTCCGCCATCCGGGCAAAGATGCGCATTTATACACTTCCCAGCGTTCTTTGTCAAACGGAGATGTGCCGGAAGCTTGTGCAGCCCAGCAGGTTAACGGTGGCTTTTTGTGAGTGTTATATGCTATTCTGTCTTTTGGTAAGCAATTATCAGGACTTCCTTTTTTTTCAGGTAATTATCGGGCCCATCCTTCGACTAACTTCCCAGTGGGGATACGCTTTTATCTCACTGTATAGAGGAGTATCTGGGGGTAATCACAGGAGGCTGAATGGTCTCCTTAACCCGTGAGAGTTTGCCTGGTATTTTTTCAAATATTCGCTGAGTTCATGAAAAAATTTCTTATTATAACCCTCATTTTCGTAGCGCTTCTGGTTGGTGGTACTGTTGGCTATATGTACCTGGAAAATACCGGCTTTTGGATGGGGTTATATTTGACCATTATCACCATTTTTACGGTGGGCTATGGTGATATCGTTCCCATTCATCCTGCCGGAAGGATATTTACGGTATTTCTCGTTATCACCAGCGTCAGCTTTGTGATGTATGTTTTCAGTAAAATTACCGAGACCATGGTCGAGGGAAATTTGCAGGGGCTGTATAAGAGGAGAAAAATGAACAAAGAGATCGCCCGGTTGCGGGATCACTACATTGTCTGTGGATATGGGCGTATTGGCAAGGAAATCTGTAAGATCCTTCAAGAACATGGCCGACCTTTTCTCGTCATCGAGATGGATGAAGTGGAGTTGAATGCCCTTGACGAGATGCACTATATATGGATCAAGGGGGATGCTTCTGATGACGATGTTCTTTTGAGTGCAGGCATTGAACGAGCCAAAGGATTGGTTTCGGTGGTTGCCTCAGATGCGGATAATCTCTACATTACCCTGACCGCACGTGGTCTGAATAATGATCTTTACATCATGGCCCGTTCAAGTGGTGGGCGAGGCGTGCGAACCAAGCTCAGAAGGGCCGGTGCCTCAAAGGTGATTTCTCCCTATTCCATTGGTGCCCGCCGGATGGCACATCTGATAGTGCGGCCCACGGTGACTGATTTTATCGATTTAACCATGCGTGCCGGTGAACTCGATTTGATTATGGAAGAGTTACGAGTGACGGAAAATTCGCACATGAACGGGAAAAATCTAATCGAATCGGAGATTCGAAAACGTTACGATGTGATCGTGGTGGCAATAAAAAGATTAGATGGCACCATGCTCTTTAACCCCAAACCTGACTCAGTGATTAAGGCTGAGGATATTTTAATTGTGCTTGGGGCAAGTGAGCACATCATTGGACTTGGCAAAGAGATGTGAGAAAAAAATAATTGTTGCTGAACCGTTGGAGCGTTCATCAGCAGATCATCTTCCTTGCTCGCAATACCCCGATAAAAATACTAAGAATACTAAGAATACTTTAGGGTGTCTTGAATAATTAGATTTTTCAATCAAGGCCAAGGATTGCGCAAAAATTTTACCGCAGGCATATATATGATATTCCGAGGATAAAATTTTAAGCGTGACGCAGGGATTGGAAGAAAAAGCAATTATTCAAGATTCCCTTTAATCGGCTTATTCTAACCAACGAAGCTAACGCACCAATGAATGCTCACGGGATTAGTTTTTTTTGCATCTATTGCGTTGATTTCCTCTTAAGAAACTGAACGTACAATGGCAAGCATCTCCCGCACGGCCTGGTCCAAGCCGACCATAACCGCACGGCTGATTACGGCGTGGCCAATGCTTAATTCCTCAATAAAGGGCAGGGCGGCAATGGGAGCCGTGTTGCGGTAATCGAGCCCGTGTCCGGCATTGACCCGTAAACCGGATTCAAAAGCCAACTCAGAGGTCTGTTCGATCAACTCAAATTCCTTAGCCTGCTTTTTCTCGCTATCGGCATCGCAGTAACGCCCTGTGTGTAACTCGACAAAGGTAGCCCCTACATCCACGGAAGCCTGAATCTGCTCGGCGTCGGGATCGATAAACAAGGATACCGGAATGCCCGCCTTGCGCATCTTATTGATGGTTTTGCCTAGTTTTTTGGCATTGCCGATCACGTCCAATCCACCTTCAGTGGTCAACTCTTTTCTTTTCTCCGGGACCAAGGTGATCATGTCCGGCACCAGATCGAGGGCTATATCAACAATCTCTGGTGCGTTTGCCATCTCGAGATTCAGTTTGGTTTTCACTGTCTGACGCAAAAGGCGAACATCACGGTCCTGGATATGGCGGCGATCCTCCCGCAGGTGAACCACAATGCCTTCTGCTCCGGCTAACTCACAGATGCCTGCTGCGAGAACAGGGTCCGGTTCTGCACCGCCTCGAGCCTGGCGAACTGTGGCCACATGGTCAACGTTAATGGCAAGAAAAGGCATATTGATTCTCCTTTGGCTGTGCAACAGCTTAAATAATTCTTTTTCAAAATCCCACATGCGGACCGCCTCTTCTTCGGAGCGTTCATGGTCAAAACCAATGAGGTGGAGCATGCCGTGAATAATTAACTCGACAATACGATGATGGAGGCTGTGTCCCTCGGCCAGCGCCTCACGCCGGGCCGTATCCACTGAAATAAGGACATCCCCCAATTCGTTATCCGGGACGACAAAGCCGGGATCGCCTTCGCTTGCTGGAAAGGAGAGGACATTTGTCGGCCCCTGTTTTTGCCTATATTGCTGGTTGTATGCAGCCATTTCCTCGTCGCTTAGCAGCACGAGGCTGACCTCGGTTTTGGAAAGTTCAAGTAAAAGCTGCAACTGTTCGGCGCGGGCAACCAGCAGCCGCTGATTGAGCTGCAGGAGAGCAAGAGCGGGACTGAGGCTCAGGTGGACAGCCATAATCAACTCTCCTTGGGGGGGGGTGGAGTGCGCTTGTTTTCCTGCAGTTCATACGCGTGGATAATTTCCTGCACCAAGGGGTGGCGAACCACATCGGATTTGGAAAAATGGCGGAAGCTGATCCCTTTGATTCCGGTAAGGATTGTTTCTGCCTGAATCAGGCCGGATCGTTGGGAGCCTGGCAGGTCAATCTGGGTGATATCACCGGTGATGACAGCCTGAGAGTCGAAACCAATGCGAGTTAAAAACATCTTCATCTGCTCGCGGGTGGTGTTCTGGGCCTCATCGAGAATGATAAAGGCATTATTTAAGGTTCGCCCCCGCATGAAGGCAAGGGGAGCGACTTCGATAACACCACGCTCGCTTAACTCAGATGTTCTCTCCTGGCCCAACATATCATTGATAGCATCGGTCAGGGGCCGCAGATAAGGGTCGACTTTTTGAGCCATGTCTCCAGGGAGAAAACCGAGTTTTTCGCCAGCCTCAACCGCGGGACGGGTAAGGATGATCTTGGAGACCTGTTCTTTGGCAAGAGCCGAAACAGCCATGGCCACGGCCAGATAGGTTTTGCCAGTACCTGCCGGGCCAATTCCAAAAACAATATCGTTTGCACGCATGGCCTCGATATAGAGTTTTTGGTTGACTGATTTGGGCGAGATAATCCTTTTTTTTGAGGTGATGCAGACCTTGTCCATAAAGATTTCTTCCAGCCTCGCTTTGGGCGAGGATTCAAGAATCTTAAGGCCAAAGGCTATGTCCTGACTGAAAACAGGATAGCCTTTGAGCAACAGGCCATACATCTGTTCCAGGGTGGAGGCTGCCAGTTCAACAGCATGGGCCACCCCTTCTATCTGGACCTCGTTACCCCGAGCATGCAGGGAAACGCCGGTGGCCTGTTCGATGGTGTGCAGATTGCGATTGAGCTCGCCAAAGAGTTGCTGGGCGATTCGATTGTCGGCAAAGGAAAGTTCTCGTGTGGTCTCAAGGTTGAGTGCAGCAGTCTTCAACTTATTTATCTCCGGCAGCTGCAAAGGCCTCATCAACCATCTTCTGCAGACCTGCAAGCGAACGGTCACGTACCGGCTTGGTGTTTATAAACAGGGAAGGCGTGGCAGAAATATCCGCCTCCTGAGCATCGCGGGCATCTTTTGCAAGCTGTGTCTGGGTTTCTGGGCTCTCCAGGTCTGCATGGAATTTATCCATATTTAAACCGATTTTTTTGGCGGTTTCTTCGACTACGTTCTCGTTCCAGTTTTTCACTTGAAAGAGGGCATCATGCATTTCCCAGAATTTACCCTGGCGTTGGGAAGCAATGGCTGCCAAGGCGGCTGATTCGGCGTATTCATGCATGCTCAGGGGCATGTGCTTAAAGACGAGGCGCAGCTTGTCTTTGTTTTGAGTCAGTAACTGATCGAGGGCTGGTTCAAGGCGACCGCACCAGGGACACTCAAAATCGGAAAAAAGCACCAGGGTCACGGGGGCATCGATTTTGCCACGAACAGGAGCACCGGTGATATCTATTTTTTGATTAAAACTGATACTCAGAGCGCTGTACGTTTTGTCTTTTTGGCTGGTGACGAAAAGCAGATCTCCTCGGGCGCTGATATCGATGGCGTTGATATCCGGGGTAACCGGCATCACGCCAAGCTGCCTGCCGTTGGGGTCAAATATATAGATGCGGGCATCATCACCAAGGATGAAGACACGTTTATTATCAAGAGATTGGGCAACATCGAGGGGCCTCGCTGGAAGAGACCAACTCATTTCTGCCGTCCAGTTGAGCGAACCATTGGAGCCGCTTTGTATTGCTGCCTGGGCGGAGAAGGAAAGGGGTAAAAGAAGAGAGGCGGAAAGAATAAGTTTTTTGAGCATAGAGTTTGACTTCCTTTCTTGAAAAAGGGTTAGGGATGGGCAGGTGGCCCCTTGGCTGATAAAAAAGTGGATGATAGGTGTATGTTGCTGAAATTATATGGATATACAACATCGTTCAAGCAAGGTTCTATCACTATAATGTTCAAGGCCTTAATTCGCAAGCGGCAAGCTTTCTTGAGAGACAGGCAGCATGAATTTCTTTTATCTGAATCTGTGACGGCGGTTTGAGGAAAAAAATGTTTCTCAATGAAAAAAATCCTGGTAATAGAGGCGATTTTTGCGCAAAATTTATAGATCTTGTTGAAAACAGGATGTTTTGAAAAAACACTACATGTGGGATGTTTTATTGTTGATACTCTCTATATGTTGTGATAATCTTCCGTCGCCCAACTGAGGGCAATCCAAGAAAATTTCCCAGATCACCATATCGACGAAAAGTTCGACACCGCAAGGTTTTGCGGTGATCCTGTCATTCATTATCGGGTATTTTACCCCGTTATCGTTGCACCATTGAGATGGTCCCATGAACACTAGCAAAGAGGAAAACATGACCAGAAGCATTACCCGTCAGCAGCTTACCGAAACCGCAGAGACTGTTCTCGAGAGGAGGTACTATCTGAAGGATGCAGAGGGCAAACCGCTGGAAAACTGGGAAACCCTTTGCCGTCGGGTCAGCAATGCCGTGGCCCTGGTCGACGAGGATCAGCCAGATTATGAAGGGTTGGCAGATCGTTTCTTCACCATGATCTATTCGCTTGATTTTTTGCCCAACTCGCCCTGCCTGATGAATGCAGGGACTGATCTTGGCCAGCTTTCCGCCTGTTTTGTGCTGCCGGTGGAAGACTCAATGGACGGTATTTTTACCTCGATCCGCAATGGTGCCCTGGTCCACAAGACAGGCGGGGGGACAGGCTATTCCTTTTCAAGGCTCCGCCCGAAAAATTCCTCGGTCCGTTCCACGCAGGGGGTTGCCTCCGGACCTCTAAGCTTTGCAGCAGTCTTTGATGCCGCCACAGAAACTATCAAGCAGGGCGGGAAACGCCGTGGTGCCAATATGGGCGTGTTGCGTGTTGATCATCCCGATATCATGCAATTTATCACGGCAAAAGAAGACCAAACCCGTTATACCAACTTCAATTTCAGTGTGGCCATTACCGATCTCTTCATGGACGCAGTCACCCATGATCAGGAGTACGACCTGATCGACCCGTCCAACGGCCGTGTCATTGAATCCCTGCGTGCCCGTGAGGTGTTTGACAAAATTATTGATCTTGCCTGGCATAACGGTGAACCAGGCGTGCTCTTCATTGATGCGGCTAACCGTGACAATTCCACCCCTCAGCTTGGAAAGTTTGAAGCCACCAACCCCTGTGGTGAGCAGTGGCTGCTGCCCTATGAATCCTGTAACCTGGGGTCAATTAATCTAGGTCAGTATGTGAAAGAAAAGCAGGTTGATTGGGAACGTCTTGGTGAGACAACCCGTTTGGCTGTTCGCTTTTTGGATAATGTTATTGACTGCAATCGGTTTCCGATCCCGGAAATTGCAGAAATGACACAGAAAACGCGCAAAGTGGGCCTGGGGATCATGGGGATGCACGACATGCTCATCCAGCTTGAGCTCCCCTACGGCAGTGAAGAAGGGCGTGAGGCTTCCGCCAAGGCGATGGCCTTTGTTCGTAAAGAGGCTGAGGCCGCCTCTGTTGCCCTTGCGGCCATGAAAGAACCGTTTCCCGCCTACGACAAAACGTTTAACAAGTACCCGCCACGTCGTAACGCGGCCATGACCTCGATTCAGCCCACTGGCACGGTGTCCATGATTGCAGATTGCGCATCGGGTTGCGAACCGTATTTTTCCATTGTCATGATTAAAAACGTCATGGATGGCGATCGGCTGTTGATGGTCAATAAGCTTTTTGAGAAAGTGGCGCGGGAAGAGGGGTTTTATTCCGAAGAGGTCATGGAAAAGGTCGCCTCTTCTGGAACCGTTGTCGGCCACAAGGAAATTCCCGAGCGCTGGCAGGAGATCTTCCGTACTGCTCAGGATATCAAACCCGAGCAACACATTCGCATGCAAGGGGTTCTCCAGCAAAGCGGTGTGGATTCCTCCATCAGCAAAACCATCAATCTCCCCTCATCCGCCACCCAGGATGATGTGCGCACTGCTTACATGTTGGGGTTTGAGCTTGGCTGTAAGGGGCTGACCGTGTACCGCGATGGTTCCCGCGATCATCAGGTGCTCAACACGGTTGCATCCAGCTCGGACAATACGGCTGTCGCATCATCCCAGGGACTGGTACAGAAGGCAACCCTGCCTGATGTGCTCAGCGCTAAGCGTTACCGGCTCAAAGATATCAACCAAGAGACCATTTACCTCATCGTCTGCTTTGATGAGGACGAGAAACCTATGGAGGTCTTTGCCAAGTTCCCCTTTGATAACCGGGTTGATTTGAAAGATAAATCCACTATGTGGACCACCACCTGCCGTCTGGTCTCGTTGGCTTTACGCTACCAGATCCCAATGGATGAAATTATTAAACAGCTTGATCGTTCCTCCGGACACATGCTTGATCTACCGGCACAGTTGGGTAAACTGTTGAAATCGTTTATGGCTGCCACTCAGCACGGATTTGCCTCTATCTGCCCAGAGTGTCAGGGGAAATTGCTTTTTGAGGAAGGGTGTGAGGTGTGTAAGGACTGCGGGTATTCGAAGTGCTCGTGATCTAAGCTGGATTTTACAGGTAATAGGGTGTCTTGAATAATTAGATTTTTCAATCAAGGTCAAGGATTGCTGACAATTTTACCGCAGGCATATAGCTGATATTCCGAGGATAAAATTTTCAGCATGACGCCGAGATTGGCAGAAAAAGCAATTATTCAAGATTCCCAATAGTCGAGGTGGGCACAGGCTGATTGCTGCCCACCTTTTATTTCCCTTCCTGCCCTTCCTTGCCAAACATCGGTGAACGGGGGCCATACAGCATTCCGTTTCGCTTTCCTGCCCATAAAAGTCGATTATCTGCAAGACCTGCCATGTCATAGGTGACGTCGGCCATGGTGTTGATAATTTGTTCAACAAGGGCTTGGGCCAAAATCCCTGCCAAGCCGCCGCTATTGGCGCTGCTTTGTTCGGCACTTGAGGCGGTTGCGCTGCCCGCCCAGAGTTTCTGACCTGTGCGCAGGTCTATAAGTCTGGCTTCAAGAGTTACCCTGGTATCGCTTGCCAGGACCATATATTTGGTTCCGTACTCGGTAATGACCATGTAGAGCGCTGCATCGGCATGAAAGATCTTATGGAGTTTTTTGAGATCCAGCCCATGGATATCCTCTGGTTGGGTGAGTCCGTTGTTGATAAAGGTTTCTTCCACGAGCGTCACCGGGAAAACATAATATCCCGACTCGGCAAGTGGCAGGGTGACCTGGGCCAACACTCCATGACCGGCATGTACCTCCGGGCTCCTATTCACTGGGGGGAAAACAAGAATCGAGCGTGGTTGATTTTGTCGAAATGCTGTGTAATCATAGGGAGGCGGTGGTTCGGCACAGCCACTTAACCCAGCGACAATAAGCACCAAGAAAAGAAGGATGAGCCGCTTCAATGTTTCCGCTCCTTGCTGCTGAGAAGAAAATCCATGTACTGTTCGGATTCAGGAAAAAGCGTCTTTTCGGTGATAAATTCCTGACGGGCCAAATCCCCGGCACCAAGTGTGGCATGAAGCAAACCTAAATGGGCGTGGAATCCTGGCGGAACCGGACGATTTTCGGCTTGAGATCGTTCAAGTGTTTCCTTGAGAGCCACTATCTGTTCCTGAACGGTACTTGTATCTTTTTGATAGTAGGCGTAGAGAGAGGGCTGGTATTGCCCCCAGGTATAAAGTGGTTTGTGACCTTGAGTGCATCCTCCTAACAGAAGAAATGGAAGCACCATGATGTAAAGGCTGGTTTGGTTTATCATAGGTGTACGTCCGGTGAAGGAAGCTTGAAACTTCCTTGCATTGCAAAAGGTGATGGCTTGTTCTAGCAGTTAATCCCCTGGTTGCCAGGCGTCTGAGTCGATCCCTGCTGTCAGATTGTTGACCGCTTCACGAATTGCCAGGTCCAACACTTTTCCATTGAGAGTCGAATCGTATCCTGAAGTTCCCCCAAAACCAATGACCTCCCGATCTGAAAGGGCATACTCACCTGCGCCTTTGGCGGTAAAGACTACTTCTGATGTTTGCACGCTAATAACGTTGAGTGTTGCCTTGGCATAGGCGATCTGACTTTTTCCTCGTCCCAGAATACCCCATAACTGGTGGTCACCTGTTTGTTTACGACCAAACTCTGTGATGTCTCCGGTAATGACGTATTGAGCCCCGGCCAAATGCTGGGCCGCTCCGCTCAGTTTGGCTTCCTGTTGCAATTCCTCCATGTTTGTTCGTTCAAGTACTTGAAAGCGCCCTGTCTGCTGGAGGTGGCTCACCAGAATTGTCTTGGCCTGGTTGCCCATGCGGTCCACCCCGTCTGAAAAGATACCTCGTAGATAGGAGGATCTGTTTTCAAATTTGCCCACAGATATGAGAGTTTTTTGTCCGTAATAGGGCTGAGAGGCTGTGGCAACCTGCTGTGTTTCTATGGTGCGAGAAGATTCAGTGGCACAGCCTGCAAAAAAAAGGAAAGCCAAAGCAGGGAGAAGAACCAGATGTTTGTTCATGAAATTTCTCCTTGAGAGAAAAGGGCTAAAAAATGAGTAAGGCGTTAGGTTAAAAAAAATTACCAAGAGGCAAGAGCCTCGGCAACAGATAAATAGGGAAAAGCTTTTATTGCCTAAGAAAGTAAGTGGGATGCATTGACGAAGGGGGAACTGATAGAAGACTCAGGGTTTTAGTTGCCTGAATACGTTTGTAATACAGGACTGAAGTTGCTGACGAAGCCGTAATTCATAGAAGAGGAGGTAACAGCCAGCGACTAGATAGCTGAAAATGGTCCCCCAGAGTATCCCTAATATGGGGAAACTCCAGGCTACTGTGAGGCTGAAGACAACAATAGACAACATTCCCATGGGGAGTTCCCGAAACAGAGAGGAGAGAATTTCCGGCCCATAATGGGAGTGAAGAATAAGAGCCACGGGAAGGATTGTTGCGGGAAATGCGCTGAAAATACCTGACCACTCGCTGCCAACATGAGCGGCGCTGGATGTGATGGCAACAATGATTATACCGGTGAGCAAAGCGCGAGTAAGAAGTCGTTTCCAGGAAAAGAGCTGGGGCGTTATGGCAGGGGGATGGGAATAGGCGCAGTGAAAGAGAAAGGCAAAGGAAAAAAGGCCAATCAGGCTCAGGGCAAGGCGAAGAAAAAGTGACTCCGGGGCAAACTGTTGGACTACAAAGGCGATGGGCAGATAACAACAGAGTGACATGGTGAGGCTAAAGCCAACCGTCAGCGAGCGAGGGTGACCCTTCAGCCGGTGTGCACAGAATTGGTAACTCAGGCACCAAACCAGCGAAGGGAGCAGCCCCTGGGAGGTCCAGAGGCTGCTTTGGGCAGCAAAGGTGGGCCCCTGTTCATAGCCAATAAAAAAAAGGGAGATCCCAACCCCTAAAGGAAAACCAAGCAATACCCCGGCAAAGCGGGATGAAACCCGCTCTGCAATCAGGGTGATGGCAATAACCATTGCCATGGATAACACGAGCTTACAAAGAAGCATCAGTTAAATAAGGTTGAAAAACCGTGGGATAAACAGGGAAAGGGATGGGAAAAAAATGACTACCAGCAAGGCAACCATCATTGCCAGCACCATGGGGAGAACGGTTGTAAAGGTTTTCTCCAGGCGAATATTCGCCAACTGGGTTGTGACAAAAAGATTAACTGCAACCGGTGGTGTAAACTGGCCAATCGCCAGGTTTAAGGTCATAACCACGCCAAACCAAATCGGATCCCAGCCAAAGTGGGTGATGATGGGCATGAAAATCGGCAGAAAAATATAAAAAATTGAAACCGCGTCGATCAACATGCCACCAAAGAAAATGAGTACATTGATCAAGAAGAGAACCACCCACTCATTGTCAGAGATTCCCATGAGCATCTGGGCAAAGGTATCGAGAATACCAACTGTGGAACCGGCCCAGGAAAAAAGACCGGCAAAGGCCACTATCAGCAGGACAATGGAGGATGCCTCAAAGGCATCTACCAGAATACGGTACATCTTTGCAAAATTAAGAGTGCGGTAAATAACCATTCCCAACAGAATGCTGTAAAACACTGCAACGACAGCCGCTTCAGTAGGTGTGAAGACCCCACCATATAAACCACCGAGGATTATAATGGGGGCAAGGAGTCCCCAGAAAGCATCCTTGAATGCCTCCCACAGGCTTTGTTCAGCTTCCTTTTTGACATTGGCACCATATCCTTTACGGATAGCGATCCACAGGGCGGGGATAAGCAGAGAGATGCCAGCTAGAAATCCGGGAACTGCCCCGGCGGCAAAAAGGGCAGGGACCGAAGTGTTGGTGATGGCCCCGTAAATAATCAGTGCGATGGAAGGCGGTACGATAATGGCGGTGGAGCCAGCAGCTGCAATTAATGAGGCACTATAACTTTTGCTGTAGCCCTGCGAGTACATGGCCGGGATCAGGATTGCACCGATTGCTGCAGCATCGGCAGGGCCTGAACCGGAAACGC
The DNA here is from genome assembly GCF_016919065.1 of Desulfobulbus rhabdoformis. Lineage (GTDB taxonomy): Bacteria > Desulfobacterota > Desulfobulbia > Desulfobulbales > Desulfobulbaceae > Desulfobulbus > Desulfobulbus rhabdoformis. The sequence continues at coordinate 65,518 of NZ_JAFFQA010000020.1, read as the reverse complement.
CTCCAAAAAAAACGCAAACGCCAATGGCCACAATGGCAAGCCCCCCCTTGCGTTGCCCCACCAGAAGATTGGCAAAATGAATAATACGGCGGGAAATGTCACAGCGCTCCAGGATGAATCCTGCCAGGATAAAAAGTGGGATTGCCAACAAAGGGAATTTAGCAATTCCAGCAAAAAAATTGGGAGAGATGACCGGCACGCCAAGATCAGCTCCCCATATTACTGCAAAACTAGGGATACCAATAGCCAGGGCAATAGGAGCACCGATAATCAGTAAAATGAAAAAACCAAAAAATAACCCCAGGCCCATCAGTTTTCCCCCTTACAATCACGTATCATCCCTTCAAGAATGCGAACAACGATCATCGTACACCCTATGGGAATGCAGAGAGTATAAATCCATTGGGGCAGGTTGAGTGATTCTGAGGTGATTTCTAGAACATATTCATCAACTAGCTGTAAATACCCTAGATATCCCAGGATGGTGAACAGGCCAATAGCGGCAATATGGATTATCTGGTTCAGCCAAAAACGGCATTTATGAGGCAGCTTATCCTGAAAAAAGAGCATGCGCAGGTGGTGGCCCCGCCTGAAGGCTAAACTGGTTCCAAAGAGGGTGAGCCAGACAAGGGAGTTGACCTCAAGTTCTTCGGTAAAGGCTAGGGGATACTCAAAAACATACCGGGTTATAACATTGGCCAGGGCAAGAACGGCCATTCCCGCCAGTAAAGCGGAGCCGAGCACCTCTTCAAGGTGCTCGGCGATCCAGCGAACAGACATGTGTGAACCTACTTTTGCGATGCCGCAATGGCTTTTTCAGCTTTTTCGACCAACTCTGCACCAACAGTGGGGACCCATTTTTTATAGACAGAGGCGGTCTTCTCACGAAAGGCCTTTCGTGCTTCCTGGTCCAGAACCACGACTTCCATGCCATTTTCACGTAAGGTGTCAAGGGCGCTGAGATCCGGAGCAATCAAACCTTTACGGGCCAGAGCGCGTTGCCACTCACCAGCCTCAACCGCGGCCTGGCGAATGATTTTTTGGTCTTCTTCGGAAAAGCCGGCCATGACCTTGCTGTTGACGGTGAACATCAATGGGTCAATCACATACCGCCAGATGGTTGCATATTTGTGAAACTGCCAAATTTTAACCGGAATCTCAATACCAACCACTGGATTTTCCTGACCATCAACATTGCCCGACTGAAAAGCTATTTGGGCATCACCCCAGTTCATGTTGGCCGGGTTGGCGCCGAGAGCGGTCATGATTTCGATAAAAATTGGCGTGCCGACTACACGAATTTTCATGCCGTCTAAATCTTCGGGTTTGGCAACCGGTCCCTTGGAGTTAGTCAGAGCCCGGAATCCGTTCTCACCCCAACCGAGCAGAGTGACCCCTTTTTTCTTGAGCAGCCCACCAATTTCTTCACCAATTTCGCCCTGAGTCACTGCATCAAGGGCTTTGTAATCCGGAAAGAGGAAGGGCAGGTTAAAAAGGTTGAGCTCTTTGATGCTGGTGGACCAGTTGATGGTAGAGGCAAGGCAGAACTCGGCCACACCGTTCCGGTGTATCAGGAATTCATTGGTCTGTTTGCCTGCCATGAGTGATGACGAGGTGTAGACCTTGATGTTAATGCGTCCGTCAGTACGTTCCCGCACCAGGTCGGCAAATTTGGTTGCTCCCTGACCCCAGGGAAGCTTGGGGCCGACGACCACGCTCATCTTGTATTCTTTTTTGTACTTGTTGGCCGCATCGGCAAGTGCCGGCATCCAGATGAGCGCTCCGATTACCATGGCGAAAACGAGTGTACGTTTCAGCATAAAATCTCCTCCTTTTTCCTCCAAAATAGAATGCATACACTACGGAAACTCGTGGGTTGCGATGATAGAGGATCAGTCCCGGAAGGTCAATAGAGAAACCCTGAATATTACTGGCCTGGGGTGTGGTTGCGCGCTCTGTCTCAGGGGGGAAGCAACTGTTCTGAACAGCTGCTTTGGCTCCCTGCTTTGAGAGTCAGGATGCAGGAAAAATGGATAACAAGCTGTGATTGTACGAAAGTTCAGAAATTATGTATTGAAAAAGAAATATGTAAGGTATTTCTTTGGGGCGTGGCAATGATCTCTAGATTGGATTTTTCTTCCTTGTGATTTGGGGGGAGACTTCTTACCAGTATCCCGTAGGTTCGGGGCCTTCCTTGGTCGGTATACGTGAGCCTGGAGCAAGCAATGTACCCTGGTTGTTTGGAGAGGTGCATTGAACTGCACCCAACCGTTATTATGGTCATTACTGATGCTGGGAACATAATGGAGGAGGTATGAAACGACATCCCTTTGTTTCAATTATCTGCACTTTTTTTCTTTTTTTTCTGCTGGTTGGCTGTACAACCCCTGCTGGGAGAAGCACGGGGCAGGTTATTGATGATGCCTCCATCACTACTCAGGTGAAAGCTGAGCTGGTTGCGGATAAAGAGGTGAGTGCATTGACCGTTTCAGTGAAGACTTTTCAGGGCGAGGTCGTCCTAAGCGGTGCCGTGGAGACAATAGCACAACGGAGGAAGGCAGCAGCCATCGCTCATAGCGTTCGTGGGGTGAGAAGGGTAACCAATCTGCTTAAGCTCAAGACTCAGTGAAATATCCTCAGTGGCCTTGAAACCTGAATCCGTGACGGCGGGTGGTCACTGAACAGCGTATCCTATTAATGGGACAAAGATTTTTAAATTAATTCATTTGTTGTTCAGCTTCCGCCGCCCCCCCCGATGAATGCTCACAGATTAAGGTTGAAAGATATGAGCAAGTTGGATGCTTGCTTCTCCTGATTTCAGAGGTGCGCGTTATGCATAAAAGGTGGTTACTGATCTCAGCTTTGGTTCTTAGTGGTTGTTGGGGAGTTTTAGCGGGTTGTTCTTCGTTGACCTCGACAAGTCCCAAAGGAAGGTGGGTAGAACAGGAGGAAGTGCAGCAATCTATTGAGAATGGAGCTATCTTTCCTAGGCACACTTATTATTACCTCGGTTCCATCGTTGCGCCTGATTCCTTTATTGCCGTTGATAACCGGTTTCAGCTGCGTAGTCGTGTCTGGAGCAAAGTTGCAATGAGCCCGGAACGACTGGCAGGATGGCTGCAGTGGTATTCCCAGGAAATGTACGGGAGCTGTGACTATAGGGCCGGTCGAATTTATGCTCCAGATGGCACCCCGGTCGGATACTGGTATTCCCAAAATGAATTAAACAACGTGTATATGCCACAGCCCGGTGTGATAGAGGTGTATCGACCACATACTGTTGGCCAAATGGTCTGCGGTGAGGAGCGGGACAGTCCATTTATAGGGGCAGAGTAATACCTGACGAGCTGATGGGCTGCCCGCAATCCCCCCTGCAGATTCTGTACTAAATCCCGGCGCGTCGGATCTTCCTGCACTCCTCGATAAAACCACCATTCAACACTGCTTCTCTAGGCAAAGAGCCATCCATAATCAACGGGATGCTCATTTATTAAGTTTTCTCTCGATTGACTTTGTTGCAGCGAACAGCATGCCCTATCTCCTGCTCACCCTTACAACCCTTTTCTGGTCCGGAAATTTTGTCGTCAGCCGTGGAATGCATGCAGTGATACCGCCTGTGGCTTTATCCTTTTGGCGGTGGAGTCTGGCACTGGTCATTCTGCTTGGATTTGCCTGGAAACCTTTGTGGCGCGATCGCAGGCTGCTGTGGAAGTATAAGAGGTTCATTCTCGCTCAAGGACTTCTTGGCGTGACCGGATTCAATACCCTGCTATATATGGCTATGCAGTATACCGGCGTGATCAATGGGGTGTTGGTCAACTCCTGTGTACCCGTTTTGATCGCAGTCATTTCCTGGATCCGATTTCAAGAGACACTGTTGGTTCGACAGTATTGCGGGATCTTCATCTCATTGTCGGGTGTGGCATTGATCATGGCAAAGGGCGACGTTTCGATGCTCACCCAGATCTCTTTTAATCGAGGAGATCTACTTGTTCTCGCCGCTGCTGTTGTCTGGGCATTGTACTCAACCAACCTGCGCAGATATCCAGGAGAAATACATCCACTTGCGTATCTCCTCGCCATGATCCTGGTCGGACTGGTGGGGCTTTCCCCCTTGTACCTGTGGGAGCTCGCCCAGGGGAAGACCTTTACGGTAAATTCTTCAGTTCTTCTGACTGTAGGCTATGTGGCTTTTTTTGCCTCGGTGCTGGCCTTCATTTTCTGGAATCGAGCAGTGCGAAGTATTGGAGCAAACAGGGCAGGGCCTTTTGTTCATCTTATGCCGGTTTTCAGTTCTATCCTTGCCATGATCTTTCTCCATGAGCAGCCGGAACGCTACCATGCCCAGGGAGTGGTCCTTATTTTTTGCGGTATACTGCTCTCCACGGTTCGCCTCCAGCGGACTACGACAACCGAACGCAGCCGTGGGTAAAAAAATCGTCCCTGTGAATTGACAACCTCCTGTTCTGCTTTACTTTAAACCCGCACACATCAAACCGGAACTTTCCGGCACCACTGCTCATGCGGATCTTCGCGTCGCGTTCACGACCAGGTCTGTCTTTTCTGTTTCTTGATTTTGATCGCCTTTGTTGACAACCTCAAGATATCGTTATGGTTTCATTTATAAAATCGCGCTATTTATTTTGGAATTTCGTCGTGTTTTCTCTCTTTTTCAACTGTTTTACCGACACCTCGCCTCCGCTTTCGGCACAGTTTGATCGATCTTACATGACGGTTTTACTTGGGACAGTCGTTGATGCAACGATGTCTTGAGGGAATCTTGAATAATTGCTTTTTCTTCCAATCCCCCGGAGTCTGGCGCTTACCTCGTCACGCTTAAAATTTTATCCTCGGAATATCACATATATGCCTGCGGTAAAATTTTTCGCAATCCTCGAAGTCTGCGCTTATCTGGCCTTGATTGAAAAATCTAATTATTCAAGACACCCTTGAGTTGTCCTGACCAAGAATATATTGACAACTTAAAAGAGGAATTAATGATTCAGGTTGAACATTTAACCCGTACCTACGGCACAACCCGAGCCGTTGACGATGTGTCATTTTCAATTGGTTCCGGGGAAATTGTTGGGCTACTGGGGCATAATGGCGCGGGTAAAACCACCATCATGAAGATGCTGACCGGCTACCTGGAAGCAAGTGGTGGCACCATAAAGGTCGATGGTATGCCCATAGAATCGAATCGTAGCGCCATTCAGGCCTTGATCGGTTACCTGCCGGAAAATTGCCCGGTCTATCCAGAGATGAGTGTGATCGGCTATCTGGAATACATTGCCGCGCTTCATGGCATCGATGAAAGGGATATGGGGCATCTGCTCCTTGAGGCCCTGGAGCGGACAGGGCTCACAGAGCGGGCGACTCAATCCATTGGTACCTTGTCCCGTGGTTATCGTCAGCGTGTAGGTGTGGCCCAGGCCATTTTGCATCGGCCTTCAATCATCATTCTTGATGAACCCACAAACGGCCTCGATCCGACCCAGATCCAACACATGCGCACGCTGATTCGCGAACTTGCCAAAGATGCCACCCTGATTATCTCAACCCATATCCTCCAGGAGGTGCAGGCCGTCTGTGACAGGGTGATCATCATTGGCCACGGGAAAAAGATGCTTGATACCTCGCTGAGTGCACTGAGTGATTCCCAGCGTCTACTTGTGACAACGGACCGGGCTGAGGCTGAGGCCACTCTTGCATCCCTGGATGGAGTCACTGCGGTTGAGCAGATCTCGGTGCAAGCAGACCGCTATTGCTATGGCATCAGCACCACAGTACCTGCCAAAGAAGTGGCTCCATTTGTGGCTAGTGCCATCACAGGGCAGGGCTGGTCCTTATTTGAACTCACCCTGGAGTCGCGCAATCTGGAGCGTGTTTTCAGTGAAATCAATCTGGCAGGGGGGAGAGAACAATGAACACCTTGCGTAAGGTCGCCCGCCGGGAGTTGGCCGTCTTTTTTTCAACGCCGGCTGCCTTTATCTTTTTTGGCGCATTTCTCGCCGCCACCCTGTTTATCTTTTTTTGGGTAGAAACTTTTTTCAGTCGGAATATCGCTGATGTACGTCCTCTGTTTTCCTGGATGCCACTCCTCTTGATTTTCCTTTCTTCGGCCATCACCATGCGAGTCTGGTCTGAGGAGCATCGGGCCGGAACCCTGGAGCCTCTGCTGACCGCACCGGTTCGGCTTTCGACGCTGGTTCTGGGCAAGTTTATCGCCTGCCTGAGTCTGGTGGCTATCGCGCTGCTCTTGACCATTCCTTTGCCTATTACCGTAAACTTTCTTGGGCAGCTTGATTGGGGCCCGGTTTTCGGGGGGTATCTGGCCAGCCTCATTCTGGCTGGTGCCTATATTGCTATCGGCCTCTATGTCAGCGCCCAATTCAACAGCCAGATTGTCAGTCTCATTGTCTCCACGCTGGTGTGCAGCGTATTGTATATGCTTGGCTCTGATACTCTGACCGGATTTTTTGGGAACCATGTCGGTGAACTGCTTAAGCTTCTTGGTGCTGGCTCCCGATTTGAATCCATTACCCGTGGAGTAATCGATCTTCGTGACCTGGTTTACTCGCTCAGCCTGATCGGGATTTTTCTTTCTCTTAACGTTTATAGTCTGGAGCGTGGTCGCTGGGCAGGAAATCCAAGCAACACCCGACATAAAAACTGGGCTATTTTGACCGGTCTGCTCGTGGCAAATTTTTTTGTGCTTAATTTCTGGCTGGCGCCCATTGGAGTGCTACGGACAGATCTCACCGCCAACCAGATCTATTCTATTTCACCGGCAACCAAATCCTACCTTGCCCGGTTGCAGGAGCCCCTACTTATTCGCGGCTATTTCTCTGCCAAGACGCACCCGCTGCTGGCTCCACTGGTTCCCCAGATTCGAGATCTCCTCGAAGAATACGGGGTGGCAGGCAAGGGGAAGGTCAAGGTTGAATTTATCGATCCTCAGGACAAACCTGAACTTGAGCAGGAGGCCGGGGAAAAGTACGGTATTCGACCGGTACCCTTTCAGACCGCCTCACGTTACCAGACCGCGGTCACAAACTCTTACTTTGATATTCTGGTGAAATATGGCGATTCCTATGAAACGCTCGGCTTTCAGGATTTGATCGAGGTGAAAAGTGAAGGGGATACTAAGCTCGAGGTTGAACTGCGCAATCCGGAACATGATATCACCCGTTCGATTAAGAAGGTGCTGTCCAGTTACCAGGGAGGCGGAAATCTCTTTACAGGGATCAGCCATCCCGTCGTCTTTCATGGATATATGTCTGCTGATTCAGTCCTGCCCAAAGCGCTTGTCGAGTTAAAGGCAAAGTTACACGATGTCCTTGAAGGATTGAAGGAGCAGGGCGGCGAAAAATTCTCCTTTGATTTTGCCGACCCGGAGGCCAACGGTGGTGCGCTGGCCAGCAAACTGAGTCAAACCTTTGGTATGCAGCCCATGGTTGCCGGGCTACTTTCAACAGAGACCTTCTGGTTTTACATGACTCTGGAGAGTGGAGGGGAACAGGTACAGGTGGCGCTGCCTTCAACGCTTGATTCAGCAGCATTAAAGAGTTCAATCGAGGCTACGCTGAAACGATTTTCCAAAGATATGCTCAAAACAGTTGCCTTATACACGCCACCCAGTCAACCGGGTATGGCGCAGTACGGTATGCCGCCTCAGGGAAATACCTTTCAGATGCTTTCTCAATTTGCTGGCCAGGAGCACCGAGTCAAATCTGTAGATCTGAAAAACGGACAGGTTGATCCGGAGGCAGATATTTTATTGGTCGTTTCTCCAGAGCAGCTTGATGACAAACAGCTTTTTGCCATTGATCAGTTTTTGATGCAGGGAGGTACGGTTATCCTGGCGACCTCTGCCTTTGATGTTCATCTACAGGGAAGGCTTGCAGCGGTTGAGAAGACAAGCGGATTGGAGGACTGGCTTGCCAGCTATGGCCTGACTCTGGGGCACAGTATGGTGCTTGATCAACAGAATGCGGCTTTTCCCGTACCGGTTGATCGGCAGGTCGGTGGATTCAGTGTACGTGAGACGCATCTAGTGAATTATCCCTACTTTGTTGATATCCGACCTGACGGCATGAATCGAAAAAACGGCCTGCTTTCTGGAATAGATCAGCTCTCCATGACCTGGGCCTCCCCCGTGACTATTGATCCTGCCAAAAATGCAAAGCGCAAGGTGGTGAAGCTGCTGCAGAGCTCGGAAGGAAGCTGGGTTTCCGATCGGAGTGAGATACAACCCGATTTTCGTCGTTATGGTGAGAATGGATTCGCCCAGGGCAAGGCCGTGGGGCGGCAGGTCCTCGGGGTGATGGTGGAAGGGGAGTTTGATTCCTGGTTTAAGGGGAAGACTTCTCCTCTGGTTGTTGCTGCGCGAAAACAGGCTGAAGAGGTAAAGGAGAAAGGTGACGAGCAGGGGGACACAAGCTCCAAAGAAGACAAACCCGCAGTGATTGGGCGCGTCCTCGGACATTCCCCGAATTCAGCCCGCATCATTCTCATTTCCTCAAATACCTTTTTAGCTGATACCAGTCTGGAGCTTGCCTCCGGTGCCGGCGGCACCCGTTACCTCAATCCCTTGCAACTGATGGCCAACTGTATTGACTGGTCACTTGAGGATCGCGATTTGCTCTCTATTCGGGGGAACGGGCATTTCGCTCGAACCCTGGTGCCAATGAGTCAGGAGATGCGAGTCTTTTGGGAATACCTTAATTATGGATTGGCCGCCTGCGGATTATTGATAGTCTGGTTGGTTCGAAAAATGATAGCAAACAAGGTGAGAACGCATGAGCTGGCACTGCTGAGCGGGAGGTTGAACTAATGAAACGATGGATAACGCTCTTTGCTCTCGTCATTCTGGTTCAGGTTGGGCTGACTGTTTACACGCATTGGAATGCAACAGTCCCGCAAGGGATAGTGACTAATGGGCCACTTATCACGATCAAATCTGCTGAAATAGATGGTCTTCTTTTTGAAGATGACCAAGGGAAAAAACTGCATATACAAAAGGTGAATGGTCAATGGCTCCTGCCGGATTCTTTGAATTTTCCCGCTGATTCCATCCGAGTGCAGGCTCTCATTGAGAAAATTACGCAACTCAACCGAGAATGGCCTGAGGCCAGTACCACTGAGGCTGCGTCACGGTTTAGGGTTGCTGCAGACGACTATGCGCACCGATTGAGCCTGGTGGTGCAGGGAAAGACACAGCAGGTTCTTTACTTTGGCACCTCTCCTGGACTGCGAAAATTGTACCTGCGCCTTGAAGGCGACAGTGAAATTCATTCCATGAAAATAGCTGCCCATGATCTTGCGGTTGATCCCGGGGATTGGATTGATACTACCGTTCTGCACCTCAAAGAAAAACAGTTGGCCGAAGTCAAGCTGCCAGAGGTCGTGCTCAAGAAGGGAAAGGAGGGGTTGCTTCCCGTTGGCCTCAAGGAAGGGGAAGAGGTAAATACCAAGAAACTCGGTTCATTGGTGAATCGTTTGACCGGCTTGTCGATCTCCGCTATTCTCGGAACAGAACGCAAACCCGAATACGGACTGGACCGCCCTGTATTGACCTACAGTGTCATCTTGCAAGACGGAAAAACTCTTACCTATAGCTTTGCTCAAAAGGTGCAAACTGCGGCAGAGCAGGAGAAGACACCTCCCGAAGACAACAGCTATATTCTGGAGGTCTCGAGCCTGAAACAACTGGTTCAGGTAGATGGTTGGCAAGTTGAGGTCATTAAAAACGCTAAGCGGGAAGAGCTTGTCCAGATGAAGGCAAAAGCAGCAGATGAACAGGAGAGTGTTCAACCTCCTTCCAATACTGTGCCCAATTAACACAAAATTTAAGACGCGGACGTAAACAAAAATAATGCCTATGTTTCGTCGCAATCACAGTCGACCCTCTGCTTTCTCGGTTCGTCGAGGGAGCAGGGGGTGGTTCGCCCGCCTGTTCAGGCGACTTTTTATTTTTACCCTGGTTGTTGTTCTTCTCCCTGTTTTTACGATTATCGCCTTTCGCTTTTTTCCCGTTCCAATTTCGACTTTCATGGTACTCAGGCAACTGGAACGGTTGCAGCCGGAGAGTTCTCTCCCTCCTTTGCGCTATCAATGGGTGAGCTTGGATAAAATGTCCCCCTTGATGCCTATGGCTGTCATCGCTGCGGAAGATCAGCTTTTTGCCAAACATTGGGGGTTTGATTTTGCCGCGATCAAAAACGCTCTCAACTACAATAAAACCCATAGCCGCCGAATGCTTGGGGCAAGTACGCTTTCGCAGCAAACCGCGAAAAATCTCTTTCTTTGGGGAGGCCGCAACATGGTACGTAAGGGACTTGAAGCCGTACTGACCTTGTGTATTGAGCTGTTCTGGCCTAAAAAGCGTATTCTTGAAGTCTATCTCAATATCGCCGAGTTTGGCGACAATATTTATGGCGTTGGTGCTGCAAGCACCCATCTCTTCAAGACCACACCTGAGCGCATCACCAAGCGGCAGGCTGCTCTCTTAGCCGCCGTTTTACCCAACCCACGTCGCTTCCACGCCAATCATCCGGGTTCATATACACTTTCCCGTGCCCGTTGGATCGAAAAAAACATACGCCGACTTGGAGGCACAAACTATCTTAAAAAACTTTAGGATGTCTTGAATAATTAGATTTTTCAATCAAGGCCAGATAAGCGCAGACTTCGAGGATTGTGCAAAATTTTACCGCAGGCATATATATGATATCGGAGTCTTCGCTCACCTCCGAGGATAAAATTTTAAGCATGACGCTGGGATTGGCAGAAAAAGCAATTATTCAAGATGCCCTCTAGGGTGTGATCGGGGAAGTATTACCCCATCCAACCAAGCGTCACCGAGACCAAAACCAGATAACGACCAAATTTAGCCACGCCTACAAGGACGAGAAAACCGGGTAAGGGTTCGCCCAGAACGCCAGCCACCACAGTGAGTGGATCACCAATTATTGGTGCCCAGGAAAGAAGCAAAGACCAACGTCCATAGCGGTGGTACCAGTTTTCTGCTCGTAAAAGTTGTTTTTCGTCGGCTGGAAACCACCGACAGTGACGAAATCGATCAATTGATCGCCCAAGCCACCAGTTGATCACGGACCCCAGAATATTGCCGCAGCTTGCAATAAGAAGCAAGGCCAGCGGAGAATAACCGTCACTGACAAGAAGGCCAACAAGTACCGCCTCTGACTGCATGGGAAAGATGGTGGCTGCAACAAGGGCTGAGGTAAAGAGTGTGCCGTAGGGGAGCAGATGGGCGTAAGGCAGGGGATCCATGATTATGGTGAGAATGAATAATTTATGCGCTGACGCAGGTGATCGGGCAGTCCCCTGTCGGCACTGTTGCCAATAGCGGCCTAGGTATTCGCCAGGAAAAACGATCAGTCGAATGCAGGTATTATATCGGGGAGAACAGTCAGGGGCAACCAGCCGGAGGGGGAATCTGGCTTTGGGGGACATGATGCAGCGCACCGTCGTACTCCACCGTTGTGTGATCGCTCTTAGTGAAAACCCCTCCTGGCTGAATTGTTATTTCAGCACGGTTTCCGGAAAAGGATCCGGACTTGAGGTGGAGCAGTTGTCATCTACCTGATTTGTGGAGTCTCCGCTTCTCTGTTTTTGCCTGAAAATGTCGGCTGAAGAGGAGAAACAGAGACTCCATTATCCTATACCTAAATCACGGATTCGGGTGATGAAAAAGGTGACAACGATTGGAGCGCGCGAGTTACGCGTCTACGAGGCAGGACTCATCTTTGAGTTGTTTTTTCAGGCGAATGTAATCTCTGATGACATCTCCGGCTAAAAGTTTGGCTTCGACCTTGTGCTCCACAGCCTTTTGACAGGAGCCATCTTTAAGTCGGCTTTGTGTGCGTGTGCCTCCGCCATGTCCTGTGCCTTTACCGTTTCCTGCCCAGACCGGGAGTGCCAAACTGACAATTGCTGTAGTGATAAGTACTGCTAAACAACCAGTTTTAATGGAACGCATTTGAGTCTCCTTACGTCTAATCTGAATGAATGGTCTTGTGTCATGATGCGCATCATGGTGTTAACGATTGAGCCTGTGTTTGGTTACGAAAAAAATACACTGCCTTTCTGGATAATGAAAACCTGAATCCGTGACGGCGGGTGCGACTAAACATATATGAATTTGTAAAAATACGTCGTCTTATTAAAAAGATGCGTTGTTCAGTAACCACCCACCGTCACGGATTCGGGGAAAAATGAGAATTGTGGTAACCTTTTGCCTTAAATAACGTTAATCTCCCAAGCAATGGAAACGTTTCGTCAATTTTATCAGGTGCACAAGGAAAAGCTTTTCGGATATTTAGTTCGAAAATCAGGCAATGGTCCACTGGCTGCGGATCTGGTACAGGAAAGTTTTACCCGCTATATGGAGCGGTACAGCCACCGTGAAAAAAGCGTGGCCCTCCTCTTTACCATCGGGCGTAATCTTCTCTACGATCAGATGCGACGAAACCGTAAAGATGTTGAGCTGCAGGAAGAGACTCTCATCGGTGAGGGGGATGAAGAGGAAAAATATATTCAACGGGAAGAATCGCAAAAGGTCTTGGAGGCTATGCAGCAGCTATCAGAGGAAGATCGCGACATTTTAGCGCTTGTCGTCAGTAGCGAGCTCAGTTATCAAGAGATTGCTTCAATTCGTGGCTGCACTGTTGCGATTATCAAGGTACGAGTGCACCGTGCACGCCAAAAGCTCAGACAGCTGCTTGTTCGGGGTAAGGTATGAATAAAGAAATTCTCATTAGTCAGTATATAGATGATGAACTCTCCTTGGATGAAAAGATCACCTTTGTCAGAACCGTTCATGTTGATTCTGACTTTACCGAGGAGACTCTGGAATTGTTGGAGTTTGAAAAACAAATACAGCAATTACCTGCGCATTATTTGCCCCCTGCACCCGTTGTTGTGCACTCCGCCCCTCAAAGAGACCGGTTATTTGGGCTGGCATGGTGGAAGCCTTTTGCAGCATTTGCCGCCGCCGGTGCAGCAGCGTTGTTTTTTTTCATCTCTCCTCAGCCAAAGCCGATGATCACACAGGAATCGCATCGATTTGTGGTCTATCTCCCGGATGTTGAACAGGCACAAATAATGGGGACATTTACCGATTGGCAACCCAAAGCCATGACTCCCATCGGTGAGAGCGGTTACTGGACCCTGACGCTGAAATTACCTGTTGGGGAACATCGATACAGTTATCTGGTGGGACAGGATAGACAAATTCCCGATCCCACGGTTGCACTGCGAGAGCAGGATGATTTTGGTGGGGAAAACTCAGTTCTGGAGATAGGGAGGGCTGCTATCTAATGGTGCGAATCATCGTGATGTTCCTGGCACTCTGCACAGTAGGATGTACTCCTCAGCATAGAGTTGTGATCCAAAAAAATACAGTGAATATAACCCTTCACCTTCATGAGGTTGATGAGGTGGCCTTTGCCTCTTCGCTTGACCAGTTTCAAATGCATCAGGCGCATCAGGGAAAGCACGGTCGATGGTATGTCTCTGGCTTGCCCAACCAGGAATTTGAGTATTTTTTTCTTGTTGATGGCAACGTGATGGTGCCTGAGTGTCGCTACACTGTGCAGGATGATTTTGGCGCCATGAACTGTCGCTACCTGCCTTGAGGATAATTTCAACTATTCATTGTTACAGGAAAAAAAGCACAATGAACAAATTTATACGGCTACTAATAATCCTGATGATCATCCCGGTTGGTACTATGGCTGGAGAAAATACGGGGATCCAGGCTCGGCATCAGGTCATGAACCGGGAACTGACGCAGGCAGGGCTCAGCGCCACACTGGCACAAGGGGTAACAAGGGCTATGATGCAGGCACAGTTCTCTGAGAATGCGACGCAGCAGATTATAGCTCAGTTTCGCCTGGCCAAACAGAATCAACAGGCGCTGGGCGCCATGGCTGAAAAAGTACATGAGGGCCTGGCAAAACATGCAAATGCAGGGACTATTGCCCGTGCGTTGGCTCGAGTTCGTTCACGACATGCCCTGGCTGCGACCACGGCAAGTACACTTGCCGTCACAAATCGGATGCGCCTTCGACCGGTGATTGCAGATGCCATGGTTTCAGGCCTGTCTACAAATGATCTGGGCCGAGTTGCTCAGGGACTTCATTCTCGTGAGAAGACGATTGGTAAAAAGACTTTAAGTAAACTCTCTCTAGAAACAATGCTGACGGTTCGCGATATGGTCAGGTATGGATTGGATTCCGAAACTGCAACAGCGGTTACGACAACGGCACTTGCAAAAGGCTACAAAGCCGGAGATATGCGCGTTCTCCGCCAATTGATCAGTAATCAGCGTATGCATGTCACTATGAAAACATTGGGGCAGCGTCTACTCCAGGGGCTCAATGAAGGGGTGCGAGCAGGTGATATGCAGGGGTATGCCCAACGAGGAAAGGCCAGCGGTGTTGGTGGAAAACGAGGTGGTTCCGGTGGATCGGGCGGCGGTAGTGGATCAGGGGGCCATGGCGGAAGCGGCGGCCACGGTGGGAGTGGCGGCCATGGCGGTGGACGCTAGAGAGTAGCGAGAGTATTGTGGTTCAAGGAAGAGAGGCCGATGAACAAACCGCAAGATAAGCGTTTACGGTTGGCTCGTAGATTTCGTAAGCAACAAACTTTTTCGCAAAAGAGTTCACCACTTTCTGCTTTTATCTGCGGTTTGGTGGCAGATTTGCTCTCCCCGGAGAGCCAGGACGAAGAGATCGCCTCCTGGCTCCTTACCGCAAGTGAGGGGCAGACCTCATTTGCGGTCCCCATGCTCCTGCTCGCATCAATCCACTATGAGATATTACGCGGTAATCCAGTATTTTCCCGCCTTGCCCGGTATTATCCAACTGTTGGTGGCTACAGAGAAATTGAGCCTGATATCTTTGTCACTGAACTGTACCGTGTACTGCGGGCTCAACAGGAAATTTTAGGAGAATTTATAGCCTCCTCTTCAGTGCAGACCAACGAAACTTCGCGGGGGGTATGTTGGGTGCTTCCTTTGAGCTATGTACACTGGGCAGAGGTGGCGCTAGTAGATCTTGGATGTAGTGCAGGGTTAAACCTTATTGCTGAAAAACGGCGGTATGCTTTGCATGAACTGGACGGAAACCAGCGGCTCAAAGTATTTGGTTATGGGCAATCACCTGAGTTTTCGGTTGTTTCCGAGGGGGAGGTGTTCATGCCTGTTCAGACGCAGCTTCCAAAGATTTCCGCACGTATCGGATGTGATTTGCACCCGTTTTTGTTGCATAACCCTTCGGATGAAATCCGGCTTGCCTCATTTGTCTGGGGTGATCAGCCAGAACGTCTGGACCGATTACAAGAGGCTATTAACGCCTTCCATGTTGTGGCGCAGACTCAAAATCCTGTTCAGCTGTTCGGGGCCAAGCTTCCTGATGAACTCTCTTCGTTTTTATATAGTTCTCTGCCAAAACCGACTACACCAGTTGTTGTCTATAATACCTATCTACGGCCATATATTCGCGAAGGGTGGGAGTCGATTGAATATTCACTCAAAGAGTGGTCAAAAAATCACGAACAACCTTTGCTTTGGCTGCAGTGGGAGTTGGCTCCCAATGGTGTTCAGGGACCGCAATTAGGGTGGCTTGCCTGGACCGCAGAGTTGGTTGAAAATGGGCAATCACGCAAATGGTTACTTGGCTGGGTTCATCCACATGGGGGCCATGTGCAATGGGAAAAAGGAATGAGGGGATGGAACGATTTTTGGACAAAAGAAAAAGGGAAGGTCGAGAAAAAAAAGATTGTAAGTGGATTAATGCAAGATCGTACAGGTGTTTAAACGTCCTCTGTTATTCAATATAAAAAAAAGCCCCCTCAATGAGGGGGCTTTGATCGGCATGTTCTAATTACTCGAATTAGAACATGAAACGTACAGAAGCAACGATGTTGTGACCGTCGAAGCTATCGGTCAGATCATTGTCGGCAAGGCCGAGGTACTCGTAGCCCAAGTCACCAGCAATTTCTTCGGTGAACATGTAACTTACACCAACACCAATTTTGTAGGCGATAGTGTTTACTGATTTCACGGATGCGTCAGCGTAACCATAACCAATACCAACCATGCCGTAGACACTGAAACCATCCTGAATAGGCAGGTCGTAGTAGAGGTTGCCCATGACAGTGGTCAGGTCAGCATCGTCAAAATCGTCGAACTCAAGATCCTCATAGGCAAGTTCCAACTCATAACGGAGTTCATTATAGGTTCGGCCAACAGCAATGGCAGCACCCCAGCCTGTGTCGGAATCGTCACTACCACCACCAATGCCGTTATCAAAATCAGCCTCCGCCCAAGCAAGGCGACCGCCAATACGAACATAATAACCTGGCAGAGCTTCCAGAGCGGTGATGCGGGTCTCGTGGTTGTCAAGCTGCTGACCATGGGCACCCAGTTCTTCATTTTGCTGTGCCTGAGAAGACTGGAGGTCATCGATCTGCTGCTGACATGCTTCCGGGCAAGCAGGATCTACCGGACCAGGTCCACCTGCAAAAGCAACGCCTGCGGTCATTACGAAGGCAGAAACAGCCATTACGCTCAGTACTTTCTTCATATTCTTTTCTCCTACGAAATCTTTTTATGTACTTCAGGCATTATTGCCTATCGAAAAGCCTTTACTTGGTGCAATTTAGAGAGGTTGAAGGTTTCCTCATCTTGTCAGAACAAACTATAACAAAGCTGATGTTGATACGCAATATCCTTGAGTAAAAAAAATACAAATTTTTGAACGTAAAAAGGTGGTAAATTTTTTAACTCGTTGATTTTTTTAAATAAAACATATAAGTAAAAAAGTTGCATTATTTTGTTAAAATGGATGGGATTTTTCTATAAAAATAACATAAAGACGAAGGGATCAGTTGAAATATGCTGTAAATAAAAGAAAATTTAAAATTTTATTGTATGTGTAAAAATTTTTACTCTCAGGGTATATCACTCATTATCCTTTGGTAACAAGGCCCCGCGAATATTTAGGGTAAGATAATATACCCAAAATCTATCCAATATTTCTGGAGGATCTGTGATTCAAATCGGACTGGAAAAAATATGCTGTCAACAGGATCATCGACTGATTGGCAAACGTCTTGCCCTGCTTTCTAATCAAGCATCCACCAATCGTTTTTTTGTGCATGGTCGTGATCTTGTTCGTCAAGCCTATCCGGGGCAACTTGTTTGCCTTTTTTCTCCCCAGCATGGGTTTTTTAGTGAGAAACAGGATAACATGATAGAATCAGAACACCAAATCGACGCTGTGAGTGGCTTGCCGGTTTACTCACTGTATGGCGAGACACGAAAACCGTATCCTGCCATGTTTGAAGGGGTGGATGTCTTACTCATAGATTTGATCGATGTAGGCACTCGCGTCTATACCTTTATCTGGACAGTTCTTTACTGCCTGCAAGTTGCAAAAGAAATAGGACTTGAAATCGTTATGTTAGACAGGCCCAATCCCATTGGTGGGAAGGCAATGGAAGGCAACGTCCTCAATATGGAGTGCAGTTCTTTTGTTGGGCTGCACTCCATCCCCATGCGACATGGACTCACTATAGGTGAAATGGCGCTGTTGTGTAACGAAGAGCTGCAGATAGGAGCACAACTTGAAGTTGTTCGAGTGGAAGGGTGGGATCGCAGCATGCTTTTTCCAGAAACCGGTTTTCCATGGGTGTTTCCATCGCCAAACATGCCAAGCTTTGCAACTGCACTCGTCTATCCTGGCCAGGTGATCTGGGAGGGAACCAACATCTCTGAAGCCAGAGGCACCACTTTACCTTTTGAGCTTTTTGGTGCTCCTTTTGTTGATCATCGGGAAATACATAACTTTCTGGAACAGATTGAATTGCCCGGCTGTCTGCTTAGACCCCTTTGTTTTGAACCGACTTCAGGGAAATGGCAACACCAAACATGCACAGGGTTTCAGGTCCACGTGACAGACCCCGTAGATTTCCTACCGTACAGAACCAGCCTCGCTCTGCTGCAAGCCATGCTGACGCTTTATCCGGAACAGTTCAAATATAAGGAACCTCCCTACGAATATGAATATGAACGCTTGCCTATGGATCTGATTCTTGGGGACCAGCAGGTTCGGCAGGCCTTAGAGCAGGGGGTTCCACTCAAGGAGATTGAACAGGGATGGAAAGATGGACTGGACCGATACAAGGATCGTGCTCAGGCTGTTTTTCTTTACGAGTAAGTTAAAAAGCAGTATTCTCGCCTGCCCGAGGGCCGTGTTAGTGCGTGGATGCATCAGAGGTTTGTTCGACTTCTGGTCAGTCCGGCAGTTTCGTTTATCCCCTGTTGATTGTCACCCAACAGTTTTTACGATTTTCATTATTTCAGGGTGTCTTGAATAATTAGATTTTTCAATCAAGGTCAAGGATTGTGAAAAATTTTACCACAGGCATATAGCTGATATCGGAGTCTTCGCTTACCTCCGAGGATAAAATTTTGAGTATGACGCAGAGATTGGCAGAAAAAGCAATTATTCAATATTCCCTTCAATTCTTCCCACGGAGTGTCACTCAAAGTGGAGCAACAATATACTTTACAACAGCTCGCAGAAATGGTCGGCGGGCAGGTTCAAGGCGACCCCAATGTGCGAATTCATGGGTTGAATGGCATCGAATACGCAACAGAAGGTGAGATAACTTTTGTCCTGGAGTCAAAGCAGTTTCCACTTCCTGATACCTGCAAAGCCTCGGCCTGTATAGCGCCAGCAGCGAGTGATGAAGCCTCGCTTCCTCTCATCCTTTGCGAAAACCCTTCGGTTGCAGCAGCAAAGATTCATTTAGCTCTGGTTACCGTGCCCTTTACAGCGACAGGCATTCATCCCTCTGCGGTTATTGGGCAGGGTTGCACAATCCCTGAGGAGGTGAGCATTGGCCCGCTGGTCAGTGTGGGAAATAATGTGTGCCTGGGGCAACACGTTACCCTTCATCCCGGTGTCGTCATCGAAGATGGTGTCAGTATAGGTGATGATACGGTCCTGTATGCCAATGTAACAGTTACCCATGACTGCATTATAGGAAAACGGGTGATCTTGTATCATGGCGTAGTCATTGGCAGTGATGGTTTTGGTTTTGCCACTGATAAAATGGGGTTTCATCACAAAAAACCACAAGTCGGTATCGTACGTGTGGATGATGATGTTGAAATCGGTGCCAATAGCTGTGTTGATCGTGCGGCCTTTGGTGTAACCTGGATTAAATCCGGCACACGAATTGATAACCTGGCCATGGTCGGACATAATGTGGTCGTAGGCGAAAATTCAGTGCTTGTTGCCCAGGTGGGAATCGCCGGGAGCACAACTTTGGGGCGCAATGTCGTCCTTGGGGCCAAAACCGGAGTTGCCGGCCACCTCCGTCTTGATGACCAGGTGATGGCGGCAGCCATGAGCGGTATCCACAACAGCCAGCCACGGGGAGCGATGCTTGGAGGAATTCCTGCAATTGATGTTAAAAAATGGGGGCGTTCAGCAGCGGCTTACAATCGATTGCCTGAAATGATGAAAGAAATGCGTCGTTTGCGTAAAGAGGTGGAGCAACTGAAAACAATCATTGAGTCCACTGAGCAACCAACAGATACTTAAGGATAAAGCAGAATATGGAAATAGAACTGCCTGTTGATATAAAACAAATTATGGAAATTTTACCCCATCGCTATCCTTTTCTCTTAGTGGATCGGATTGTCGAACTGGACCAGGGGAAAACCATAACCGGAATCAAAAACGTCACGATAAATGAACCTTTTTTCCAAGGGCACTTTCCTGGAGAACCAGTAATGCCCGGGGTCCTCATTTTGGAGGCCATGGCGCAGGTTGGGGGGATTCTCGCCTGTCTTACCGATGAGGCCATGATCGGTCGTCTGGTGTACTTTGCGGGATTGGACAAAGCTCGTTTCCGCCGCGTTGTCCGACCTGGCGATCAGTTGGTACTCAAACTTGAGATGCTCAAGCAGAAAGGAAAAGTAATTAAAATGGCGGGCAAGGCCTATGTAGATGATCAGGTGGCTGCAGAGGCCGAACTGATGGCAAGTTTTGCTTAATGAACGTCAGGCTCTTGATTGGTTGTACCAGTTGAGCGTCGAATATTGAAAACGGAGCCGAGACAAAAGAGCTTCTTCTTGTTTATTTTTAAGGATTTTTTATGACTATACATCCGACAGCGGTCATTGACTCTCAAGCGGAACTTGATTCATCTGTCATCGTTGAACCCTATGCGGTGATTGAAGGACCGGTTAAAATAGGGGCGAATTCACGTATCGGAGCCCACGCAGTCGTCTCCGGCAATACCACCATGGGGGCGAATAACACCATCGGTTCCTTTGCAACAATAGGGGCCCCCCCCCAGGATATCCATTATAAAGGGGAGCCTACCGAACTGATCATCGGTGATGGCAACCAGATTCGTGAATACGTCTCCATTCACCGTGCCACAGTCAAGGCCGATGGCAAGACCGTGCTGGGGAATAATAATATGATCATGGCCTATTGCCATATTGCCCATGATTGCATTCTTGCTGATCACGTTATTATGGCAAATGTTGCAACTCTTGCCGGACATGTTGAGATCGGGAGCCATGCCAATTTAGGTGGTCTGGTTGCTGTGCATCAATTTTGCCGTATTGGTGATTATGCCTATATAGGCGGTATGTCCGGTATTGGTCTTGATGTTCCTCCATTCGTCATCATGGAAGGAACCCGTAACCAGATGAGAATTTCCAGCATCAATAAAATTGGTTTGCGCCGTGCCGGTATTAGTCGTGAGACCATCAAGAAGCTTGAAGAAAGCTTTCGTCTGCTCTTTAGATCACCAGAAATTCTCCTTAAAGATGCTTTGGCGCAGCTTGAGGATGAAATGAAAGACTGTGCAGAAGTCCAAAAAATGGTTCAGTTTTTCCATTCCAGTAAACGTGGTGTTGTTAAACGTACCCTGGATGACTGATCAAGAAAACATGCCCCCCATAGGGCTGATAGCAGGTGGTGGACAGTTTCCTCTTTTGTTTGCAGAGGCTGCCCGTGCTCGTGGGCGCAAGGTTGTAGCCATTGCCCATCAGCATGAAACCGATGTACAGATTGAGGGCAAGACGGACAAACTTTGTTGGGTTAAGCTCGGGCAATTAGGGAAAATTATCAAATTTTTTCATCAGCAGGGAGTCGAGGAAACTGTTTTTGCCGGTACTATTACCAAAACCAGAATTTTTCGTGATATCCTCCCTGATTTCAAAGGATTAACCCTGTGGAACAAGATAGATGCCCGCCAGGATGATGCCATCCTCCGCTCTGTAGCCGGAGCCCTTGAAGCAGAAGGAATTCAGGTGATTCCTTCAACCTGCTATTTGGAACACTTGTTTTTTCCTCGGGGAATACTCACGCGCAAAAAACCCACCGAAAGTCATTGGGAAGATATCAAATTCGGTTGGAAGATTGCCCGCGAAATTGGCAGGCTTGATATCGGACAATGTATCGTGGTCCGTGATCGAAGCGTGCTCGCTGTTGAAGCCATAGAGGGAACCGACGCTACAATACGGCGTGGGGGTGAACTGGGAAAAACCGGAGCCGTGGTTGTTAAATTAAAGAAACCAGGCCAGGACTTTCGCTTTGATCTGCCTGCAACCGGTATACAAACCATCAAAACTTTGGCTTCTGTTCAGGGAGCGCTTCTGGCGGTCGAGGCAGGGCAATCGCTGCTTTTTGACCGTGAGGCTATGGTCAAGGCGGCCAATGATGCTGGGATCATTGTCGTTGGCTTAGTGGAAGATGAGACAGGTAACCTGCTCTCTGTATAAGGATACCGCCCATTTCTAAAAAAGGGCGAAACAAAGAATGAGGGCGCTATGAAACTGCTAGGGCAACAAATAGCCGATATTCTTACGCAGCAACCAGTTGACTCTTCGGTGGTTGTCCAGGGGTGGTTACGTACGCGTCGGGATACCGGCGCATGTTCTTTTCTTGAACTCAATGATGGTTCCTGTCTCAA
Source organism: Desulfobulbus rhabdoformis (assembly GCF_016919065.1). Lineage (GTDB taxonomy): Bacteria > Desulfobacterota > Desulfobulbia > Desulfobulbales > Desulfobulbaceae > Desulfobulbus > Desulfobulbus rhabdoformis. The sequence continues at coordinate 43,486 of NZ_JAFFQA010000020.1, read as the reverse complement.
ATCCTTGCAAGTCGTGGTGGATGAGGGGATAGAGAATTACGTATCAACAATCAAAAAACTCACTACAGGCTGTTCGTTGCGAGTGCATGGGATCTTGGTCACTTCTCCTGCCAAAGGACAGACAGTCGAACTTCAGGCGAGTGAGGTCGAGGTCTTAGGTTGGGCAGAACCTGCGACCTATCCGTTACAGAAAAAACGGCATAGCTTAGAGTTTCTTCGTTCTATCGCTCATTTGCGACCAAGAACCAATGCATTGGGCGCCGTGACTCGTGTACGGAGTGTGCTCAGCCATGCTGTACATCGTTTCTTTCAGGAACAGGGGTTTATTCAGGTACATACTCCCATAATAACCACTTCGGATTGTGAAGGGGCTGGGGAGATGTTCACGGTAACGTCTTTGGAGCCGTCTGTTTTTTCAGGCAATGATCCTTTTGGGCAAGATTTTTTCGGGCGTCGAGCTGGACTCACGGTCAGCGGTCAGCTGCAGGCTGAAATTTTTGCCCAGTCACACGGGCGTGTCTACACCTTTGGGCCAACATTCCGCGCTGAGAATTCAAACACAAGTCGTCATCTCGCAGAGTTTTGGATGCTGGAACCTGAGATGGCCTTCTGCGATCTGACTGGCGATATGCAAGTCGCAGAGGCTATGATTAAATTCCTTGTCAGCGCGGCATTGGACGAGTGTGGTGATGATCTTGGCTTATTTGATCAACATGTCTCTCGGGGACTCATTGATCGACTCACACAGGTACGGGACCAACCCTTTGTTCCTATGACCTACACAGAGGCGGTGGACACCCTGTTACAGTCCGGCCAGTCTTTTGAATACCCACTCCATTGGGGAAGCGACCTGCAGGCCGAACACGAACGCTTTCTTTGTGAGCAGGTTGCCAAGGCACCAGTCATCGTTACAAACTATCCATCTGAAATCAAGCCATTTTATATGCGGCTCGATGATGGCGGCAACACGGTTGCCGCTATGGATATCCTGGTTGCAGGTATTGGTGAACTGGTCGGTGGTTCACAGCGTGAAGAACGTTACGATGTGTTGGCTGGACGTATGCAAGCCTCTGGGCTTAATTTGGAGGAGTATGGCTGGTATCTTGATCTGCGTCGCTATGGCTCTGTGCCCCACGCCGGTTTTGGACTTGGCTTTGAGCGTTTAGTTCAGTTTGTCACCGGCATGCAGAATATTCGCGATGTTATAGCTTTCCCAAGGACTCCTGGAAGTGCCCCCTGTTAGTTTTTTTCTGTTAACCGAATAATACTGGGGGGCAGGGGAGCGCTGCAACCAGACGAAGCTTTGTTTATTTTGTTTATATAGAGGAGTGTTTCTCATCGCAACTGTTACTGGCAACACCGGCGGGCTCAAACCCAAGCAACTCAAGGACCTTGAACGGCTTGCCCAGAAAAAGGGGACACCGGATGAAATATTGGGCAGGGAAACCGCCCGTTCTCTTGCTTCCATCTCAACAGCACTCAACCGCCGTATAGGCCTGCTGATTCATCGTTCAGGACAGATAGAATCCGTCATTATTGGGGACTACGATCGCATAGTTATTCCCGCCCTTTCCACTATTCGAACCTCGGGTGGTCGACTTCGTGGTCTTCGCTGTGTTCATACCGTTCTTGGTCCATCCACACCGATCAATGAAGAAGACATTATGGACCTGGCCTGTTTACGCCTTGATCTGATGTCTTCTCTGACGCTGCGTGATGGATTGCCTGACCTTCTGCACACTGTTCACCTCATCCCTAAGCAGATAGATGGGAAAGATTGGGCAAGTCTTGCACCTGTACACCCCGCCCACCAACAGCTCTCCTGCCTTGAACTTATTGAGGCTCTGGAAGAGGAATTTGTGCGTGAGCGCCCCACTCGTCAAGTTGATATGGGGAAGGATCGAGCTATTCTGATTTCGGTGACCACAGGGAATCGATCGCAGGCGGAAGACTCCATGGATGAATTGGTCGAACTTGCTCGCTCTGCCGGGGTTGAAGTGTTGGGGCAGGTCATACAACGCAGAAAATCTATACATCCTCGTTTTATTCTCGGCCGAGGAAAGCTGGTTGAGATTGTTTTAATGAGTTTGCGTTTAGGAGCTAATTTGCTTCTTTTTGATCAGGAACTCAGCCCGTCCCAGATACGCTCGGTCACCAATCATACTGATCTACGGGTTATTGACAGGACGCAGCTCATTCTCGATATTTTTGCCCATCGTGCTCGCTCCCGTGAGGGCAAGCTTCAAATTGAGATGGCACAACTCAAATATATGCTGCCTAAACTTACCACTCGTGACGATGCTCTCTCCCGCCTCACAGGTGGAATCGGCGCTCGTGGCCCCGGTGAAACCCGGTTGGAAATTGATAAACGCCGGATTAACGACCGAATTGCCCGACTGGGGAAAGAGCTAAAATCCGTGGGAGCGCAACGGTATCATCGGCGCAATCGTCGTCGTAAACGAGATGTACCTGTCATTTCTTTGGTCGGGTATACCAATGCCGGAAAGTCAACGTTGCTTAACACACTGACAAAGTCCGATATTCAAGCAGAAGACCTGCTGTTTGCCACGCTGGACCCGACCTCCAGGCGATTGCGTTTTCCCGAAGACATGGAAGTAATCATCACGGATACGGTTGGGTTTATTCGTAATCTGCCCAGTGAACTCCTTAAGGCCTTTGAATCGACCCTGGAAGAACTCTTTGAGGCTGATCTGCTGTTGCATGTAGTTGATGTTTCCAATCCACTTTGGCCGCAACAGGTTGATGTCGTTGAAAAGCTTCTGGCTGAATTGGAACTCGACACCATTCCTTGTTTAAAGGTGTTTAATAAAATTGATCAACTTCCAGCAGATGAGGTGCAAAAATTTTCCCATTTGCAAGATGGAGTGGGGATCAGTGCAATTGATGCTTCGACTTTGGATATACTCCTGCTTCGCGTCGAGCAAGAGCTGCGGCTGATTGTAGGCAAAGAGCTACAAACGAGTTGGGAGACAAAACATGAAGAAGAGAGGAAGGAAGAGTAACTAAAGAGAAGTTGTGAAAAAAAAGAGTTTAAAAAATATCAGTTTTGTAGAAAAAAACCAAGCGCCTTGTCCGTGTCAGTGTTGTAGCAGAACTCACAGCCAATAGAGTTTTTATCAACCGTACGGATTACCGCCTGTTTGTTCAGCACTGTTTTCTTTTTATCGTTGAGCTGAAATTCAACCTGGACCAGTTGCCCTTTTTGAATATCATGCAGGCCTGACACGGTAAATCCCAATCCTCCCCGAGAAATATTGGTAATGTGAATGATTCCCCCTCCATGGGCGCCTTTATTGAGTACCTCATACGTACCATGGAGACTGGTCTGTTTACGAAAGTTCCGACGAAAATCAAGCTGAACGGTAAAAACATTCTGACAGCGGCAACGCACAGAAAATTTATGCCGCTGATGTCGATATTTTCCTGCATCAAAATGTTTGGTCGCTCTACATTTCGGGCAAACAATTGTTGCGATGTTGTTTTCGCGTACGTAAACCTTAATCATTGAAATTCGGATCAATCATAGATTATGCAGGTATAGCGCTCAAGGAGGGCTTCAGTCTCCGGATCCAAATCAGCAGCTACCTCATGGATTTGATACTCTTTATGACAGCCTTGGCAACGGAGCCGCACCTGGCGGCACCGTCGCTCGACCTCTAATCGTTCACCACATTCTCGACAGTTCACGTCTGATTGGCCTTTCCTATGAGTTGTTCGCGGGTAAATACCGCCTTTAAGGGATATCCCTTCTCTGCAAGCACTTCAGCTCCACCTTCCTGGCGATCAACAATCGTTGCCACCAGGCCGACTTTGAAGCCTTCATTTTCAACCCGTTCGATTACTTTGATCAAGGTTCCACCGGTGGTGACCACATCTTCAACAAGGGCGACAAGGCCTCCGGGGTGAAGATTGCTTTTTCCCTCAATGTAGTTGCCGGTACCATGCCCTTTGGCTTCCTTGCGGACAATAAAAGCGGGAATTGGCGATTTTTCCAGGTAACTGACCAGTGATACAGCCGTCACCAGCGGATCGGCCCCTAAGGTCATGCCACCAACACCCAGAATAGGCTCTGTATGCTCTTGAATGAGTTCGTAGAGAAGACGACCACAGAGGTAGCTCCCCTCAGCATCAAGTGTGGTTTGTTTTCCGTCCACGTAAAAGTCAGAAGTTTTACCGGAGGTGAGGGTGAAAGTGCCCTCTCTGTAGGATTTCTGCAGTAAAAGTTCTTTGAGTCGTTGTCGTTCGTCCATAATCCATCCAGTGGCAAAAAAGTATAAATATAAAAAGAGGGTACCCTTTTTGGCGACGAAATCAAATTTTTTTGTATGATTATGCCAAATGGGGAGTTCTTTTACCGTGAATGCTGCTTATATGCACCCAAAAAGGCCAGGATAAACCAAAAAATCTCTATGATTTGTTTGGAAATAATCCTCCTCAGGAGGTGTCGTACTTCTTGCATTTTTCGCGCTGCTCGTTGATAGTGCAAAAATATCAACAAATTCAATACGACCTTTACCAAAGGAATGACTTATGTGTGGAATAGTTGGATACGTTGGCCCAAGAAGAGTTGTGCCGGTTCTCCTTGAAGGATTACGCCGTCTTGAATACCGTGGTTACGATTCAGCCGGGCTTGTCTACCAGCATAATGGCGAACTTGTTCGGCATCGAGCAAAAGGCAAACTGGTCAACCTTGAAGGGGTTGTTGATGAACACATAGGTGTCGCCAGCGGTACCGGGCTTGGTCACACTCGCTGGGCCACCCACGGTGCGCCCACGGAAAACAATGCTCATCCCCATACCGATTGCAAGGGTGAGATTGTGGTTGTGCATAATGGGATTATTGAAAATTACAATGCCTTGAAAAATGAGCTTATTGCCAAAGGCCATACTTTCGTCTCTGAGACGGATACCGAGGTTCTTGCTCATCTGATCGAAGACTGCCTAGATGGGGATTTGGTTGCTGCCGTGCGCACCGCACTTTCTCGAGTTGACGGATCCTATGCAATCGGGGTCCTCTGGGCTCGGGAGCCTGAACTGTTGGTTGCTGCGCGCAATCAAAGTCCTCTAGTGATGGGAGTGGGGGAGGATGCATGTTACATCGCCTCGGATATCCCAGCACTGCTACCTTATACAAGAGAGGTTATCTTTCTTGATGACCAGGAAATGGCGGTACTCCGCAGGGGAGAATACTCCATCCTTCAAATTGAAGATGGGGTACCACTGACAAAAGAAGTGACGACCATAGACTGGAATGCCTCAATGGCTGAAAAAGCCGGCTACCGTCATTTCATGTTGAAAGAGATTTTCGAACAACCCCAGGCGATTCTTAATACGGTCAGCGGCCGAATCGTCCCGGATACTGGTGTGGTGGATCTCCCTGAAATTGGACTTGACCCTGCGACCATTAACACCATCGATCGCATTGCGCTTGTCGCCTGTGGCACTTCATGGCATGCGGCGTTGGTAGCCAAATATTGGATCGAAAAATATGCCGGTATTCCTGTTGAGGTGGATATTGCATCAGAGTTTCGCTATCGGAAGTTGCTCGTCAACGAACGTGTATTAACCGTTGCTATTTCTCAATCCGGCGAAACCGCTGACACTCTCGCCGGTATTCGTCGGGCAGCTGAACTGGGGTCCAAAGTCATCACCGTTTGTAACGTAGTTGGTTCCACAATGACCCGCGAGGCAGATGGCGTTATTTATACCCACGCAGGCCCAGAAATCGGCGTGGCTTCAACAAAGGCCTTTACCTGTCAGTTGGCAGCGCTCTTCCTGCTGACTCTGTATTTAGGCCAAGTCCGTGGCGTCATCGACCCGGTAACGCAGAAAAAATTGGGCAACGCTCTGATCGATGTGGCCAATCTCATTGAGAGTGATCTCCCACGCATGCAGAAGGATGTGCAGGAACTGGTAGAGCGGTACTATGCAGCCAAGGATTTTCTCTTTGTCGGCCGCGGTTTGAATTTTCCCATTGCCCTGGAGGGGGCCCTCAAACTCAAGGAGATTTCTTATATTCATGCAGAAGGGTATGCCGCAGGTGAGTTGAAGCATGGCCCCATAGCGCTAATTGATCAGGAAATGCCTATTGTCGCCTTGGTGCCCAAAGACACGGTGTACCAGAAAACCATTTCCAATGTTGAAGAAATTAAAGCTCGACAGGGCCGTTTGGTTTTAATCGGAACAGAGGGCGATGAACACCTGGCAAGCTTGACGGAAGATGTTGTCTACCTACCTCACGTTCGTGAAGACCTCATGCCAATACTCTACACGATTCCCTCCCAACTGCTTGCGTATGAAATCGCCAATCGTCGAGGGTGTGATGTTGACCAGCCTCGGAATCTCGCTAAGAGTGTAACAGTTGAATAAGAGCCAATCGTCTCCGAGTTCATCCTAAAAGAACTCTTGAATAATTGCTTATTGTTCCAGCCTCCGAATAATGCACTAGATTTTCTCATCGGAGTTTTGCCCGCACCTGACATCGATTAAGATATCTAATTGTTTAAGACACACTAAAGCCCGGGGTACCCCCCTGGGCTTTTTCATTTCTTCACAATATTTGGTTCTTTTTCGCATGCGAAATTGGACCACATTCCCATGAAGAAAGGTTCTGTTTTGCTCATTATTAAGATTTCATTCCCTTTTTCAGGGGGAATGAAAATTATTCTTGCAATATTTTACTCTATGCATAAAATCTGTTTGCATACATTCGTAAATGTATGTATAAAGGCCGCTGTTTGAAATTTGCTTACATTGTCCACTCGCTTAAAAAGATAGCAAATATGGAGTTAGAAGGAACTCAATGGAAAAGATACAGAAACATACAATGATTTGGGTGGTTGCTCTTGCTTTTGGGCTTCTCCTCAGTAGTTGTGAAAAAGGGGATGAGTCGAAACAGTTGGAACAGCCTCCTCAGGAAGTCGGAGTTGTGACCCTGAAAAAAGAACCTGTCGAGCTCTCAGTTGAACTGCCAGGGCGAACGGCCGCATTTCGCATTGCCGAAGTTCGGCCACAGGTAAGCGGTATTATACAAAAACGACTATTCACCGAAGGATCTGTGGTGGAAGCCGGACAGCTCTTGTATCAGATTGATCCGGCAACCTATCAGGCAGCGTACGATAGCGCCAAGGCGGCTCTTGCAAAAGCAAAGGCGAAAGAGCGCTCCGATAAAATCAAAGCCGATCGCTACCGGGTTTTGGTACGAACCAAGGCGGTCAGTGAACAGGAGCAAATAGAGATGGAGGCCACATGGAAGCAGTCGGTCGCCGATGTTGCTGCCGCAAAAGCTGCTTTAGACGCAGCCAAAATCAACCTGAACTATACCAAGGTGACGGCACCTATTAGCGGTCGTATTGGTAAATCCCAGGTGACTGAAGGTGCACTAGTGACTGCCCAACAGGGCTCGGCATTGGCAACAATTCAGCAACTCGATCCCATGTATGTTGATGTGAACCAATCCAGCACCGAATTAATCCGCCTGAAAAGAGAAGTAGCGGCAGGACTGGCCGAAGGTGGAGAACAACCGCATTCCGCTGTCACTGTTATTCTTGATGATGGAACAGAATACGGTGAAACGGGAAACCTGGAATTTTCCGATGTCACTGTCAATCAAACCACTGGAACCGTAACCCTGCGTGCTCTTGTTGCCAATCCACAGCAAGAACTGCTGCCAGGAATGTTTGTTCGCGCGCGTATTGATAAAGGGTTGAAACCGGATGCATTGTTGGTTCCCGCCGTCAGTATCCAGCGGAATGCAAAAAGCGAAGCGACTGTCATGGTTGTCGATAAAAATTCCATGGTTGCCACTAAAATTATCGAAACCGATCAAAACATCGGCAAACGCGTTCTGGTCACAAAGGGATTGCAAGCAGGTGAGCAGATTATTGTCTCCGGTTTGCAAAAAGTTCGTGTTGGTATGCCGGTTAAACCCGTACAGGAGGAAATGAAACCCTCCATCGTGCAAACCGGGCCAGTTCAAACAGGCACACATACGGAGTAAGCCATGGCTCGATTTTTTATAGATAGGCCCATCTTTGCATGGGTTATTGCCATTGTCATTATGTTGGCTGGGGCATTGTCAATCCTTCGTCTGCCCATAGCCCAGTATCCTGAAATTGCGCCACCATCGGTACAGATTTCAGGAAAGTATCCTGGCGCCTCTGCCCAGACCATTGAGGATAGTGTCACCCAAATCATTGAGCAGAACATGAACGGACTTGATCATCTGCTCTATATGAACTCGCAAAGTTCCTCTTCAGGAACCGTGACCGTGACACTCACTTTTGAAGCCGGTACCGATCCCGATATTGCTCAGGTGCAGGTACAAAATAAACTGCAGCAGGCGACCAGCCTTCTCCCCCAGGAAGTACAGCAGGAAGGGGTACAGGTAACAAAATCAAACTCCACCTTCCTCATGATCGTGGGGTTGATCTCCGAAGATGGAACCATGGGAAAAAACGATCTCTCGGATTTCATGGTTTCCACTCTACGGGATCCTTTGAGCCGTACTCCTGGGGTTGGATCAATACAGATTTTTGGGAGCCAATACGCCATGCGCATTTGGCTTGATCCCCACAAACTCAATGCCTATCAGCTGACACCTTCAGATGTAAGCGCAGCGATCCAAGCACAGAACAACCAGGTCACGGTTGGCGACCTCGGTGGTGTTCCCTCTGTTTCCGGGCAGTTGGTGACAGCGAGTATGATGGCCCAAACCAAAATGAAAACACCGGAAGAATTTACCAATATTCTCCTCCGGGTGAACAGCGATGGATCCCAGACCCGCCTGAAAGACGTGGCCCGTGTTGAAATCGGTGGGGAGAGCTACGATACGCAGACCACCTTTAACGGAAAACCCGCGGCTGGTATGGCGATCATGCTGGCGACCGGGGCAAACGCTCTGGATACTGCAGATGCGGTTCGGGCGAAGCTCCAAGAACTCAAGCCCTATTTTCCTGCCGGTGTCTCCATTGTCTATCCCTACGACACGACAACCTTTATTCGTTTATCCATTGAGGAAGTCGCCCATACCCTTGTAGAGGCCGTTATTCTGGTCTTCTTGGTAATGTTTCTCTTTTTGCAGAATTTTCGGGCAACCCTCATCCCGACCATTGCTGTTCCTGTCGTACTTTTAGGAACCTTTGGCGTTATGTCCGCATTTGGCTTTTCCATCAACACGCTGACGATGTTCGGCTTGGTTCTGGCCATTGGGCTCTTGGTTGATGATGCCATTGTTGTGGTTGAAAACGTAGAACGTATTATGGCCAGTCACGGGTTGTCCCCCCTTGAGGCCACGCGTAGGTCCATGGACCAGATTACCGGCGCTCTTATAGGTATTGCCCTGGTGCTTTCGGCAGTTTTTGTGCCCATGGCTTTTTTTGGTGGTTCCACCGGTGCCATTTATCGTCAGTTTTCGCTGACCATTGTCTCGGCCATGGTACTTTCCGTGCTGGTCGCCCTGATTCTTACTCCAGCGCTCTGTGCAACTATTCTCAAACCGGTGAGCAAAGAGCAGCATGCACAGAAAAAAGGTTTTTTTGGCTGGTTTAATCGTAATTTTGAACGCAGTGCCGATACCTATAAGTCAACCGTTGGCTATGTCCTCAAGCGCGCTGGGCGTTTTGGCGTCATTTATCTCTTGCTGATCGGCTGCATGGGATTTCTTTTTACCAAGCTTCCCACCTCCTTTTTACCATCCGAGGATCAAGGTGTCTTTCTGACCATGGTGCAACTCCCAACAGGAGCAACCCTGGAACGAACCCAGACCGTGCTGAACCGGGTTCGGGATTATTATTTGGTTGAGGATAAAGAAAACGTCAAATCCGCCTTTACCGTTGCCGGTTTCAGTTTCGCGGGTACAGGACAGAATATGGGAATGGTCTTTGCCCAGCTACACGATTGGAGTGAACGCAAGGGAGAAGGGCAATCCGTTTTTGACGTGATTCACAGAGCCTTTGGGGCTTTTTCAGGGATTAAAGATGCGATGGTCTATCCCTTTAACCTCCCTTCGATTCCTTCGCTTGGTACATCTTCCGGGTTTGACTTTTACCTGCAGGATCGAGGAGGATTGGGACACGAGAAACTGATCCAGGCAAGAAACATGTTTCTTGGGATGGCAGCACAAAACCCCAATCTTGTACGGGTACGCCCCAATGGCATGGAGGATACCCCCCAGTATAACGTTGATATTGATTTCGAAAAGGCCATGGCTTTAGGGGTATCTGTCAGTGATATCAACACCACCCTATCGACTGCCTGGGGGTCCAACTATGTAAACGATTTTGTGCACAGGGGACGTGTGAAGAAGGTCTATGTTCAGGCCGATGCACCGTATCGTATGCAGCCTGAGGATTTGAAACTCTGGTATGTGCGTAACAGCAGCGGGGGAATGGTCCCCTTTACTACATTCAGCTCTGGGCACTGGAGCATTGGTTCACCACGCTTGGAACGGTATAACGGTAACTCCGCCGTTGAAATCGTGGGTGAGGCTGCTCCCGGAAAATCCAGTGGTGACGCCATGCGGATTGTCGGAGAGTTGGTCGGAAAATTGCCTGCCGGTGTGGGCTATGAATGGACCGGTGCCTCATTTCAGGAACAACAGGCCGGTGCTCAAGCACCTGCACTTTATGCGATATCAATTCTTGTGGTCTTCCTTTGCCTTGCAGCCTTGTATGAGAGCTGGTCGGTACCATTTTCAGTCATTCTTGCTGTCCCGCTTGGCGTTCTCGGCGCCCTTGCCGCAGCCTATTTCAGGGGCATGGAAAACGATGTTTATTTCCAGGTCGGATTGCTCACAACTATTGGGCTCTCAGCTAAAAACGCCATCCTTATTGTCGAGTTTGCCAAACAACGTTATGACAAGGGGGCAGAACTTGTGGATGCAACCATCAAGGCTTGTCGGTTACGTCTGCGGCCTATTATCATGACCTCCATGGCATTTATGCTTGGTGTACTTCCCCTGGCAATCAGTACAGGTGCTGGCGCAAACAGTCGCCACGCCATTGGCACCGGTGTGCTGGGAGGTATGTTTTCCGCCACAGTGCTGGCGATTGTGTTTATACCTTTGTTCTTTGTTCTTGTTCTCCGCCTTTTCAAAACAGAAAGAGCGCAGATTGAAGACACTAGCTCTCCCTCGGAGGTGTGAGATGGTTCTTTCAACATCAAAATATGTCGTCTCCGCAGCATTGTTGGCACTGTTGGGAGGCTGTGCCCTGGCCCCCCAGTACACTCAGCCGACCTTACCCGTGGCTAATACTTTACCGGGAGTCGTTGGGCAGGCAAGCGGTGGGGTAAAAGGCCTGCCCGAAGTCGGTGCTGAAATCGGTTGGCGGGATTTCTTTGTCGATTCCCAGCTGCAGGCCATTATAAAAACTGCACTCGTCAACAACAGGGATCTCAGGGTTTCTGCATTAAACGTAGCCAGTTATCAGGCCCAGTACAGAATTCAGCGTTCTGAGCTTTTTCCCAGTATAAGCGGTAGTGGTTCAGGGACCAAGCAACGCACCTACAGTGGCGGCAACCATGTAACTCTGGAGTATTATAACGCAACCGTTGGGGTGTCTTCCTACGAACTTGATTTTTTTGGGCGGGTTCGCAGTCTCAAGGATCAGGCCCTGGAAAATTATCTGGCCCTGGAAGAGACCCATCGCTCAGCCCAGATCAGTCTGGTCTCAGAGGTTGCCGGCGCCTATTTAACCTGGCTTGCAGATAAAGAGCTGCTGGCCATAACCGAAGACACCATGCGGACAGAAGAGGAGTCGTATCAACTCATTCTGCAGCGATCCGAAGAGGGCATGGCTACTCAGCTCGATCTGGCTCAGGCCAGAACCAGTCTTGAATCGGCCCGGGCCAACTCTGCCATGTATCAACGCCAGGTCGCTCAGGATGTGAATAGCCTGATGTTGCTTACAGGCAGTCCTTTACCTGCGCTTGATGAGTCAGAACATGGGCTTACGGCCCAGGTTGCACCTTCCAGAGCGCCAGCACATCTTTCCTCAGCTGTTTTGCTCCAGCGACCTGACATCCAGGCCGCAGAGCACACGCTCAAAGGGGCCAATGCCAAGATTGGTGCGGCTCGGGCAGCCTTTTTTCCGAGCATCAGTCTTACCGCCTCTGCCGGCAAGATGAGCGGAGATCTTTCAGACCTCTTTGATTCCGGCTCAGGAGCATGGCTGTTTACCCCCAGTATCAGCCTGCCCATTTTTACTGCTGGTCGTTTACGGGCGGAATTGGATTTAGCCAAAATCAGTAAGGATATATCCGTTGCCAACTATGAACTCGCCATTCAAAGTGCATTTCGCGAGGTCGCTGATGCTCTGGTTGCCGGAGAGACCTATGATCGACAGTTAGTCGCCCAGAAGGCAAACCTGGCCGCCAATGAGAAGTATTATACGCTGGCCAAGGAGCGCTATGAACAGGGACTCGATAATTTTTTAACCCTGCTTGATGCCCAACGCTCACTCTATACCGCACGCCAGAACTTTTTATCACTTCAGCTTGCCCAGATGCTCAATCGCATAAACCTCTACAAGGTTCTTGGAGGAGGCTGGCAGGAGCGTACTCAAGAGCTGAAGACCAACGCTAACGTTTTGTGAGGGAGGGAGAATGGCACGGAGAACCAAAGAAGAGGCCATGGAAACCCGCAAAGCAATTATGGAAGCTGCTGTACGGGTGATAGCCAGCAAAGGGGTGGCCCATGCTTCCCTAACCGAGATCGCCAAAGAGGCCGGCGTTACCAGGGGAGCCATTTACTGGCATTTTGCCAACAAGGCGGATCTACTCAATTCGCTCTGGGAACAGGTCCTGGAATTTTATACCCCACTGACCAAGGCCAGTGAGAACGTTGACGAACCCGATCCCCTTGGAAAAATGGAAGAGTTATACCTATCGTTTTTCGCTGGGATGGTCGACGACACGCTGCAGCAGCAGCTCTTTCGGATACTTTTCGATGAGGGTGATCGCAGTAAGGATACCGAAGCCATCCGCCACCGACATCAGCAATGTCGTCATGAGCGCTACCAAGGGTTACAGATTGTATTCAACAATGCCATTAAGCGAGGACAGATACCCCAGGATTTTGATGTAAAGTTGGGAACAGTGACCATCTTTTCCATGATTCACGGTCTTATCGCCAACTGGGTCATGAATCCTGAGATGGTGGACATCAAAAAGCAGGGGCCGATAATCGTTAAAATGGTGTTCGCCATGTTCCGTCATCAACAGCCTCTTAACCAAGCTATCCAAGTGTAACAGAGCACTGTCTGAATGCTTTTGCTTAACGCTCGGTAAGAGCTGAAAACCGTGTCATAATCACTTATTACGTAAGGCCTCCATAGGTAAAATTCTTCCTTGGAGGCCTTTTTTCTGCCAAATCGCATTCACTTTCTCCTATCAATGCGATACCCTGTTAGCAAAGCACGGTAAGCGTTTGCTGGTCAACCCACTTCCTCTTCGCTCGAATTACAGGCGCTGCACTCTTATCGGCAGAACGTTTTTACCACCCTTGCCCATACCCTCATGGGGGACGCCTACAGAGGTGACGAACATTATGCCCGTCAAAACGTCTCAATCTTCTCGCGTTACCATTTGTCAGGGGACTTCCTCTGCCACTGATCCAACCCAGGCTCTGGAGGAACTGTTTAATCAATGTGATATCGGAGCAGGCAGGATGACGGAATCACCGCAACTGACCCAGGTCTTTTTTGCCGATAGTTACGATCACAATGAATTATGCCAAACACTCTCAAAACTCCCCGGACCCGTGATCGGTTGTTCTTCAGCAGGTCAGCTTACCCTGAACGGGTTTCAAAAAGACGGGATCAGCGCCATGCGGCTGCACAGCCATCATTTCAAGGCAGTGCCTTACCTGATCCATCCGCTGGATAACCTGGCAGATCAAATTGAGGTCATCGCCGCTGACGTTCATGACCGCTTACAGTATTCGAAACAACAAGCATTTGGTCTATTATTGGTTGATGGGTTGTCAGCTCGGGAAGAAGCCGTCAGCGCCAGTCTCTATCGTGCCCTTGGCGATGTACCCATTGTTGGTGGGTCTGCTGGCGACAAACTCCGCTTTCAAAACACCTACGTGTATTACGATGGTCAGTTGTTGCAGGACTGTGCGGTTTTTACACTGTGCATGACTTCACTGCCGTTTACAGTGTTTAAACACCAGCATTTCCAATCCACTGAAAAAAGGTTGGTTATTACGGAAGCTATTCCTGAAAGGCGGCTTGTTCAGGAGATCAATGGTGAAGCCGCGGTAAAGGCCTATGCCGATTGTGTAGGGGTTGAAGTCGATGCCCTGAATGCTTCAGTTTTTTCCCGTTACCCTCTGATGTTGCGTATTGGTAACGACTACTTCGTTCGCGGGATTGCCGGGGTGGAAGAAGATGGAAGTCTCAAGTTTTACTGTGCAATCGACAAGGGGCTGGTGTTAACCATTGGCGAGGGAACAGCCGCTGAAGAAGCACTTGAACAATGCTTGCGAAATGTGCGGGAGGAGATTGGAGAGCCTGTAATTATTTTTGGCTGTGACTGCATATTGCGGCGATTGGAAATGGAGGAACGCCATATTGACAAGGCCATTGGTTCGCTCATGGCAGAAAATCATGTTTTTGGTTTTAGTACCTATGGCGAGCAGTATAACTCACTCCATGTCAATCAGACCTTTACCGGCGTAGCCTTGGGAGGCTAAGCATGAATAGGCAGGAAGATTATCTGGCAACGTTACACGCCAAACTCATGGCTCAAGCCAAGACGATCCAGGTCTTGATGGATACCGTTGAACAGCAGTATGCCGGAGGCGGGTCCACCATGGAATTGCTGACGCAAAATCTTTCACTCGAGCGTATTGTCCAACGAAAAACGGAACATCTGCGCCAGCAGGGCGAGGCCTTGAAACAGGCACTGAAGGAATTGCAAGTTACTCAGTCACAGCTGATTCATGCCAATAAATTGGAATCCGTTGGCCAGCTTGCTGCCGGAATTGCTCATGAAATTAATACGCCAACCCAGTTTATCGGTTCTAATATAGATTTTCTCGGTGAATCATTTGAGGGCATGCAGCGAATCATTCATATGCTTAACCGCCAGGTGGAGCGCACGGAAGGGGATACGATTTCACTGAGCAAATCCATGGTCAATGGGCTGATGACCGAGGTCGATTGGGAATATCTGGAAGAAGAAACACCGGCAGCCATAAAGCAGAGTAAAGAGGGGGTTAAACGTATAGCCTCCATTGTCATGGCAATGAAGGAGTTCAGTCATCCCAGCAGTAAGGAAAAGGCCAAGAACGATATCAATAAGCTTATCGAAACCACGGTCATTGTCACCTCCAACGAGTGGAAGTATGTAGCCGATGTGCAGACTGACCTGGATCCGGATTTACCCCTTGTCTCTTCACTGGCCGATGAGCTGGGACAGGTGTTGCTTAATATTTTGGTTAATGCCGTCCATGCCATTGAAGCGAAGATTAAGGAAGGCGGAGGTGCAGAGAAGGGGCTTATCGCAATATCCACCACCTCCCTGGGAGAGGATGTGCAGATTTCTATTCGGGATACCGGAGTCGGCATCCCCGAAGACATTCTCAGCCGTGTTTTTGATCCATTCTTTACCACCAAAACAGTGGGCAAGGGAACCGGTCAGGGGTTGGCTATTGCGCATGATGTGGTCAGTAAAAAACATGGAGGGACCTTGAAGGTCGAAAGTACCCTTGGAGAGGGGGCCACCTTTATCATTACCTTACCCATCGAGGCAAAAGATGATGATAAATCCAGTGATGCAAATCACTGAAAATACGCTTCAATGTCGTTGATTGTGTGAGCAGGTCGGAACAATCAGGTTTCGGCTTGTTCTTTTTTGGGGCCACTCTCAAGATACCAACTATGGCATCTACCGGGGAGCTCCAGAATTACTCTTCCCTGAATCCGTGACGGCGGGTGGTCACTGAAAAGCATATCCAATTAATGGGACAAGGATTTTTAAATTAATTCATTTGTTGTTCAACTTCACCCGCCGCCCCTTGGGACATCCATCAGCACGCCACTTTCATTGCCTGCAACATACCGATAAAGTGTACTTTAATCGGTACGTCACAAACAACGAAACTGACGCACAGATGAATGCTCACGGATTCAGGTCTTTTCCTGGAGCTCCTCGGATTTTGTAGAAAGCGATTACATACAGGATTTGTTGTATCAGTTAGAATTCATAGGTCAACCGGGTGGTAAAACCATAACCATCGTCTTCTGATCCCTGGGCCTGATAATACTCGTCAATAAAGTATTCAAGGGCAACGGTTGTTCCTTCAAATACATTCATTGCAGCTGAACCAATGTATCGTTTTTCCGGAAGTTCTGTGTTATACGCCTCCCAGGTGGTCTGGAATCCGAGCGCAAATACGGTTTCGTTGTCCATAAGTGAAGTGGTGTAGGCCACTTCGACATTCAACGCTTTCGGCTCCGGGGTATCGTTGGTGCCAAGTACACCCGCATTAAAACTGTCGAGAGCTGCAATATATTCGCCAATAACAGAGAATGCGTCATAATGCGCACCCAGGTTGAGTGCTATTGCCGGGGCCTCATTGGCAATGTTTTCATCGACAAATTCTGATATTTCCGCAGCATCCCCGAGATTGCTCACATAGGCAATACCACCATTGTATCCCATGTTCTCTTGCTCGTTTGCATAGCTGAGTGAGGCTCCGTATCCATTAATGGTATCGTTATCCGCATCTCCCTCGTCAATACCATTGTAGCTGAACACTGTTGCGGTCAGTCCATTGGCCTCGTACCCAAGAATTGCACCTTTGGGATTAATTTCACCAAGTTGTTGGGTCAACGGATCCTGGATCATATTGGTGGCAAAATAGCCAAAGGGGACGTACAGCTTACCCGCAGTGAGGTAAAAGGGAAAATCAGCAGTTTTCCCTAAGGTTATATTCGCCTCATCCAGGTAAAAACCTTCCTCGTCATCATCACCTTCGTAATCAATAACAATGGTCCCGCTGGCCCACTCAGTTATTTGCGCTTCTAAAATGAGCTCAACCGTGTCTAGAACAAATTCGCTGGTATTGGCTCCATCCGGCCCCTGTGAGAGTTTGTAATCTCCCTCAATTGACCCGCTGAGGCTGACATAATCATTGATGGATTGACCAGGTTTTTTGGCTTGCATCTGTCGGGAAACTTCTTCTTCAATGGCTGCTTTTGTCGTGGTTGCGTGTGGAGTATTGAGCTCCATCTCCGAAAGCCGTGCATTGAGTTGTTGATTTTGTTCCATCAGCATCAGCACCTGCGCTTTCAGCTCATCGATTTCGCTTTGGGTGGATGGGCCTCCGGCAAGCGCAGGGCCACTCTGGACCAGCAGCCAGGTAGATGCTGCTGCAAGAGCCAGAGTTCTGTTAAACCGTTTGTTCATGATTGTTTTCTCCTTTTGTAATACTTATTGGGAATTTGTAACACTGTTAACTCGCCTAGATAATATGAAAAATTTACTTTTGCAATGCCGACATCCTGACAAAAAAGACGAATCTGCGACAATGTAGTACACTTTTGTCTTGACGGAAAATTTCTAGCAAGGTGTTTTGCTCAATCTACCCACTCATAGACTTCAACCGTAGCAGGATCACATTTGCAGCACCCCTTGCATGCACCTCCGGTATCCAATCGTTTTCGAATCTTTCCTTTATGCAGCCAGACATCAAACAGAGGGCGAATGGCATCGATGTCGACCCTGAAATGATGGGCCGCATCTTGAATAGGAGTGACTTTGCGTGCACGGAGATATTGTTTTAATGTAATAAGATCCATATCCTCTCCTATTTCTTTGCTGCAAGGTTGGCAGGCAACGGCCGCGAGGTAAACTGAACTTGCTGCCGTTGCCTGCGGCTACTTATCACCCTGAGCACAGCAATGACACTGAGTAGGGCGCTCAAATCAAGGCCAATCACCAAAATCGCGTATCCCGGATCGGCGGCATAGTTGACAGCCTGATAAAAAAGTGTTGAGGCAAAATAGGCCAGGAAGGTTGTCCAAAATCCCACGAATACTGTCCATGCCATGTTCGTTTCACGGTAAACAGCGGCAATGGCTGCGCTGCAGGGGAAATACAATAAAACAAAGAGCAGATAGGCAAAGGCGGCACTCTGACTGCCAAAGAGAGTTACCATTGAACCAAAGGTATTGATATTGACATCCTGCTCTTCAGCAGCAGTGTTGGTATCGCTCAGGTCGCCGATGGAAATTCCCAAAGGGTCTGTCAAGGTGTCAAGCACCCCTGCCAGGTTCTCGGGGATGGTGGCAAAGGCTCCTCCAATACCTTCCCAAAAATGAAAACCTTCTTCCTCGGCCACTTCGCCCTCAACGGGTTGCCGGTCGAGCTTGGTGTAAAGCGAGTCCAGGGTGCCGACAACCGCCTCTTTGGCAAAGATGCCTGTAAAAATACCAACTGTTGCTGGCCAGTTCTCATCTGTCACGCCTAGCGGATGAAGGACAGGGGTAATAACCTGGCTCAAGCTGGCCAGGGCAGATTTATCAGTATCTTCGTTGCCAAAACTACCATCGGTGCCCAGAGAGTTGAGTACCGCCAGGACCATGATCACGGGTATCAGTACCTTGCCCGCTTTAAAGAGAAAGCTCTGCAAACGATCGTATGCCCGCAAAATGATAGAGCGAAAAGACGGGAGGTGGTAGGGCGGCATCTCCATGACAAAGGGTGTGGCCTCGCCTTTCAGGAGAGTGTGTTTCAATATCAACCCGGTGAGCACGGCAAAACCTATACCGATCAGGTAGAGCAGAAAGACGAGATTCTGGCCTCCGCTGGGGAAGAAGGCTGCAGCAAAGAGTGCATAAACGGGCAGCCGGGCCCCGCAGGACATGAAGGGGTTCATCATGATCGTCAGGGTTCGGTCCCGATCATTTTCCAGGGTTCGGGTGGCCATGATTGCAGGTACGTTACAGCCAAATCCAACCAGCATAGGGACAAAAGCTTTCCCAGGCAGACCGATAAAGCGCATGAAACGGTCCATGACAAAGGCCGCTCGGGCCATATAGCCTGAATCTTCGAGAAAAGAGAGGAAGAGAAACATAAAACCAATTGGCGGAATAAATGTTGCCATGGTCTGGATGCCGCCTCCAATTCCTGTCGCCAAAACGGCAATCAACCATTCAGGTGCATGTACGGCTCCAAGTATTTCTGCCAGGGCGTCAACAAAAATGGTCCCTGCCAATTGATCGAAAAAATCAATAAATGCACCACCCAAATTAATGGTGAACATGAACATCAGGTACATTGCGAGCAGGAAAATCGGTAGTCCGAAAAAGCGGCTGAGAACGAGTCCATCGATACGATCGGAAAGCGTGCTTGTTATGCGCCCACGCTTCATGATCAGATCTTTGGTGAGCCAACTCACAAACCCATAACGTGCCGAGGCGATGACAATGTCAATATCTTCATCTTCCTGGATTTCAATGGTTTGTTGGAGCTGATGCACCTTTGCTCTGGTGGACTCTGAGAGTTGTACCCTGTCCACTGGGGTCTGATCACCTTCAAGCAATTTAAGGGCAAACCAGTGCGGATCAATCGAGTGTACAACGCAGCTTTCTGTAAACTCTGGAGCAAGTGCGCTTATAGCCTCCTGGACCGTTGGCGGATACAGCACTGTGGCCTGGAAATCCAGGTGGGGGTGATTGCACTTTCAACAGCAACGGCTTTTAGCTCTTTTATCCCTATGTTTTTTGAGGCCACCATGGGAATAACCGGACACCCTAACCGTTTAGCCAGTCCCTGGGTATCGATGACCAACTGCTTTTCCTTGGCCATATCCATCATGTTCAGCGCAACGACAACGGGGAGATGCATTTCTAGGAGCTGACTGGTCAGGTAGAGATTCCGTTCAATATTTGAGGCGTCGACAATATTTACGATAACATCGGCCTTGGAGGTGAGCAGAAAATCGCGCGTCACCTTTTCATCAAGTGAAGAGGTTGAAAGCGTATAGATGCCCGGGGTATCAATGACTTCGACTTGGGTGTTGTCGTGACGAAAGCTGCCTGATTTTCGATCGACTGTCACACCGGGCCAGTTCCCCACCCGTTGTTTCGCGCCTGTGAGACTATTAAAAAGAGTGGTTTTCCCGCAGTTGGGATTGCCCACCACTCCTAGGGTAATGCGCTTCATTTCTGCACCCTCCCAACAACAAGGGCTTTGGCTTCTTCTTTGCGCAGGCTGAGGCTGTAATCGCGAACGACGATTTCGACAGGATCTCCCAAGGGCGCTACACGAGCAACCTCGAATTCCGTCCCTTTGATGAGCCCCATGGCTAAGAGTTTTTGTCTGTATTGTTGGCTTCCTTTTTCAAAGCCGATAATCTTGGCTTTTTGGCCAACAGCTATATCTGCGAGTGTCTGCTCCATTTCAATCACATCTCCTAACATAAATTTTGAACGACATGCCGCCCCCCAGTGCGTAACGGCTGCCTGATTTTTCGATAATTATTCCGCCACCTGGCTGCTTTTTTATCACCGTAACGGTATCATTGATCTGCAACCCCATACTGCCAAGGCGTTCATGCAGTTTTTTGCCGCTCCGGGCTGTGATGATGCGTACAGATTCTCCTTCATCCGCCAGGCAAAGGGGGAAAGAGTCCAAGGGACACCGCCTAACTGGTTCTTGACTTTGTATTTCACACATAATTGTTAGATGGGTTGTTGTGTTTTAGTCATGGCTAACACTCGAGCGAATGTATCGGGTTTTTCGAGAAAGTCAATACTTATATTAGAGGGTCCTAATAGAATTAAAGCTTCATAACAATGGAGGTCATGAATGACTAAGAGGCGAGGGGATAAAGGACAGAGTACTCTTGCTCACCGTGGGACATGCTTTAAAAATTCAGGGTGGTAATGCAAGAATCAGAATGTGAGCAGGATGTTGAATTTCCGACATTTACATGTATGCTGTCGCTTTTGCTTTGTCTTCTTTTATTTACGGAAATGCAAAATGTGCAAAATTATATATCAGGAAAATTGATCGTTAGCGTCGGCAAAATAGATTTTTAATTTATAAGGATCTTTTGTAGATAATCTCAGTGTTTTTAAGCATTTCTTTGAAATTTCATTTTAAATGATCAAAATTATTGATACATAGGCGTGTGGTCGTTGAACGATAATTCTGATAACTAGCAGGATTAATTACTCAATAACAGTTCAAGCTAATTACGTCGCGCCCAAGTTGTGTAGGCTTGGTCATTTTCCAAACGCGAGACAGAATGTGGCAAATTCACGCTGAGTTGTTGTATCAGATATTTTTATTGATGATGGCGCCGATGCAGAACGGGTCGGTGAGGGCTAAAACGAGTGGGTGAGAAAATATGAGTGAGACTAAGTATAGTATCTGCGGTATGTGCGCCGTTCGTTGTCCGGTTACCGTGCAGGTGGAAGATGGGCAACCTGTATGGATCGAAGGCAATGCAAATGACTCTGGAATGGGCCGCAGCCTCTGTGCCAAAGGGGCTGCCGCCTTTGCACAGCGTGATGATAAGCAACGACCTCAATCTCCTCTGATCCGCGAAGGTGAACGTGGAGAAGGGAAGTGGCGCGAGGTGAGCTGGGAAGAAGCCTTTGCATACATCACAGATAAACTCGGTGCCGTCATCAATGAGCATGGCGCCCGTTCAATCATGTTCTCCGACCGCGGCGGCCCTTTTGCCGATCTGCGTAAGGCCTTTGTCAAAGCCCTGGGCTCACCCAACTATATCAATCATGACTGCACCTGCGGGCGTAATGTCCACCATGCTTCCAAATCGGTTTATGGCATGGGCCGAAAGGGATTTGCCTACGATTATGCCAATGCCAAACATATCGTGCTTTTTGGGCGTAACATTACCGAGGCACTTAAAATCAAAGAGGTCAAAAGTTTTCTCAAAGCGGTGAAGAATGGGTGCCATGTCACCTATATTGACCCCCGGGCTTCTGTGACCGCCGGTAAAGCGACCAGGTATTGGCAAAACAAGCCAGGTTCCGATTATGCCCTGTTGCTGGGCATTGCCCATGTTATTATCAAGAAACGTTACTATGACAAAGATTTTGTCGACAAGTACGTTAATGGCCTGAAGGAGTTCCGTTCCTTTATCGAACCATACACCCCCCAGTGGACAGCCGAAGAAACCGGCATCTCCGCAGAGGAAATAGAGGAGTTTTGCCGGGAACTCAATCAGGATCGCCCCAAGGTTATTATTCATCCGGGCTGGATGCTGGCTCGCTATCGCGACTCCTATTATGCCTCGCGCATGATTCATATTATCAACGCACTCATGGGCTCCATTGAGCAGCCAGGAGGCCTGTTTTACCCCAAAACCCCGAAAGACGCCGGACGTTCCGGTTTAAAAAGCCTGGGAGCTCTGGTTCCCGGTGTTGATGAGGAGCGCGCCGATGGCTGCGGGACTCGTTATCCCCAGTGGGATGCTGGTGCCGGAATGCTCCAAACCGCTTACGAGGCTTTAGAAAAAGGAGAACCCTATCCGCTTAAAGCCTACTTTGTCCATCGCCACGACCCCTTTATCGCTCTTCCCGACACCGATGAGCAGATGCGCATCTTAAACAAACTTGAGCTGATCGTTTCCGTTGACATCAACTTCAGTGATACCGCCTGGTTTGCAGATGTCATTCTCCCGGAAAACACCTTTCTTGAGCGTGCATCCATCCTTCGAACTGAAAAAGGCTTGAAACCTGGTTTTGGTCGACGTGAGCAGTGCATCGCGCCATTGAATAACACCAAAGCAGGATGGGAAATTTATCTTGAAATCGCCCGTCGCATGGGCAAAGGGGAATATTTTCCTTTTAACTCTATTGAAGATATCTGGACCTACCAGCTTCAGGACACCGGCCTGAGCGTTTCTGATTTTGACGAGAAAGGCTTTGTCAAGCTCTGTGACGAGGCGATCTGGTATGACCGGGACAACCTGAAATTCGGAACCGACTCAGGGAAGATTGAAATCATCAACGAAAAGTGGGAAGCCATGGGGGTCCCCTCGTTAGTTCCCTACGAGGCTCCCGAAGCACCACCCGAAGGGAGTTTTCGTCTGCTTTTCGGACGTAACGGCTACCAAGCCCACGGCCATCATCAGAATAATCCGCTGCTGAACGACTTGTTACGGGAAAATAAACTTTGGATTAACACCCGGGCTGCAAAAAAATTGGGGATAAAGGATGGGGCACGAGTTATGGTGACCAACGGCAATGAACAGGGCACCATTGTTGCCAAAGTGACCGACCTTATCCACCCCGAGGCAGTCTTCATGCTCCACGGATTTGGTACTCGCGTACCAGCCAAAAAGCGGGCCTATAAACAGGGCTTGGCTGATCAACTCTTTATGAAGGGGAAACTCAGGGAGTGGGACAAGGCCGGAGGAGGCCTGAACCTTGCTGAAAGTTTTGTCACCGTTACCCCCGTTTAACCCTAAGGAGAGTTGAAATGAGTAAATATCTTATTGTTCAGGATGTGGCCGACTGTATAGGCTGTCGCGCATGCGAAGTACATTGTAAATCAAAAAATCATCCAGGCCCGGATGCGTTTTACTGCCGCATGCTCAAAGTGGAGTCTGCTAGTGAGCCCACCCCCAAAATCAATTTCGTGTACCTCTCCTGTTTTCATTGTGAAAAGGCCTGGTGTATTGATGCCTGTCCCACCGGCGCCATGCGTCGTCGTGAAAAAGACGGCATCGTCTATGTGGATGCAAAGTCCTGTGTTGGCTGTAAGGCCTGTATCACCGCCTGTCCCTGGACCGTCCCCCAATGGAATGCGGAAACCGGTAAAGTAGGTAAGTGCGACCTCTGTATGGATCGTATCGACCAGGGCTTAGAACCCGCCTGTGTTGCCAAATGTGTAACCAAATGCCTCCATTTTACTACCCCCTCCGAGGCTACAGAAACTGCCCGTCAGGCGTATGCGGAGCAGTTGATGGAAAACCGACGCTCATAGGAGTTTGCTGATGATGGAAGCGCTGCCCAAGGAATATCTCGGCATCTTGCTGCTGTTGATCTTTGGCGTATTGTTTGGTGTGCTGACCCTGCTTGTCGGCCGTTTTTTTCGTCTAAGTCGGCCGTACAAAGAAAAGCTGGTTGCCTATGAATCGGGTAATGAGCCCACAGAGGCCCCAAGAATGCGTTTTTCGGTCAAGTTTTATTTGATCGCCATTCTTTTCGTGGTCTTTGATGTTGAGGCCATTTACCTCTACCCCTGGGCTGTCAGTTATGATCGGTTAGGACTCTTTGCTCTGGTAGAAATGCTTTTGTTCATTGCGCTTCTGCTGGTGGGGTACGTTTACGCCTGGAAAAAAGGAGTGTTGCAATGGGAGAAATGAACGACGAGACCATGGTGCAACTGGAGGAGGGAGTTCGCTTTATTCCCGGCGCCAACGCTGTGCTTGGCCCATTGAACAAGCTGGTCAACTGGGGGCGCTCCGGCTCGATCTGGCCGGTAACCTTTGGCTTGGCCTGCTGTGCCATTGAGATGATGGATGCCGGTGCCTCGACCAACGACCTTGATCGATTTGGCGTGCTTTTTCGTGCAAGCCCTCGCCAGGCCGACTGTATGGTTGTTGCCGGTACCCTGACCAAAAAAATGGCACCTGTTCTGCGGCGTGTTTACGATCAGATGCCCGAGCCCCGATACGTATTGGCCATGGGCAGTTGTGCCTGCTCCGGTGGTGTCTTTGATACCTATGCCGTTACCCAGGGGGTTGATCAGATTATTCCGGTTGATGTCTATGTCCCCGGATGCCCTCCGCGTCCCGAAGCACTGCTTGAGGGATTTCTCAAGCTCCAGGAAAAAATTAAACAGGAGCAGTTCCGATGGAGCCAGTGGCGATAATCGACCAAGTCAAGGCCGAATTTCCCGACGAAGTTATTGAAGGCTACGTCAATCAGGGCCAGGGCGCGATCATTGTACGGTCCAGTCGCGTCAAGGAGATGCTGCGCTACCTGCGTGATGATGCCTCGTTGCAGATGAATCATCTCCGTTCTCTTTGCGGTGTGGATAATTCCCGCCGTAAAGATCCCGGACTCTCTAAATTTGAGGTGGTGTATAACCTCTATTCTATCGTACTTGGTCATGAAATTCGTCTTCGGGCTGAAGCGGGCGATACGGACCCGGCGATTGACTCTGTGGTTGAGCTGTGGCCTGGCGCTGACTGGCTTGAACGGGAGACCTATGACCTCATGGGGATATCCTTTACAGGGCACCCTGATTTGCGACGCGTCCTCATGCCCGAGGACTGGGAAGGACATCCGTTGCAAAAAAGTTATCCCCTCAAAGGAAAGGTTGAGTGGAAGGGGATGATTGAGCTGCTTGAAAAGGTCAAAGAACTGGATAAGCACGGCTTTGATCCCGAAGGGCATGCCCACGGACAGTATGATCCCAGGGAGAATGATTGATGAGTGGTACTATTTCAAAAACCATTGAAGTGCCGGTGGTCGATGGGGAGAGCGAACGCTATTCTTTACGCATGGGGCCACAGCATCCCGCAACCCATGGTGTCCTTCGCGTTGATCTGGAACTCGATGGTGAAACCATCATGGAGTGCAATCCCCAGGTCGGCTATCTCCATCGTGGATTTGAGAAACTTGCTGAAAGCAAAACCTACGCCCAGGCCCTGATCCTCACCGATCGGCTCGACTACATCGCTGCCATGTCCAACAACATTGGTTACTGCGTTGCCGTTGAAAAGCTTCTGGCCGTTTCCGTGCCCGAGCGTGCACAGTACATCCGCACCATTGTTGGCGAAATGTCCAGGCTCTGCTCCCACCTTTTGTGGTTGGCAACCCATGCCCTGGATATCGGGGCCATGACCGTGTTCCTCTACTGCTTTCGCGAGCGTGAGATCCTGCTGGACCTGTTTGAGGAACTCTGCGGTGCTCGCCTGACCTTCTCGTACCCACGTATCGGTGGAGTCCGCCAGGATGTCAGCCGTTATTTTGTCGATGAGCTCCAGCGTTTCCTGGACATGTTCCCCGCTAAGATGGAGGAGTATGAGACCCTGATCGATACCAATCGCATCTGGCTCAAGCGGACAGTTGGAGTCGGCAAGCTCAGCGGGGCAGAGGCTCTGGGGTTAGGACTGACCGGCGCCTGCCTGCGTGGTTCTGGTGTGGATTACGATATTCGTAAACACCAGCCGTATGATGCCTACGACAAGGTCGAGTTTGAGGTCCCTCTGGCCACCGAGGGGGATATCTATGCGCGCTACCGCTGTCGCATGGAAGAAATGCTCCAATCGGTGCATATTATCCAGCAGTGTATTGATCAGCTGCCTCCTGGTCCCATTGTTGGCCCGGATGCACCGGATCTCGTCATGCCCTTTAAAGCTCCGGCCCGGGTCGAAGCCGATGCCGCAGCCTTTGGTGGGGGCCTGATTAAGCTGGTGCGTGATCAAAAACTCTATATTTCAGGCGATGTTTATGTGGCCACCGAGGTCCCTAAAGGAGAGCTGGGATTTTATTTTATCTCCGATGGCAACAATCGTCCCTACCGCATGCATATCCGTTCTCCATCTTTCATCCATATCGGCGCCCTGAAAGCTATCTGCAAGGGAGAGCTGATTGCTGACCTGATTGCCAATATCGGCAGCCTGGACGTGGTTTTGGGTGAGTCTGATCGGTAATAGCTACAGCGAGTAATGCGCTGTAGCTATTACCAGGTAGACCCATCGATACAGTTACCCAGAGTTGGCATCAACGCTTTCTCTGCGGCTTTATACAAGAGGAACCCAATGAATATCATTATGTTGCTGGTATGGATCCTGATCCTTTTTGCCGTGGTCATGCTCCATGTTGCCTATGCAACCTATTTTGAGCGGAAGATCATCGGTCACATGCAGGTGAGGGTAGGGCCAATGCGCGTTGGCTGGCATGGCCTGCTGCAACCCATCGCCGACGGCGTAAAGTCGTTTTTCAAGGAAGATATCATTCCCGAAAACGCCGACAAGCCGACCTTTCTCGCTGCTCCTATCATCTGCCTGGTTGCCATGATGACTTCCCTGGCGGTACTCCCTTTTGCCAAGGGGTGGGTCCTGGCAGATATTGACATCGGTCTGCTCTTTATCTTTGCCATGAGTTCGCTTGCCAGTTACGGCGTCGTTTTAGCCGGTTGGGCTTCCAATTCAAAGTACTCCTTTCTAGGGGGACTGCGCTCCATGGCCCAGGTGATCAGCTACGAGATTTCCATGGGGCTGAGTCTGGTTGGTGTTATGCTCATGGCTGGTTCCTTGAACCTCACCCAGATAGTTGAAGCCCAGGGTGACTCCTTTCTTGGCATGTACCTCATGCCCCAGTGCATCGGTTTTTTTGTCTTTTTTATCAGTATGCTCGCGGAAACCAACCGCGTGCCCTTTGATCTACCTGAGGCAGAGACCGAGCTGGTCAGTGGTTACTCCACAGAATACAGCGGTATGCGGTACGCCATATTCTTCATGGCTGAATATATCGGCATGATGGTCATGGCCTCCATCGCGACGATCTGCTACCTCGGTGGTTGGAACGGACCCTTTGAGGTTGCTTTGTTCCCGCCGTTCTGGTTCGTGCTCAAAGTCTATCTGTTCATGTTCCTCTTCATCTGGATTCGTGCCACCTTACCCCGGTATCGCTATGACCAGTTGATGGATCTGGGGTGGAAGTTACTCATCCCTCTGGCGCTTGCTAATATTGTCCTCACAGCCTGCTTTCGGGCTATCCTCGCCTAACGAAAGCAAGGGGGATCATTCGAATGTACGTTCAATACAAACCCAAACGCGGCTTACTAGGTACCATCTTTCAGGTCGAGATCCTGCAAGGCATGGCGCTGACCTTGAAGCGGCTCTTCTCCAAACCCATTACCCGTCAGTACCCTGATGTGAAGCCGGTCATTCGTCCTGGTTTTCGGGGACAACATGCTCTGGTTCGCGACCCTGAAACCGGGGACAGTAAGTGCATTGGCTGCATGCGTTGCGCCATGGCTTGTCCCTCGCGGTGCATCCGCATTCGCTCACACAAAGGCAAAGAACCCGGAGCAAAGCGAAAGATCGACTGCTACAGGATTGAGTCGCTTCGCTGTGTCTATTGCGGCTACTGCGAAGAGGTCTGCCCGGTCAATGCCATCGTCTTGACCGAGGTCTATGAATACGGTTCCTACGACCGACCTTCGCTCTACTTTACCCGGGAGCAGTTGTTGGCCAACTGGGATCGCTTTGTGGAAGAGAAGGGGGCGGATATGGAAAACTATGTCAATCCCTTCTGGCGGCCACGTGGTCTGGCTGAGGCTGATCTGCCTGCACCCAAACGGCTTTCGGTATCCGCCGAATGGCGTGGTGAAGAGCAGGTTGTAGGACGCAAATGGCAGCAGCAACAGGCTGCCCAACAAGACTGAGCGGAGAGGAAATCGATGTTTCTTCAATTGTTTTTCATATATTGCGCCCTCATGATCGTGGCCAGTGGTGTGCTTGCCATAAGTTTGCGCAACCCGGTCCACTGCGTGCTCATGGTTTTGGTGCTTTTCTTCCATATGGCTGGGCTCTACCTGACCCTCAACGCCGAGTTTCTGGCCGCAGTCCAGATCATTGTCTATGCCGGTGCGGTGCTTGTACTGTATCTTTTTGTGCTTTTCCTGGTCAATCTGCGCGAGGAATTGCACATTGATGCCTTTATCCCCAGTCCCTGGCTGGGACGAGGAATCGCCACAGGACTGGCGCTGGCACTTCTTGCGGTTTTACCCTCGTTCACTCCCGGAAGTAAAGGCCAGTGGAGTGTAGAAGCGGTGCGCGAGATGACACATACGGTTGTCATGGGACAGGAAATGTACTCAACTTACCTGTTGCCCTTTGAGATTGCCGGTCTGATATTGCTTGTTGCGCTTTTGGGCGGGCTGGTTCTTGCCCGGCGTGAAGAGAACAGTTTTGAAGCTCTCACCAAAGAGGCCATAAGCTCTGGCTGTGCGTGCACACAATCTAAGGAGGTGTCTCAATGATCCCCTTATCCTGGTACATGGCTCTGGCTGTGCTTCTCTTTTCGATAGGGGTTTGTGGTTTTCTGACCCGGCGCAACGTGATCATCATGTTTCTCTCACTTGAGCTGATGCTCAATGGAGTCAATCTGAATCTGGTGGCCCTGAGTTATTATATGGACTCCGTCCGTGGACAGGCCTTTACCTTTTTTATCATCACCGTTGCCGCCGCCGAGGCCGCCATTGGGCTGGGTATTGCCATTAGCCTCTATCGCTCTCGCCGGTCGGTCCACGTCGATTCTCTGAACCAACTTAAAGGATAAACTATGCCGGTCTCATTGCTTGCCATACCGCTTCTGCCGCTGTTGTCCTTCGTCCTGACCTTGCTTCTGGGTAAACGTATGGGGACCAGGGCGCACTGGCTGCCGATCATCACTGTGGTTTTGTCCTTTATTTGCGCACTTATTGCCTTCAATCGCGTACAACACGGCGAGATAATCAACCAGGACATCTACACCTGGATCAGCTCAGGGAGCCTCTCTGTATCCTTTGGTTTTCTGGTTGACCAACTGACTTCAGTGATGCTCATTGTTGTTACCAGTATTAGCTCACTGGTGCATATCTACTCTGTTGGCTATATGAAGGGAGAAGATGGCTATTACCGTTTTTTTGCCTACCTCAGCCTCTTTACCTTCTCCATGCTCATGCTGGTGCTTGGGAATAACTTTCTGCAGCTCTTTTTTGGCTGGGAGGCTGTTGGGCTTTCCTCCTACCTGCTGATCGGATTTTACTACAACAAAAAATCAGCCTCCGATGCGGGCAAAAAAGCCTTCATCGTCAACCGTTTTGGTGATTTTGGTTTCATTCTCGGGCTTTTTCTTGTCTTCACCCAGTTTGGCAGCCTCCATTATGCTGAGGTCTTTTCTCAGGTCTCCCTGTTAGAGGGACAATCCGTTTCCCTCTTAGGCCTGCAGATTGCCATGCCCACCATGATTGCGTTCCTGCTCTTTTGTGGTGCTATTGGTAAATCGGCTCAAATTCCCTTGCATGTCTGGTTGCCGGACGCGATGGAAGGGCCTACACCGGTTTCGGCACTCATTCATGCTGCAACCATGGTTACTGCGGGTGTGTTTTTGATCGCACGCTGTCATCCGATCTTTGAGCTTTCGCATGCGGTTTTGAACCTGATCACTATTCTCGCAGCCATCACCACCCTGTTTGCAGCCACCATTGCCCTGGTGCAGACGGATATCAAACGGGTCGTCGCCTATTCAACCGTCAGCCAGCTGGCCTACATGTTTATTGGCTGTGGTGTCGGCGCCTATTCAGCGGGTGTCTTTCACCTTTTTACCCATGCGTACTTCAAGGCGCTTCTCTTCTTGGGCTGTGGCTCGGTTATTTTAGGGATGCACCATGAGCAGGATGTGAGCTCAATGGGTGGCTTGAAATCGAAAATGCCCATCACTTACTGGACTTTTCTTCTGGCTTCGCTGTCTATCTCGGGCATTCCGGGGCTTGCTGGCTTTTTCAGTAAGGATGAGATCCTGCTGATGGCCTTTAATTCAGAGCTTGCCTCGGGTAAGTTTGCCTGGTTTATCGGCACACTGGTCGCTTTCATGACCGCCTTCTATTCCTTCCGCCTGTTTTTTCTCATCTTTCACGGCGAGTTCCGTGGCACAGAACATCAGCGCGAACATCTGCACGAATCACCGGCCGTGGTTACTATTCCGCTCATTCTTCTGGCAGTTGGTGCGGTCGCCTCGGGTTGGTTCGGTGTTCCTGCCATCCTTGGCGGTGAAAATCACTGGGCTCACTTTCTCGAGCCGGTGTTAGGCCATCCCCATGTGCATGTGACCCATACCACCGAGGCCATTTTGATGGCCACTTCCATTATGGCGGGTATCCTTGGTATTGGCCTTGCCTTTTTTATGTACCGGTTGCAGCCTCAGATCCCTGGTGCAATCGCTACCCGTTTTTCCGGTATCTATCAGCTGCTCCTCAATAAATACTATGTGGACGAGTTCTACATCAAAACCATTGTTGAACCAACGCTTGCTTTCAGCCGTGCGGTCATCCTGAAAGTGATCGATACCTCCATTATCGAAGGAGCGGTCAACGGGATCCCCCGTGCAATCGGTAAAGGTTCACAGCAACTGCGTAAAATTCAGGATGGTCAGGTTTCTCATTACCTTGCCTGGATGGGAGGCGGTGCTTTAGTGGTACTTGTCATTTTGCTGGTTGGCAAATAACGGACTCACCATGAGAACCCGAACCAAACAACTCAACAATGTGGAAGTGTAAACGATGTCCATACCTTTACTCAGCACTCTGATCTTTTTTCCGATCCTTGGCGGTCTGTCGTTACTGGTTATTCCACGGCAACAAACTGCAACCATTCGGACGATGGCGCTGTTGATTAGCTTGATAGAACTTTGCCTCACTCTTCCTGTGGCGCTTATGTTTGACAAGAGTACCGCCAGCATGCAGTTCGTCGAAAATCATCCCTGGATCGCTTCGTTACATATTAACTATACCTTAGGAATCGACGGTATATCTGTCCTCTTTTTGCTGTTAACCGGGGTTATTATCGTTTTATCGATTCTGGTCTCCTGGGAATCGATAATAACCAAGGTCCAGGAATTCTTTATTGCCATGCTCCTCCTGGAAGGCGCCATGATGGGGGTCTTCTGTGCCACGGATCTCTTTTTGTTCTATATCTTCTGGGAAGCCATGCTCATACCGATGTTTCTTATCATCGGTATCTGGGGTGGCCCCAACCGGATCTACGCAACGATCAAATTCTTTCTCTATACCCTGGTGGGCAGCCTTCTCATGCTGGTCGGTATTATCCTCCTCTACCAAAACGGGGGCCATACCTTCGATTTGATCCAGCTTGCCGGACAACAGTATTCACTGAAACTGCAGCTGATACTTTTCTGGGCCTTTTTTGCTGCATTTGCCGTTAAAGTGCCCATGTGGCCTGTGCATACCTGGCTTCCGGATGCCCATACTGAGGCCCCGGCTGCAGGTTCAGTCATCCTTGCCGGTGTACTGATCAAGATGGGGGCCTATGGTTTTCTGCGTTTCTCTTTGCCCATTTTGCCCCAGGCCACCCAAAAAATGATGATGCCCATGCTGGTTATCTCAGTCATCGCCATCGTGTATGGGGCTATCATTTGCCTTGCGCAGAAAGATCTCAAACGACTCATTGCCTACTCCTCTGTCAGTCATATGGGCTTTGTTACCCTGGGCCTCTTTGCTCTCAATCAGCGTGGTCTTGAAGGCGCTATCCTTCAGATGATTAATCATGGTGTGGTCACCGGTGCGCTCTTCCTGGCAATCGGCATGATCTACGAGCGGACCCATACCCGACAAATTGCTGATTACAGTGGACTGGCTTCCACCATGCCGGTCTTTGCTGGATTTTTTCTCCTTTTTACTTTGGCCGCAGTTGGGCTGCCCGGGACCAATGGATTCATAGGTGAATTTCTCATTCTCCTTGGTGGTTTTGAACGGGAACCCTGGGTAACGGTTATTTCCGCCTCCGGCTTGATACTTGGTGCCTGGTATATGCTTTGGCTCTATCAGCGTATTTTTTTCAATGAGGTGAAAGAGTCCATGCAGGGGTTGACGCAGCTTAACCTACGTGAGATCTGTACGTTGGTTCCCATGGTTATATTGATTTTCTGGATTGGTCTCTATCCCAATGCGCTTTTAAGCTTTATGCACACCTCGGTGTCTCATCTGATTGAGCAGGTTCAGGGAGGAGCCACTCTGGCTGGCCCAGTCCTCTCCACCGCTGGATCGCTTATCCCGTAAGCGATACACATCAATTGAATTCTGCACACTGTGAATAAGGAGCAATAGAATGACAACAGCGGCTATACAATGGACCGCAATGGCACCCATACTTCCGGAGTTGTTTTTGGTTGGTGTCGCGGTCATGCTGATCGGGTTTGACCTTTTTTTACCCAGGCAGAGGCAACTGCTGCCCTGGATGACCGTGGTCGGAGCCCTGGCAGCTCTGGGCATGGTCCTTGGAGCACAGCCTGGGGAAGGTTTTGGTGGCATGTTCGTTATTGACGGCTACGCAACTATCTTTAAAATAATCTGTCTTGGGGCAGTGATAATTACCACCCTGATGAGTGAGCATTTTCTCCGCATCATCAACCTCAGGCAGGGGGAGTACTACTCGCTTCTGGTTCTTTCGTTGGTTGGCATGCTGCTCATGGCCTCAGCTGGTGATCTTATGGTGCTCTACCTGGGGTTGGAACTGATGGCTCTCCCCATCTATGCCCTGGTAGGACTACATAAAAAAGACGGTCGTACCAGTGAGGCCGCTATCAAATATTTCCTCATGGGTGGCTTTGCCTCAGCCCTGCTCCTCTTTGGTCTCTCTCTCTTTTACGGCCTCTCAGGCACCACCAACATTGCAGCTATCTCGGAGCTGCTCTCCTCTGGCGATCTGGTGGCCAGCCCGGTTTTCTTGGCTGCACTAGGGCTCATTATTGCGGGCTTTTCTTTTAAAGTTGCCGCTGCACCCTTTCATCTGTGGACACCTGATGTGTATGAAGGAGCCCCAACCCTGGTGACCGCCTTTATGTCGGTTGGTCCGAAGGCGGCCGGTTTTGCCATCTTTGGGCGGGTCGTTTTTTTAGGCTTTGCCGATCTCCAACCGCACTGGGCACCTGTTCTTGCCTTTATGGCCATTTTGACCATGGGTATAGGTAATATCACCGCTTTGAGTCAAACAAGCTTGAAGCGCATGTTGGCCTATTCTTCGGTAGCTCACGCAGGCTATGCTCTGCTTGGGCTTCTTGCCGGTACAGCTGAGGGGATGGCTGCAACCATGACCTACCTGGTTGTCTACCTGTTTATGAATCTTGGTGCCTTTGCTATTCTTATGGCCCTGGCACAACCTGGGCGGCGCTGTGAGTCGCTTGAAGACTGTAAGGGCCTTGCTACACGCAGTCCGCTTGCCGCTGCCCTGATGTTAATCTTTCTTTTCAGTCTGACTGGCATCCCGCCGACGGGTGGGTTTATCGGAAAATTTTATCTGTTAAAATCTGCCTTTATGGCTGGTTATAGCTTGACTGTTGTGGCTGCAGTTATTTTTTCTGCCATCTCCGCGTACTTTTATCTTCGCGTTGTCCGTTATATGTACATGGATGATCCACAGGAGAGTACTCCTGTTGTTCTGGTACCGGGAATGAAGGCCGCCCTCTACCTCTGCGCTCTTGGTGTTCTTGGCCTGGGATTTTTTCCGGGCTCACTGTTGCAGTGGACCCTGTCTGCTTTAAGCGGAATGTAAAACCTGCTCACGGATTAAGGTAAAAAATGAGATAGATGCATACAGCAGTCTCTATCTCACGAGGTTTTTGTATTAAAAAATCCGATATGCACATGGTGTATATCGGATTTTTTTGTATTCATTCCAGTTGCTAAGCACTCCCGACACTGCTATGTTAAGCGTCTGTTAAGATTCATACTCAATAGCTTGAATTTTCCAGATGAAAAAAAAACGGATTTCTTCTGTGGCATCCCCATAACGGGGGCAGGCGTGCGACTACGCAATCAGCAACCAGTCAAAAATACAATTTTTCTGAAGGTGGACGATTTATGAACAACAAAAATATTTTTGCTCTTTGTGCCGTTACGGCTTGTGTGGCAAGCCTTATACCGGCTGCGGCTGTCCAGGCATCCTCCAGTGGTGAGGCACGGGTAGGTGCAGTCTTGCAGGTTCCCTTTGGTCTTGATGGCGGTGGTTTTGATATCGCCAACCTTCGTCTTGGAGCTGTCTGTCAGCTCGCAGAAGTAGAGGACGATTCTGCCACTGATGATGGTGACCGTGCCTATGGTGCTGAATTAGGCGTCTATGTCGAGCCCCTTGGCGGCTGGAATGTCTCCGGTGAATTGCTGGCTTTTTACGGGACCACCGATATTCAGGGTGCAGTGGGTATGGGATATGACATGGCCGATGGAATATTTGCCGATGTCAAGTTAATGGCCCCGTATTCAGAAATTGGTGTGCGGTTTCTCGGGCCACTTGAGATCTATGGTGGTTTGAGGACCTTGGGGGATTTTGACCCGGATAACTATCGGACACCAGCCCCTGCCGAAGGACCAGTGTATGAAGGACCAGATTTTGCTGAAGTCCCAATCTATGAAGGGTCTGCAGGATTCTCTATGTCATCCATTTACCCAGCAGTTGAAGTTGATTGATGTAGATTAAGATTTTTTTTTGTAAATGCGTAGGCAGGTGGGCTGGGCTCTGTATGCCTATAAAAGATAGTCATATTTAGAGAGAGTAGGGGGGTACGTCTGTTTTACCCACCCTACTATCTGCTTTACTCTTCCTTTTTCTCCCCGTTCCCACCTGCAAACCCCGGCAGCCCCATCGGGCTGATTGGTTCTTTTCTTGGTGTGCCGGTAATATCCGTTACCCGGCGTACACTTCGATTGGCCACGCGCTTTCCTTTGGCCCCCACACCTTTAATCAGACAGTCGTCAAATTCCAATTCGATGGCGTTGTATTTTGCCCGCGATGAAGGTGCCAGGCTCACACGAGCACGGACTTCCTTATCACCGACGACTAAAAGCAAAATAGCTGAACGTTTATGCTCATCAAAGAGGCGGTATTCCCGATTCAAAATGAACTTGGGGGTGGTAAAACGCTTTATATAGGCTAAGTTTTCCAACCCGTGTCGGTAGATCAGGTTAAAGGTGAGTTTGTTGTCCACCACGCCCATCCAGTAGAGCTCCTTGCCCACAAAAAGTTTGTCCGTCACCGGCACTACCTTGTAGAGCCCGTCCTTGAAAATCAGGAGGATACGGTCATATTCAGAGCAGTTGAGCTCCATATCCTTCTTATTGTTTTCAGCTTTCACCTTATGGCCGATAAAGCCTGTTTCCTGGTGATACCCAAGGGTCAGGTTTGCTGCGGCCGCTGCCCGCGCATCCACCTCGTCAAAGGCCTTGAGCTGAGACTTTCGAGGAAAGTCATCGCGGTATTTTTCAAGGAGTCCCTCAAGATAGTTCACCGTATAGGCCACCATATCCTTGAGGTGCTTTTTAATTTTGCGAATATTTTTCTCAATATCGCGCAACTCTTTCTGCTGGCGGTTTATATCGTAGCGGGAGATGCGGCGAATTTTAATTTCCAGTAACCGCTCAACATCTTCAAGCGTGACCTCGCGCTTGAATTCACCGGCGAAGGGCTCAAGGGCGGTAATAACCGTTTGTTGGACTTCTTTGTAATCTGTTTTTTCCTCAATCTGTTTATAGAGCCGCTCTTCAATAAATATCTGTTCCAGTTTGCGGGCATGCCATTTGTCCTCCAGGCGTCCGAGCTCAATGCGCAGCTCTTTTTCCAGATTGGCGAGCAAGCGGTCGGTGTTGCGTTGAAGAACCTCTTCAACCTCCATCTGCCGGGGCATGTTATCGGCGATGGTGACCAGGTTCGGTGAGACTGAAAGCTCGCAATCGGTAAAGGCATAGAGGGCGTCAATGGTCTCCTCAGCCATGATACCGCGGGCGAGTTTGATTTCGACCTCTACTTTTTCAGCCGTGTAATCGTTGATCGACGATATTTTGAGTTTACCCGCCTTAGCCGCCTTTTCCACCGAATCAATCAGGCCCTGGGTGGTGATGTTGTACGGGAGCTCGGTGATGACGATAGTCTTGTTGTCGGGCTGCTCCATCTTCACCCGACAACGAAGACGACCGTTGCCATGGTCATAATCAGAGACATCGATGATGCCGCCCCTGGGAAAATCAGGGTAAAGGGTTATCTCTTTTTCCTGCAGATAGTCGACCTGCGCCTGCAACAACTCAATGAGATTATGGGGCATGATTTTGGTCGCCATCCCCACTGCAATACCTTCTGCCCCACTTAAGAGCAGCAGCGGTATCTTGGCGGGTAAACGCACCGGTTCCTGCATACGTCCGTCATAGGAGTCAACAAACTCTGTCAGGTCCTTATTAAAGAGGGTGGTGCGGGCAAGCGGCGATAGGCGGCATTCGATATACCTGGGCGCAGAGGCTGAATCACCGGTAAAGATGTTACCAAAGTTCCCCTGGCGATCGATCAAATACCCCTTGTTGGCAAGGTTCACCAGTGCATCAAATATGGATTGATCACCGTGGGGATGGAGTTTCATGGTCTCGCCAACCACGTTGGCTACCTTGTGGAAACGGCCATCATCCATGTTGTGCAGCGTTTGAAGTATGCGCCGCTGTACAGGCTTGAGCCCATCATCCACATCCGGAATGGCGCGCTCGCGGACAACGTAGGAGGTATAATCAAGGAAGTTGGCGTCAAAGAGCTGGTGCAGTTTGCCGCGTTCGGTTGTTTCGCTCATTCGGGACTCACAATAAGATGATCCATAATATATTGTTTTCGCTCCGGAGTGTTTTTACCCATGTAAAATTTGAGGACGCGGCTGACCTCACTTAAAGAATCGAGGCGTACTTGTTTAATGCGCATATCCTCCCCGATAAACTGCTTGAATTCGGCGGGAGAAATTTCGCCCAACCCTTTAAAACGGGTGGTTTCAACAGCTCGATCTGACTTACTTTTGGCCTTGAGGGTTTTAAAGGCTTTGTCCATATCCTCATCCGAGTAGCAGTAAATCGTCTGTTGCTTGTTGCGCACTCGAAAGATGGGCGTTTCGAGAATGTAGATATGTTCTTTTTTTAAAAGCGACTCAAAATAGTGCAGAAAAAAGGTCAGCAACAGGTTTCTGATATGCAGACCATCCACATCGGCATCGGTTGCTATGATCACCTTATCAAAACGCAGATCGGCAATGGACTCTTCGATATTCAGCGCCTGCATCAGCGAGTACATCTCTTCGTTTTTGTAGAGCACATCCAGCCGTTGACCCAAGACATTCATCGGCTTGCCCTTGAGGCTGAAGACGGCCTGGGTCATGGGATCGCGGGCACTGACAATGGAACCGGCAGCCGACTGTCCCTCAGTGATAAAGAGCATGTTTTCCCGGCCAGGTTTGGATGCCTGCCCACGCGAAGGGTGATATTTACAGTCCTTGAGTTGGGGAATCTTAAAGGCGATCCTTTTGGCCTTGGCCTTGGCATCACGCCGAACGGACTGCAACTCACGCCGAACCCGTTCGTTGCGCTGCACCTTGTCCACCAGGATCTCAGCTGCCTCAGGATACTTGTAAAGGTGGGTAGCCACCGCATCTTTGACCGCATTGACAATGGGACCGCGAACATCGGTGTTGCCCAGTTTATTTTTGGTCTGGGATTCAAACACGGGTTCCTGTACTTTGACGGCGAGAATGCCAACGATCC
Organism: Desulfobulbus rhabdoformis; assembly: GCF_016919065.1. GTDB lineage: Bacteria > Desulfobacterota > Desulfobulbia > Desulfobulbales > Desulfobulbaceae > Desulfobulbus > Desulfobulbus rhabdoformis. The sequence continues at coordinate 5,185 of NZ_JAFFQA010000020.1, read as the reverse complement.
CGTCACGGACATCCTGACCAGTGAATTTTTTGCCGGTGAACTCATTCACCCCTTTGAGGATACCTTCGCGAAAGGCGGAGAGATGGGTGCCGCCCTCAGAGGTGTAGGTGCCATTGACAAAAGAGAAGTAGGATTCTCCGTAGTCATCTGTGTGGCTGAAGGCAAACTCCAGTGCTGTATCCTTAAAATGAATCGGGGGATACATGGAGTTGTTGCTGACTTCACGGTCCAGCAGGTCCAACAGTCCGTTTTTTGATAAAAAGACCGTCCCGTCAAGGTTCAGGGTTAAACCGGCATTGAGATAGGCGTAGCGCCAGAGTCGCTGATCCACATAGTCTGGATCAAATTTAAAACCAGGAAAGCTGTTTGCGTCTGGCTGAAAAACAACCTGGGTCCCATTTTTTTCTTCGGTGTCGCCTTCTTCCTCCTCAGCCAGTTCCCCTTTGACAAATTTTGCAGTCTTATATTTGCCATCACGAAAGGCGGTGACCGTGAAAAAGGAGGAGAGGGCATTGACCGCCTTGGTGCCCACACCGTTGAGGCCAACAGAAAATTGAAAGACCTCGGTGTTGTATTTAGCCCCTGTGTTGATGATGGAGACGCACTCCACAACCTTGCCTAAAGGGATGCCGCGACCGTAGTCACGTACCCGGCAACAGCCGTCTTCACTGACAGAGACCTCGACCTTTTTACCGTGGCCCATGATGAACTCATCCACCGCGTTATCCAGGACTTCTTTCAACAAAATGTAAATGCCATCATCTGGATGGGAACCGTTGCCCAGGCGGCCAATATACATGCCTGGCCGTTTGCGGATATGTTCCAGTGAACTCAGAGTTTTGATCTTGGATTCGTCGTACTGGTGTTCGGTCATAGGTATGTGAGGGGGAAAAAGAAAATAAGGATGTAAGGTTTACTAGCAGGTTATGGAACAAAGGTAAATGAGTCATTTTCAGTGAGGCAAATTACGACGGAAGCCGGAGTGTCCTTAAGCCTCACTCCATCATATGCACCCGTTCGCAATCCGGGCAGATCCAGGTAGGACCATTACTCATGCCCCATTTATTTTCTTCAAAACACTCCGGGCAGATCTGAAAACCGCAGGTGCAGTTCCAGCAAAAGGGTTTTTCCTGTTTGCAGCAGTGGCAGCGAAATTCCTTGCGGCGCCTCCGCCGTGGCTTGGGCCGTTTGTTCTCCATCAGTTTTCTCCTAAACCTCTTTAAGCTCCCGTTTGAGCCAGTCTCCATAGGCCGCTGAAGCGGCAACAATTGGTGTTGCCAGAATTTCAGGAACATCGTAGGGGTGAGTCGTTGTAATTGCCTCTTCCAACTCTGCAAAAAGGCTGTGGTGACTTTTCATGGTACAAACAACTTCATGTTCCTCTTCAATCTTTCCCTGCCAGTGAAATCTGGACGCACAGGGGCTGAGTTGAACACAGGCGACAAGTCGTTGTTCGAGCAAGGTGGAGGCCAAAACTTCGGCTGATTTTTGATCGGGCAGGGTTGTGACCACTTGAATAAAGGGGAGCATAGCGCATACCTCTTGTCAGGCTGGAATATTTTTATAAAGTGGACTATCTTACCAGTGCTTTTCAAAAAAACAAACCACAGCGTATTCTCTCATCCGTTAGGGGCATGGCATGACCGTGACGGGGACTAATCCAAAACAGGTGATTCTATGCTCTTTGCAGTCGACGTCGGTAACTCTCATACAGTAAGCGGTATTTTTGAGAAAGGCGAGTTGGTCGGGAGTTGGCGGCTTCAGTCGCGTCAGGATCGAACCGCCGATGAACTGGCCATACGGTATCATGGTTTGTTTCAAATGGCAGGAATTGATCCCCGAAGAATCACAGGCTTTGTTGTTGCCTCTGTCGTGCCGACAATGGAAACCAGCTGGTTGCATTTTGCGCGGAGCTATCTCAAAAAAATACGCCAGCCCCCCCTGGCCGTGACAAACGAACTCAAACTGGGGATGCGGGTCGGTACGGAAAACCCGGTCGAGGTCGGGGCCGATCGTATTGTCAATGCCGTCGCTGCCTGGGATATATTCCAGGAGCCCCTGATCGTCATTGATTTTGGTACGGCTATCACCTTTGACTGTGTCAACGGCGAACCTGCCTACATTGGTGGAACCATCCACCCAGGCATTGGTATCTCTCTGGATGCGCTTGCCTTCCGCACTGCTAAATTACCCAGGCTCGATATCGATGTGACCCCGGAACAACCGATTGGCACTTCCACGGTCAAGGCCATACATTCCGGTACACTCTATGGTTTCGGGGGGCTCGTGGACCGGATGGTGGAGGTACTCAGTAAGCAACTGACACCCAATCAGGAGCGAGCCAAAACCATTGCCACTGGTGGAATGGCAAGTCTTATCAGCCCTTATACCACCACTATTGATCGAATTGATCAACAGCTGACGTTAACAGGGCTGCAGCTCATTTATCGGCTTAACTGCAGGGGCAAAAATGGTGAATCCCCCAAGGATAGTCAGAAATGATGCTGTTGACTGTTAAGCAGGCACACCATGACTGAACAACCTCTTTGCCCTCCCTGGCTCCGGCGTGGCCAGACCATTGGCTTGTTTTGTCCAGCAGGTCCGGTTCGGGATCCGGAACGACTGCAGGCGGGTATGCAGAAAATCCATGATTTGGGTTTTGCCACAAAAATTTGTGGGCCAACGCTTCCTCATGATGGCTATCTGGCTGCTGACGATACCCTGCGTGCCTCCAGCCTGCATACGCTCTGGAACGATGAAGAGGTTAAGGCTATCCTGGCAATTCGGGGAGGTTTTGGTTGCATGCGAATCCTGTCGCAGCTTGACTGGGAACTCTTTGGGCGCTCACCGAAATGGTTGGTTGGATTTAGCGATGTCACTGTCTTATTGCAGGGGCTCTTGAAAAAGGCGAATCTGGTTTCTCTGCACGGAGCTGTGGCCACCTCTCTGATGCAATCTGATGAGGCAAGTATTCATTCACTGTTCGCCTTTTTGACCGGATCTTTTGAAACGCGGGTTAAAGTACAAGGGCTCGAAATTTTACGTGGCGGAATAGGGCAAGGGCGTCTGGTTGGTGGCAACTTAACGACATTGGTGCACCTGCTGGCAACACCTTATGAGCTTGATTGGACAGAACATATTCTTTTTATTGAAGATACCAATGAGCCGCTCTACCGTCTCGATCGTCTGTTGACCCAACTGGCCTTAAGTGGCAAGCTGAAGCAACTCGGTGGCCTTATACTTGGTGAGTTCGATCAGGGAGAAGATTCTCTGAACAACCTGCGCCTGCAAGAGGCCGTATGGCAACGGGTGATGGAGCTGGCGGGGCCCAATTTCCCGGTCTGGGCAGGATTTCCCTTGGGGCATCGCCAGCGAAATATTGCTTTGCCCGTTGGGCTGGAGGCTGTAATGGATTCTTCCGCAGGCATTCTTGAACTCAACCCATCTTCTGTGACAACCGTATAAGGGGCAAGGGAAGGAACCAGCGCTATGGTAAAACGATTTTTGCTCACCGTTGTTGGCGTACTTGCGCTTCCCGCGCTCTGTGTTGCCCTGTTGTTGCCCCTGTTGCTCGTGCAGGAGCAGTTGCCCTCACCGTATTTTGAGCAGGTAGCCTGCGGTTGGCTTGCCTGTATTCTTCTCCTGCTGATTGTGCTCGGTAACAGCATGCTCAAGCGTATCTGGTGTCTGCGCGGTAAAGATGTGCTCACTTCGGAGGAACAATTACGACACCGGCTTTTGGAAATACGGACAATGAACTGTCCGGTGAGTGCGGTGGAAAAGCGTGGCAAAGTTATCTTGAGCTGGCGCTACGATGATATTGCCTGGTGTGGGATGATGAGCCGAATGGGGATGGAGAGGCTCTATGAACTTCGCTGCCGTATAGATGCAACCACACGTACGGTGTATCTGATTGATCGAGAACGCTCGATTGATTTTCTCGTCTGCCCGGATAGAGTAAAGACCGGTTTTGCTCGAATCTGCCTGCCTTTTTTACGAACCAGCAGTTTACATCTGAAAAGTATTGATCAGTACAACAGCCTGCAGCCACACGATTATGATTTTGTCGTGGCCGAGATTAAGGCTCCTGTGATTGGGACCATTGTGAACAGTGGTTGGAATGTACGTTTCAGCCTCTTCTAGAGGGACCCTAGCATCAAGCAAACAGGCGAGAAAACGAAATATTGAGTGGTCTTTGGCTGCACAGAGCTTATTGCTCTGCGGCGAAAAGATAGCCGGTGCCCCGAACCGTTTTTATCATTGAGCTGAGATTGGGGTAATCGGCTATTTTCGATCGTATACGGGCAATATACATATCAATGGAACGGTCATAGCCATTGTACTCAATGCCGAACACCGCCCGATAAAGCTGATCCCTGTCAAGCGTTGTACAGGCATTTTTAGCTAGGTACCAGAGCAGGTCGAATTCCCGGGAGGTAAAAGGAATTTCCTGGCCCAGGTAACTGGCCCGACGTAACCCCTGGTTTATCTCCAGACCGTTAAAGAGCAAATTGGCTGGGATTGCACGCTGCTGATTACGGCGAAAGAGTGCACGAATACGCGCTGCAAGAAGAAGATGGTTCATTGGTTTGATCAAAAGATCATCTACTCCCTGTTCGTAGAGCAGAACCTGAAGCATTTCATCAATCTCACCAATAAGGAGCATGAGTAAACCTGTATAAACCGTGCGAATTTTAGGCAGGGTCGAGAGTTCTTCCAGCGAGAAGTGATCAAAATCGAGGATGACCAGCTCCGCCTCAGGTTGAGGGAGTTCAGCCAGGCAATCGTTTTCCTTTTTGGCCAGTCGTATGGAAAACTCTTCCTTCATCAGGTCTTCAACCAACGGTTGATTAGCCTTCGGGGCCTCTGTGAGAAAGAGGATCAAACGATGTCCGTCTTTGGCTCGATGTGACGCAGGCATGGGCTGGGATATGACACTCTTCGCACTTGATGAATCGTATTGGCTGGTACTGACGCTTACCATGGGAGTACCTTAAAAGAGAAACTCTCTTCTTTAGCGGATAACTTTGAGCGTTTGCTTGTAAAGCCTTGGCAAAGCCTGGGTTTACGGGTTGTGGAACACGCCTAGCCGCAAAGCCTTGCCTGGTGGGCGCTCGCGAGCGGTGCCGATTTTGGCGTGTGCCCACAGGTATTGCACTTATTTTTCGAGGGTCTTTATGCCAAA
>NZ_JAFFQA010000209.1 GCF_016919065.1 Desulfobulbus rhabdoformis | reverse complement strand
GGACTCGAATCGTTTAATTTCGGCTTTGTTCATAGTATACTCCTTGCTGTAAGTGTTTGAAAATTAAACTCTTACACGAGTATACACTGGTTTTTATTCTGCCGCGCAGCGGCTTCGTCCAACAACAGGTGTCATCACCAATCAAAAAGTACCCTTTTTCAAAAATTGTATTCACAGTTGCTTCAAGTATAACCTTGGCAGGCTTGCTTTTTCCATCACAAGGAGCAGCGGAAGAACAGGTGGATCT
>NZ_JAFFQA010000208.1 GCF_016919065.1 Desulfobulbus rhabdoformis | reverse complement strand
CTCGTAATCTGCTGCAACGAGAGAAAACCAAAATGAGTATCAAGCAAAAACAATTCAGAGCAGCCTGCGATAATCGGTTTCTTGGCAGTGTGCTTGCTAGCTAAAAATTTCGTGCGCTTGCCCTGGCTTTGCCGTCCTTTATATGCCTGAAAATACAATATCCCGCCGTTCGCATCACATTGTTGAAAACAAAGCCCGGCTTGCTGACAGGCATTTTCAATATCGGGTACAGTCAGGGAATGGAGGCTATAT
>NZ_JAFFQA010000207.1 GCF_016919065.1 Desulfobulbus rhabdoformis | reverse complement strand
GCAAATGCCGGTTTTTCCCTTCTACTCTCGGATCAATTAAATTTTCGAAATGGGAAATAATGTCTGGCTGCTGTTTTTTCATGCCCCTTCTCCAAGTAAGTGATTTTTGAAGGGTAATATATAGAGGGAGCATCCGATAGTTATGGAATTGCCCTGTAGATCGAAGTTGGCCTGTTTGATTAATTATTTTAATGCTTTACGTTATTTTTTTGTTTAAATGCTGCTTTTTGCATGATATAATATTCCGTTAAA
>NZ_JAFFQA010000206.1 GCF_016919065.1 Desulfobulbus rhabdoformis | reverse complement strand
AAATATCTCTCCTTATCACCTCCCCTCACTAAAAAGGGGGAGGCGATAAGGAGAGATATTTCGGACTACCCTTTGCTCGAAATTTTCAAAATTCCAGATTTCTACCCACGGATTCGGCGGAAGAGCCGAAAGTTATTTGAAGAGTTTCCCCATTTAAAGAAGCGATATTGGGGGCAACATTTTTGGGCTCGCGGTTATTTTTGCGTGACAGCTGGTGAGCTTACAAAAGAAATGATCCAAGAATATCTCGCAC
>NZ_JAFFQA010000205.1 GCF_016919065.1 Desulfobulbus rhabdoformis | reverse complement strand
AGCTCTTGCCATAGCTATATCACTGCTTTTTTTGCCTGAAAACCTCGAAATAGCCCTGCTTTCGAGCTCTTTTTAAGCTCAATTTTCAATCTTTTCAGATTGTTGGCGTGGCCCGACCCTAATTCCTAAATATGGCCGTTTTTAGGGGCTATTTCGTACTTTTCATCCCCTAAAAGAGATGAATAGGAAGCTTGTGCCTCGCGAAGATGGAATGATTTCCCAGACGGTACAATCTTCCTCCCCAACACCATTGT
>NZ_JAFFQA010000204.1 GCF_016919065.1 Desulfobulbus rhabdoformis | reverse complement strand
AGGTCTTGTGCCAGCTGGCTTAGAGTTGCATGGGATTCCGATGGCTTGACCACTGCAAAAACAGCTTCCTGCTTTTTGCCCAGGTAACGATCGACAAGTTCGTCATCCAAGGATTGCATCAGATTTTCAGCAGTTCCCGCTTTATCCGGAAGCCCAGTAAATGCGTAGGCCCAAGATAAGCTTTTCGCAAATTTTTGGGGACATTCAAATAAATGGGTCGATGTAACTAACTAATTTTACATCATAAAAAAAAT
>NZ_JAFFQA010000203.1 GCF_016919065.1 Desulfobulbus rhabdoformis | reverse complement strand
TTGATGCCATTGTTATTCCCAAGGTCAATACTGCAGGCGATATCTCTTTTGCCGACCGGATGCTCGCCGGTATTGAATTGGAAAAGAAGCTGGAACGGCCCATCGGGATCGAAGCCTCCATTGAAACCTGATATATAGCCAACCAAAGCTCACGGCCAGACTAATCTCTTCGCGCTGGCTGCTGCCAGCAGCACTGCTCATCTTCTGGATGGCCATGCAGTCGCTGCCCCTCCCTTTGTCGTGGCTCCAATGGT
>NZ_JAFFQA010000202.1 GCF_016919065.1 Desulfobulbus rhabdoformis | reverse complement strand
TATTAAAATACACGCCATCGGCCCAGATATACACATAGCGCTTGTTCTCAAATCTGCGTTGACTCCACTGCTCATGCTCTGCTTCCCAAAGACGCTTGCAACGGCTGATCGTAGTGGACGAAAGCCCCGTGGCATCCTTGCCAAGAAGAGCCTGAAGAGCTTCCTGAAAATCACCGGTAGATATCCCTTTGAGGTAAAGCCAAGGCAGCATTTCCTCAATGCTCTTTGTTTTTCGAAGATAGGGAGGCAAGAGTC
>NZ_JAFFQA010000201.1 GCF_016919065.1 Desulfobulbus rhabdoformis | reverse complement strand
GTGGCATTGACCAACAGGCTCGGGTTTGGAAAAAGCTATCGGGGAAATATCTCTTCAACGGTTTTGCCTTGGCCAAAGCCTTTCGCGGTAAGTTCCTGGCCGGAGCAGATGCTATCGGCTTGCGGATTACAGACAAAGTCCCGAAAAAATGGGTTGTCCACTGCGACCATATGGGCACCGGCGCACCGGCCTTAAAATACCTCGCAAGGTATTTGTACCGAGGCGTGATTGGAGAAAAAAACATCATTGCCAATA
>NZ_JAFFQA010000200.1 GCF_016919065.1 Desulfobulbus rhabdoformis | reverse complement strand
CGCAAGCCGATAGCATCTGCTCCGGCCAGGAACTTACCGCGAAAGGCTTTGGCCAAGGCAAAACCGTTGAAGAGATATTTCCCCGATAGCTTTTTCCAAACCCGAGCCTGTTGGTCAATGCCACCTCCAGGGATCAGGACGTGGATATGCGGGTGAAATTCCAATCTCCTTGAATGTGTGTGCAGGACCATGGTCATGCCGATCTCGGCGCCCAAAGATTTTGCATTGCGGGCGAATGAACGCAGGACTTCGGCAGC
>NZ_JAFFQA010000001.1 GCF_016919065.1 Desulfobulbus rhabdoformis | reverse complement strand
AGTAATCATTCTCGGTAAAAGGGAGTGCCATTATGAGGCTGGGGGCTTTGAAAGTTTTTTTGCGCCTAATTTTCTGTTTTTTCGTGTTTAATTTGAATGCGTACCCCTTAGCCTGACGGCTATGGGGCCTTCCCCCACAGTTTTCAGGAATATCTGCGTGAGGTAGCCGCCGCAGGCATTTTAGAAGCTGTGGAGGATAACAGCTAATGATGCAAGCAGCAAAAAGAGGATGGGATGGCATTGATTAACTATGTACTACTTGTTTCGACTCTACTCTGTTCCCTTGTGGCTGGATTTGTTTTCAGCTTCGCAAGCATAGTCATGCCAGGCATCAAACCCCTTGACGACCGTGCCTATCTCCAGGCCTTTAAAGCAATGGATCGGGTGATTCAGAAGAACCAACCGATCTTTGTGGTGGTCTGGCTTGGCTCAGTAATTATGCTCATCCTTTCCACCCTGCTTGGGCTATACCAGTTGGAGGGTACTCAGCGGATCTTGTTGATACTGGCATGTGCGCTTTACCTTCTTGGGGTTCAACTTCCGACAATAACCATCAATATTCCTTTAAATAACCAACTGCAGGCGCAGGACCTTGAATCGATGACTGCATCTGAGCTGCTGAAGTCCAGGGACGCCTTTGATTCCCGTTGGCTCCTCTGGAACACCAACAGGACCGTCTGTGCAATACTGACAACAGTGATTTTACTTGTCCTGCTCATTAGGCTATGAGCAGGCAAGCCTGACTATAAAACTTCTTGCTGCTCTTCGATTTTATTGGCTATTGCATGGGGTGACCCCGTCCCCCGGGCAATGAGGTTATAGACCACCGGCACGATCAGTACTGTAAAAAAGGTGGCGACCAACACACCTGTCAACACGACGACACCGATGGTGATTCGTGTTTCCGCACCTGCTCCACTCGCCAGCACTAGAGGGATAGCCCCTGCAACCGTGGTCAGCCCAGTCATCACGATAGGCCGAAACCGTTTTTCCGAAGCCTCGATGATTGCCTTGCCAAAGGCCATGCCCTCATCCCGCAACTGATTGGCGAATTCGACAATCAAAATTCCGTTTTTTGCAGCCAGACCAACAAGCATGATGAGCCCGATTTGGGAGTAGATGTTCAGCGAGCCTCCCGTTATCCACAACCCAAAGAGCCCCCCTCCCATAGCTAACGGAACGGTCAGCATAATCACCAAGGGATGAAGCCAGCTTTCAAACTGGGCCGCGAGAACTAGGAAAACAACACAGAGCCCCAACAAAAACACAAAAATCATGGAGCTGCCGGAGTTGATAAAGTCACGACTTTGCCCCTTATAGTCAATAATTGCCTCAGAGGGTAAATTCTCCCGCACCACCTGCTCCAAATAGCTCAGGGCTTCACCTAGGGTGTAACCATCTCGCAGGTTTGCTTCCAGAGTGATGGAACGAATACGGTTGTAGCGCGACAAGGTTTGGGCAGCACCATATTCTTTAATCTCAACAAGATTGGCAATGGGGATGAGCTGCCTTGTTCGCTCTGATCGCACATAGATGTTACTGACCCCACTCAACGATCGTTGCTCATCCCGCTCTCCTTCAACAATGACGTCGTACTCTTCTCCGTCATCCAGAAAGGTGGTAATATTTCTGCCCCCCATCATCGTCTCCAGGGTTGTCCCTATTTCAGAGACAGTCACCCCCAGATCAGCCGCCCGTTCATAATCGACCACAAAATCAAGTTGCGGGCGTGTTTCCTCGTAATCACTATCAAGCCCCTCTATTCCGGGGTTATCCTCCTTCACCTTGCGCAGAACAATGTCGCGCCACTGGGCCAACACCGCATAGGTCGGCCCGCTGAGGACAAATTGGATCGGCTTGCCTGTGCCGCCCCCCAGTCCCTGCCGCATCAGCGGAAAAGCTCGAACGCCGGGAAGATCCGCCAGATTTTTGCGCACCTCGTCCATGATCACAAAGGCAGAGCGTCGTTCTGCCCAATCGTTGAGAATAGCAATGGCAAAGCCAGCGTTAAAATTCTCAATGGAACCAAACCCTCTTGGAGCCCTGACGAGCAGACGATCAATCTCACCTGTATGCACTGAGCGCATCAGGCGTTTTTCGATCTCATTCATGTATTCTTTCATGTACGAAAAACTCGCTCCTTCCGGGCCTTTCACAGAGATAAAGAAGGCACCACGGTCTTCTTTAGGCACGAACTCGGAAGGTATCTGCTCATACAAAAAGTAGACAGAGCCCAAGAGCACGAAAAAAATAAAAACAACACTTCGTGGTGCTTGCAAAGCCCGCCGCAAGACAAAGACATAGGAACTCCGTGCCTTGTCGACGATGGACCCGACTCCACGGATGAAGCTGTTTTGTTTTTCTTCCGTACCCTTGAGCATTTTTGAGGCAAGCATCGGGCAGAGGGTTAAAGCAACAAGGGAGGAAAAGCCAACAGCCGCTGCTATGGTTAGAGCAAATTCGGTGAAGAGTCTGCCCAGATCCCCTTCGAGAAAGGTAATTGGGATAAAGACCGCCATCAGTACCAGAGTGGTTGCGATGACAGCGAACCCAACCTGGCGTGCTCCATTGTAGGCAGCCATGAGGGGACTTTCATCATACTCCTGCATTCTGCGGACTATATTTTCCAGCATGACGATCGCATCATCAACCACCATTCCGATGGCGAGAACAAGCGCCAAAAGGGTCAGCAGGTTCACCGAGAAGCCCAGCCCATACATGACAATAAAGGTGGCGACAAGCGAGACAGGCACAGTGACCGCAGGAATAAGCATTGCGCGCACATTGCCTAAAAACAGATAGATGACAAGAACAACGCACCCCACAGCTATAAACAGTGTCGAGAACACCTCCTTAATGGAGGCCTCGATAAACACAGCTGAATTATAACTTTGGTAGAGGTGCATTCCATCGGGCAGGTTTTTATTTATTTTCTCCGTCAGAGCAATGGCTGCATTGGCCACATCAATGGTATTGGCTGTGGATTGTTTAATCACCCCAATCCCAACCATGGGGACTTCATTGCCGCGAAAAATGGTGCGATCCTCAACAACGCCCAATTCCACCCGTGCCACATCGCCAAGACGAATCAGATAACCATCATCACTCTCCCCGATCACAAGACGCTTAAAGTCTTCAGGGGTCTTAAAATTGCGGTCAACACGCGCTTTAAAGATACGTTCTTCCGACTCCAGTGTTCCGGCGGGCAGCTCAACGTTTTCAGCACGAAGTGCGCTGGCAATATCAGAGACACTGAGATTTCGGGCAGCAAGCTCCTGTCGTGACAGCCAGATACGCATGGCGTAGTTCAGACCACCGCCAACACGAACGCGGGCCACACCGTCAAGAGTGGAAAACTGATCCACCAGATACCGCTGGGCATAATCCGTCAGTTCGGGGACACTCATGGTATCCCCGGCAAGGTTTTGCCAGATGATAACATCATCATTACTGTCAACCTTTTGTACTTCGGCAGGTTCGGCCGCATCGGGGAGGTTATCGGCTATACCCGAGATACGATCTCGTACATCATTGGCGGCGGAGTCTATATCACGATCAATGGAGAACTCGATGGTGACGTTAGACTCACCATCTTCTGAGGTGGATTCCACAAATTCAATCCCCTCGATGCCAGCGATGCGCTCTTCAATAATCTGGGTAATGCGGGTTTCAACTATGTTTGCCGGTGCCCCTGGATATTTTACTTCAACGGTGACAATAGGCGGGTCGATATCAGGATATTCCCGCAGAGAAAGGCGGTTATACGAGACAAGCCCAAAGGTGATCAGCAGCAGAGAGATGACACTGGCAAAAACCGGGCGCTTAACGGAAATGTCCGATAAAAACATGGTTATTCTCCACTTCTTGCTTTCTGCTGCAACATCTCGTCGAGGGTCGAATTTCCATTATCAAGCGCTCGCACAACAACGGGGTCCCCATCCTGCAGCCGCTGGATGCCATGGGTCACGATCTGCATCCCCGGTTGCAGGCCATCAAGGACTTCGGCTTCTCCACCGCGGCGGGTACCAATGGTGACCAAAACAAAGGAGACGGTTTTCTGCCCCTTTTCTCCAGTCACGACAAACACGTATTTTTTGTCTCCTCGGGCCACTAGCGATTCCTCGGGGACCAGTAAAACCTGTCTTGCTTTTTTCTGCAGTTTTACCCGCATCAACATGCCCGGGCGTAAGAAATGATCAGCGTTATCAAGCAGGGCTCGAACAAGAATAGCTCGTGAAACGGGATCGACCCGGCTATCGATACTTTTCACTGTCCCAGTAAAAAGGTGTCCTGGAAAAGCTCGGGCAAAAGCTGTTATCTTTCCCCCTTCATGGATGGCCGGCAAAAAAATTTCCGGAACAGCAAAGTCCAGCTTCATGAGACTGTCATCATCGATAGTCGTAATAAGCGTGCCCGGTTGCGCCATCAGGCCCACACTCACATTGCGCAGGCCAAGTTTGCCGTCAAAAGGGGCCAGGATTCGGCGTTCATTTATCTGCGCTTCAATGGCGGCAATCCTGGCCTGGGCAGTGTGCAAATCAAGCTGCGCCTCATCCATGGTCAGCTGTGAAGCAGCCCCCCGTGCGATCAAAGGTCCCAGCCGTTGGACCTGTCGCCTTGCCTTTTGAGCAACAGAACGCTCTTCTGCAAGCAACGCCTGCTCCTGGGCAATGTCCATCTCGACCAGGAGATCGCCCTTGTGTACCCGCTGCCCGCTTTCAAAGGATATATGGGTGATTCGTTCCGTTACAGAGGCGGTGAGATCGACATTTTCCTTGGCCTTCAAAGTGCCCAACGCTTCAATTTCTTCAACAAAGTTGTGCATTGCAACATCAGTCACAAAAACAGGAGTCGCCACTTTTTCGGCAAAGGCCCAAAGTGGCGTGCACAGTAGAGCAATAATTATGTAACAATATATTTTCATAAAGGTTTGGTCTGTTGTGGTGTGTTTGCTGGCAATACCCCGCCAATGGCATGATAGAAAGCGATGCGATAATCAATGAGTCGCAACCGCTCGGTGATCAAATCGCGTTCAACGCCACGCAATTCCTGCAGTGCATGTAAAACCGGCAGATAATTGACCAGCCCCTGGGTATAGAGAGCTCTTGTCTCTTCCTCGGTTGCCAGTAAAATTTTGCGCCGCTCTTCCAGGCGGGTAATGTACTCACGCTGTTTATTTTCCTGATAGAGTGCATTTTCAACCTGCTCGACCGCTTTCAGGTACAACTGTGTAAAATCAGCTAACCGTTCTCTGTAGAGAGCCTTATTTTCTTCCACCACGGCCTTCCGCTGGCCCCAATCAAGAATGGGCTGAATGAAACTCCCCATAACAAGACCTGCCAGACCGGAAAAAGTCGTCGAATCGCTGTACAGATAGCTACCAGTAAGGGTCAGTTTGGGTAATCGATCTGCAATTGCAGCCCCTATTTCTGCGTCTGCAGCAACCAGCTCGGCGCGCGAAGAACGGAGATCCGGTCGGTTGAGCAGCAAATCCGCTGGTACCCCGACAACGGGCAAGGCTGAGGCAAAGGTTAGTGTTTCTTCTGAGTTAACACGATTGAGGCCATCCGGCCCTTGCCCCAGCAAAACATCCAGCCTGTTTTCAAAAACCCGCAACTCAGACTCGGCCAGGGGAATGAGACTGGAACTCTCAGCGACCTGACTTTTCTGTTGCAGCACATCCACGGTTGTGCCCACACCACTTTTCTGTCTCAGTTCCAGCAATTTTTGTAGGTAGAGATCGGTTTCCACCTGTGAGCGGAGCAACGTGAGCCTGTTGTTGGCGGCGATGGCCCCAAAGTAGGCAGAGGCTATATCGGTACTCAGGCTTAAACGCAAGGCGTTGAGATCTTCAACGCGCGCAAGAGTCTCTAATTCATCTGCCTGTGCGGCCATACTGATACGATGAAAGAGATCGACCTCCCAGTTGAATGCGGCTCCAACGTCGTAGGTCGAGGAAAGGTCGACACTCCCCTGGCGCCTGTCCGCCACATTGCCTTCAAGAGTGACCAGAGGAAAGAGATCAGCTCGGGTTTGCAACTGGAGAGCCCGGGCCTGATGAATACGGGCAAAAGCGGCGGCGATATCATAGTTCCCTGTAAACGATTTTTCGATTATCGCGCTCAAGTACGGCTTACCGAGTTCATGCCACCAAGGCTGCTTGTTCCTCTTATTCTGAGCTTCTTCTGTATTTTCAAGACTCGGAAAAGCATCCTGAATCTCTACGGACGGGGATGCTGCGACATTGACCTCATGGAAAGAACAGCCATTCAGAAATAAAACTATGCCTAGGCCAGCCAGCATGAAAAAGATATGCACCTCTCGAGTCATTTCACCTCAATCTATGTTCTTGTGATAGCGTGAGAGATTCCCCTCATGGGAATCTTGTCGAAAACGCAACTGATGACGATCAAAAAAGAAAATCATCGATCAACACCTAAAACTTGCTCAAATCTGGAAAGTGGGAGCTCAAATCTCCCTGGGGATCACCATGCGCGTCGCCTCGATTAAGCGCACCGAAGGAAGCGCAATTCTAGGATTGGGTGTTGGATCATTACGGTGATCAGGATCATTTGGCTTTATGCAGAGATCATCCAATGAGAGCATTCTCCAGGCATGGACACAGTATGCCCTGACCAATGATGCAGAAGTAACGCTCTCTGAGTATCTATCGACCTGGGAGTGCCCCTGTCAAGCGCAGACGATTTAAATACTGCTATCCAAAAGCTGACGAGTGCATCCACCCCACTGTCCAATGAGACGGCCCCGGTTTTGTTGTGGTTGGCGGCTAGGATAGCTAAAAAACGCCCACACAAATTCAGCTTGCAACACGCGTCTATTGAGATGACGACAAATTAAAAAGCGATTTCGCTGTTAAGCCGAGATTGGAAGAAAAAACAATTTTTCAGGATTCCCTTTATCTGTTGCCTGCCCCCATGACAGGGGGCTTAAAAATATATCCTCTCCATCGACAGGGATGCCGATACAGTCTCACTTATTCATCACCAGCAATTTTTTTTCGACGAATCCCCAAGCGAGTTGCCAGATTGTGCAAGTTACTGCGGTTCATGCCAAGTTCCCGGGCCGCCGCTGCCCAGTTCCCCTGATGGTTCTCCAATGCCTGCTGGATGAGTCGGATTTCAAAGGCCTTGACCTCGGCACGGAAAGAGCGACCGCTTTGCTTTTGAGGTGAATCACGCTCGAAGCTGTTTTGCGGAATTGATGTCGGCATGTTCAGGTCACCGCTGACAACATCCGGCGTCACGACAGCCTCGCCGACGAGTTGCTTGGCGGAAGCCTTGAGCACCGCCCGGGAGATCACATTATCCAGCTCACGCACATTCCCCGGCCACTTATAACGCAGGAGCAAGGCAACTGCTTCGTTACTGACACGAACTTGACGGAGCCTCAATTTAGCTCCGGCTTTTTGGGCAAAATACTCCGCAAGCAATGGGATATCCTCAAGACGCTCCCGCAACGGCGGCACGATGATGGGGTACACATTCAATCGGTGATAGAGATCTGCTCGAAATTTTCCGGTAGCGACCTCTTTTTCCAAATCTCTGTTCGTCGCGGTGATCAGTCGCACATCAACATGCTGGATCTTTTCCGAACCAACCCGTTGAATTTCCCCCTCCTGTATGGTTCTGAGCAACTTGGCCTGAATTTCAAGTGAGAGTTCTCCTATTTCATCCAGAAACAGTGTCCCCTCATTGGCCAATTCAAACTTTCCTATTCTATCGGCGATCGCTCCTGTAAAGGCGCCTTTGACATGTCCAAAGAGTTCACTTTCGGCAAGTGATGTTGGCAGCGCGGCACAATTCAAATAGAGCAGTGGCTTGTCACGGCGCCGGGATCGATTGTGGATCGACCTGGCCACCAGTTCCTTACCAACCCCCGTCTCTCCCAATATGAGGATGGTGAAATCGGAGGTCGCCACAAGCTCAATTTCCTGGCGCAAACGCTTGATCTGGCTACTGGCGCCTAGGATCTCGTAGCCCCTTTGCTGCTGAATATCCTGCATCAGATCATTTGCCAGCAATCCCTGTCGCTCCGCTTCCTGTTCAAGCGTAGAAAGCAGTTCAACTGTCTGCATTTGCGCACTGGCCAGCGAGGCGATCACCTGGATGTATTGCTTGGGCAGATGACTGAATGCGAGCGGATCGATCGCATCAAAAACAAGCACGCCAACCAACTGATCTCTGATCAGTAACGGGCACCCGAGGCAGGCATGAATGTGGTGGATGCTTTCCAGGTCTATTTCCAATAACCCATCAAACGGATCCGGCAAGGTGCTGTCACTTGAAAAAAGCGTTGGTTCGCTTGAGCCGCAGATGATGTCGAGCCGAGGATGTTCACTCAGCCGAAACCTCGTACTGATAGCCTTTGGCTTCAATCCCATGGAAGCAATGGGCGTAAGCACCCCCTTTTGATGTCTAAGCAGCGCTGCCGAATCAAAAGGGATTGCCAAGCGGAGCGCCTCCAGTAGCCTCTGATAGCGGTCTTCGGCACCAAAGACTGCGGTCAGATCCTGTGCAATGATAGAGAGGGTATCAAGTCGTTTCATGTTCACAAAAATACAACATGAGTTTCAATATGACAACATATCCATGTTGTCATTTCAGCAACACCACTTGCAACCTCCTGTAATATAACGAGATATTTTTTGGCATAGCTCATGCTTACACAAGGTACACGATGTGACGGAAGGAAGCACAATAAACTATACACCAGGAGATACTCATGAAAACAATAGATCTGACTACAACCAATATCTTCACAGAGGGTTCCATGAAACGGTATTTTCTCGTCGAGGATTCAGAGTTTTTCAAAATCATTAATTTTAATCTCGATGCCGGAGTCACCTTCCCGGTTCATTCCCACGATCTTGATGGCGAGCTGTCTATTCTTGTCCTCGAAGGGGAAGGTTACTTTCTGGGCGGCGATAGCAAAATACCGGCCAAGGCCGGGGAACTCCTTGTCTCGCAAATCCGTGAACCGCACGGGGTGGAAGCGACAACCAAGATGCGATTACTGGTAACTATCGCGCCCCCAATTTGAGGAAATTCCGCAAAAAGAGAGAGCATCAACTTGAGAGGTCACCATGTTACTGACAAAAGAAACGACTATCTACACGCTTACTCAAGAGTATCCATCGCTTATCGAGGCCTTGGCAGCGCATAACCCTGCTTTTGAAAAACTGAAAAATACCATACTTCGCCAAACCATGGGCCGCATTGCCACCATCGAGAAAGCTGCCGCCATGGGAAATGAGCGTGTTCTTGACTTGCTGCTCTTTATCGCAGGCACGATCATGGCCACTACCGGCACAACTGTTGAGATAGTCCCTCCAGATTCGCAGAATCAGGATGCACGAACCGGCGGATTATCCAGGGAAGAGCGGTTGACGGCGCTCAAGGAAATAATCCGGGAGCTGCATGAGGGGGCGGAGTTTGCCCACCTCCAGGAGAAATTTGCCCAAACCGTCGGCGACATCACGCCAGATGAAATCGCCTCGCTTGAACAGACATTGGTGCAAGAAGGATTGCCGGAAACGGAGATTAAAAAGATGTGCCATCTGCACGCTGCACTCTTCAAAGAAGCCCTAGATGGCCAAGAAACCCCAGCCATGCCGTCAGGGCACCCGGTGCATACCTTCATGGAAGAAAACCGACAGGCAAAGGAAGTCTTGGCTGAGCTCCATGCAGAATTAAAGAAGATTGGGGAGAAACCGGGGGAGACGGTCTGGTCATTCGTCGTTGGTCAGCTTCGATTTCTGGTGCAGGAGTTGGCAGGGATTCACGTTCACTATGTACGAAAAGAAAACCAGCTCTTTCCACTGCTGGAACAACACGGCCTTTCCGCCCCCGGAAAAGTGATGTGGGAGGTGCATGACGACATTCGACGCCAACTCCGCTGCACGCAGGAGCTACTTACCGACAAAAATCGCAATGCGGCAAGAAAAGCTCTGAGCGAGTTGTTGGACGCCATTGACGACATGATCGAGAAGGAAGACCGAATCCTCTTCCCTATGACCCTGAAAGTACTGTCAGAGAAAGATTGGCATCGTTGCCGACTGGGTGAGGAAGAAATCGGGTTTGCCTTTGACGTTGTCCCCGGAAACGAGTGGACAGCCGAAAGTACCGAAACTGTGGTGAGCAAGCCGACAACGGGACTGATCGACCTTGCCACGGGGCAACTGCCGTCCGAGGTGATCAACGCCATACTCTGCAATCTGCCCGTGGACATCAGCTTCGTCGATGCCGACGATAAAGTTGCCTATTACTCGGACAGCGCCCATCGCATTTTTCCAAGAAGCCCAGGGGTGATAGGCCGGGATGTCAAAAACTGCCACCCTCCCAAATCGCTGCATATGGTCGCGGAGATACTGGAGGCCTTCAAAAAAGGGGAGCGAAAAAGAGCAGAGTTCTGGTTGGAGCTTGGCGGAAAATTTATCCATATTCAATATCTGGCCCTGCACAATCAACAGGGTGAATATTTAGGCTGTCTCGAAGTTGGCCACGATGCGACCCATGTCCGTTCTCTCCAGGGACAGCGTCGTTTGCTCGAGTGGAACTGATGGGAAGGCCATCGTTCTGCAATACAAGGGTGTCTTGAATAATTAGATTTTTCAATCAAGGTCAAGGATTGCTGACAATTTTACCGCAGGCATATAGTTGATATTCCGAGGATAAAATTTTCAGCATGACGCCGAGATTGGCAGAAAAAGCAATTATTCAAGATTCCCACAAGAAGAAACCAGCGTAAGGAGAAAACCATGGCACAACAAGTTCGAATCGATCAGGAAGAATGTCTCGGCTGTGAAGCATGCGTTGAAATCTGCCCGGCAGTGTTCGCCCTCAATGAGGCGATTGGAAAAGCATTCGTCAAAAACGAATCCTCTGGTGAAGAGGAGTGCATTGACGAGGCCATCGCCTCATGTCCGGCAGGTTGCATTAGCAAAGAATGAACCCCACTTTGTCCTGGCGAGCTTCTCCTTTATAGAAAGGCGGTTCGCCAGGACGGTTCCAATTCCATCTGTCCAAGATTGCCTGCGGTGCAACGTGTGGAGGAAATTAGGGAATCTTGAATAATTGCTTTTTCTGCCAATCTCGGCGTTATGCGAAAAATTTTATCCTCGGAATATCATGTATATGCCTGCGGTAAAATTTTTCGCATGCCTTGATCTTGATTGAAAAATCAAATTATTCAAGCCCCCTATTACTTTTCATCTGCAGACAAAAGCCCCTCAAGCACCATCTGCGTGCAATGCTTTATTCCGGTTCAGTCCTTGTCTGGAACAAACTCAAACCTTGCCTGCGCACAGCAAATCGATATTGCCTGTGTTCATTTTAATTATGCCCTCGGTCCTTGACTCGTTCCTCCCTTTGGTGCAAAAATACATACTAAGATGTCGTTTTTCCGAGGGGTTCCAATTTTTCACATATGGATCCCCCCTTTCCCTTTACTGAGCTATGGAGGACGAATGCGCAATTCAGCTATTCATCTCACGTCCTCGAAGATATCGGTACTCAGAAAATTCCTTACCATTTTCACGCCAGCAGCGTTACTGGTCCTCTTCGGGTTGTTTTTGGTCTATCGTTACGAAATCGAAAGTCACATCAGCCTCATAAAACAAAAAGAAATCAATGCGGTGGAGATGGGGGAGGAACTCATCCACAACAGCATCAGTCCCGTTATTGAAGATCTGCTTTTTTTAACGAACATTACAAACAAGCTCTTGGAAAACTATGGAGAGAATACCGTCCAGCAAAATGTTCAACTCTTAGAACAGAACTATCTCTCTTTCGCCGGAAGCCACCCCCTGTACGATCAAATCCGCCTGCTTGATCAACACGGCTGGGAACGAATTCGGGTCAACTATTCTGGAAACGGGCCAATATTGGTTGCGCGGGAGGAGCTGCAAGACAAGCATCAACGTTATTATTTTGAAGATGCATTTCGACTCGATGCCACACAGATTTTTATTTCCCCCCTTGATCTCAACATAGAACATGGCCAAATCGAATCCCCCCTGAAACCCATGATCCGCTTTGGCAAAGTGATTGTGAATCCATCCGGGAACAAGCTCGGGGTCGTCCTTCTTAATTATAAGGCAAAAGCAATGCTGGAGGCCCTCAAACACTGGGGCCATCGCCAAGACGGCGGCAACCTCATGCTCCTCAATCGCGAGGGATATTGGCTTGCCGGCAAGCCCGAGCAGGAATGGGGTTTCATGTTTTCCGATCGCAGCACAGAGTCCCTCGACCAACAGGAACCAGAGCTTTGGGCGTCAACCATCAAGAGTCATGAACATGGCCAGGTTATTCATCCTAACGGAATTTACACGTATGCAACGGTTCACCCTTTGCGGGGCGACTTCGTCTCAAGCACCGGGGCAGCAACAGCAACGGGGGACAGCAAACAAATATTAACTTCCTCTGATTACTATTGGAAAATAGTCTCTCTGATGTCACGGGATGTCATTGACCGTTCCCTGGACAGCTTCCGGCAACAGATGCTGGCTGTGGCTGCCATGGCAACAGTGGTCTTGGCGCTCTTTGCCTACCTGCTTGCCAAGGCCCAAGTTCGGCGGAATCAATCCGCGCTTGCTCTCAAACAATCCCATGATGCCTTAGAGGAACAAGTTGCGAACCGAACCCGGCAATTACAGCATCAAAACGAACAATTGATCGAGGAGATCAATGCCCGCAGGGGCAGTGAGCGAGCATTACGCGAAAGCGAAGACAAATACTCAACCCTTTTGGAAACTATGCGGGAAGGGTTGGTCGTGATTGACAGCGAGGGTGTTATTACATACTGCAACGCCCGGCTTGGAAAAATGTTGGAATATAGCGCGGAAGAACTCTTTGGCCATCCTCTTGAGGAGTATCTCAAGGAAGAAGATAGGGGGATCTTTCACCAACAACTTGCTCTCCGTAAAAGAGGACTTGTACCGCCCTACGAGATCACCTGGCAAAAAAAATCCGGTGAAATGATGCTGTCCTCGGTATCCCCCGCATTGCTGCGAGACAAGCATGGTGCGGCCATTGGAAGCTTTGCCGTCATCACTGATATAACCGCTGAACGGGAAGCTGAGTTACAAAAACGGACGCTGGAAAACCAACTTCAGCAGACCCAGAAGATGGAAGCCTTAGGAACGTTGGCAGGTGGCATTGCACATGATTTTAACAACATCCTTGCGGCAATTATAGGATATGCAGAGTTAGCAGCCGACAAGGTAGAACCGGGATCCATAGTCGCCAAGTCTATAAATGTCATTCTTTCCGCCGGAGATCGAGCTGCCCAATTGGTGAAACAGATTCTCGCTTTTTCCAGGCAAAGCAATCAGGACAAACAACCCCTTGAGATCGCACCTATTGTCAAGGAAACGATAAAACTGATCCGGGCCGCAACCTCTTCCTCTATCAGTATACAGTTGGATTTGAAACAGGATGTGGGCCAAATCATGGCCGATCCCACCCAAATCCACCAAATTGTGATGAATCTTTGTACAAATGCCTGTCATGCCATGGCGCTGAAAGGAGGGCAACTCCGGCTTGCCATCGAGCGGGTGCATCTCAACGAACAGGAGGCGCTTGCCTTTCGTGTGCAATCAGGTGATTTTATTCGATTTACCATAAGCGATACGGGAAGCGGTATCTCGCCAGAAATACAGCAACGAATCTTCGAACCATTCTTCACCACCAAAGAAGTCGGTAAAGGCACCGGACTCGGACTTTCTGTAGTGCATTCCATTGTCAATGATCTTTCCGGCAATATTCACATGGAAAGCGAGGTAGATCGCGGAACCACCTTTACCATTCATTTACCGATCAGCCTGCAGCCAAGCACAAAAAAGGCGGTCATTTCGGAAAAGATTCTCTACGGGAACGGTGAACATCTGATTTGGGTGGATGATGAGGAACCTCTCGTCTCCATGGGGTGTCAGATGCTCTCCTCACTCGGATATAAGACAACCGGGTTCACCGATCCGGAGCAGTGCCTGCAAGCCGTGCTGGAATATCCCGACCGGTACCAGTTGATCATCTCGGATTACAATATGCCCAAGCTCAACGGACTGGACCTCTTGGAGGCCATTCGTTCCCAAAAAATCAACATTCCTTTCATCCTTTGTTCGGGGTTCAGCGAAGGAATTACACCTGAGAGTGCACGGGAAAAAGGCCTGCACCAACACCTTATGAAACCTGTACGTAAGTACGATATAGCGTTGAGCGTTTATCAAGCTCTTCGAGATACATTCTCAGAACAATCTGCTTAGCATTCTTTTCAAAATCGTCACCTCCAATGGTTTATTGAAATGTGTTATTTGAGAGGTGGCTCCACTCCTCTTGCTGTATCCGTTGCTGGGCACTACTGTTCTTTTTATGAGAACAGATAAACTTTGTTGCACCTATTAGAGCCCAGGCAATGCATCTGCTTAAATTTCACATAATCGGTCACCAGAGCTTTCCCAACACCTCATGGATCGACGTCGGTGAGGGCGTAAATATCCTGGCGACCTCAACGATTCAACAGGCTCAGGTTTTACTGGAGGCACTGCAAGCCATCAACCCTCCCTACGATTGTCGACAGGTTGAACCGTTTGCCGATTTCCCTGCCTACAGCCAAATCCATCCCTATAAGCGCAAGATCATTCCCTCCAAAAAGACCGCGGCCATTGCTATTTATACGGCAGACCCGGCTCTGGTCCAAACCCTGGCCACCATCGATCCGCTTTACTTCGAAACTGACCGGATTGAGGTGGGACGCCGCCGGGATTACAGCCGTTGGATGAATTTCGTCGAGTTGCCTGCATCGGCCCGTTGGAAGGAGATTTACGAGGTCCTGCGCCCCCTTCTTTCCCACATTGCTCCAGAGGCAGGCCCCTGGCGAGACCGCTTTCAGGAGATGATCCGTTTGTGGCAGGAGACCGATCGGCTCCGGGGTGAACGGGCGCATCAGTTGAGTATTCACTTGCGGCGCCTGCGGCCCTTCTTGCCCCCACAATATCACGGCCAGCTTAATTGGTGCTGCCAACGGGTTGATCTTGCCGCCCATTTCCTCCAGGCCAAGACAGTGGTTGCGACTAGCTTACCAATTTTTTATGCCCTGCCGCCAACCAACCGGGCTCATACAGTCAGTGTTCCGCTTACCTTTCTCGCCAACAGGTTGGGCGAACGATTCCAGGAGAAATTAAAGCTGGAACGCACCGTTGGCAGGCTCAATCGTCAGTGGCAAGCTGGTCAAGCCGGGATTCGCCTGGAAGTGGACGCGGAAAGCGGAAGGCCTGTCATTCGTTCCAACAAATTCCATGAGTTTCATGATGGGGACGGGCCAATAGCTGAAGGCGTTCTCGCTTCGTTCATGCAGGGGGTTGCCCTGCTTCATCAGGTCGTCTATGGCTGTGATCCGATTTTTCTTCTAGACCTGCACCGTCTCCACCTCCCCATTCAAGAGCCCTCTTATAGGCTCGAGCAATTGCACCGGATCTGTGACCAGTTCCAGTGCCTCATCGTTCCGGATCAGGCCTTGCTTGATGTCTGCCACGATCCTCGTCGCTCAGCATGGGCGAACTTCCCCTGGTTGCATATTGCTGCTGCCCCATTTTGAATGGGGCATTGGGGTAGGGGCAATTCCTCTGTGAGTTGCCAATAAAAAGCCCCTGGCAGAAAATACGCAATTCCCTTCCCCCAGGAAAGGAGTGGAACGCCCCCCCTTCTCTCCTGTTTACTCCCCGTCAGGAAAACCGCTAGCCGTGCCGACATTCCCTCGCATTAAGATTTCGAATTTCCGCTTTAATTATCCTTTTCCCTGACTTTGAGTGGTTGACGAAATTTGATATTTCTGTGTTGTGCTGAAATCTTCAAAAATAGGGTACCAACTGGTAAAACCGAGGACATCGGAAGTTCAGTTGAAAAAAGCAGTTATTCGAGATTCCCGACAATAATACCGACAGCTAGAGACGTAATTGTTTCATTGCCAACAAAAATGCATCAACAAAACGGCAAACTTGCTTTCTGTTCGAGCCAGCAACCCCTCCTTCGATTTTTTTATCTACCGAATAAACCTATATAAATAGAACTCAACCTTCCACATGGTCTTGTTTTTGCTTTAGAAGCGTTGTTTTTTGTGATATATAACGCCTCGCTTCGATATGAACCACGTCATGATCTCACTTGAGATCGCACCAAGTACTCTATTTTGCCAGACGTTATCCCTGAAAAGAACAACGCGGCGCTACTGCTTGCTGGATATGGCATTCCATGTGCTTTTTTTTACTCGGCGTTATTCATTTTAAAAATAGCGATTTTCAGTATAATAAAAAACTTCACCAAGAGTAGGACGAATGAGAGAAAAGATGCAACATTTGAGGACGGCCACGGTTGCCATGATGGTTTGTTCCGGCACGCTGGCGGTTTCCTGTCAGGATATTCTGGCCGAAAGCAACACAACGGAGGGCAGCGAAACTTTAAATTTGGAAAAAGAAAAACAGCAGTCCCTTGACGTCGATACCGTGACGCTGCCTTCATTGTGGATTGAGGACCAAATCATCATGGCAGATCCCAATGTTGTGGACAAAGATGGCCTCGAGATATATGGCGGAGCAGCACAATTGAATCCCTATGCAGCCATTTCAATGTTGCCCGGTGTCGACATCAGAAGTGGCGACGCCTACGGCATGTCGCTCTCCCACCGTATCAGAGGCAAGGCGGACAGGAACATTGGCGAGACCTTGGAAGGGTTGCCGCTCAAGGGGATTGGGCCTGGCGGTGGTCTGAGTACCTTGATGGATTTGGAGAATCTCGAATCGATCACGGTTGAAAAAGGTGCGATCGACGTGGACAGCGGGCTGGGCTACGGTAGCGATAACGGCATGGTCGACATGCATATCCTTCAACCGAAGGAAATGGCGGGATTACTTGTTCAACAGTCCTTTGGCACAGAGGATTTTCAGCGCAGTTTCCTCCGGGTCGATACCGGCACCATCAAAGATATTGCCAAGCTTTTCGTCTCTGGATCGTATACCGATGCAGAAAAATGGAAAGGGGCCGGTGACGCGCCGGATGGGAGGGAAAACGGAGCCTTTGGCCTGGCAAGCCCTGATGATCACACGGTTAAGTGGAGCATCGACGGCGTCTATAACAAGCAAAAAAGCTACAACTACAGGTCGTTGACCTATGCCCAGTCCCAGAATTTATCTCAATATTATACCTACGACTACAACGAAACCATAACCGGAATTCCTTCGCAGGACTCTGCCTACTACGGCTTTAACTACTCCGATTTCACAACCTGGACCCTCATCGGCAAGCTCCAGACACCTGTATCTCTGTTGGGCGATGGGGTCCTGACCTTCAAGCCCTATTACTTGCATGACGAAGGGAATAGCTATTCCGGGAGCGGAACGACAGTGACCGATTGGTTGGTCGAACATGAAACCTTCGGGGGTGTGCTCGAATATGAACAGACCGTAGGCATTGCCGATATCAAACTCGGCTACTGGTACGGCGAGGACGAACCTCCAGGACCTCCTACTTCCCGCAAAACACGGACTATCAATAGCGATGGTTCGCTCTCCTTCAAAGCTTGGGAACGTCTGGTGGGAGTGCGGGATAACAGCCATTTCAACAGCCCTTACTTCGGTTCGGAATTTCACTTCGATCGTTTCAGCCTCAATGCAGGCATCCGCTACCTCTGGCTGACCACGCCGAGTCTTACCTTCTATGACGCCACGGGGATTGGCGATGTCAGCTACAACCAGGCACTCGCCCAAGCCACCAGCGAATATTTCCGTGTGGACGGAGATACCTATGGGGTGTTTCTCCCTAAAATAGGCGGCAACTATCGCTTAAGCGATACCCTGTCCCTGGATGCCGCCTATGGCAGAAACTACAACACGCCGCAGTACAGCGTCGGCAGCAGGCTTCTCAGTTACTACAAAAAAGGCAAGACTGAGGCCGAGTTGCAGGACATGTGGAGCAGGATGATCAAGCCCGAGGAATCGGATAATTTCGATTTCGGCATCAAATATGATTTGGGGCAATTCACCTGGGACACGACCTTGTTCTATTCAAAGACCAAGAATACGGCAGGCACCTACTATGATACCGATCTCGGAGAAGCCTACACCCAAAATGCCGGTAAGTCACAGTCCTACGGCATCGAAATGGCCCTTGCCTACCAAATCAACGAAAGGCTCAAGGCCAATCTTGCCCTGACTTATAACCGCAGTGAGTTTACCGAGGATTTTGTCGCGGCGGACGGGATCACAACGATCAACGCCGAGGGAAATCAGATCCCTGAGGTTCCCGAATTCATGGCCAATATGTCACTGCTTTGGGAAATCGGCGATTTTTCCATCTGTCCGCGGGTACGATATTTGGGGCCGCGGTATGCCGATGTCGAGAACAAGTACGATATGGATGACTTCTATCTGGTCGATCTGGACATTGCCTGGAAACTGGTTGAACGGGAAAATCGTAACATCACCCTGAAACTGGCAGCAACCAATCTCCTGGACAAGGAATACGTTGCCAAGTCTTCGGCCGGCGACCAGACCACAGAGATTTCCGGCCTCTCGTTTACTGTCGGCGCCCCAAGAACCGTGTTCGCCATGCTTCAGTTTGAATTGTGAGTACTTTGCACATGACAACGACAAACGACTGGAGAGTTTTTTTTCCCAGCAATAGCAAGCTATTCCTTTGGACCTTGGTTCTGGGCCTGATGCTGTTTGCCACCAATGCGCTCCCGGCGCATACAACACCAGTGGACAAAGTCATTGATCGCAGTGGAACAGAAGTCCTCTTACCACTGCATAGGAACAGAATTCTCGTGACTTGCTACGGTGGGGCGAGTCACGAGATAGCCATTTTGGGGGGTGCGCAACGTATTGTAGGCCACCCTTCGATGCATCGATTTCCTCTTTTGCTGGCCATGTATCCGCAACTTACGGACATGCCCGACGCGGGATCGTTTGACAACGTCAATATCGAGTTCGCCATGTCCCTCAAGCCCGATCTGGTGGTGGCGAGCATTGTCTCGGCAAGGACGAACAAAAGGATACAAAAACTGGGGATGCCGGTGGTAACGGTTGGCACCGGCTGGACCAATGTCGAGTTGCTGCTCAAGGAATTCGCCATGATGGGCGAGGTGCTGGGCGCGCAAGACCGGGCTGGTGAACTGGTCGCTTTTTGGCGAGCACGGCTTGATCTGATCCAGAAACGGACGGCGCATCTGGCGAGGGACAGGCGAAAAACAGTCTATTACTGCTCCGCAGGATCGCCCCTGAAAACTGAGGGCAGTATCGGTTGGGGCGAAAGCTTCATCAGCGCTGCCGGGGGCAAAAATGTTTCCACCGCCATGCGGCAAAGTGGGATCGTAACCGCGGAACAACTGATGTTGTGGAATCCAGACGTGATCGTAACAGGCATCAAAAAGATCGGTTCGTCGGGAGACAGAATGAACGACCTTCGTAAACTGACGGCACTAAAAGCTGTGCAAAACGATGCACTCCACTATTGCCCCATCGGTGCATTCTGGTGGGACAGACCATCGCCCGAGGCGATTCTGGGCATTTTATGGCTTTCGCAGATCCTCTATCCCGACCTGTTTGCCGATCTGGATTTGAAACGGGAAACCAAGGAATTTTATCGCACATTCTATCAATACAATTTGACCGATGCGGAATACGCATCGTTTGCAGAATAACCGGTTCCGCAGCCAGTGCGGAGCAACAGTGTCAATGAGGGCAAAACAATGATGATGTTAGATGATGCAGTACAGCTGATCATGGAAAATGTAGCGATAATGAGTGCGGAAACTCGCCCCTTGTCGCAGTGCCTGGGCTATGTGCTGGCAGAGGATATCTATTCGCCGCTTACCTTACCGATGGCTCCAACGGGTATGCCGGATGGTTATGCCCTGCGTGCTGAAGACGTTGCCGAAGCCACAGCGGACAACCCAGTGGCGTTACATATTCGCGGGACATCCAGAGCAGGTTGTCCGGCGAGAAAGGCGCTCAAACCGAAATCAGCGATTCGCATAATGACAGGTGCGGTGCTCCCCAAAGGTGCGGATTGCGTGATCCGTTTTGAGGATACCGACGAGCCTACTGATAAAAACGGCCCAAATCTCAATAAGCCCAAAAAGGTTAAAATTTTCAAGAGTGCCAAAGTCGGCGAGGGCATCCGGCCGGAGGGAAGCGCAATCAAGGAGGGTGATCTCCTGCTGGCAAAAGGCACACTCATCGCTCCGCACCAGATTTCCGCCCTTGCATCCATAGGTCTCACCCAAGTGCGGGTAATTAGGCGACCGGTCATTGCCATCATTCCAACAGGCGATGAACTGATGCAGCCAGGACGACCACTCACGGTGGGCAAGGTGTACAACAGCAACGGACCGGCGATTGTTGCCTATGTGCAACAGTACGGCGGTATTGCCAAGCCGCTGGGAATTGCACGCGACAAAGAGGGGTCGCTGGAGGCCAAACTTGAACGTGCGCTTGATGTCGATGCCATTATCACGAGCGGCGGCGTCTCCAAGGGAGATTACGATCTGGTGCGGCTGGTTCTGGCCAAACACGGTCACATTGTTTTTTCACGCGTCAAGATGGGACCAGGTGCCTCAGTGGCCTTTGCCATACTGAAACGACCGGTTGCACAGACCGGTCGTTCCGTTTCCATCCCGGTCTTTTCTCTGTCCGGTCCGCCGGTCGGTTGCCTGGTTAATCTGGAAACCTTGCTGCGTCCGGCTCTCTTGAAGATGCGCGGACTGAGCCAGCTTGAGCACCCGACCATAGCTGCTGCGGTGTCCAAGGACATCCCCAAGAGGATGCCTTTTCCTTTTGCCCGTTGGTCCAAGCTACAGACCTCTGATACTGGCTATAGCGTCGATCTCAACATGGGGGCCCCAATGGGAGATCTTGCCTCCGTGGCCAATGCCAATGCGATCACGGTCGTCCCCGGGAACAGTCCGCTGCAGGCAGGTGACACCATTGAAGTGCTGCCTTTTGACGGGTGGCTGAATCAGTAAAAAACGAAGGATACCATCGTGTTGATATCAACGCGATAACTTAACAACACCTTGTTTTTTTTATATTTTTTATCTTTTCCATGAGGGTGGTTATGAAGAAACAGACAATGAGTGAGGCGCAACAGCATTTGATGCATCTGCAGGTGCCGCCAGGCATCGAAACATTAAATCGATTCGCAGCGGGCTTTCAACAATTCACCATTTTGGAAGCGGCCATGGACCTAGGCATATTTGCCTTTCTTGCTGAACACGGCCCCTGTGAGCGAAAAGAAATAGCCGAAGGGTGTGGAATCCTGGGCATGTTGCTCAGGCCCCTGCTCTCCTGCCTGGAGGATATGGGACTGTTACTTCAGGACAATGATTTTTATAGCAACAGCAGTATTGCTGAAGATTTTCTCCTGACCACCAGCCCGCTTTATCAGGGAGAATGGCTTCACAATATCAGGCAGCATTCGCACTGGACCGACTTGGTCACCGCCTTGCAGCGAACAGAACCGAAGAAATCAGGAACCGGCGGTAATGGCCCCACTGCCTCATTTATCGATGGCCTCGGCCAGCGTGCCGTACGTGGCGAATTACAGGCGGTCGTCGAAAAAATAGCAGACTGGGAGGGCTTTGCCTCGGCTCGGAAGATGCTCGATATCGGCGGCGGACACGGTCTGTACTCAATCGCCTTGTGTCAGGAGAATCATGCTCTTCAGGCCACGATTCTTGATCGACCAAACGTGCTTGAGGTAACGGCGCGTAATATAGAGAACTTCCACCTGGAAGGCAGATGCAGCCTGATGGAAGGCGATATCTGCGCCGGAAATTTTGGACAGGGCTACGATATCGTCCTGATCTCTCACCTGCTATACAAGTTTCGCAAGAATCTCGAACCCATCTTCGCAATGGTTCGTCAATGCCTTAACCCTGGCGGATTATTGGTGACCAATCACTGGTTCTGTGCCAAAGGCTGTGTCCCGGAAAAGGACTCCGTCACCGAGCTGGCGAAAGCCCTGCAGAGTTTCGGCCATCCGCTCTGTCATGAGGAAGAATTTCATAAACTCCTCGCTGCCAACGGCATGAATCCACTGGCAATGCAGATCGTGCCCACACACTTCGGCCCGTCGCGACTGATCATGGCCGTTCGCACAGATGACAAGAAAGGTGTGCAAGAACAGCCACAAAGCTGTTCCTGTTGTTGCTAAATGGGGAAAGAGGAGCAGAAAAAAATGACAACAGCGCTACAAATGAAAGATGCAATCTTACAGGAAACCGTGACGCGGTTAGGTAATATTCTTGGAACCGAACTTGAGACCCTCACCGTGGAACGGGCAGTGGTCGGAATATTTTTCAGCGGCGTCAAGTTGTCCAACGGTATGGGCGGCATTTGTTTTACACCGATAAAGGCAATTCCTGAGGCGGTCTGCTGTCCGAGTTCGGCCCGCGCCATGCCACACTCGGGTAAATTGGCCGGCGAATCGGTTATGGCGTATATGAACCGGCTCTCGACCGGGGGGCCGCTGCAACGAGCCTTAAGTATTGCCGTATTGAATGCCCTGTCGGCAACCTGTTGGCACAAGCAGCCTCCGCAGGACTACGAGATCAGGCTGGGAGTAGACCCTGTTGATGAGGCCACCATTCCCACCGATGCCGAGGTTGTTATTGTCGGTGCCTTGGTTCCGTACATCAAGATGCTGAAACAGCAGCACAATCCTTTCCATATTCTGGAGATGGATCCGCGTACGCTCAAACAGGAAGAGATGCAATATTACTGTCCACCGGAAAAGGCCAGTGACTGCCTCGCCAAGGCCGATTTGGTCATCATAACCGGCACAACCTTGTTAACCAATACCCTGGAGGGGATCCTGGCCAGTATGAAGAAGGGGGCAGAGGCCATTCTGGTCGGACCTACGGCAAGCATGCTGCCAGAGAGTTTTTTTTCCAGAGGTATTAAGGCCATTGGCGGCATCATGGTGACCGATGCCGATCTGTTGCTGGCCACCTTGGCCGAGGCGGGTTCCGGCTATCATTTTTATGGGAAATCGGCCGAACGCCTGGTCATTGACCACCGTTAACCAGCGACGTGGGGTAATTCGTCAAAAATTTCCCCTATCACTATCACCTCTCTCACCACCTGTGAAGCACTCCAGGCCGCAAGTTTTGCTGAGGCGCTTCACAGGGATGTTTCAGAAAAGTCTAAGAGCAGGAGGCTCAAATACGCATGTCCAGTGTACTGAGCCGGTCGGTCTGGGCGAGAAAAATTAACTTCTAGCGGAATCTCCGCATAAATTGTTGATCTTACAGGCTGCGCAGGCTGCACCGAACCCGTTGTCTATGTTGACGACGGTCACACCACTTGCGCAGGAGGTGAGCATCCCCAGCAGGGCCGAGAGGCCTGACAGGGAGGCACCATAGCCAACGGAGGTCGGCACCGCCACGATGGGTTGCGCAACAAGTCCCCCAATAACGCTGGCCAGAGCTCCCTCCATACCGGCAACGACAATGATCACTCGAGCCTTACGCAACATTGGGAGGTGATTTAGGAGACGATGCAGCCCGGCCACTCCCACATCGGAGATAACCGTAGCCCGACTCCCCAGCATTTCGCAGGTGGCGCGCGCCTCTTCAGCCACGGGCAGATCCGAGGTTCCTGCTGTGACTATGGCTATTTCACCCTCCTGAAAATGAATCGGTTCTTTCACCAGGGTTAAAGTGCGCCCCAGAGTATTGTACCGAGCCTCAGGACAGACGGACTGCACCTGCGTGGCTTTCTCTAGAGAAACACGCGTGGCGAGGATATTGCCCCCCTTTTCCAAGGCAGAAAATATATCGCTGATCTGCTCCGGAGTTTTTCCTTCTCCATAAACGACCTCGGGAAATCCGTTTCGTAAGGGGCGATGCACATCAAATTTTGTGTGCCCCAAATCCCAAAACGGGAAATCCCGCAGTTGTTCAATTCCGTGCTCAACCGAGACGTTTCCATCCCGTATGTCGGTCAGCA
Organism: Desulfobulbus rhabdoformis; assembly: GCF_016919065.1. Classification (GTDB taxonomy): domain Bacteria; phylum Desulfobacterota; class Desulfobulbia; order Desulfobulbales; family Desulfobulbaceae; genus Desulfobulbus; species Desulfobulbus rhabdoformis. The sequence continues at coordinate 219,050 of NZ_JAFFQA010000001.1, read as the reverse complement.
GTTTGGTTAAAACCTCTGGTGTCATACCATCATCCTCAATCCAGAATCATTGCCCAGGTCTGCTTTCTGGCGACACCAGATTGAGACTGCCCATACGGTATCCAGCAAGGTCAACCGTCACATAGCGATAGCCCAATGCTTTGAGCTGGGTGTCTATCTTCTCTCGGAGCAGCGGATCCAGACAAGCAGCAATGGATTCAAGGGGTAACTCGATTCGAGCCAATGGGCCATGGCTGCGCAGACGAACGGCCGGGAAACCAAGCTCTTTTAAAAATTGCTCTCCCCTATCAATGCGCAAAAGCTCATCCATTTCAATCGGAGTATCATGGGGAATACGTGTCAACAGACAGGCTCCGGCCGGTTTGTTCCAGGTAGGCAGCCCCAGCTCACGGGACAAATCACGGATATCCTGTTTACTGAGCCCGGCATCAAGGAGTGGGCTCCGAATTCCAAGTTCCAGCACGGCTCGCATTCCAGGTCGATAGTCATCCAAATCGTCCTTGTTACTGCCATCAAGCACAGCCTCCAGCCCCTCCTCTTGTGCAATACCGGCGAGCGCACCAAAAAGAGCCTGTTTGCAGAGATAGCAGCGATTCGCTGGATTTGTTGCAATGGCATTGGGAATGGGCTGTTCAAGAATCATGTGGCGTACTTGCATGAATTCTGCCAACGAACGGGCATCATCACTATCAGCCTTGGGCGTGTAAGGCGTGACAACTGTAACCGCCAGCACCCGCTCGCAGAGGGCTTGTCTTGCGGCATGGAGAAGAAAGACGCTGTCTACCCCGCCGGAAAAGGCCACCACAGCGCCTTTCATGGCACTTAACCCGGCAAGCAGGTCATGATACCGCTTCAGTTGTCGTTGCAAGCGTGTCCTCCCCTGGCTCTTAGACATATTTGGCGATAAGGGCATAGACTTCAGCCAGGGAGATGTTCTTGCGGCGTGCGATTTCCCTGCACTCCTCAAATTCTGGTTTTGCATGGAGGACACGTCCCTCCAGTATAGCCTGTTTCACGGTTACCGGACCAAGCGGCGTTTCAAGTGTGACCAACCGCCTTTCCAGCTCCGTCTTTTCCAGTTGAAAGCTTTTTATCCCCAGGGTTGTGGTATGGCGAAAAAGCAGCCGTTTAAAACGTTCTTCTTCGTTCGCAGAGCAGAGGAGCGAAATCTGAACGGCCGGACGGTTCTTTTTCATTATGATAGGGGTGAAATGAACATCCATCGCTCCATGCTCCATCAACAGGTCTATCATGTCCCCCAGGTGTTCCCCGGTCATGTCGTCAATATTGCATTGCAACAGTCGGGCTTGTACCGTCTCTGTCTGCCTTGCGGGCGTTGTCTGCGCGAGATGTACCCGCAACACGTTTGGCTGCTGAGTTTCCCGGTGACCAATGCCGTAACCGGTCTTGGTGGTGCGCATAACTGGAGAGTCTATGAACTCATCGACCAATACAGCAAGAATAGCAGCCCCCGTAGGGGTGGTGGCTTCGTGGTTTGTGCCGCCGCGGCTGGTCGGTATATTGTGGAGTATTTCAACTGTCGCCGGGGCTGGAACCGGCATGACACCATGTGCGCAACGAACAAAGCCGCTCCCCAGTTCAATAGATGAGGCCCAGACCAGATCCACGTTCAACTGATGATAACAGATGGCCGCCCCCACAATATCGACAATGGAATCCGTGGCGCCCACCTCGTGAAAGTGGACTTCATTTATCGGCTTCCCATGTACGTTTGCCTCTGCCTCGGCGACTCGACGAAAGATGTCCAGGCTGGTTTTTTTGACTGATTCATCCAGTACACTGGACTGGATGAGAGTTTGAATATCGGCAAAATTGCGATGGTGGCAATGCGGGGCTGCTGCTGGTTCAGCCTTGTCGTGGTGGTGCGCGGTGCCCTCATGCAGATGCTCTACCTCATGGTCGTGAAGGCAGACATCAACACGTGTTCCCTGAATGCCGTTGCGGGCATCCCTGGAAACCTTCAAGGTAAACGCATGATCAAGGCCAAGTTTGGACAGTTCCCTGGAAAGAGACGCGGGTTCAACTCCAAGATCGATCAAAGCTGCCAGGTTCATGTCGCCGCTGATTCCGGCAAAACAGTCGTAGTAGAGGATGTTCATGAACAATACTAGATACCAATAAAATAATAAAAAAAGAAGCCCCCACCGTCGATTGAGGGAGTGACAGTGGGGGCAGCATGTGAGGGTCCAGGGAAATGGACTTGATGCGAGTCTATGGGCAAATGTCCCCAGTGTCAAACCGATCTGTAATATCAACTCATTCTAACCAATAAAAACACCTCTCTGTGACCCTGGTCACACTTCGCTTCCCTTTTCTGGGGTATCTTTCTAGCGCTTATTATTGGCGCCGCCGCCACGACGCCTCCAACGTCTTTTCAGGCATATTCGTACAAAGGAGGATAGTATGCGCATTCGAATTTTATTTCCCACCCTTATCTGCACTCTTGTGCTTTCTCTTGCAACCGCCGAGGCCTCCCCAGTCTATCTTGGAGCCGACAGCTCCCTGAGCGTTGACGGGAACAGCTACACCCTGGTCAGCGAAGCACCCGATACCAGCGGCCTGATGTGGGAGGAAAAAAGCCCCGGTAGTGGGGAGTACAAAATCTGCCTTTGCAGCATGTTTGCCTATCGGGCGATTCAAGCTTTTGGGCAATATCTTGGAATCTCCGACCTGGGGACAACAACAATAGATGCGGTGACCGGTTGGAGCACCGATGGCCCGGAGCACATCTTCACGACTCTGGGATGGGTGGTCGGCACCGGTTTCAATTACACTGACCCGATCACCGATTCAGCCCTGCTTACCTTGGGTGATGCCTGGATTTCTTTTACCATTGATACGACGACCTACAAATTCAGCTCACTTGCTGAGAATTATGCATTCACCGACGATATGTCCCATGCCGGCTACCAGACAGGCTGGGATTTTTTTAATTACCGGACTCACTTCAAAACTCATGCTGACATGGATGACATAAAAACCTACTTCCAGGAGGTGGTACGAGGCCAGGTGGTCAGTAACTTCAAAAACGGAGCAGCCTTTGAAGTCACTGCGGTTCCAGAGCCCTCAACCGGCCTTGTCCTGTTTTTTGGCCTTGCCGTTCTTGCTGGTGTAACACGTAGAATATCTTGATTATTCTGGGCAATGAATAATGAGTAATGGGAAGGCTGAAACGCCTTCCTCTTTAACAGAGGCGCCGACACAGGCCAATCCCATTTCTACTGCCCCAAAAGGGAACCCCATCGTTACTACCTATGCACAACTCTCTTTTCACAGGTACAACCTGTTTGATTCTCCTGCCCTGCTGTGATATTCAGGGAAACTATTATTTCTAATATCAGGAGAAAAACATGACAAAAATATGCTGCATCGTGTTCTCGACACTCTTTTTATTTACCTGCGCAATCTCTGCTCATGCAGGTGATCTTGACAGCTTCAAGGGACAGAAGGGTACCCTTAAGATTGCCGGTGGCACCGCCCATATTCCGGTCATGAAAGAGGCGGCTAAGTTGATCATGCAGGCAAATCCAGACCTCCGTATTACCATTGCCGGAGGCGGGTCCGGTGTCGGTATCAAACAGGTGGGGGAAGGCTTGATTGATATTGGCAACGCCGGTCGCAAGGCCACGGATAAAGAAGTCTCCACCTACGGTCTGACAATGTACAAGTGGGCCGTTGACGGTGTCGGGGTGGTGGTCAATCCGAAAAATACGGTCACCAAGCTGACGACCGCCCAGCTGCAAGATATCTTTTCAGGCAAGATCAGCAACTGGAAAGAGCTGGGGGGGGCAGACCGTGCCATAAACCTCTATGATCGTGACGCTGCCAGTGGTACCCGCTCGGTATTCTGGAAAAAAGGGTTACAGAAAGCAAATGTCTCCACTACTGCCAATATTGTTGCTTCAAACGGCGCGATGAAGACTGCTATCGCAGGCGACCCGTATGGCATTGGCTTTGTTTCTGTCGGACACATTGATGCATCCATTGCCCCGGTGACACTTGATGGAATAGCTCCCAGCCTGGAAAATGTAAAGAGTGGCGCTTTCAAAGTCTCCCGTGGTCTTTATTCGTTGACCAAAGGTGAGGCACAAGGTCTGGCGAAATTGTTCATCGACTTTATTTTCAGCCCCACCGGTCAGGACCTGGTCAAAGCAAAAGGTTTCGTGGCTGTGCAATAAAACCCTTTTAACTGTGTTGGATCGCGAAAAAAATTTTGAATTTTTTTGTCGGGCAATGGCAATGGGCAGCGGTCTGCTGCTCATTGCCATTTTATGTATGATGGCCGTTCTCGGCTGGCCGCTTGTAGAAAACGGACGTTTTTTCGCTCTCTTCTCCACCACCTGGTCTCCCCACGCCCAAGCCTATGGTATTCTGCCGATGATATTGGGGAGTCTGCGCATCACCGTACTCGCGCTGCTCTTCAGCCTGCCGATGAGTATTGGCACCGCCTGCCTGGCAGAGCTGCTCGCCCCGCGTCCCCTTCGTCGGCTGCTGCTTGTCACCATCCGCTTCATGGCAGGAGTCCCCACCGTGGTCTACGGTTTTGTCGCCGTCTTTCTGCTGGTACCGTTGATGCGGGAATATCTCATTTTCGGTTCCGGTTTTTCCATTCTTACGGCATCCCTGGTCCTGGCCGTGCTCATAGCCCCCACGATGATCATATTTTTTGTCAATGGACTGCAATCCGTGCCGCGCTCGTACTGTCATGCCGTGGACAGCCTCGGCGCCCGCCCAATGCAGAAGCTGATCTATCTGTTGCTCCCCCAGGCCTACCCTTCCCTTCTTATCGGCGTTATCCTCGGTCTTGGCCGGGCCATGGGCGACACCCTGATATCGTTAATGCTCGCAGGCAACAGCGTCGCATTGCCGGAATCAGTTGCCGAGTCAGGACGCACCCTCACCGCTCATATCGCTCTGGTGATTGCCGCAGATTTCTCTTCTATGGAGTTTACAACCATCTTTGCCTGTGGACTCATTTTGTCACTGTTTACCGTCTGCCTCATTGTCTCCATCAGATTGCTTGATCGTTTTGGTACCAGAGGGGCACAGCACAGAGAAATGAGCACGGAGAGCAGACCATGAATCGCGCAACCGAGCGAGGCCTGACCCTACTCTGCTGGCTCTGCGGCCTGCTGCCCCTGGCCATACTCTGCATCGTTATTTGCTATCTGCTGGTACGGGGTGGCAGCTCTCTTAACCTCGCGCTGATCTTTGACAGGGTTCCGGCCATGGATGCACTGCTTGGTCATCAACAGGTCTTTGATGGTCTGTTTCCAGCACTCTGCGGTACCACCATGCTCGTTCTCCTGACCTTGGCCCTGGCTCTGATTCCGGGACTTTGCGGAGGCATCTATCTGGCTGAATACGCCTCGCCCCTAGAAAGAAGAATACTTGGCCTGCTCTTTGACATTATCGCCGGGCTGCCATCGATCGTTATTGGCCTGGCAGGCTTTTCGCTATCCATCCTGCTCCACCGGCTCTTTCCAGGACGCTTCGGCCCTTGCATGCTCCTCTCAGCCATGGCCCTGGCCTTTCTTATCCTCCCCTATCTGGTCCGTTCGACGCAGGCAGCTCTGAACTCTATTCCGCAAAGTCTGCGGATCACCGGCCCTGCTTTAGGTGCAAGCAAGCTGCAAAATATTCTGCTTGTTCTGCTCCCATCCCGTATACAGGATATTATTGGCGGCATCATCCTGGCCATCGGCCGTGCCGCAGAGGACACAGCCGTCATCATGCTCACCGGGGCGGTTGCCTCGGCAGGCATGTTCCGCTCCCTGTTGGACCAGTACGAGGCCTTGCCCTTCTATATTTACTACATATCTTCACAGTACACTGACGCAGAAGAGCTGCAACGCGGATTCGGTGCAGCGCTTGTCCTCTTCACCCTCTGCGGGTTGATCTTCCTTCTCGCTCTCCTTGTAGAACAGGGCTTTTCACGCCGCTGGAAACGCTAGACCACCTCCCTATGCCAACATTCCCAACTGCAATTTCCACTCAACAACTCAGTTTTCGTTATGGCGGAGTCCCTATCCTCCACGAGGTAGATCTCGCCCTCTCGGCAGGAAAAATCATCGCCATCACCGGCCCCTCGGGCATCGGCAAGTCAACTCTGCTTTCCATCTTTAACCGGCTCTGGGAAGAAAACGGTGACGGACGGCTGCAGGGTCAGGTCAAGCTGCGGTTGGATGGCAGCATGGTGGACATCTACCAAGATGCCTACCCGCTTGACACCTTGCGCCGCAAAGTGGGCATGGTTTTTCAAACTCCCAACCCGCTCCCCATGTCCATTGCCAAAAACCTCGCCTTTCCCCTACGGCTGATGCATATCAAAGACAAGGGACTTATAACGACAAAGAGTGAAGAGATGTTGCGCAAGGTGCATCTGCTCGATGAAGTGGGAGATCGGCTCCAGGCAAACGCCACTCAGCTTTCAGGGGGCCAGCAACAACGCTTATGCATTGCCCGCAGCCTGATGCTTGAACAGGAGATCCTCCTGCTTGACGAGCCCACGTCCTCGCTTGACCGGCAAGGCTGTCTTCGCATCGAAGCCTTGCTTCATGAACTGCGTGGGACCACCACCATCCTCATGGTGACCCATTATCAGGATCAGGTTCAACGGATTGCCGACCTTTGCTATGAACTACGCGAAGGACGCCTGCATCAAACTCTTTGACCTGTCCTCTACGGCTCCCCGAATTTCTGTTTGCACATGAACTGAGCCATCCCGCCGGTTTCCCCCCCTCACTGCGCTGCTCGGCCCCTCTTATTCAAGGCAAGAAGCAGTCCATTGACTTTACCGATCAAGTTCATGGTTTCTGGATATTTCGGAGGCTGACCATTACGAATTGAGCCCTGGCCCGCATTCCAGGCGGCAACGACCAAATCAAGCCGCCCTTCATAGACCTGGTTGTATTTGGCAACGAGATAGCAGGTGAGTAAAATATTGACTGCCGGCTCAAACAAATCAGCGGGTTTCAGGGTCTGCAAGCGCTCACTGGAGACATAACGGACCCTCCCCCCTCTGGCGAGAAACTCATCTGCTGCCTCTCGTGCGGTTGGGTAAAGTAACTGACAGAGTCCCAGGGCCTTTTTTCCTGAGACGGCCAAGCAATTACCACCGGATTCCGCTAGCATCAGGGCGCGAATGAAATCCGGATTGACCGTATATCCAGGACGAAAATAACTCAACGAACTGAAGTAGAGGATCAGATGTTCGTGGGGCTGTATTGCCGCCCGCTGATGTTGAGACAGCTCGACATACAGATATTTCCTCAAATGAGGGTCAATTCCACTCCCCTGGCTGATACTTGGCAACAGGCATAGGACCATCAACAGCCATCCCTTTGCCGTGCTTCTCAGTCTATGCGGTAGTCGTGTTCCCCTTTTTCCCATTGGTCTTTCTTCCCCTCTTGTCAGTGGCCATCATATTCCAAAGATGCGTTGGGTGGGCAGAGCGCTATTTTCTGCCCACCGATCCTCAGCACAGTTGCAAAAAAAATTCAGTCCCCACCCTCCATCACGGATTCAGGTTGATTGCAGAAAGAGAGAGAGTATACGCACTTCCTTTTTGTTCGCAGAGACTAAAATCATTTTCCTGCCATCAATTGAATCTTCATCAGCAAAACAATACCTCATGATTTTCACCAAAACCGTGACTCTGGTCACAGTTCACTTTGAAAAACCATGTAACAGTGGCTGATCCGGAACGTTACTCCTGCTTTTTCTGACATGGGATGCCACCAACATTGGTCTAGTGGCCATGATCGCTTGGTCAACAGACCGTACATTACGACCGTTCATGTATCCTGCGGGTACCCCCGGAACCCTATGATGGCGCACAGGAAAAAATGAACAGAAATTCATTTTTCCTGCAAAACTGTGACCCAGGTCACAAAAGTTTTCCAGCGGGTGCAGTATCTTGGGATCAACATTAAGAATGTCTAACATTATATGGAAAATCTAAACCACAGTTGGAAAACACTGCCGGCGGGGGCTGGAATGGACAAACTATGAGCGCAACCAACGTGGACGTAAAAAACAGATTCAGTGAACTCTACGATGAACTGTTCAACCACGACGGCTACGGCCGGATGGAGGTGGAACTGAAGATACTTCGGCGGGGACAGAAGGAAGTAATCCTCCGCTGTGGCAAAGAATATCGTTTCGTGATCGACTTTCCCTCTGGCAGGCGGCGCGGCGGCACAGCAAGTGATTCGGCGCAGTCGACCCCTTTGGGAATGGTCAGAAACGGACGACGGTAAACCGCATGGGGCAGACGAGCACCCTGTCCCATGCGAAGCGGACAAACGGGGCAACCCGCTATCCCTACCACCTACCTGCCGGGCGCGGCGCCCGGAACGTTTTGTACCCTAAATACATTATTTTTCTCAGGGTGCCCGGAATCCGAGGGGGAGACGGCTCCGCATTCATGCCTGTAAGGAGGGCAACGACAATGCAACAGACAATGAAAGAAAAAATCCAGGCCAAACTGCAGAACAGCGAAGGCTTCACCCTGCTCGAGATCCTGGTCGTTCTTACCATCATGGGCTTCTTGATCGCCATGGTCGCCCCGCGGTTGGCCGGCATATCCGGGGACGCTGTGGATACAGTGTGCGACACCAACCAGAATCGAATGATCTCCATGATGTCTGGTTATTATGAGAAGACCAACCGCTACCCGGACAAGCTGACCAACATTGTTGAAGAGACCGCTGCCGGCGTGTATCAGATCCCGGCTATCTCCGATGATGATCCAGACAACGGAGCTGAGACCATCGCCTCCGAATTCAATGACCGCAACCATTTCCGCATTCATTATTTGACCTCTGATGAAGTCTTGGAATTGAAGGGCATGGGCATCGTTAACGTCTATAACCTGAATGCCTATGACGCGTACAACGATGATGGTACCGCTATTAAGGGTGACTACGATGAAACTGCAGCAACCGGCCCCAATGAGGTTGATTTGGCCGCTACAGCAACCAAGGCTCCGGCCATGGAGGAGTTTACCCTCGATACGGACGTTGCCACCAACCCCATTGCGGTGATGATGGTCGGTGCGGGGCATGACGGAACAAACTGGGATATTTCAACCGACGAACGTGGCTGGGGTGAAGCTGATTTCATGAGTCGTATCGTCTTTGGTTTTGGCCCTGAAAGCGGCCTGGTCACATCCGGTATCGTCTCCAATGCAGCCCATTGCCCAGGTGGCATCCAAAACGCCGACAACGTAACCTACAATGATTACAACCTGGTCCTCCCCCGGCTGGAAGCGACGGTTGATGAAACAAACACTGGTTATGAAACAGACTTAGCTGCACTTGATGCAGATAGTGACGATACCAGTATTCAGGTCGCAGCCGTCGGTTATGACGATGCCCCCACCGCCGCCTACGACTATGTGGGTAATGCAGACAACTACAAAACCCGCATTTATGACCTGGGCGCCCAAGAAAAATGGCAATATGCCACCATGTGCCCGGAAGGCCACAAGTTCCCGGCTGACGACGGTGAATTCTGGGGCATCGACCTGAACCCCACAGCAGGCCCTGGTGGACCTACCGCTGGAGCCCTCGACTAATCCCACCTGAAGCATACCCTCCCCGGCGGGGCAGCCTCTGCTCCGCCGGCCCCAGGCTCTTCGTTCGAGCCGGTGGCCACGCTACCTGCGGCCCCCGCCTGGACCGAATGGCCCGCACCAGGAGGCTTTGCCTCTCCTGGAACCAACCTGTATCGCCCGCGACAACGGCCAAGCCGCAGAGCACCCGGACACACGCCATATGTTCCCCCTGGCCAACGTCGCGGGCGATTAAGGGGAACAAGAACCATTCAATCGCCAGGTTGCAGCCTGAGCTGAACATGTATCAAGGAACCACAAAGCCCCATGCTCACTCCCTCCTGTCTCTGTCCATTGCGGCGGTGGCCACAATGCCCAACTGCCTGCTGCACCTCCACAGACCTCGAGCACACCACCCCGTCATCGCAACCACCGACGGAGGCAGATGCACGCAGATTGACAGAGGAGGGATTCTCACTGCTCGAACTTCTGGTAGTGGTGGCCCTGCTTGGTTTTGTGGTTTCCATGACCGCACCACGCCTGGCAGGCATCGTCGGCGAGGGGCTGCATACCGTGACCCGGACCAACATGACCCGACTAATCAACCTAATCTCCACGGAGCTGCAGAAGACCGGGAAATACCCCACCAACATGATCAATATTGTCACGGTGGAGGGCGGCACCGGAACCTATTACAAGCCCATGCTCTCGGACCAGGATCCGGAGACCGGGCCTGAAGTCCTCAGCCTGAAGATGGACAAGCGCCACCATTTTTTCCTGCACTACCTCAATGCGGCAGAGGCTGCGGAGCTACGTGGGCTAGGTGTGCTCCATGTGTACAACTACAACTCGCCTTATGACCGTAACGTGGTGCCCGGCATGCCTAATATGGAGGCGGTGACCACAGGGGTGGCTGTGCTGATGACCGGCGGCGGTGACAGTGACGGCGACGGCACCATAGCCTCCACGGAAATCGATGCCACCGAGGCAGACCGAGACCATCCCGGGGAAATGTTTCGCATGATCTTTGGTCTGGGCTCCGAAACCTCGCTCGTGAAAAAGGGTTTGATCCATGGGGCTTCCTCCTGTCCGGAAAGCGGCATGACCCCGATCAACTACGAGTGGAAATGGTACAGCCTGCTGCTGCCGCGTCTGGAGTCCACGGCCAAGCGGCTGGCAAACGATGATCCGCTGGGCATCGGCGACAAGGGATCGGTGATCGCCTATGCCGCCACCGGTACCCATTCCGCAGCAGAGCTAAGTGCCGTCACCCAAAGAAGAGAGAACACCTACGAGGCGCAAAACAGTGTCTTTTTCGCCATTATGGATAGCGAAGGCGAGGTCTTACCCACATTGGATATGACCGGATGGGGCATAGATTTCAGCGGTAATGGGGATATTGATTAAGCAACTCGATGGGCACAAACTACCGTGCTCACCCTATCGATTTTTAATGCGACTCAGGCTTAGCCAGCAACGAGCATTGGAGGGGGGCAGAGCTTTTTCTGCCTACCGGATGCAGCAGCACAATACTCCGATAGAACCAATGATCAAGACACATGCACAGGTAAACCAGGCCCCTCCCCAACTTCCTTCCGCAGGTTTCACCCTGATGGAAATGTTGATGGTATTGACCATCATGGGGATGCTGGCGGCAATGGTTTACCCGGTTCTAGGGCATCTCAATACGCGGGAACGGGAGCGTCTCACCCGGCAGAAGATGGAACAGATCCGACGGGCCCTGGTCGGCGATCCGGATCGATTCGATGCCAATGGCCGCCGAATCATCGGCGGCTATGTTGGCGACATGGAGTCCTGGCCGGACCTGTGGGAGGCCGCGCCCCAGGTGCGTGAGACGGTGATCGGCACGCCGCCGGACTTTGACCCGGAATCCGCATCCAATGACTCGATCTATTACTACCGCCCCATGGGCAGCTTTATAGCGGGTCGATGGGTCTGGGACCGGCCCTATCGCCAACTGACCAATGCAGCCAGCAACAGCGACCACATAGGCGGCCTGGAGACCGAGAACGAGGGACAGCCATGTGGGCTCTGGACCGATCAGCCCAGTAGCGAGAAGGCCTCCCAGCTTGATCCGGATCGCTGGAAGGGGCCCTACCTGGTGTATCCCACGGACAACAAGCCCGAGGATAGCAAACACCTGGCCAGCGACGATGGGGACTATGGACTGCTGAAACCGGTGTATAGCATGGTCCTTGGCGCCGAGGAATGGGAAGAAGGCGATTATGCCCCCAGTGATGGGGACCTAGGCGAACACTATGACAATAAGGAAGACTTCCGCCTGAAACAGACCGATGGTCGTCTGGCCGACGCCTGGGACCGGGCCTTTCGTTTTTTTATTTCCGAGGACCCGGACCACGCAGGGGAGACCCTGTTCTGGATCATCTCAGAGGGTGCAGATTTTGAGGGGACCTACCCCGCCAAGGGTACCTTGGGTTCCAGCGGTTGGAATGTAGATGCGGACGACCGTATGGGCACGAAATATGATGCCTCCGCCAGCGACCCAAAGGGCTATAATCCAAGCGATCCGTACAACGAGGATAACATCGTCATGGCCATCTCTTCCATTGAGTGGCGCACGGTGTTTGCCGAGCGTAACCTCTACAGGCGCCAGCAGACTGAAGCTTTGATGGAGCAGGTGCGCCGGTCCTTGATCGGTACGGCCACTGCAGGTGAAGACGGGTTCAACAGCGGCTATACCGGAGCGCTCTGCCGCTGGCCCGCCCTGTTCCGCTGGGAGGATAACGGCACCGCAGAGAACGAAACCGACGACTTCTGGGACGACCAGAACGAGGAGTCCACTCCGGTGAGCTACACCAAAGGCCAGCCGCGTGGGCTGTGGAGCGACGAACCCAACACCGGAGCGGACTCGGCCGAGGTCGACTTTGACCGCTTGCCTGCGCCGGCCCTGGTTATCACCGATCCTTCGGCAACGATCTCCACGGGCTCCGGCCCCGGAATCGGCTGGAATGGCCCCTACCTGCCTCCGATAATCGCCCAGGGCAAGGAGGAGCAGCTGGTCGATGGCTGGGGCCGGGAGCTGCTCTTCTTTCTGGACGACGGCAGTGACGATGTCCTGCACACGGAGGATGACCGCTTGCTGGTGCTCAGTCGTGGGCCGGACGGTCTCTTTGATTTCGGCGACAGCGACACCCTGCCCGAGGGTGCGGTGGACGGTAACAACGACTATCTGCAACCGGCTTCATTCACCGAGAGCGTGGATCTGAGTAGCTATGAGCCCAATAACAGCGGCGGCCATAACGCGGACAACCTGGTGATGATCCTGCGCGGATCGGACTGGCTGCCGGGTTGGCTAACCCTGGAGACCTTGGTGGTGGAGAATGCCACCAACGGAACCACCAAGGCACGGTTCGTTTACGGAATCGACGCTTCCGGTAACCTGCTCTCGGAACTGTTCACCGCTGGAACCGAAGGCAGCCTGATCGGTACCACCTGGACCTTGGGTCCCACGGCTCTCCAGTTTGACGACACGGGCACAGCCTGCACCGGCACCCGACAACTGGTGGTCTGGCAGGACAACGGCACAACCAACGATGCAGTGGACAGCGGCGAGCTGCACACCAGGCTCAACTACAACCTCTACCCGCACAACGGGCATGAACCGAGAACCAATCTGACTTTGGATACAAATTTATTTATCGCCGCACCTTAAATTTCTCAACACCAACGCGGCGGTGGGCGCCGGATCACGATGCGATTACCTTTCAGACTATCCCACATACCTCACCCCAGGCAACTGGGCAGACGAATCTTCGGACTGGGAGAGCGCCTTGAGCGACTTCTGCCCACCCGGCGTATGCTTGCTGTGGAGATCTGCGGTCACCAGATCATCGGTGCTGTTGCCGAAGGCAGGGGCCGTAAGCTGACGGTGCAGAACTTTGTCATTATCGAGCGCTCCAATCCCACCGATGACCTGCCGGATCCGGCTAACCTCAAAGAGCTGAGCGAGCGTTTGGACTATTCATCAGGCCCCATGGCGTTGGTGACACCAATGGCTCGCTCGGTCCAGGTCACCATGAACCGTGGTAAGGTCAAAAAGCTGCGCCAGTATCAGCTCTGCGATGCCCTGCGCTGGGAGGTGGAGCCCTATACGGGTATCTCTGGCACGCAGGCCCTGATAGGAGCCGAACGGGTCAATCCCGCAGAGCAGGAAGAGCTGGTCTTGCTGACCGAGGCCGACCCCGAGATGGATGTCAATGTTTCGGTGATCGAGCAAAACGTCTACCGGGCCATGCGCCAGATTTGCAAGCGGGCCAAGCTGCGGCTGATTCGCCTCTACCCCCCAGAGGTCTGCTTTTTCATACCCCTGTTTCTTGACCAACCGGATGTAGCTCAAGCAGTCTTCGACATCGGCCAGGACTATGCCAACTTCACGGTAATCAAGGGGAGGCAGCCCAAGCAGATCAATACCTACCCCCTGGGGCGAGAGGTCTTGCTGGAGATAATCGAGGGGGGAGAGGAAAGCGATCCCCTGCTGTCCCTTGATTTTCTCCTCAAACAGGTTCCAGGCCCTGTACCGCTGGCGCTGACCGGTGTGGGAGCCACCCAAAGAGAGATCGTCAACTTTTTAAACCAGCGTTGCGAGTACGGAGCACAACCCATGGAGTTGCACCGGGCCGACAAGTTGGGCCGGGCAAGCCATGACGGCCAGAATGCCCTCTACTGCGTTGCCGTGGGTGCGGCCCTGCGCGAGATATCAAGTGCGACCTGGCAACTGATCGGCATCACCGACGCCATCCCCCTGCCGGTGCGAATTCGCCAAAGCGGCCACCTGGTACCCATTGGTGCGGCAATCCTCATGGCCGGTGGTCTTCTGGCCCACTACGGGTACATGAAAAACTGCAAGGAACGCTACAAAAAACAGATCGTGGAACTGGAGAGTAAAACCGCTGTCCGCAAAACAAAGTTTGACCAGTATGACAAACTCGAAACCCAACTCAAGAACCTGGAGCGCAAGACCACGGAGCACAAGAAAAAAATTGCGTTTCTCAAGCAAGGCGCGGACGACAACCTGATTCACCTGGAGCAGGTTCTGGTGGCCTTTTTCAGCCTGCCCGAGGCAATGCGGTTGGAGTCGGTGAGTCAGCAGAAAGACGGCGGATACCTGGTGCAGGGAATTACCGAGGACTCGTCCCTGGTTGGCCGGTTCGCCGTGCAGCTGCAGAAGCACGCCTGGTGTCGGTCGGTACGTATAAAAGCTATGGAACAAAAGGGGGAAGAGGGGCTGCAGTTTACCCTCGAACTCAACACCAGTGAGACCCTGCATCAAACAACAACGAAGACCATAGCAGCCAATCAGGGAATGAGCAGAAAGGGAAAACAACGGCGATGAAAAAACTGACAAAGCTGGAGTCCTTTGGTCTGATCGCCGCCATCCTGGTGAGCGGCAGCTATTTTTACATGAAAAAGGTCTATGACCCCGAGGCCAAGGCCCTAAAAAAAACCATTTCCCGCCTCAATAAAAAGATCGGCGCTTATAACAGGCTCCAGGAGCCTCCCAATCCAGCCGGTTTAAAAAGACGGCTGGAACGACAACATGACGAAGAAAAAAAAATGGCCGCAGCCCTGCACGCAGCTGGCGGGCGGACCGATGCCGAATCCGAGGTCACGGAAATACTGGCCGAGATCAGCCTCATGGCCCAGCACGAAAACATGCAGGTGCTGAAGCTGATCCCCAAGGAGACTGAGGTTACGGATGTCTACAAGTGGAAAAAGGTCGATCTTCAGCTGCGCGGCCAATTTTATGATTTCGTGGTCCTGATTGAACGGCTCAAGCAGATGACCCGGCCACTTGAGCTCAGGCAGCTAAGGATCGAACTCGATCAGGGCGAATATGATGAAGTGCTTATCACAGCAACGTTGCGGGTTTAATTTAATGAAAAGAAAAAACATCTCTTATGGGCCCCTTGGGCTCATCCTGGTGTGCATGGCCACAACCTCTATCGCCTGGGGGGCCATTGAACAACCTGTACCATTGATGCCGGGCAGCCTGGTCGAATCAGGCCGTAATCCGTTCAGCACGCCGAAAAAAAGACTTTCCAACGCCAGCTACGGCAAGGTGGTCGAGGGCTGCCAGCTACGTGGCATCATCAAGGTAGGGGGGCAGCAGATCGCCCTGTTTGTGGTGCAGAGTGAAGAGGGGGCGCAGGCTAAAAAAGAGGAGATCCAGCTTCGGCGGGTACGGGTAGGCGACAAGATTCGCGTGCTGGGCAAAGACGAAGAACACCTCCTGACCCTGCGACAACTGGGGGAGCGGTCAGCGGTGATCGTGGGAGAAAACAATCAGCAGTACAAGGTCTGGCTATGAAAGGCTGGCGCACCATCACCTGGCTGGCAGCGATGCTGCTTGTACACGGCTGTGGCTACAAGGAGCGCCAGGGGGCCCTACTGGACGGACACCCCTTTTCTCAGCCCCCCCAAAAGGCCCGGCCAACGCAGAAAAAGCTTCTGCCACCTCCCCCTGCGGAAAAACCGATCGTGAAAATTATCTCCGGCAACCGGGTCTCGGGAATGGAGGAGGCTCAGGCTTTGATGCGTCAACATTATCGTAGCCCTCTGGGGTTGCGGACTGAGGTTGAACAGCTGGCTGTCAACGAGATACCACTGATTCAGGTGGCGGCCACCCTCTCGGAGATGTCGGGATTTAACATCGCGGTCTCGCGAAAGGCTGCGGACCTGCCCATCACAACCTACCTCCACCATATCCCACTGCGCCAGGCCCTGGAATCGATCTGCCGGCTCAACGACCTCTGGTACCGGGAGGATGAACGAATCATCACTCTCATGACCACCGAGGAGTATGCCAGTGAGATGGTCATCCGCCGCAATGAAAAGAGCCGGGCCTACTGGCTACGCTACACTAATGCCAATGACATGGCGAAGATCCTCCAGGCTGTGATGAGCGCCAAGATCCAATTCAATGATATCGGCAGTGAAGAGGTCTATGGGCATGTCAAGGAAGAAAAAGAAGCTGGAGAGAAGCTCTCCGTGGACGAGGAGACGAGCAAGCTGGCCAGCCTTGACAGCAAGGAGGTCAAGAAGCTGGTCAACCTGGGTGAGCTGGATCAGCACGGCAACAACGCCCTGGCGCTGAGCAAAAAAATAGACAAGTCCGTTCCCGCGGTGCTCACCGTGTTCAAGCGCAACAACTCAATCATCGCCCGATCCCTGGATGAATCCATCCTCGAGGACATCGGTCGTATCATCGAGTTGATGGACACCCCAACCAGCCAGGTGCTTCTGGAGATCGCCATCTTGCAGATCAATCTCACCGGCGGATTCGAGAGCTTTTTTCAGGTGGATTATAGCGGGGATCTGACCCAGTGGACAGACAATGGCATAGCACACCGGTTCCGCGATACCTGGAATACAATGGGCTCAACATCCGGCCCCCCCAGCCCCACCTCCACCCTGCTCTTCGGCAATGAGCATATCCAGGCAAGGCTGGCCCTCTATGCCCGAGATGATCGGGTCAAGGTACTGTCCACCCCCTATCTGATGAGCGCCAACAACTCCAAGGTGGAATTTTTTATCGGCCAGGAGGTTCCCCTGCGCGACGATGTGGAGAGCAAGGTGCTCTACAACGATGAGGGCGATGTCACCAGCACCATGTTTGAGGTGACGGTCAATCGGGAGGAGCTGGGAACGGATATAGAGATTTCCTCATTCATCAACGAGGACGGGACCATCACCATGGACCTGGAGGCCGAGATATCCTCGCCCCAATACAACATGACAACCATTGGTGTGGCCAACGAATCCACCGGCGAGGTGGTCCAATTTCCTCTGGACGGTAAGGAAACCAACGAGCTGACCTCAATTGTCACAGCTGCCTCAGGCCAGACCATCGCCCTGGGCGGCATTATTCGTGAGGAGCTGATGGAATATGAAAACAAGGTGCCGCTTTTGGGCGACATTCCGGGCCTGGGTTTCTTCTTTAAAGATATCAGTGACACCAAAGAAAAAACCGAGACCGTGATTCTACTCACCCCGCACATCATTCGCCACCCGGAACTGGCCGGAGCCGAAACCGAACGCTTTCTTGAGCGCCGCAGTTCCCACCCGTTGGCAACCCATGGGGTGGACACTATTCTCGACTTTCCGACCAAGGACAAGAACGAACAGGAGAAAATTGATGCAGCCGCTGGAACAGGTACATCAGGTTCATCCACTCCCACAAAGTAAACCCGACTCCATGGAGGAACTGTTGCGGCTGACCGCCGAACTGGGGGCGACTGATCTCCATCTCTCGGGCAACATGCCCCCTTCCTACCGGATTAGGGGGAAGATCACCCCCTACCCCTGCCCGCCGTTTACCCCTAGAGAACTGGAAGACAGGCTGGGGGAGATCATGTCATCGCGCCATATGGAGCTGTTGAAGAGCAAATACTCGGTGGATCTGGGGCTGAACAAACCAGGAGTAGGCCGATTTCGCGTGATCATTTTTTACCAGCGCGGCTGCATGTCCGCTGCCATCCGCATGCTGGCAGACGGCATGCCGGGATTCAAGGAGCTAGGCCTGCCGACGAGCCTTGCCCAGCTACCCAAATTCCATGATGGTCTGGTCTTGGTGACCGGGGCCACCGGCTCGGGTAAGTCCACAACCCTGGCCACCATTATTGACGAGATCAACCGGACCAGCCAACGCAACATCATTACCATTGAGGACCCGATCGAGTACGAGCACGCCAATATCAACTGCATCGTCTCCCAGCGGGAACTGTACACGGATGTGGCCTCCTTTGCCGATGCCATCCGCGATAGTCTGCGCCAGGATCCCGACGTAATCTTGGTGGGTGAGATGCGCGACCCGGAAACCATCCGTACCGCGATTACTGCGGCTGAAACTGGGCATCTGGTCTTCTCGACCCTGCACTCCCGGGACGCGACCAGTTCAATCAACCGTATTGTCGGTACCTTTCCGGCGGGTGAGCAGAGCCAGATCCGGCAACAGTTGTCGACCTCGCTACGCACGGTGGTCTCTCAGCGGCTGCTGCCCAACACCGGTGGGACCGGCCGGGTCCCGGCAGTTGAGATCATGTTCATCAACACCGGCATCTCCAACCTGATTCGCAACGGTAAGGACGAGATGATCTACTCCTCGATCGAAACCGGGCTCAAGGAAGGAATGCAGACCATGGAGCAATCCCTGGTGCGGTTGGTTTACGAGGGCAAGATCTCGGTGGAGACGGCGCTCGGTGCGGCCCGGCGGCCGGATCTGCTGCAGAAACGGTTGTCGGTGATGCGTTGTGTCTGACCAATGATGAGAAACCGAGACTGAACGTTAACCGGTGGGCACGATACAGCTATGCTCCCTTGAAATACCTTTGAATGTTAGGGGTCGTCTCTCACCACCAAACACACACCAAAAAACACCTGAAAATAACGGAATAACAGATCGTACATGGCACGACAGCGATTCGGCGAATATCTGATTCAACATAACATTCTAAACAAAGAGGCCGTCTCCTCGATCCTGGATGAGCAGCGGGTGCTCCAGGACGAATTCGGCCAGCTGGCGGTACGGCGCGGGCTGATGGATGAAACGGAACTGGTTGGGCATCTTTCCAGTTTTCTTGGCATTCCTCTGTTCGATGCCGGGGCGGTCAAGCCCGACCCGGAGCTGACCGGCAAGGTTCCCAAAAAACTTGCCCTCAAGCTTGGCCTCTTTCCTGCCGGGTTTGGCGCGGGAGGAGAGCTTGTCTGCGCCTGTGCCGGTCCTATCAATATTGCCGCTCTACAGTCGGTGGGACGGCTGGTCAACCGCACGGTGAGCCTGCAGCTGGTTTCACGGAGGAGTCTGCGCAAAATGCAGACCGAGCTCTACAGTCGTCAGTACGACACCTCGATCAAGATCAGCGCCGTGGCCTCCGCATCTGATGACGAAGTGCACCTGATCAGTGAGCTGCTGGAGAAGCTGCTCCTGCGGGCCATTAACCTGGACGCCTCGGATATTCATGTGGAGCCGGTCTTTAACGACCTGATCATCCGTTTTCGCGTTGACGGCATGCTGATGGTGGCCGAAACCCTGCCGATCAATCTGGCTGGTAAGCTGCTGACACGTATCAAAGTTCTTTCCAGGCTCAATATCGCGGAAAAACGTATGCCTCAGGATGGGGCGTTTTTCTTCAAGCCGGAACGGCTGGATGTGGATATCGAAGGAACCAATATTCGAACATCAATCCTGCCGGTGGTGCATGGGGAAAAGGCGGTTATGCGTATTCTCCCCCCACACGACTCGGCCATTGACCTGGAGACCATCGGTATGCAGGCCGACACCCTGGATCTGTTTCGCCAGATAGTCACCACCCCATACGGCATCGTTCTGGTCACCGGCCCCACGGGCAGCGGTAAATCCACCACCCTCTATTCGGTGCTGCGGATGCTGCGTTCGGACACGATTAACCTGACCACCCTGGAAGACCCGGTGGAGGTCAAGATGGGCGGAGGCATCAACCAGACCCAAATTGACCCCGGCCCCAAGATCACCTTTGCCGGGGCCCTGCGTGCCATTCTCCGCCAGGACCCGGACGTAATCATGGTGGGCGAAATCCGCGACGGCGAGACCGTACGTGTGGCGCTGCAGGCGGCTATCACCGGCCATCTGGTGCTCTCCACCCTACACACCAACGACGCCCCTTCGGCCTTTACCCGACTGATGGATATGGGGGCAGAACCCTTTCTGGTGGCGAATTCAATCCGGGGCGTGCTTGCCCAGCGCCTGGTCCGCAGGGTCTGCCCGAAATGCGCCAAAGAGGAACCGATCACCCAGAGTGAACTGAGCATGCTCGGGCTTCCTGAAAACGAAGCTCTGATGGTCAACCGGGGACAGGGCTGTGAGGGATGCAGCTTTAAAGGCTATCGGGGCCGCAGCGGCCTCTATGAACTGCTGGCCGTGGATGATGAGCTCCAAAAAATGGTGGCCGCCCAGGAGACCACGGACCGAATCAGGGACTACGCAATGACCGAACTGGGTTTTCGTACCCTGCGCGATGAAGGGATTATCAAAATTCGTCAGGGCTTGACCACTCCCGAAGAGGTCATGCGCGTGACCATGGGTTGAACAGGAGACCAAAGACTATGCCCATGTACGCCTATACAGCTATTGATGCCAAGGGGGAACTGACACGCTCGACCTTGGTGGCCGCAAGCCCGACGGCTGCGGCCAACGCCATCCTTGCCAAAGGTCTGACACCTATGGAGATCCGCGAGGCTGAAGAAGGCAGCGGCGGCGATCTCAACAGTCTCCTCCTCCAATTCGGCCGGATCAGGCTCCAGGAGATCCTGCTCTTTCTGCAGATGATGGCAGCTCTGCTCGGCTCCGGCATCACCATCACCGAGTCCATTGCCGTTCTCCACGAGCAGATGATCAACCGGCGTTTCAAATACGTGCTCGGCGAGGTCAAGATGCAGATAGAGGGCGGCGTTTCTTTCAGCGAATCCCTCGGCCGTTTTCCCTCGGTTTTTCCCGAGGTGGTAGTCAATATGCTCAAAGCCGGTGAGGCAGGTGGTATTTTGGAGCGGGTCCTGAGCGATTTGGTGATCTACCTGGAAAAAAAGGCGGCCCTGCGCAAGATGCTCATCCGCAGTTTGCTGTATCCCTCGGTGGTGCTGGTTGTGGCTATTGGCGTGGTCATCTTCCTGGTGGTTTTTGTCATCCCCAAATTCACGGTATTACTCCAGGGGTCAAAACTACCCTGGAACACTCAGTTGATGCTGGATATTTCCGACTTCATGATAGCAAATGCCAAAACGTTGATCATGGGCGCCCTGGCCACCATTGCCTTGCTCATCACCCTCTTCAACCTGGAGCAGACCCGGCAACTGATAGACCGCTACAAAGTATTTCTCCCGGTACTCGGCCCGATTGCCCGCATGGGGGTGATCGTCCAGTTTGCCCGGACCCTGGGTTCCCTGCTCAACAGCGGCATTCCTCTGGTGGAGGCCTTGAGCATTACCCGTGATACGCTGACCAACAAGGCGGCGCGAACGGATGTGGACCAGGTGGCGGACAAGGTGGCAGAGGGGGAACAGCTATCCGTGGTGCTGGCCAAGGGCTCCCTGTTCACCAGTCTGATGATTGCTATGGTTCGCATTGGGGAACAGTCGGGTAATCTGGATAAGCAGGTAACCCTGGTGGCTGATCTCTACGAGCAACAACTGGAAGACCGCATCAAATGGATGAGCAGCCTGATCGAGCCGATGCTGATCATATTTCTTGGCGGGGTGGTCGGCTTTGTAGCCTGGTCTCTGGTTGCGGGCATGCTCGCCCTCTACAAGGCCTGAGCACCCAATCGATATAAAAAATTTCAACAAAATCATAAGGAGTTCCCCTCATGAAGCGAGTTACCATTACCCTCGCCTGCACTCTTGCCCTATTGGTGAGCAACGGTTGCGATCGACAGCCGGACAATGCTCTGGTCCAATACAAGGGAGGGGTTCTGACTAGCGAGGACCTGCGGGCCCATTACGAGGGTCTGAAACGCAAAAGCCAGTTCCGCTCTAAACCGGAGCTGCTGACGCCGGAGTTTGTCTTTGATCACGCCCTGAACATGGAGATGATCATAGCTAAAGGTCTTGCCGAGGGGCTGCACCACGATCCGCGTGTCCGGGCCATACTCCACGAACAGATGAGCGATCTCTTCCTCAAAATCATGGAGGAAAAGCTGATTACCCCTGTTGACCGGAATTCGATCACCGAGGAAGAGATGCTGACATTCTACGAGCAGCACAAAGACCAGTACCAGGAGAAATCCCGGTATACCCTTTCTGCCTTCAGCGTGGACCCGAACAAGGCTACAGAAGCTGCCAACGCCATACAAAAAGGCCAGCTCGACTTCGCAACGGCCGCCGCCAGCTACGCCCTTGACAAAGAGGAGCGGAAAAACGGTGGAAAAACGGGCACCCGCCCCCTACGCCGGTTTCAACCCGCCTGGCAGCCGGTTGTCGAGCAACTCGAGCTCGGGGTGGTCTCCGGACCGATCCAATTGGACGGCAAGGCCTGGATCATGCGGCTGGAGGGGAAAACCCCTCCGCACCAGTACAGTTTTGAAGAAAAAAGACCCTATATCCGCAACGATGTCCTCTACGCTCGTTACCGTGATCAATGGCAAAGTGTCTATGATGGCCTGAAAAAGCAGTTTAATGTCCGGATTGATCAGAAGTTGCTGGACGACTTCTATCAGCAGGCAAAATCCCCTGAGCAGCAGGTGCATCCACCGATACAATCAGAGGAGACGAAGAAAACAGCCCAGGTCAATCAAGGGGGCACTCCATGAAGCGATCATTCCTGCTGGCTATCGTCCTGCTACTCCTGTTACTGAGCATGACCGAAGCCGTCCTGGCCCATTCGACCAAGGGGCGCAAAAAGATAAATCTGGACTTGGACCAGCCCACTGCTGACAATTTTGCCTATTTCATGGAAAGCTATGTCCACCGGGAACTGTACCGAGGAAGGAATGCAAAATGGGAGAATCGCTACTATGTGCGCAAATTCAAAGAAGTCGAACTTAAAGGTAACTGGGCTGTGGTCAATTTTATCACACTGGATGCCAAGTCCAACGACATCTTTGACGACTCCATGGTTTTTGAACGGGGAGCAGATGGTGTCTGGCAGTACCAGGCAGCCGATGGCTCCAGGGTCAGGGTCTACACCTATGTGACCAATATCATGTACTATTCAAAAAAATTTTCCCGTATTGGCCCCATTGTCGGGGTGACGGGGGCGACTGCGGGAATCTTCTTTCTGGTTGTTCTGCGACGACGGCGCAGGGCGCTGGGCACCGCCTTGGATCAGGGGGGGGCTACTGCCAAAAAACTCACGGGATCAGCCCTGGGATCAGAGCCGGAGACAGCGACCGGCAACACGGACTCGACCGAAAAAATCAGCTGATAATGGGATGCTCTCTTCATGGATAAATTCAGCCTGGCAGGTGTACTCATCATTGGCTCATTGATGGCCTTTACCGATGCACCGGAACAGATTCGAACCGTTATCGACGAATCCATCCGCACAGGACAACAACTGGCCACTGCTGGGGATCTGCGCTCCATGTCGACCATGCTTGATGCCCATTTTTTCAAGCATGGGCGCTATCCCCGCGCTGATCGTTTTGCAACCTGGCTGGCTGCAAATTTCAAGGAAAATCATGTGAAAGACCTTGCCAAGGACCACTGGGGCAATTCCTACCTCTATACCGACAACCAGGGGCGGTCCTATATTCTCAGCAGCCTCGGCGAAGACGGCCTTCCGGGCACAGAAGACGATATGACGGTGACCGGTCCATGAATATTTTGCATTCTCTTCAAAACAGCTCCATCGCTCCCCTGCTGCTGAGCACCATCTTTGGCCTTGTATTGGGGAGTTTTCTTAACGTGGTGATACTCCGACTTCCAGGAGGCTGGCAGGTCTTTTTTGGTTCGATGTTTTCACGCTGCCCTCAATGTGAACGGCGTATCGGATGGTACGACAATATCCCGGTCCTCAGCTACCTGCTTCTGCGTGGGTGTTGCCGGTCATGTGGCAAGCGAATTTCCCTCCAGTACCCGCTGGTGGAACTGATCATGGCGGTCATAACGACCTGGCTGTTTCACAACTATGGCCCCACCCCCTACTTTTTTCTGTATACGCTCTTTTTTGCTCTTCTTCTGGCGGTGGCGGTGATTGACCTTCGCCTGGGGACTATTCCAGACTCCCTTGTTATTTTCGGATGTTTGGCTGGCATGACGGCAAGCGTTTTGACCCCATTTCCCGGTTGGATCAATGCGCTGATCGGTATGATTCTGGGGTGCATGGTGCCGCTGGTAGTCGCCACGATCTACGAGTGGCTGCGCAACAAAACTCTGATCGGTGGTGGAGATATAAAGCTTCTGGGTATGATCGGAGCCTTTGTTGGCTGGCAGCCTCTGGGGAGTATTCTCTTTTACAGCGCTTTCCTGGGGCTTCTCGTTGCGGTGGGATGTAGATTTATAGGCAAATCCGACCGGTTGCCCTTTGGCCCCTTTCTTGCGATAGGCACAGTTCTCACTTTGTTTGCGCCACATTCTTCTTAACTCGTTTCTGAACGGACACTAACTCTTCAGGTATTGCCATGAAACTGCTTCAGACCTTGAAAAAACTCAAACGGCTGCGTCTTAAAAAAATCACCGGAAAATCAGCCACCCTGTTTCTGCTGAACCGCAGAATCCCCAAACTTGATGGAGGCAAGGCCCGTTTCGGCTCTGTCACCGATCTTCACCTTGACCGCAAAAACAAAACTATTGCCTTTGAAATAACACGGGCAGAGGAGACCAACACCGTCACCGTTCAAGGGTACGGATTTGCCGCCCATAAGGGGCAGTCCGCGCTCCAGTGGAAATCAATGGAATTCAATGGTCCCTCCGGCAATATCTACCGCCAGGCCCTTGGTGACCTCAAGCGTATTGAGATCCCCCGCACCTATATCACGCTTATGGAGGCTATGCTGTGAGCACAAGAAGACAGCGGCGACGGTTATTGATCGACACTCGCTATCAACTGCGGCATATGCTGGTTGTCTTGACCATAAATCTGGTTCTCATTCTGCTGAGCGCGATCGTTGTCTCCTGGTTTTATCTGTTTTTTTACAAAGGAAACATGGTCTGTGACCTGAACCGCATGTTCCCCTGGTACATGGGAGGTGTTGCGCTTGCCGTGCTCCTCCTCCTCAGCCTGTGGTGCCTGAACCGCAGCCGCTCTGTGGCGGGAATGATGCGGAAAGTAGAAACTGTACTCGTCAAAGCTGCCCATGGCCACCTGCCGCAAGAACCTCTCGTCTTCAGGAAGCAGGACTATTTCTGCGCACTGGCCGCCCCAATCAATGGGTGTATAGCCCGAATCCGGTTGCAGGACCAGCAGCGGCATGCAACGGTTCTGGCGCTTGAGCGACTCCAACAGGAAATCGCCGAGCAGCCACAGGACCACGCAATGGTCCAACAGAAGGTCGCTACAATTGTCTCCCTGCTAAAAGGCCCCCATGTCCAGGAGAAATAACATGCGCCACCCATGGACCATTGTCGTGCTTTGCCTGCTTGCAGCCTGCCTTCTTTTCCCTGGTTGCAAAAACCAGGGTGCGGGAAGCCTCACCGGCTTTCCTGCGCCGGAATGCACCATGACCATGCTTGATGGCACCACACTTAGCCTCGAGGATTTACGAGGAAGGCCCGTGCTTCTGGAATTTTGGGCTCCCTGGTGCGCTGGTTGTCTAAAAAACATTGCACCGCTCAAAGAACTGCACAAACGGTTTGGAACAGGACTCGCTGTAATCGCAGCCTCATCAGAAACCGGGCCTGTAACCGTGCGCCGTTTCGTCCATGAATACTCCATTCCCTACCCCATTGCCCTTTCCAGTCAACGACTGCTTGATCTGTTTCAAGTGCGAGCCATACCGATGACCGTGCTCATTGATCGCCAGGGTATTATCCGCTATCACCATGCAGGTCAGTTCACGGAAGGTACCCTGGAAAAGCAGATCCGTGGGCTTCCCTGAAATTCTGCACCCCTCAAAAAATGGCATCTTGAAAAGATGCATACTTTTTTCCTGTGTCCTTTTCCCTTACACAACGGCTGCACCTGCGCTGATGTACGCGCCCCAATGCTAATTACGTAAAATCAAAACTTTTTATTAATTGACAACTTTTTAAGGATAGTCTAAAAAATTAGCTGTTAAGGCTCTTCCAAAGGGGGCAAACGTTGGGGGAGAGGCCCTCACCACCAACCTAACATATTTCTACACACCACAAAAAATATGAAATCGTCTCTAGCGCAGCTTCACACCAGCACAATGACGGAACGCTCGACCATAAAAGAACGCACAGGGTTGCTCTATAGCCCTCTTTTACTGCGCTTATCTCCAGAACTGCAGCAACAACTGCAAACCATGGCTATCTTTCGACCGCTCAGGCGTGGAGAGCACCTGTTTTTTGAAGGTGAACCAATCCGTCAATTTCACTACCTGCTCAGTGGCCGCATCAAGGAATACTACCCCACCAGCGAAGGGGAACAGTGCCTGCGGCATATAGCATTGCCTGGCCATTACCTCAGCCTGCACCAACTGCTTTCCAGACATATCAATTATAGCTACTCAGCCATGGCCATCGCAGCCTCCCATTGCTGGTCCTGGCCCATTGATTTTTTTTCGGACCTGATGCACCGAGATCCAGCGGTCTCGATGCAGGTGGTCCGCCTGCTCTCTGAAAACGTTGAACATTCATGCCGACACACCTGCCTCTGCCGCAAATCGCGGGCTCTGGCAAAAGTAGCAGGCTATCTGTTGAGCAAGAGCCGCCAGTTAACCCGGCAGGCCAGACTCATCGGCAGCAAAACGCCCTCAGTTCAAATTGATCTCCGCCCCCTGGAACTGGCTGCCGATGAGATCTGCCTGGCCAGAGAAACCTTTTCCCGAGCCCTCAGCTGCCTGACAGAACAGGGACTGGTGCATGTCAGGCATGGCGTGGTCGAGTTGCTCAACGAGGAAGGGCTGATACAGGTGAGCAAGGTGGTGAATGGCCATGGCTGGGAAAAAGGGAGAAGAAGAGGAAAACAGAGCCGTAAAGCGTACGTCGATTGATCTGAAATCCTGCTGACCGGCCTGGGCCTGGGCGGGGAGGATCTGAGACCCGGGAAAATAACTCCTTTCCGTCCTGGGGCTCTCGTCCCGCCCAGCCCCAAGCCGTTCAGCAGCAGGAGACAGGGAATAAAATAATTCTTCGGTACCCTGATCAATACCTTAATCCGTGACGGGGAGTGATCACTAAACAAGGTGTTCTATTGCAGATACGAAGATTTTTTTAACTCATTCATTGGTAGTTCAGTTTCAGCCGCCGCCCCTTGGGGCATCCATCAGCACGCCACCTCCATTGTTTGTGACATGCCGATGAATGCTCACGGATTCAAGCAATATTTCGAAAAATAGAGATGTGCATCATCTGTCCCGTGATCTTGTCCACACGCGTACCGAAACCTTGGGTGTACTCTTCGGGATTTGCGGCGTCGGGGTGGCCTGGATCAGACCTCCTGACCACCTCCAAGGTCTTCGCCTTTGGCTCAAAAAAGACCATGGGTCCACCGGGTTTTATCACTCTGAAGGCTTCATGAAAAACGGCTTGCCGCTGGACTTCATCGATGTGGTGCAGAACGCCAAAAAAGAAAACCGCATCAAATGATCTTTCAGGAAAGGGCATGTCGTGTGCGGCGAAAGGCTGAAACGTTATACGCTCAGCAACACCCAAACGCTTTGCTTTGTCATACCAATCCTTGCCAGCATATATGGACGTATCGGTCGCCGGCTCCCCGGTCACGACGTCGACCCCCTGCAGCGCAAGAGAAAGGGCACATTGCGCGGCCCCCGTTCCCACATCGAGAACGATAGCCTCTGGTTTGAGTTCGAGTACCTTTAGAGCCAGAGAAACATCTCCCGATACCGCAGTAAATATTGGCCCCATTATCTCTAAAGAAATATCGCCATTCAATTGTAGCACCTCTGTGGAAATTTTGTTTTTCGAATCCCTTGCCTCCTTTCCCAGACATGTTGCAAGGGGTACTCCGGCTATGATTTCGATCAAGTATATTTTGTTTGTGCAACAGGATGGATCAATGAAAACATTGAATCTCTTGTTACCCTCACCATCCTTTTTAATCCGTTTCCTTCCTTTCTTGCAATAAACGAATTCAGCCAATCCGTTGTTTATTAGCCTTAGCTAATTTTAGCCTTGACAGGACTCCCTAGTAAAGTTAGGTTCGCTTTAATCAAATAATAACCTTCGACAACTCTCCGAAACACAAATGAATGCTTTGCTACTTAAATAAAATTTTGTGCGCTTAACATTTTAGACTTGATACGAGGAGGCCAGATATGTTTGCATTCATTCCAATAGCCTGTAGTGTCGCCACAGCCCTGACATGCGTCCTTGCCCTACAGACCGGCAAAGGGACCATGCGAACCATAGAACGACGAAAGAGACGAAATGTCAGAAAAGCTCGATCGTGAGACGAAAAAAGAAATTGCCAAAATTGGAATGACAGCCACCCTTGGCATAACGGTGATAACTGCACCCTTTTTAAAACGCAATCGTTTGATGAAAAACCTGCACACAGGTGCCGGTGTAGCCCTGGTTGCCTTCAGTCTCTGGCACCAGTTTCTCTACCAGCCTGAAAAACGAACGACCAAGGTGAAATCGCAAGCTTCGAATACAGCATTGTCCCCTGCTCCGGCTGCTGCATCAGATTCAGCGGCCGACCTGCCCCCTTCTGCTTAGTCCTTATTTTTCCGCCATACACAACACCACTCACTATATGGTCAATGGTGGGTGGTGTCTCTTGTTCTGCATTCGTAGCGGCGGGTGGTCGCTCAATTATAGTGAATCTTGAATAATTGCTTTTTCTGCCAATCTCTGCGTTATGCTCAAGATTTTATCCTCGGAATATCAGGTATATGCCTGCGGTAAAATTTTTCACATGCCTTGACCTTGATTGAAAAATCTAATTATTCAAGACACCCTATAGTTCTGCTCCCCCCCGCATCAATGAATGCTTGCTGATTCAGGTTAATCTTTGACTCTGCTTTTCTAAGGAGCCAAGCGCCCATTATAAGGACATCGCCTGATCATGGAACTGCACGGCAGTAGTCCGCAGGTTAATGGCATCGGATTCCACTGCGCCCTGATCGGGAAACAAGTAATAAAAGATTCTCGCAAACAGCTTCTGTTCTTGGGGGAGATAAAGTACGGCCTCCGCTCTTTGGCGGATGTGATCAGCAAGCTGCGCTGAGCCGAAGCGACTCTTGGCAACAGCCTGAGCCAGTATGGCGAACTCTCCTCCATTTCGGCAAAGCTGAAGGGCTCTTCGAAAGAGAGATTGTACCCAGCCGCCATCACCGAGCTCATCTTCGATGGATTGGGTCAACATGAGAAGCTCCATCTGAGTGCAAGCGGCTTCCTCGGCTCGACGGTACAGCGTTCGCCCCAACTGCTGATCCCCAAGAGAAACCAGGACGCTGTGCGCCAAACGAAGATAACAGCGACAACCAACACAGTTTTTCTCCAGGCCAGTGTAAACCTTCCTCGCACGCTTTTTCCCACCGGGAAGATACGCCATCATCAGGGCGACTGCCGCATCGACTTTGACGATGTCTTCACACTCTCTGAGAAGTTCATGCAGCATCACCTCAAGCCATTGCAGATCTTTCAGGTAACGCGCGACTCCTTCCACGACCTTGATCTTCTGCTGAAATGTCTGTGCACGCGTATACGCCTTTTGGTAGAGACAGCGACAATAGTCGTGATCCTGAACCGACTGATAGACTTCCTGTGCGAGAATAACAAAGCAGTAACAGGATTTTGCCCGTTTTTCCTTTTGATAAAAATGAGCATACTGTTCACTGCAACGGGAACGGATCTCAATTTTCCGGGCAAGCTTCTCGTGCCATGCCTCATCGTCAAGCAGGGTCAACACGGCCAGCATGAGCATTTTCAGGCTTTCCCGGGTTGTGGCGGTTTCTTCTGCGCGCCGCAGGCATACCCAGGCACCGGCTCGATTGTTGATCTTGGTGACAAGCTCGGTTGCCGTGACAATCATTTCCTCTGGCGCAGTGGCCAGATCGCCGGCTCGCAGCAGCAACAAGTCTGCCAGCACCGTATCCCCGGTGATGGCAAGCACTTTGCGAGCGAGAAAAATACAACTGCCATGATCGGTAGCTCGCCTTCTTGCCCGCTGCAAAATTTCTCGCCCGGCCTCTAAATCGCCAAGCTCATGTACAACCATCTCTGCAACCCCTGCCAACTCTTCCACACACTCGCAAAAATTGGCCGCAGACCGATAGAGTTGCAAGGCAAGAGATCTATCCCTGAGATATCTATGACAGTAGTCGGCCATCTGTGCCTGATCACCGCTTGACTTGAGCGTGAACATCGTTTCAAAGGCGAGGATCGTCGCTACCTCAGGATCATTGAGCAAGCTGACAACCGCACTGATCAAGACCTGGTAATCCTTAAGGGTGGCACAAACGCACCTTGCTCTTTCCAGCGCCTTCAACACCCCCGCACGATTGTCTGCCAAAGCAAACTCCGCAGCTAGTTTGGCGAAGTCCACAGTGGTACGACACTGCACCAAAGTGAGTCTCTCCCTCTTCAGGCCATCGCCTGCTTCGCTGTATGCTTGAGATAACGCCATTGTGCTCTGTTCCTCTTACGGGTTCAGGATTGATTCGTGCTGATAGATCTACGTCAATAAAAAGTTAGACATATCTAAAAATATTGTCAAACAAAAAATTATCCTGACTTTACTTTCTAACCCGCTTGCATCCCAATTTAAAAAGTCAATTATTTATAGTGCACTACAACTCAATTCATGCTTTTTAGGACCAACTAATAAAATTGTTGACATTTTGGGTCACAACCGGCATGATAGTCTAAAGTTAGCGAACGCTAAAAAAGTAAATCGTATTTAAACCTGTCTAGTCGAGTCTTGAGGTATGCTTTATGAAAACGATCACCGTAGCTTCACGAACCCTGGCGAAGCGAACAATCTGGGAGATTGAACCCTGCTTCAAATGTGCCCTTATCGGCACCTGTCTGAGCCGGGCGGAATTACGAAAATTAAGCAAGGAGAAGGTGTATAAGACCCAGGCGAAGCTCGATGACTATCAGCTCCACACGCATTTCATACAAATCTCCGACACCTCTGATGCCTCAGGACGTGCGCTGCAGAAATACCTCAATAAAAAATACCGCACTCATTTTAAAAAATATCACCTGGTCAAGGAAGAGTCAGAGATCATGGCTCTATGGAAAGAGGATCTGAGCAAGGGAAACATTGACGCAGGCTGGTGGAGTCTGCTGGTGCATCCCTACGCATCGGCAAGTCTTGTCAGCCGATGCTATGGTGAGCTTCATATGCTCAGTCATGACTGGACCAACAGCATGTTCCGGACACGCAAACTCATCGCAGACCTGCGCTCAAAACTCGCCATGCTTGAAGAGGTCATGGGGTCTGAGCGGCAACAATTTAGAAAAGACAGAAAAAAATTATTGTCGGAAAACAGCGGACTACACCAGGAACTCGCCGCAGCCAAGGCCGCGTTGAGCAGGGAGGAGTCAACGAATGAGCTACCCCAAGACACCAGCGGAACCTTCAATAAAAAGCTGGAACAGAAGCAGGAGATAATAGAGAGCATACGCCAGGAGAACAATCTTCTGGTGGGCCAGCTCGATGCACTAAGCGAGGAATCAGAAAACCTGCGAAGGCAGGTGGCCCATAAGGACAATCAGTTGCAGACGCTGCAGCAGGTAAACAAAACTCTGGAGCAACGCAGCCAGGAGCAGGCGCGGGAACTCTCCATCCTGGAAAACCAATTTTTTGATCGATTGAGTGAGGAGCAAAGCCCCTGCTCCATCTGCGCAGATAAGGACACTTCAAACTGCCCGGGGCTGAACCTGTGTGGGAAAACCGTGCTCTATGTCGGTGGTCTGCACAAAATGGTCCCCCATTATCGCCAGCTGGTCGAACAGTCAGGGGGACGGTTTCTCCATCATGATGGGGGCAAAGAGGCCTCCCGCAACATACTGCCTAAATTGCTGAATACAGCGGATGCGGTCCTTTGCCCCATAGATTGCGTCAGCCATGACGCCTGCAAATGCGTCAAAAAAATGTGTAAACGATACCAGAAACCCTTTGTTCCCATGCGCAGCTCAGGTCTTTCCTCACTGGCACGGGGACTAAGCGATATTGTTCAATAATAAAACTAAAAAACATATAGGACCCCCCAATGAACGTGCAAGCTCTCCAGACAGTGTATCGGGACGGAAATCTCCATATCAGCCTGGATGGTCCCTTCACCTCCGAGATGGCCCTGCAGCTCTCCAACACTATCGCCACTGATTATTGCGGAGAGGGAATTATCTTTGTGCATACCGGCAGAATAACGGCCATTTCGCCCCAAAGTCGCACCACCTTTGAAAAGATGACGGAGATACTCGATCTGCCCCGTAAAAAAATTTACCTTACCGGGCAAAACGGGCTGAAGATAGGACCCAATAAGGTTCGAGTCATAGTCTATGACCCTTTGGATAAGGGGTGCTGTGGCAACTGTCATGATGGTGAACATTCGACCGATACCTGAATTGTGATCAGGAGGCATCAACGTTCACCTCAGTACAACCAGTTACAACATACGAAAAAGCAACTTTTAAGGAGACATCTACCATGGCAAAAACATTGATCGTCTATGGATCAACCACAGGGAACACCGAAACCACCGCCATTGAAATCGGCAACGTTCTCGGGAAAGAGGGGCATGAGGTCGTGCTTCAGGATGTCAGCAAAAGCAAGGTGGAAGACCTGGGAAACGGGTATGATCTCACGCTGCTTGGCTCGTCGACCTGGGGAGATGACGAGATTGAATTTCAGGAGGATTTTGCCTCCTTTTTTGAGGAAATGGATAACGCCGATCTGAAAGATAAAAAAGTGGCTGTTTTTGGATGTGGTGATTCAACCTATACCTATTTCTGCGGCGCAGTTGATGAACTCCAGGCCAAAGTTGAAAGCCTGGGGGGCAAGGTGGTCGTGGAATCATTGAAAATTGATGGCGATCCGGGTGATGTGACCGATGAAATAGTCGGCTGGGCACAGGAGGTGGCAGCGGCGCTTTAATCCGTTTTTTCCGGCGGGGAGTTATTCTCAATTCTTCTGAGAACACTCCCCTTCAAGCTCCCCCCATCCAGGAAACGCCATGAACAAGGGTGAACTCATCACCAGACTTGCCAGCGAATGCGGCATGAGTAAAGAGGCCACCGGCAAGGTGGTCAATTCTTTGCTGACAATTATCTCTCAGGCGCTGGCTGCAGAGGATACGGTCAAATTAGTAGGCTTTGGGACATTTTCAGTCACCCGACGCCCCTCACGCAGGGTTCGTTTGCCACAAACGGGAAAACTGATCAATATTCCAGCAAGAAAGGCGGTTCGTTTTAAGGCTGGTGTCCATATTCGAGCAACCGTTCAGGATTACCTTCAGACTTTGCCCCGCTGAATCTGTAACAAAGAGCTGGTGGCAGAACAGCATCACTGCGGTCTCATGCAAGATCAATAAAAGGCGGCTCCCCCCTGCTTTGCTATAATATTTTTTTGGGAAAAAATTAGAGCAAACAAGGATATCCGAGCATGATTTATGGGCATCTTGAATACTTGCTTTTTCTGCCAATTTCGGCGTCATGCGAAAAATTTTATCGCATAACGCCGAAATTGGGCAGGAAAGCGCAGACTCCGAAAAGACCGTTTCTGGATGGATACTCACGGATTCAAGGAGTGTTAAAAGAAAATGGTCAATTATTCATCATTAGTTTTACGAGAGGGGATGACATCACTGAACAAAATTTTCATGATATATCGCTACCTGAAAACGTATAGAAAGCCCTCTCCTTTCGCACGACCTCTAACAATAAAGACCACTCGTGAGATGCTTGAGAAGCACGGATTTAAAGTCGAAGAATCGACCTTACTAGGAAACAAAATGAAAGCTATCTTTACAAAAAGCTACTCTCGATAAAGAGCACATAATCATGACCGCCATGGCTTAACCTGACGGCCAGAACTGCGGGCAAGAGTGGAAGCGTTAGCCACAGCGACCACCGTGGTCATATTATGCAATAAGGCGCCGCCAACAGGAGAGAGCACCCCGAAGGTCGTCAAAGCCAGAATGCCCCCGTTCGTCCCCAGGGCAATGGCGTAGCTCTGCCGAATAGTCTGCCGTGTGCGTCTGCCTAAATCAAGGGCTTCTGCCGCCTGGTCCAGGCCGCCACGCTGAAGGACGATGTCCGCATATTCAACGGTCACATCAGCTCCCCCCTGGCCAATGGCCAGGCTGAGATCTGCGGCGGCGAATGCGGGGGTATCGTTGATACCATCGCCGACCATGGCCACCACATCCTCTGGGTGTGTTCGCTTCCAGTTGGTGATCCAGGCGGCCTTTGCCTCGGGTGACTGGCAGGAAAGCACCTCATCAAATGCCTGCTCAATATCTGGGGCCACCCCAACCCGACTGTCCCCGGTCAGGACAACCAAGCGCCGAACGCCCAAGCCTCGAAGGCGGGCCAGGGCCTCAGCCGTCCCTGCGCGTTGCCTGTGTTGAATCCCCAGAGCCGCTATCAGTCGGCCGTTACAGGCAACCAACATCTGCTGGCAACCTGTTGGCAATGCTTCGTCCATGGAAACAGCTTGCTGTATCCCGTTGGCTTCAAGAAAGCCTGCATGTCCGAGAACAAGGGTATCAGCCCCGATTTGTGCGCGCACCCCTTGGGCCACAACCAATTCTGCATCTACAACCGGCAGCAAGGGAATCTGGCGCTGTTTCGCCTCCTCGACAAGCGCTCGGCTCAAAGGATGCGACCAAGCCTGTTGGGCACTGGCGGCAAGCCGTATAACAGTGTCCTCCAGGTATCTGCGGTCAAACAGGGTGACGTTCGTTACCTCTGCCAAACGGTCGGTGAGGGTGCCGGTTTTGTCGACCACAACCACATCAACCTGTCCGGCGATTTCTACATAACGTCCGCCCTTGATCAGAATACCACTGCGGGCAGCGTTGCTCATGGCTGCGCTGACAGCCACAGAGGTGGATAAACGCAAAGCGCAGGGGCAGGTAATAATGAGCACGGCCATGGCCTGCATCAGGCTGCCTGTAAAAAAGAAGGCAGTGCCAGCCAGTCCTAAGGAGACCGGAACGATGGCCTGAGAGAACTGGCGGGTGGAGAGCTGTAAGGCTCCAGGATCGTGCTCAGCCTGTTCAATCAGACGAATAATCGCCGCCAGGCGCGTGTCCTCACCAGCCTGCTCGACCCGGACCTGTAAAAAACCATCCACCATCACTGTTCCAGCAAGTACCCCTTCGTCTGCGCTGCGGGAAACCGGCTCTGCTTCTCCTGTGAGCGCAGCCTCATCAATCAAAGCCTGCCCCGAGAGCACCACGCCATCGGCCGGTATGACATTTCCCTTGCGCAGGACCACAACATCGCCCCGTCGAAGATCAGCGACCTCCACCTCTATCTCTGCACCATCGCTCAGGAGCCAAGCCTGTCGGCAGTCCTTGGAGAGCATATCTCGCACGGCCTGTCGGGTCCGAATCCGAATTCGATCCTCAAGCCAACTGGAGAGATTGAAGAGCCAAAAGACGGTCAAAGCGGCCAACGTGTTGCCGGTAAGCAAAGAAAAATAGAGGATCCCCGTAGAGATAAGCCCCATATCAGGTTTGCCCGTCCTGCGTAAATTTTCCACAGCCTGCTGTTGAACAGGCAGGGAGATTGCTAGGGTAACCAGGGCAGGCAGGGTGAGAAGACGGGAGGTGGGAGTAAGAGCCGGGCTCAGGGCTCCCACCATCCGCTTGGCGTAGAGATAGAGCAGATAGATGCCTGAAAGCAGTAGGACAGGACCGGGTACATGCCCCACACGTTCCGGCATACGCCTGGGAGCAGCCAGGCAACCACACTCCAAGCGGGAGGGAAACCTTCCTGAAACGGACTGCTCCAGGGTGGAAGCAACCAGACCAAGAACCTGCGACAGCGCAATCCTCTTCTTCGGATGAAGCAGGATCACAGAGCCGGAACGTGAACGGACCTGGGTTGCCTCCACCCCTTCAAGGTGTCTGAGAGAGCGCTGCAGTTCCCGACAGAGCCCTGGCTGATCCTTCAGGGCCGGAACGTGAACACGGGTACGATAGCTGGTCCGATGACGGATACTGTGTTGCAATGGTTGGCTCATGTTGTTGGCACAAAAATGCCCCGGAAGTCGTCTTCCGATTCCGGGGCGATGCTCTTATTCGCTCTCGCTCTCTGCTATTGCCTCTGCGCGGGCGTCCTCAAATTTTTCCTTCATCTCTTCGACCCCCCCCTGGGCGGCGGCAGAGACCTTGGCAATGGCCTTGACCACGCCTTTTTGCACACTTTCGTTGGTCACCAGGAGGGTGACGGCGGCCCCAAGGAGTGCGCCCTTCCAGAACTGGTTATTTTGGAGTTCAAGCCCAAGGAAACTGGTTGCCGGGGCGGTGGGATATACCTGAGGGGTGACGGGTTGATAGTACACCTGATTCGGATTATTCTGATCCATGGATCTTCTCCTTTCTTTCTTCGTTTCTTCTATAGATTGTAAGTTATTACGTCAGGGTTTGGTCAAAAGATAGTTCACACCCGTTGCCGTAGCCACGGTTACCGCCAGGCCAAACAGGCCACCGCTGGTCAACGACGAGGAGGCCGCTGTAGCGGCAGCGGTGGCAAGACCGCCGACCGCCCCCTTGGAGACACTCTGGCCGAGGGCATCCCCCATACTCATCTCGCCCTCGTTGACCTTATGCAGATTTGCCCCCAAGGTGCCGGTTCCAACCACAACCATGCCAAAAAGACCGGCTGCCAGCATCTGCGAACTCTGCACAGGGGCGGTGGGCAATTGATGCACCGGCATCACAGTCGCCTGGGGGCCTGTGCCATCGTAGGTGGGATTATTCTGGTTCTGGGCCATGGCTGTCCCCTGGTCCATACCGGGCTGCCCGGCGACCATGCCATTTGTATTGAGGTGCTGTTCCATATATCTCACTCCTTCCCGGTTTTGGTGGGATCAACCGTGGCGGCAGCCTCTGCGGCCTCGGCATTTTTTGGTTTTACCCCTGGAAATACGCTGCCAAAGGTCTTACCCATGGCCTCACGTGCTGGCCTACTGGTTAACAGAAAGGTGGCCGCAGCCCCGACCAGCGCCCCTTTCCAGAGCTGGTCGTACTGGGCGGTATTGGTGTACAGGGTTTTCACCACATCCGAGACAGTGGCTTCTCCTTGCATGAACTGCTCAAAAGAGTGCATAATCTGGCCGTAGCGCTGCTGTTCCAAGGCTTGCCTCGCCGCAGCCTGTTCCGGCGTCTCGCCCTGCACATAGACAACACCGGGCTGCCCCATGGCGGGATTAACCGGCTGCTGATAGATAGGTTGCTGGTAGGGCTGGCCGACAAAGACTATCTGACCGGTCGTCGGATCCACAGCATACCCGGGTGGCAGCGGCTGCTGTGTATATTGAGGTTGTTGCGCGTATTGGTGATGGGGTTGCTGACCGGCACCTTCAGCGGTTTCAACCGTTGTTTCATCACCTGTCAGACCTTCTCCTGATTCCTGCTGCGGGGCAGCGGCCTCGGCTCCCCTCTGCTCTCCAGCGGGTTCCGCCCTTCCCTGTTCTTCGGGGGAAGGTCCCGTATCGGCAGGAACGGTTGTGTTTCGCTGAACACTCTGGTCCTGATTATCCTGTTCCATGTTGTTCTCCTTTCCTTAAAACCACTTTTCACGTCGGTGGGTGTCTTGAATAATGAGATTTTTCAATCAAGGCCAAGTGAGCGCAGACTCCGAGAATAAAATTGGAACCTACCCTTCCATGGTCTGGAGGTTGGCATGTTCCGGGATGGTATCAGCGTTTGTATCGAGCAAGGTCAAAAGCTGATCACGAACCGCATCACGTTTCCCCGGATACTGACCAACAGAGGCAACCTCTTCCCAAAGCTGTGGGGAGAAAACATCGGTGTCATATTCAATGATCACGGAAAGAGCCTTTTTATTTATGCGATACCCAACTATTCCCGGGATGGAGGCCACAATAATGGTCAGCTCCTGCTCATCCACGCTTCCCAGCTTGGTTGCACCACTCCAGCTGGCCTTGACACGAATACGGCCGGGAACATGATGGGCAATATGGAGGTAAAGCATATGGTCGAGCAGACCATCGACAAGTTCTTCACTGGTGTACATTCTCTTGATCCTTTTCTTCCTGGTAAATAAATTCAAGGCGGGCTGATATATCAACGATATCCCGGACAGTGAGCATCAACAAACGGGGCGCCTTCAGGCCATAGGCTTTAAAAGACCATTTGCATTGCAACTCCCAGATCAACCGCTCGTTCTCCAGCCGTAGCTTGCCTATAACCGGCAGTAGCCGGTGAATATCCACAAATGAGAGGATACCGGGCATTTTGGTGCTCCAGCAGTCTTTCCCCGCGGGACGCAGGGAAATCTGCTGGCCGATCTTGAAGGTCGCGTAGGGGTGCTCGCTCAAATTAAAGAATTGGCTCATGGCCCGGGTGCGCTCCTGATCTGGAGTCTGAAAACAGCGGGTCTCCACCTCGGCGTGCAGGCTGGAGACCATGCCGTGCTCCAGATCGATATCGAGCCCCCCAGACAACCCTTCCTCGGCCCATCCTTTGAATTTGTGCAGGGGGGCATGGGCGACAAAATTGACCCGACTCCTGTCGGTCAACACATACTTCAAAATACGCTCCTTTCTTCAATTAACGCTTCTTCAGCTCATGGGCTTAATCAGCTTGAGTGGGGTACTCTTTCTCTCCGGCAGAACAAAGAGGGAATCTTGACGATGATCACTCACCGTACAGGTGTGATCGGTGCGTTCGCACCGCTTACAGCAGTCCAGCGGGTCCACGGGAGGTTCCCAACTGAGCAACCTTCCCGAGTTCAACAAAATTCCCCCGGTGTGGGCGATGTGTATCAGACCGGCCAGGACAGGGGAAAGAAAGCCGAGCATGGCCAAGGCCGCGCCGATCAGGTCGGTGGAAACCGCAAGATAATGATTTTGGTCGATGGTGCGCATGGTCCGGTGGCTGAGATTACGCACCTTCATCAATCCTTCCAGATCTGAATCCGCCAGGGCAATATCCGCAGCCTCCATGGCGACCTCGGCACCGGCGGCGCCCATGGCGACTCCAATATCCGCTCGGGCGAGAGCCAGTGCATCGTTGACGCCATCGCCCACCATGACCACAGAAGCATTTCGGCGCAGCTCATCCACCCGCTGAGCCTTTTCCTCAGGCATCAGCTCGGCTCGGCACTCGTCAAAGGGGAACACCCCCATCAAACTCTCGGCGATCTCCTGACTGTCGCCGGTCACCAGACTAAGCGACTGCACCCCATCGCGGCGCAAACAGTTGAGCACCCGCACCGCTTCGGGGCGCACAGGATTGGCAACTCCGAGCATCCCCTGGACACTGCCGTTTCTGGCCACATAGACCACGGTATTGCCCAAGGCGCGCTGAGACTCCGCCTTCTTCTCAAACCAGCGGATATCTACCTCATGCTCATCCATGAACTGACGGTTGCCGACAAGAACCACCGAATCGCCGCCAACGGTGCAGAGCACCCCGCGACCGGCCTTGAAATCGCAGACCGCATGCGGCTCCGGGCTCAGGTTTCGCTCCCGTGCCGCTGCGAGAATGGCCTTTGCCATGGGATGATGATTATGCGACTCCGCAGTTGCTGCCATGGCGAGGATCGTCTCTTCGGAAATGGAAGGCGTGCGCCCAAAGACGGCGATAACCTCGGGTTGGTCCATGGTCAGGGTCCCGGTTTTGTCAAAGCAATAGATATCCGCCTTGCCCACGGTCTCCAGATACAGGCCGCCTTTGATCAGAATCGAATGTTTTGCCGCGTTGGCCAAGGCCGCGGTAATGGCCGAAGAGGCGGCAAGAACCGTTGCACAAGGACAACTCATGACCAGCATCACGGTGAGGGCTCGCATGGGGTCCAGGGTCAGCAGCAGAGTCAGTGCTGTAGCCGCGAAACCGATCTTCATCAGTCTTCCGGCCAGCTCATCGGCCTTCTGTTCCACCGGTGCCTTGTTGGCCAGAGAGTCCTCAACCATTTTCATGATATGCGCCAGGTAGGTGTCTTCACCTGTTTTCACGGTTTTGATAAAGAGCACCCCCTGACTGAGGATGGTTCCGGCAAACACCTGATCGCCCCGCTGCCGCAGCATGGCCTCGGAGCGACCATTGATGGAGGACTCATCCACCAGGGCCTCTCCCTCGTCAACCGCACCATCAACAGGAATGCGTTCGCCGGTATGGACAGCGACCACATCTCCAGGCCGAATCTGCCCAACCGGTGTTTCCACCTCCATCCCATCCACCATGACAAAGGCGTTGGCCGGAGCGACCTCAAGAATATCGCGGATGGCCTGGCGGGAACGTTGAGCCACATATTCCTCAGTCAGCTCCGCCACGTTGTAAATCCAGAGTATCTGCAGCGCGGAGAAGGCCTGGCCCATGGCAATGGTGATCAGAGATCCGGCGGCAAGAAACGGCGAGACCGTGACCTTTTTTTTGACCGTAATATCCTCATAGGCCTCGCGAGCCAGGGGCAGGGCCCCCAGGAAGGCCACAGCGCCCAGAAAGCTGATCGGGGTCTGGATAAGCGGCAGTTTAAAAACCCATAATCGAAGGGCGGCATAAGCCATACAGCCGCTGAGCCAGATAACCCGGCGCAGTTTGGTGCTGAAACTCGTAGGGGTGGAGCAGTCGCAGGAAGTGCAGGTCGGCCAGGGCTCCTGAGAGGTGACGACCGTTTTTGCATGAGCCTGGTATTTCAAAGGGTGAATCACCTGTTGAACGACCACTGCAAGAAGTGCCCGAGAGGTGATAAGAGCTGAATCGTACAAGATAATGACAGCCCCACTCTTCGTTCTCGCCTCTGCGCTGCGCACTCCTTTTGTTGCACCGAGATGTGCCTGCATCCACCCTGCCTCTCTCTGCTTGCCTCGCAGGGAGCGCACCTTGATTCGTATTCGTCCCGGCATGGACTGCTTAACCTTCACTCCGGCCTTTTTCAGCAAACCGGTACTGAGACAAAAGGATGGAGTGGTTCTTTTGTGAGCGTGTTGTTGCGTTGCCTGCATAAGATTTCCACCTGGATAACGGCCCTGGGAGCCAAATTTTCTTCTATAGGGTGTCTGGAGTAATTAGATTTTTCAATCAAGGTCAAGGATTGCTGATAATTTTACCGCAGGCATATGACGGATATTCCGAGGATAAAATTCTCAGCAAGACGAGGTAGTCACCACCGAAGACCAGTTACAAAAATGTTCCGCCGGTATCCCATATGAAAAAGGACGATAATTCAATCCATCCAGCTCCATCTTCGGGACAAGAAACTTCTTTCAACATAACAAAAAAACAACATAAATTTAGGCAGTTGACAGCATAGCCACAAGAGTTTATTATCTAACTGTAACTTATTTCGTTTAATGAAAACGAAATTGCACATTAAGCAAGGAGGCTATTCCATGTTCTATATTCCTCTCACCACCACGCCGGTTGGCTGGCTTGTGCTTGGCCTTGGTGGATATGCCCTGTACAAATCAGGCAAAAAAAGAGGCGAGGAAGAGGCAGCAGCAGCTCAGATCACCGCAGTTCCCGCACCTGTGGAAGTTCATGAAGAATCCGCGGAAAAAGAAGGAGAGCAGTAATGTCAAATCCCATTCTCGGAGTACCCCTGTTGACCAGCAACCCTGTGGGCTGGGCCGTTCTGGGCGTTGCCGGCTACCTGACCTACAAGGCAGGTAAAAAGGCCGGGAAACGCAGTATCGAGCAGGTTGATCAGGAATGCCTGGCCGATCGTGCCGTGAAAGGAGTGATGAAATCGGCGTACAAGGCTAAAATGAAAACCGACTCCATGTTCAGCTCCACCAAAGACAAATACAGTGAAATGTGGAAAGAGGCGCAAACCGAGGCAACACAACAGGCCTAGCCCTGATTTTCAGGCCTCCCCCAAAGTTTCACTCGTCTTCCTCTCCTCCGGCACCGGCAGCGTCCTGTCCGTGCCGGAGTTCACTTTTTACGATTACCTGGGCCGCCTGTTTGCGGTTGAGGTAGCACCGTAAGCCACCGGGGCTTGAAATGGTAATCGGTTCCACACCGGCAGTATGCGCCTCACGTGCCTGCTCAATGGCTTCCAGAGTCAGACTGCACCCCGGTCCAATCCCATGGGTTTGCAGGTGCTCACGGACCTTGCGCCCCCCAATTATTTCGCTGACAGCAAAAGGCTGATTTCTTGTTGCAAAATAAAACTGGTGCTCCGTTTCATCCCCGCCTTTTCCCCACACCCTGGCGGCCTCGCCTTCTGTGAGGCGGGTTCGTTCATGCCCATTGATTAATGTCACATAATCCATATGCGGCAGGAGCCGGATGAAGGTAATGCGTGCTTCTTCCGCCAGGCCGAGGTGTCGCAGGGCCAGGTTGCAGCCACGGCCGCAGGACATGGTTTCCACGTGCCCCTGCTCCTTTCGCTCCATTTCCACCAAAGGCTTACGCTCTCCGGAGTCCGCATGCACAAAAAGCCGTATTGCCAGTCCGGCCGGAACGACCACATCTCCCACCGCAGTACGGACCCTTGCAGGGAAATAGTTGACGTCTTCGTCATGGCGGATGACCTGGCTTCCAACATACAGTCCCAGGCGCTGCAGCCATTGGCTCAAGCCAGGATGGGTAATATCAAGTAAGGTCAGAACGGTATGTGCGGGCGCATCCAGCAGGGAAGAATACATGCTTATTGGCCCTCCTGATTGGTGGTGGCCGGTGGTAATTGACTGGGAACTGCTCGACCACGTATCCCTGCGTAGCTGAGAATTCCAACAGTGCTCAGGTTATGGAGCAGGGCTGCGGCCACAGGCTGCACCAGGCCCAGGGTGGCCAGGAAAAGAAAACTTGAATTGAGGCCAATTGCCGCAGCAAAGGCCTGATGCATGGTCTGTTGGCTGCGCATGGCAACCAGGCGGGCAGTGAGCAGACATTCCAGATCTTCCCGCAGGAGAATGACCTGCGCCGATTCCTTGGCCAGGTCGGCTCCCTGGGGTAGACAGATGCCCACATCCGCCGACACCAGAGCCGGAGCGTCGTTGACCCCGTCACCGATAAAGCCAACCCTGTGTCCATCCTCCTGCAGCTGCCCAACGATGGCGGCTTTCCCCTCTGGCTTCAGTTCCCAATGCACTGCATCTACAGCGGGCAACTGAGCCGCAATGGCCTTGGCGGTCAGCTCGGCATCTCCGGTCAGAATGACAATCTTCTTTATGCCTGCGGACTTCAGTCCGCCAAGGACTGTTTCCGCCTCGGTTCGCAACTCATCGCGCAAACCAATAACGCCGACCAGGTGCTCTTCGCAGGCGACATACAGAAGGCTCTTGCCTTCTCTTTGCAGTTGCTCGGCTACCTCATCAACTGCACCGCAGGGAATGCACTCATCCTCCTCGATAAAATGCCTACTTCCCACCAGGACATTTTTTCCGTGGATATAGGCAGAAACCCCGTGAGCCACAATGAAGTCGACCTGACTTGTCGGCGGCAATTCCAGTCCTCGATCCTGGGCCGCGTTCACCACCGAGGTCGCCACAGGATGGGAGTAATGTTCTTCCGCTCCAGCTGCCAATTGCAGCAGGGTCTCACCATCGTAGCCGTTGATACCG
Organism: Desulfobulbus rhabdoformis; assembly: GCF_016919065.1. GTDB lineage: Bacteria > Desulfobacterota > Desulfobulbia > Desulfobulbales > Desulfobulbaceae > Desulfobulbus > Desulfobulbus rhabdoformis. Next base: position 175,158 of record NZ_JAFFQA010000001.1, on the reverse strand, counting down.
TGCAGGTCGGTCACCACCAGCTCGCCTCTGGTCAGGGTGCCGGTCTTATCAAAGATCAGGGTATCGATCTTTGATAAGGCATCCATGGCCTGGGCACCTTTTAACAACACACCTTCCTTGGCCGCGGTGAACATGGCAACACGCACAGTGACCGGATTGGCAAGCGAGATAACGCAGGAGTAATCCACCGTGAGCACAGCAGCAGCCTTGCTCAGATCACGGGTGATGGCCAACAGCCCCAAGCCCAGACCAAAGGTTACCGGAACAAGTCGATCGGCGAGCCGATCGCTTTCTCGTTGTGATTCGGACTGGCTGCTCAATGACTGTTCAAGAAAGGTGGCAATACGGGCCATGGAGGTTTCACCGCCCACATGACTGGCTACAAAAACTATGCGGCCGTTTTCCACCACAGATCCACTGAGAACCTGGACACCTGGATGGACATGGACCGGAACAGACTCACCGGTAATTGAACTGGTATTGACCGAGGCCTCTCCCTCGACCACCTCACCATCCAAAGGAATCAACTCACCCGCACCGCAGATGACACGATCTCCGATACGGGCCTCTTCCAGGGGGATTTCCAGTTCGCGCCCATCCAGCTCAATCCAGATTTTTTCCACCTGGGGCTTGAGCAGACTCTTAAGCAGACCATTGGTCTTGCTTTCACTCATGGCCTCAAGGTACTCACCGGTTGAAAGGAGAAAAACGATGCTGGCTGCGGTGAAATAATCCTGGCGGATGAGGCAAAAGAGTACGGCCGAACCATCCAGCACTTCAACCTTGACGCCCCGCTTCCACAGCGTGACAACACCTTCAATCAGGGTGGGCAGGGCAAAGATGACAGCAACGGGAGCGGCAAAGAGCTTGGGCAAGACCAGCAGCGAGAGGGTCAGCCCGCCTCGCGTGATCAAGGATAACGGTGAATGCAGAGTGCGTAGCTGTCCCCTCCCCTGCAGGGATTGCTGAGGCAGGTTCGCCAGATAGGCAAGAATAGAGGCTCGAGTGGCTTCCTGGCCATCATGTTCGATAACCACTGAGACGGCACGGCTGTTCAGCCGTACATGCCTGACCCCGGCAATGGATTCGAGGCCAGCCTCAAAAAAATCTGGATCAAGCTCCGGGCTGCCGATCAGGGGACTGCGCAGACGAACACGCCCCTTGATTTCATGGGCTATCGTAATAGGCTTACTTTGAAAAAGGTTCACTTCTCCCCCTGAACCTCAACCTGGCAGAGTTCGTCTTTGCTTTTTTTCATGGTCGCGTCGATCAGGTACCCAGCCCCGGCAAGAACCGAGGCAGCCAGAGCAACCTGGAGAGGAGTACTTCTACTGGTCGCCTGGATGATTAGGGTCGCGGCAACTCCTTTAGCCAGACCGTTGACCACGGCCTGCCCTGGAGTGAGAGCACCTCTGCGGACATCCACCCAGTTGGAACCGACGGACATGGCGCTGGCAATGCCTAGCACGCCAACCATAGAGGTTCCCGTCTGAAGAGGAACAACCATTCCAGTGTCGTTTTGCCCAGAAAAGGGGGCGGGGACAACGGGGATATTATTGAGACTCTGAACCATTTTTATCCTGTATCTTGCTGCGGCAGGTGTTTTTTTCTCTCTGCTCTACAAACTGTTTGAATCGGGCAACAACGCCCTGTGGATCATCACAGAGATTTTTCTGGACAAAACTCGTGTACAAAACCAGCCTGTAAACAAGGTCCGGGCTGGCGACATGTTCCATCTCACAGGCGCCTTTTTCAGCATCCGCCTCGTCAATCCCAAGAATCTCGATAAAAAACCGTTTGAGCGTTTTATGCCGGTGATACACCCCCTGGGCCACTGATTTCCCAGCATCTGTCAGGGTGACGGCCCCATAGGGAACGTAATGGATGAGATCTTTATCGCTCAAGAGGCGCAGAGCCTCGGTCACCGAAGGTCCGGTTACCCCCATGCGGGCAATTATCTCTTTGGGTCGGACTTCAGTCTCGTCTCCTCCCAATAGATAGATGGCCTCGATGTAATCTTCCAGGCTGGCGCTCAACTTTTGCGCGGCTGTCATGGCATGGCTCCCAAGCCTCTTCTGGCTATTGGAATACTCACTTCATTGCAATCAACTTTCCCTTTGACCAGAAAAAGAAATTTTAATGACTGTCTCCTCTTGGACGCTTACGTTGATTACGTATCTCAAAGCTCAGTGTGGTAGTTCTCTTTTCGGTCAGGTACTGGCCTGTATTTTCCTTTGGAGGATCGGTTTTCGTAAAAAATCGTACAAACCAACGTCCGCTCGCCTCAATGGGCAGGGTAAATTCACCAGCGCCAACGTCCGTTTTGGGAAAATACATATCCTCCGCCTCTGTAGAGAATCCGGCATAGGTCGCATCCCATGTCCCCTGGCCATCATAGGGCTTTCCATCGTAGTGCACCTTAAAGGTAATGGAGTCCCCTTGTTTCAGGGTGGAGGGATCCTTTTGGGGCACCAGCTCCAGGGGGAGCCCCACCTCTGCGGGAAACGGACTGGAGGGGTGCTCACAGGTAACATAGGTCTTGGCCCACTGACTCGAACGCATACTGGACTCGACACTCTGCGCCTTCTCAACAAAGGTGTTTAACGGTTTGAGGGAGTGGCGTTTACGCCCTTTTTTATCGGTGTACATGGCGAAATAGCCAGGATTGGTTTCCGCCACCAGAACATAGGTCCCAGGCTGCTCATAGTCGACCACATAGGAGTGCAGTGATTTTTCATCACGCAGGGCAATATCAAAGGCCTTCCCTTGTGGATCGATGACCCGAACGAAATTCAATTTGCTCCTGCGAACCGCCTCATCGACCGGAAAATGGTGTCCAAAGCAAAAGAACAGAGGGGAGCCCTTTCCCTCGCTGAGAGAGTAACGCCCGGACTGAATGAAGAGAGAATGCGCTGCTCCCAGTGAGGGAAACAGGAGGAGAAACAGCAAGACGGCAACTATTGAATGGGCCTGTGACCATTCCTGAAGAGTATATACTTTTGGCATATTCATTCCATTGGTTAAATCCTGAATCAATGACGACGTGTGAGCCCTAAACGACCTAGCCTTTTAATGCGGCGAAGATTTTTAAACAAATTCATCTATTGTTCAGCTTCATCCGCCGGCACGCATGCAGGTAAATATTCAGAGGATTTGGATTTCTTTCAATCTACTCCCTGCCGCCCTGTTCCTTCTCCGCAGCCGCAACCAATACAGGGGGTAGTGTTTTCCAGCGACCTGCATGATGCCGCCGCGCCCTGCCGGGAGCAGCAGGAGCTTGAGCCGCAGCTGCAGCCTTTTGTTGTTGTAAAACGCCGATAGAGATACCCCACGGCACAAGCGACAACAGCGAGAGTGGCCAAGATGTCCCAAAATGGCATTTTCTCCTCCTCTTCTTGCGTTAGCGCAACGATGATCGCACGGGAACAGTCCTGCAGGCAGGAGGAAACCCAGCCCGAATTTCTTGCTCGACGACAACTCCGGGCGAGGCTTCCTCACCCCCAGGAGGATTTACATATCCTTTGCCTGGAGCCAGACAACGGCATCACGGGAGCATTTTTTGCCCTTGTAGGTATATTCAGGATCAAGGTCAAGAGCGGCAAACCCCCACCAACCCGCCTTGGGGATACCAAATGTGAACACCCCGTTCTCATCTGCAAATATTGTCTGCAGCACAAAGGAATCCTGGGGTGCCTCGGCAGCGGCCTCCTTGGCAAAACCGTTTTTGTCAAGCAAGGGTTTATGATTCAGATACTCGATCTCAACCTCGGCTCCTGGTACGGGCTTCCCGTTGACAAGAACCTGCCCCTGAAAAACATTACCGGTCCAGCGGTCATAGGGTTTGGCCAGTGGGACAATCTCGGTCGGCAGCCCGACAGGCTCATGCCAGGCACCCGGCTCACCGCCAACATTAACAATGACCTTGGTGTTCTGCTTGATGTAAAAACCATCCCCCTCTTCCCAATACGGCTCGGGAATGAGGCAAAAGGCATGATCACCTCCGCGTGCCTGGTAGGTGGTTTCCCACGCCTTGCCGCTGTTGGTCAGGCTCGTCCAGGTGATCGGCTTAAGAGTCTTCAGCAGATCGGTTTTTTTGGGTGCATTCTCACCGCGGCTGCGGACCACAAAAAACTGCTCCGGGGTCCCCATATCCATGGTATGACCGGCCTCAAACGGATGAGTGAAAACCAGTTTCAAAGGAATCTTGCCTCCTTTGTCGAGCGCCATCTCCGGGGTGTAGATCATCTGAAAATGAGCCGAGGCCGCAACCGCAGACCCCAGGACCATGGCTCCGGTAAATGCCGCTGCCAGTAACTTGTTCATGGATCTCCTCCTAATTCTGATTACGTTTTTTAATTGCAACGAGTCGACAAAATACAATGCCTATGCATTACTCGACGATTTCCGCACCGGGCACAGTAATCTGATGCCCCTCTCCGGCATCAAAAATCACAGTGTATTCGCCCTCAGGCTTGGAAAAAGTGTACTCGGAATCCTCATTCATGTTCCCTTTTGTCAGCACTTGACCATCAGCGCCCTGCACTCTCAGTGCCACTCCGGAAGCAGACGATCCATCAGAAAATCCCCCCTCGCAAGTAATGGTCTGATCGCCGTTATCAAAACAAGAGCACAACGGCGTGTGGGCCTGCGCCAGTCCTGCACTAAAAAATACACTGAAAGCTGCAATACTTAGTCGACGAAACATAGGTCACCCAAATTTTGTTTGTTAGCGGTTGTAAAAGTTATCGGTCGTCGAACTTAGCCGTTCCTAAATTTTGTGTCAACTAACTTTTTAGCCTTATATAAAAAAATTTTATTCGCATAAATTTTATTGACCTGTGAAAAAAATTAGCATAGAGAGTAGGCTTATTTTAGAAAAGCCTAACACGGAGACCATAATGAAACATAGAAAGCGCAACCGGTGCTGCAGACTCTGCGATATCCCCCCCGGGCAAACGACGCGTATTCGCTGTCACCATGCAAAAGGTGCAATTCGCCAACGACTGCTCGATCTTGGTTTTGTACCGGAATCCGAGGTCGATGTGGTCCGCCGAGCCCCTCTTGGAGACCCGATCCAATGCAAGGTGGCCGATTATAACGTGACCCTGAGGAATGCCGAAGCAGCACTCATTGAAGTAGAAGAGGTATCCCCCGAATCCGCCTAATCGCCTCACCTCTGACCAACACCGTTGCCTCCGCTTACAAGCCGACAACACCCCATTCACCAGAACTCTGTACACGAACTCCAATGGAACAGAAGAAAAACCTTCTTGTCGGCCTGGCAGGCCAGCAAAACTCTGGAAAATCAACAACCTTTAACATGCTCACTGGGGCCAACCAACATATCGCCAACTACCCCGGTGTGACGGTTGACAAAAAGTCGGGCTCCTATACATTCGAAGGTGTCCGGGTGGAGACGGTTGACCTGCCCGGCACCTACAGCCTGACCTCCTTTTCCCTTGAAGAACGGGTGGCCCGTGATTTTCTGATCAACGAAAAGCCGGACGTCATTGTCAACGTCGTAGACGCCTCTTCGCTCAAGCGGAGTCTCTATTTTACCTTTCAGGTCCTGGAAATGGGCTTTGGGGTTGTGGTCGCCCTGAACATGATGGATGTGGCCACGCGTAACGGCATGACCATTGATATCGAAAAACTGCAGCATCGGCTTGGTGTCGATGTCATCCCGACGGTGGGACGGAAAGGGAGGGGGAAAAAAGAGTTACGCAGGGCTATTCTGGCGACCACGAAACGCAAGGAGGGGTTGCCGCTGACCATCTCCTACGAGGAAATCGAGCCACTGCTCAAAAAACTCCAGGAGAAACTGGCAACAACAGTACTGGCTGAGAACTACCCGCTGAGGTGGCTTGCGGTCAAACTTGTTGAAGGGGACAGCGAGGCAGAGCGTATCCTTATTGAGCATCTTGGCTCGTCATCTGCCGAACTGGAGTTGACCAGAAAAATTCGACGGGAATTTGAGGAAAACCACTACATGACGGTTGCCGATTATATGGTCGGCTGCCGAGACAGGCTGGCAAGCTCCATTGTGGAGAGCTGTGTGACCAGGGAGGCACAGGGCGGTTTTAACATCTCGGAAAAGATCGACAAACTCCTGCTCAACCGTTTCGCGGCCCCGATCTTTCTGATACTGACGGTCTTTCTCATCTATCAGCTTTCCATTGTCAAAGGGTATGAACTGACCCAGTATTGGTGGCCATTTCTTGCCAAGTTCCGGGCTATTGTCGCCTCCCTCTTGCCGGATGCAGGCCTGCTGCACGACCCCTATATCCGTTCCATGGGACTGTGGATGGTGGATTCCGCCAATGCACTGCTGAACTACATTCCTATTTTCCTGATCCTGTTTTCCCTGATCGCCATTCTTGAAGACTCGGGGTACATGGCAAGGATCGCCTTCATTCTTGACAAGATGTTCAACGCCTTTGGCCTGCACGGCCAATCAACCCTGCCTTTTATCCTTGGCGGTGTTTTTGCCGGCGGTTGTGCGGTTCCCGGGGTTATGTCCACCAAGGGGATCCCCGATGAGCGCTCGCGCATGGCGACGATTCTGACCGTCCCCTATATGAATTGCCTGGCGAAAATCCCCTTTTATACCCTGCTGGTGAATGTCTTTTTTGTTCAATACAAGTCCTGGACCATGCTGTTTTTGTCGACCTTCACCATCTTTGCAGCCCTGCTCGTCGCCAAATTCCTGACCGCCACTGTTCTGAAAACCAAGGAGACGGCTCCCTTTGTCATGGAGCTGCCCAATTACCATCCACCGACTCTTTTCGGTGTAGGCCAGAGGGCCATTGAGCGGACCTGGCAATACATCAAAAAGGTGGGTTCCATCGTCATTGCCGTCTCTGTCTGCGTGTTCACTCTCTTGCAGTTTCCTGGCCTTGATGACAACCGTGAGGCCTATTACCAGAAAGAGATGGATAAGGCTGTGACCAAATTCTATACAAAGATAGAGGGCAATGCCTATGCGCCGCAGTTTCAGGAAGAGGCATCCCTGGTCGCCCTGATCAACCTGTACACCGACTTCAAAACAGCCAGGCTCAATGTGAAAAGCGCCGACGCCTCAAAAGCGCTGGATGATGCATACCGGGAAAGCTACCCAAACCTCTTTGTCTTCATGAAGCCACGGGGGGATAAAGATGCCAAAACCATCAACAAAAATCTGCGTAGCCTCGCATCCAAACGAAAGTCACTCAGGCGGGAGATCAAAAACGAAAACATAGAAAATAGCTTCCTGGGAATGTTTGGCCGGGCCCTTGAGCCCATCACCCAGTTTGCCGGATTTGACTGGAAGATCAATGTGGCGATCTTTTCTTCCTTTGCCGCCCGCGAATCCAGCGTGGCCACCATCGGCGTACTCTATCAGGAAGGAGCCGATGACAACAAGAGCCTAGAGGAACGCATGGGTACGGAGACCTCATCTTCCGGCTTTACCCCGCTGCACGCCTTGGCGGTCATGGTTTTCTTTGCCCTCTATCCGCCCTGCCTTGCAACAACCATTATGATCAAGGTGCAGACCAATTCCTACAAATGGATGCTCTTCTCCATGCTGTTTCCCACAGCGCTTGGGTTTGTTGTGGCCTCATGTATCTTCACCGGTGGTATGGCTCTGGGGATGAGTGGTTTTCAGATGATGATCGCCTTTTACCTGCTCGTCGTCCTGACGACGATACTGGTCGGCACGAGGAACAAATGGCTGCCTTCGCGACACAACCGCACCAAGGCTATCTTGCAATAAATCGTGTGCAGGGGCAAAAGTATCCCCCCCTATTGCGGGCTCCACGTTGCAGAGGTCACCATTTCAAGAGTCCAAACCTGGTGACGACAAAACAACAAATAGAATTGTCGCAGACTACCTAATTGTAACGACACGGATTCAGGATACAAAAAAGCCGTCCTCCGCATTCAGCGAGAACGGCTTTTTTGTATCAACACATCAGGAAATTAAACACAACATGTTGCCCCGTCACAGCCCTCGCCGCATGGCAGAAACAATTTTCTCCACATTGAAGCGAAACATTGTCAGGTAGCTTGCAGCAGGCCCATCAGCTTTGGAAAGAGCGTCAGAATAAAGCTCTCCTTCAACCTGTACCTGAGCTTCCCGGGCGATCTGGTCAATCAAGCGACGGTCGCTGATATTTTCCACGAATACGGCACTGATCTTCTCTCTTTTGATCTGACGGATCAACTCCTTCACCCCACCGGCCGAGGCTTCACTTGCCGTGGTCACGCCCACAGGCGAGAACATTTGCACACCATAGGCATCTCCCAAATAACCAAACGCGTCGTGGGAGGTAATCATTCGCCTGTTCGCCTTGGGCACCGTGGCAAACTGCTCTTTCAACCAGGACTCGAGGGTCTTTATCTTACCGACATAAACCGATTCTGCCCTATGATAGGCCGCTGCATGAGCTGGATCAGCGGCAACCAGGGCCTTGGAAATATTTTGGGCATAGAGCATGCCATTTGAAAGGCTCTGCCAGGCATGGGGATCAACATCGCCATGATGGTGATGATGGTGCCCGGCCTTATGCTCCTGATCCTCATGCTGGGCGTGCTCATCCCCATGGTGATGCTCTTCCTCGTGAGCGTCTTTGTGCACCTCCATGACCATGGCACGAGGTGTCACACCTTCACTGGCGACAACGATTTGTCCTGAGAATCCAGAGGCATTGACCAACCGGTCCAGCCATCCTTCAAACCCCAGTCCGTTGACCACAACCAGATCCGCACTTTTGAGGATCTTGGCATCGGAGGGGGATGGCTCAAAAACATGTGCGTCCTCGTCTGGGCCCACCAGGGTCACCACCTCAACCGTATCTCCCCCCAACTGGGTGACCATGTCCCCCAGGATGCTAAAACTCGCCACCACTTTAAGTGGCGTTGCAGCCAGAGAGGTTCCGGTCATCCAGAGAAAAACGCACAGAAAGAAGGCGATTTGTCGTATTGACTTCATTGTATCCTCCAAAGAGTTATCCGGTTAAATGAGAGCCTGGCTGATAGCGACTCAGCAGGCTTCCTTTTCTGCCAAAAACAAGGGAAAAGAGATAACAGCCACCGGCCACCAGGATAATGGATGGACCTGTCGGCAAGTTGAAATGGTAAGAGAGGAGCAAACCGCAATACCCGGAGAACATGGCAATACAAACGGCCACCAGCGAGGTCGTCCAGTACTGGTTGCCCCAGAAATGGGCAGAGGCCGCTGGCAGCATCAACATGCCCACCGCCATCAATGTTCCCAGAGCGGTAAACCCGGCCACCAGGTTGAGCACCACCAGGACTAAAAAAAGACTGTGCATTGCCCCCCCATGTCCTCCCACAGATTTGAGGTAATCCGGGTCAAAACATTCCACCAGCAGAGGGCGATAAATAAAAGCCAGGGTGAACAGGGTGAGACTGGTAATGGAGGCAACCAGGATCAAGGCAGGATCGTCAACGGCGAGAATGGTCCCAAAAAGGACATGAATCAGGTCAACATTGGTACCACGCAGGGAAATGATCAATACGCCAACTGCGATGGACACCAGATACAAGGCAGCAAAGCTGGCATCCTCACGCAACGAGGTATAGCGCGAAACCAGCCCTGCGATAAGAGCCACCAGCAAGCCAACAACAATACCGCCAATGGTCATGGAATACAGTGACAAGCCTGAAACAAGAAAGCCGATGGCTGCCCCCGGAAGAACCGCGTGCGAAAGCGCATCCCCCATCAAACTCATGCGACGAAGCACAAGCAGCATGCCCACCGGACCACACCCCAGCGCCAGGGCAAAGCAGGCCACCAGGGCATGACGCATGAAGAGAAATTCCTGAAAAGGAGAGAGACAAATATCAACAAAGGTGTTCATTCCCCCTCCCTGCGGCAGATTTCTGCCTCCTGGTCCCAAGCCTGGGCCATGGCCCTTGATCGGGCAAGATTTTCCTCTGTCAGCACATTGGCCGTCTCGCCCCAGGCGATGGGCTCTCGGGCCAGCAGCAAACTCTGGGGAAAGGCCTCACGAACCAGATTAAAATCATGCACAACCACGAGAATAGTCCGCCCCTCGCCATGCCATTGCTGGATAACGGTCATCAAATCTGCGATGGTCTGCTGATCGACGGCACTGAAGGGTTCATCAAGGATAAGCACAGGGGCATCCTGCAGCGACATCCGGGCAAACATCACCCGCTGAAACTGTCCTCCAGAGAGCTCATTGATCGATCTGGATTCAAATCCGCTCAAGCCAACGGTCTCCATGGCCTGCTCTACCCTGCGCCAATGCTTGGGCTGCATGCCCGAAAAAATACCGATCTCAGGCCAGAGCCCGAGCAGGACGGTATCAAGAACTGTGATGGGAAAACTTCGGTCCACCTCCAAACGCTGAGGCAGGTAGGCAATCTGTTGTTTCTTGAGCCCACCACGATCAATCGTTCCATCCAGCGGGCGAAGAAAACCGGTGATTCCTTTGACCAGGGTACTTTTTCCCGATCCATTGGGCCCGATAACTGCCGTCATTGATCCCGAGGAAAAGACACCGGAAAGATGATGTACAGCTGGCCGACGCTCGTAGCCCAAGGTCAGGTTGTTCAATGTGATTGAAGACATAACCTGTTATTTCCCGCTCATGGGTGTATCGCCCAGAGCACAGCCCCCCAGAGCAGGGCAACAACGAAGGCGCTCATCCCAAGCCGCATCCATACGCTTGAGGCAAGAGGAGAAAATCTATTTTTCATGTTGGCGTGTGCTCCCGGTTGCGTCTTCCTTCTATCAGGCAACCGTTTTTTATTTGTATTTTTTATCGTTTACTAAAATAGTATTTTTAAGCATAAAAAATAACTCCGTCAATATTTATTCAATAACATATTAAAATCAATTGAAAATAGACAGGAGTTTGCATATATATGTCCAAAGAAATGGAATCCAATTAACGAAAATATTTTTTATTTATGAACACGCTCCCCCCTCTTCCAAAGGACAGGCTCAAGGCCGTATTCAACGATACAGGGCTTCGTTTTACAAGCCAGCGCGAGGTTATCTGGAGGCTCTTTGAAAAGCATTCCAATGGCTTGACCATAGCCCAGGCAACCAACCTGCTTGCCTCAAAAAAAATCAGCCAGACCACGGTCTATCGAACGGTCAAGGCCCTGGAAGGGATGGGCTATTTACGCTGGGTTCACTCTCAGGAGGGCGAGCATCGCTACCTGACCTCGCGTCCGGGCCACAGTCATATGCTCGTGTGTAGAATATGCTCCAAGGCGGTTGCGTGCACTGACTGTGACCTCTCCATCCTGGAGCAGCTTATTGCCAGTAAGACCGGGTTTACAGTGGAGGGGCATTATCTGGAATTTTACGGACTCTGTCCGGATTGCGCCCATGCCTCAGAAAACAGTTAAACCAATTCCGCTCCATCAGCCTCCGCAAATATCCGAGGCAGCAGGCCTGCGCATGGAACTGGCCTGGGTGGGCGGCATTCTCTTTCTAAGTATTTCTTTCCTTGTGCTCCTGCTTGGGCAAAGCCGACCGTACTCAGCTCTGGTGGGCACTATCTCAATCAATTTTCTCGCCATGATGGTCGAGGCACTGCCGTTTATGCTGATAGGGTCTCTGGCGGGTGGGATTATAGAAGTCTTTGTACCGGTTCCCTTGGTCGAGAAACTCTTTGGCCGGCACCGCATCTGGCCGATTTTTGCCACCGCTGCCATGGGGCTGACCTTTCCTGTCTGCGAGTGCGCGATCATTCCAGTCATCCGCAGACTGCTGGGCAAAGGACTCCCCTTTGGCGCTGCCGTGGCCTTTCTTCTGGGAGGCCCCATCGTCAATCCACTGGTAGCGGCCTCTACAGCGGTGGCCTACAACCTGGATTGGCAGATGGTCATTGTCCGCCTGGGATGCGGCTATCTCATTGCGGTTGTGGTCGGCATACTTCTTTCCTGCAAATTCAGTCATGCAAATGCGGTCATCCCTCACATGCACGGGCAGATCAGCCCCTGCTGCGGTCATGACCACTGCAGCGCCAACACGCAGAACACCAGCCTGAAAGCAAAACTCTTCCACGCAGCTGGACATGCAGCCGATGATTTTTTCAGCGTAGGCTACTATCTAGTCATCGGGACCTTCATCGCAGCCTTTATCCGCAGCATGGTGCCTCTGGAGGCGTTCACGCACTTTCTTGCGTCCCCCTGGCAGGGGATCCTGATCATGATGGTCATGGCTGTCCTGCTGAACCTCTGCAGTGAGGCCGACGCCTTCATTGCGGCGAGTTTCCGTGGTGTTTTGCCCGACAGCGCCCAACTAGCATTCATGGTGCTGGGGCCGATGTTTGATATCAAACTTCTTTTGATGTACTTCGGCGTCTTCACCAGAAAGGCGATTGCGGCTCTGGTCATCACCGTCCTCACCATGGTCTTCCTGACCACAATGGCGCTGCACTTCTTTTTTTTCCACCCATTATAAGAGAGGATCATGCTCGCCAAATTGCTCCATGGACTGGTGATGTTCACCTGGTCTGTTTTTTTCTTCTGGCTGTATTTTGTCGATCCCAACCAGCTGGCAAAGCTGCTCCACCCAAAACTGTGGTGGCTGGTCCTGACGGGCGGCACGATCCTGCTTCTCTTCAGTGTCATTACCTTTAAAACAGCCCGAACTCATCATCATGCAACACCGTTGCGCTGGAGCTGGCCCTCGGTCGCCATCATGCTGGTTCCTCTTGCCTACTGCTGGTCAACACAATCAGCCCAGCTCGGGAGCCATACCTTTCTAGCCAGAACAACAACCACCCCCAACATGTCGTCCCCTGCTTTTAGTGCCACTACAAACAACTCGCCCCAGCAACCGATGGCAGATAATCAAGTAATCACTTCCTTAAGCCAGGTCGCTTTCAATTCCAGGCAACTCAATGGGCAGAGGACCAGCCTCCTCTGCCAGACCATGAAAAACGAAAACCTGCCCGAAGATCTCTTCATCTGCTACCGGTTCAGGATCACCTGTTGTGCAGCAGACGCCCTACCAATATTTACCTTTGTCCAAGTCACCCCCCAAAATACTCTCCCCAAAAATGATGACTGGGTTCGTGTCAACGGGACAATCACATCTCAAACAGTGGAAGGCCGAACCTTTCCACTCATCATTGCGACTTCCCTGACATCCGAACAGGCCCCATCCTTTCCCTATATTTACTGAAGACAATCTTTATATTTAGTATTGACTTAGCTTCAACAGCACTATATACAGCGTACAAGCGGTTGCATCCTTACCTAAATCAGGATCAAAGAGGATGAAAAGGGAATCCGGTGCAATTCCGGAACTGTCGCGCAGCGGTAATCAGGAACGAACGTTGTCAAAACCACTGATCAATGGATTGGGAAGGGACAACCTGTAGGCTCAACCTGAAAGTCCGAAGACCTGCCGTGAAATCACCAGCCGGGAAAAATCGGCTGAACTCTATCCCCCTCTTACCTCGCGTCAAGGAGAGAGCCATGCCACAGGCACGTCAGCAGTCCTTTGCCCCCTTTTTCACCACCATCAAAAAACGAGATCACCGCTTTGTTCCCTTTGAAGCTGGTAAAATCACTCAGGCACTGAACAAGGCCGGACAGGCGACCGGGGAGTTTGGCCAGCCCGAGGCTCGTCGGCTGACCATGCAGGTCATGGCCATTGCCCACTCGCTCATCGAGAGCGAAACACCCACGGTGGAGGAAATCCAGGATGTGGTGGAGGAAGTCCTACTCTCCTCTGCCTTCAAGAAAACAGCCAAGGCCTACATCCTGTATCGGGATCAGCACGCACGCCTTCGCGCGATGGTCACCCAGACCGATCTTGAGCTGATCGACAGCTATCTGCAGCAACTCGACTGGCAGGTGCAGGAAAATTCCAACATGTCCTACTCGTTGCAGGGACTCAACAACTACATCTCAAGCGAACTCAGCCGCACCTACTGGCTCAATAAAATCTACGCTCCCGAGGTGCGCCAGGCCCATGTGAACGGAGATCTGCACCTCCATGATCTCAATCTGCTCTCGGTTTACTGTGTTGGCTGGGACCTTCGCGATCTGCTCCTGAGCGGTTTTACCGGAGCACCTGGCAAGGCCGAGAGCGCTCCCGCCCATCATTTTCGCAGTGCCCTAGGGCAGATCGTCAACTTCTTCTATACCCTCCAGGGCGAAGCGGCCGGTGCCCAGGCTTTTTCCAGCTTCGACACCTTACTCGCCCCCTTTATTCGTCACGATGAATTGGATTTTCGAGAGGTCAAGCAGGCGCTGCAAGAGTTCGTCTTTAACCTGAATGTGCCTACCAGGGTTGGCTTTCAAACGCCCTTCACCAACCTGACCATGGATCTCATTCCCTCATCCAGCCTGAAATCCACGCCCATCGTCATCGGCGGGCAGGAACAGGCATCGGTGTATGGAGAGTACCAGCATGAGATGAATATGCTCAATCAGGCATTTCTTGAGGTGATGGCAGAGGGAGACGCACGCGGGAGGGTGTTTACCTTTCCCATCCCCACCTATAACATCACCGCCGATTTTGATTGGGATCATCCAAGTCTTGAAAAATTATGGCAAACCACCGCCCGATACGGGATTCCCTATTTTGCCAACTTCATCAACTCCGATCTTCGGCCGGATGATGCCCGCTCCATGTGCTGCCGCCTGCGGCTTGATACACGGGAGCTGGAAAAACGTGGTGGCGGCCTTTTTGGAGCCAATCCGCTCACAGGATCAATCGGCGTGGTGACCATCAACATGGCGGCCCTTGGCCACCAGGCTGCCGATGAAAGCGATTTTTTCCGTCGCCTCGACAAGTTGATGGAGATTGCCAAGACCTCTTTGGAAACCAAACGAAAGGTACTGGAGACCTTTACTAAAAAGGGGCTATATCCCTATATCCGCTTTTATCTGCGCGCCATTCATGACCGTTTTCAGCGGTACTGGGAAAATCATTTCTCCACCATCGGGCTCATTGGGGTCAACGAGGCCTGCCTCAACCTTCTGGGCGTAGATATCGGTAGTGAACAGGGGCATGTCTTTTCTTTACGCATACTTGAACACATGCGCACTCGGTTGCAGGAGTTCCAGGCAGAGACCGGCAACCAATACAACCTGGAGGCAACCCCCGCTGAAGGCACCGGCCATCGGTTGGCAAAACTCGATGCCCAACGTTTTCCTGCAATGCGTTCATCCCTTACCTGCAAGGGCGAGAACAACATCCCCATTTACGCCAACTCAACCCAGTTACCCGTCAACTATACAGACGATATTTTTGCACTCTTGGATCACCAGGATCCATTGCAGACCAAGTATACCGGGGGCACGGTGGTCCACTGCTTTGTGGGGGAATCCGATATTGATCCCCAGGCAGTCAAATCCTTTATCAGAACCGTATGCAGCCAATACCGGCTCCCCTACTTCACCCTGACCCCGACCTTTTCCATCTGTCCCGAGCACGGCTACCTGGCGGGAGAGCAGGCTCATTGCCCCCACTGCGGAAGCAGCACAGAAATATACTCCCGCGTGGTCGGTTACCTGCGGCCCGTGCAACACTGGCATGAAGGCAAACAGGCCGAATTCGCCGCGCGGGTGACCTATGAGAACAACTTCTAAGCTGATTATTGGAGGCTACCACCCAGCAAGTTTTATCGATTACCCCGGGAGAGTGGCGGCAGTGATCTTTTTTCAAGGGTGTAACTTTCATTGCCCCTACTGCCACAACGCTCAACTGATTCCTCAAAATCGCTCCCCCACGTTTAGCTCAGAGGAGATTTTAAAGCGCCTGCATTCACGAAGGGGAAAACTCTCCGGAGTGGTTCTCACAGGTGGTGAACCAACCCTGCAAACAGGCCTGCTGCCATTTTGTAAGGACCTGCAAGAGATGGGGTATCCGCTGAAACTCGATACAAACGGCAGCAACCCGGAACTCTTGGAGCAACTCCTTGACCAACAAAGGATCAATTACGTGGCCATGGACCTGAAGGCTCCACTTTCCCTGTACTCTCTTCTTGCTGGGAAAAAGGTGGATACGGCCGCCCTCCAGCGCTCTGTAGAAATACTGAGCACAAGTGGCGTACCACATCACTTTCGTACAACCTATGATCAGACACGTCTCTCTAAAGATGATCTCCTTGCAATCAAAGGGCTCGTCCCATCGGGATCTGCACATGTGGTCCAGGCCTGTCGCTAAGTTGGTTTGACCTTACACCATGTTCCTTTCCGCACAACAAAATCATCAATTAATCATTAAAGAACAGTATGTTAAGAATCTCGCCTCTCGCTTTCCTGTAACCTAGTGCGCAAAAAAAATGGGAGCGAGAAAAGGGAAAGAAGAAACAGCAAACCCAATGCTCCCCTGGCGAAGGTAACGTCCCAGGTCCAGGGGTGAATCCCGAATCTGGGGCTGGAGGATACAAAAGAGTGGGCCACTGACAAGAGAGCAGGCCAGCCCAAGGAGAAGTTCCGCTGCCTGAATTTCATTGAAGGTAATTGCGGCATACGGGGTCATGATCATGGCGAAACTTAACAGGCCAGCCTGAATACTGATACGGGCAAGACTCCTTTTTCTCTCTTCAAAGGCCCATTGTGCGATAAAAAGGCAAGAAAGTTCAACCATATATGCCAGATTGTAACACAAAAAAAGCTCTCCATGACCTTGGCGGTAATAGAGCAGCAACCAAAAAAGTCCGGGCAGGGTCACGGTCAGGGTGGAGTGAATGGTGTGCACCCGTTCCTCCACCTTTTTTTTGACCGGACCAAGAAAAAAAGTATTGATGAAGAGGATACCCGGGGCAATAACCCACTGCCAACCGCCAGCAGTCACCGAGAGATAGGTAACCAGGCTTGCACCGAGGATGGCTGCATCATCAAGCTTCGTCCGAGAACGCACAAGAAAGAGACTAAGGGTAACAGCCACAATGAAGACAATCCTCATAAGGATTTGCAATGCTGTGAAGTCGTCGTAGACGTTGAGCAGAATACAGACGCACAGCGGTATGAAAAGGTTGTCGAGACCTTGCCAGGCAACAGCTTCGACAATGGTCACCAAAAGACCGATAAGCAGGGCTATGAGCAGACACTCGGCCCTACCGATAGTCGTCATCAGTAACAGGGGAACATGAATGCACAAAAAAGCCGCGAAAAAAAAGGTCAGGCTACCTTCCCAGGTTTTGTGTCCCTCGGCGGTGGTGTAATGCTGTTGGCCGTATCGGGTGCCGACCAGGGCGGCAAAGGCGTCGGCCAGGGTGAGCACCAACACCGAGAGGCTGTAATAAATCGGGCTTTCGAAAGAAATGTACCAGACCATGGCCACAGCGACCGGAAAAAACAGTTCTCCCAGGGAAGAACGTGCCACACCGTGCAGACTCGCGCCGATGGAGGTACGCAAGCCTGGCAATACCCTGACAACAAGAAGTGATGCCCCCGCAACTGTCGCCAACAGAAACACGGGCCAGGATTCCAGAAATATGAAGGGGAAGAACGCACAGATCAGCCCCATACCCATGTGGACCGTTTTACGGCTCACCTCGGCCGAGAGAGAGAATCGCTTGCAGCCGTAATAGCAGCTACCAAGAAGGAGCCCAAGGCTGGCCAGCACGAGAAGGATACCAAGCCAGGGATTCATACAATCTCTTCCACGATGAAGGCCGAATAGAAAAAAGCCTTGTCTTCATTCAAGAGCCTTGTCTCTAACTCATGCTTGCGCTCTACCCTATCCCCCCACTCCGGCGGACAACAACGAGGTGCCAGCATGTTCCAGTAGGCAAGTCGCCCACCGCTGCGGCCAGCAGCGACAATCTGTGCCAGTACACGCTGGGACGTCTCCTCCGACATATATTCAAAGATGTCGCTGAGGTTGAACCGGTCCACGCTTTTGGGGCCTTCAGCCTCCAGCACTGACTCCAGGGTGCCCAGGCGAATCTCCAACCGATCGATGTTATTGCGGATGACCTCAAAGTGTTCTTCCCGCAGGGCGTGCGGCAGAGCTTTGCCGTGGTGACCGGTGAGAATCCAATGCAGGTAGGGATTGTCGCCGGGATCGAGATCGCGCAGTGCATGCCGGGTCCGCTCAAGAATTTTGTCGGCAACGCTGCCCTTTACATAGGCAAAAAAGGACGGATCCCGGCCGAGTCGCCCCATCATCCAGCGGGAAAAAAAGAGGCGAAAAAGCATTCGCCAGCGAAAGGTATCCCAGGAGGCGTCGTAGAACGCTGCGCATCGTTGCGGGGAGCCCCCTTCCAGCAACTGTTCCACCTTTGTGCGGCTGTGAATAAGCGGGATAATATATTTGCGAAAGAGCATGAAATAGTGCTCAAACTTACCCGCCGCGCCGATGCCATCAGCAATACTTTTTTGGTTGTTGTCCCAGAAATTGCGGCTTTCTCCAGAAAGACTGGTCCGACATTGCCCATAGAGGGAAAGCCGCTTTTCACTTGGCCGAGACCCCATCAGTTCAAGCAGTTGGGTATACGAAAGACACCTGAAAGCGGCCACCCGCAACTCGATACAGGCCAACTGGGCTGGGTTTAAATCGACGGCAATAACCCGCTCGGGATTTTTAGTCAGGAGCGACAGGCAATTATCGCCTGCCGAGCCGATGCCCACACAGACATCTCCCTCCTGGACCTCCAGCCCCTGAAGGAGAATATCGGCATCCTCCCAGCACTGGGCATAGCGGATTGTCGTAAAGGAGGCCTTAGCCGCAATTTCCGTGTCAGGCATCTTCGTCTCCCCGGGCAAGCACTCGTACTCTGCCGGTGCCCCCATCAAGTTCCACCGTATCGCCATTGCGGAGCCAACTAGTCACCCCTGGCACCGAAACCACTGCGGGGAGCCCCAGCTCGCGGGCAACGATTGCCGAATGGGAGAGGAGGCTGCCCCGCTCCACAAGCAGGCCCGCAGCAGCCGGAAACAGCATGATCCAGCCCGGATCGGTCCGCTCGGCAACGAGAATGGCACCAGCTGGCAGTTCCACGCCTCTGGGATCGCGGACAACCCGTACCTGGCCACGCACCACCCCCGGACAACAGCCGATACCGTGCCGTATCCCTTGATCCCTTTCCTCGGGCTGCTGTTTTTCATCGCCCTGATAAAAGTCGTTACCGACAAAGACCTGTCCCCGGGTCTGGAAACGGTCGGCAATGGGTGGCATGGCTGCGTACTGTTGAAAATGGGCCTTACGCACCGCAACGATGCCTTTCAAATCCGGGCAGGAGGCAAATCCCTCGACAAAACCGAGGATCTCATCCTTTTCCAGGTAA
The DNA here is from genome assembly GCF_016919065.1 of Desulfobulbus rhabdoformis. Classification (GTDB taxonomy): domain Bacteria; phylum Desulfobacterota; class Desulfobulbia; order Desulfobulbales; family Desulfobulbaceae; genus Desulfobulbus; species Desulfobulbus rhabdoformis. The sequence goes on along the minus strand of NZ_JAFFQA010000001.1, from coordinate 155,917 downwards.
AAAATATCACTATGCTCCTCTAGTTGGCCAAATGCGGCAAACCTTTTTCCGAGTTCGACCAGGATCTGTCGAACCCGGCCGAAGAGTCTGGTGCGCTCGAAACGAAGGTTTTCCCTGGCCTCAACCCGCGCCCGCGCATGTTTGAGGACGAAGGTGAAAATTCGGCGGCGAAGTCCGTTGCCGCCAAGAGCAGCCATTGCCTGTTTTTCCGCTGCAATTCGTGCATCAACGGCACCACCGGCTTGTACGTGCTCCTTTCGGGCCGCAAAATGGCCGATGGCCCGCAAAAGTGGCAGGGGGTTCTCATTAAGAGAGATACTTTCCAGCTTCAGCTCGTCTATGCACCGGTCCCCGAAGGTGTTCAAATACTCCCCAAACAGGTGGCCCATATCCTCGTGATCTTCCAGATAACTGAGAATCTCGCTGGGCGAAGCCTCCTGAAACAGGTTGACGGCTTCCTGATTCCCGCGGATACAGGCGGCAAGTTGGCCAACCCTCCTTGCGGGCTCGGCGCTGATGACCTTGCCGCTGCCCCCCACCAGATCATTTTGCAGGGTTCCATGGGTATCATTGCACCAGGACGTACACAGTTTGGCGAGCACGCCAAAAAAGATCATCGCAAAAAAATCGTTGATCAGGGGCGCATCCCAACGCAGAAGCAGCCGGGTTTCAAGATCGCGGTACGAGGCGGTCAGTTCGTCGGCTCGCTGATCGGCAAGAGCTATTGCCGGTTGGGCTAAGGCTGCATCAAGACGGCGATAGAACCGTTTGATCGTGCGCGGGAGGAGTAGATAACTCCATCCCATGCCAACTAGCGCCTTGCTCAGGTAGATAAAGCTTAATAGACGGTTCGACTTTGGCCGCGGAATGAGTGCAAGCAGTTCATCCCCCATCTCTTTGCGCACCCCCATCATCTGCTCCATAAAGCCGCGATTGATGGAAAAACCGGGAAAGCAGGCGAGCAGGCGATACCAGTTGATCAGGTTGTAGTACATTCTGCCGTGCATCAGGCCAAGCAGCCCGCGGTAGGTTTCCTGATTGGCGGCGATAACATGACGGGGAACGCCCATGATCTTGCAGAACTGCCTATACACCTCCTCGTAGATCGAGCGGGCAAAACTGTAGGTCAGTGGCGTGGTCACGCCTCCGTAGGATTCGGCGATGTTGGAGTTATCCCAGATGTTGGCCCGTCCTTCCGGATCGGGCACCTGGCCAAGACTGGTGATGGGCCGAGACTGGAGCAGGTAAAGCCTGCCATTCTCCCAGGCCCATTCAATATCCTGAGGGCATCCCCGATGTTTCGAGCAGAGCCTGGCAAGAGCCGCCACCTCTGTGGCCATTGAATCTGACAGAGAAAAAGACTGTGCCTGTTGTTGGTCGTGCTCCACCCGTTGGGGGGTACCATTTTCCAGATAGAGTCCAAAGGGCTTTATAGCAGCCTGTTTAAAGACAATTTCGCCTTTGCGCGTCACCCGGAAGGTGTCGGCATCAAGCTCGCCATCGACCAGGACGCTGCCCAGCCCCCAAACAGAGGAGACCAGCGCATGCTCCCAGTTACCACTGATTGGGTCGACCGCAAAACAGACACCTGCACACTGTGCCTGAATCATTCGTTGCACAATCACTGCAGGAGGAACGCAAGCGCCCAACCCGTGCTCGGCCCGATAGGCCCTGATATGTTCGGAAAAGGCAGATCGCCAGACCTCGACAATATGCTGGGCTACTTCAGCCTTGGCAACCCCAAGAAAGGAATCGAGCTGGCCCGCAAAACTAAATCCCTGGGAATCCTCATCCACCGCTGATGAACGGACCGCAAAGGTGGCATCTTCCAGGGAAGGCTGGTCAAGTGCCTCTTGCAGTTGTGCGAGCAGAGTATCGCTCATCTGCCAGTCAGCGGGATCTCTTTCCAGGCACCCTCTGGCGACAAAGGCGGCCGGCGTGACCACAAACCAAGCAGGAATGGGGAGCCCATGCAAGCACTGGAGGGCCGCAGCCTTGCCCCCCATCTCCTCAAGACGCATGGCATGCTGCGGAAATCGAATCATATCATCCATGGGCAAGCACTCCTGGAAGAAGACCAAGGGAGAGGTACAGGCAGAGCGTCCACAGGGCTGCCGCTAGTTCAAAGCCTTTGGCCCTCCCATCCGTCTGCCTCTGCCGAAATACAAAAACAAAGAGACCACAACCGCAGCCGCTGGCGATGAGGACACTGCCCACTGCGGTAAACGCACCAACCTTCCAGGCCGTCAGGCTGGCAAACAGCGCGGTCATCACGATCATGACGAACCAGACCAACGCCGCCTCGCGGCATCCCCAAAGCCGCGAGTAGGTTTCCACGCCCTCCTCTTCCTGGGGTGGGGTTCGTATTTTTCTGCCAATCTCGATGACAATGCCGTTGAAAAAACTGGCTGCGAGAAAATATATCAGCCCCTGTGGCGGGGCAGTGTCACCAACGACCAGCCAGTCGGTCGACGAGGCATAGAGATCGATCAACGGCATGATCAGCATGTGGGTCCAGAGATAGGTGATCGGCCGGGCTTTAAGCCAGTCACGGAGGCCAAACTCAAAGCTCATCATCGCCAGGTAGCTCCAGGTGATCAGGAGCAGCAGCACCAGCTGTGGCCTCCACCACAGCACGAGCCCCAACTGGATCAGGCAGGCGAATACAAAAACAAACGCAAGTTCGCGCAAGCGAACCAACCCACGCGGTACCGCCCGGTAGGGTCGATAGCGGCAGTCTTCTTTGTTGTCTTTGAACTCGTCTGCTATGCGCAGCTGAAGGAAAAAGAGCAGGCAGGAGATAAAGGCCACCGCAACAGAGGGCCACTGCGGCCAAACCTCGGCCCGAAGATGGGAGGAAATAGAAACCGCGCAAAAGCTGAAGGCCAAAATCAGCGGTCCATGGGCAATCAGGGGAAACCGTTCTTTTTGGTAGATCCAGAAGCGTTTCCAGAGAGGAAGGTTTACTTCATTCTTTACTTCATTCATATTGTATGGTGAACTGTCGTCGAAAAGCTCAGATTGATTGCATTACACCTCGTCGATCAGAAACGAATCATCGTTTCCGGGCGAGATCATCATGTGCCTTGGTAAAGTCGCCTGCCGAGAGGGAACCAATGATCGAAATCTCTCCTGCCAAAGCGGCGGCGGCGCAGACCTCGGCAAAAGCCTTGGCATGGCCCGCCCCGGCCAGCCCCATCAGCTCCAGAGCCGCCTGTTGACTTGGCAGTTTGGTCCCGCCCCCCACCGTGCCAACGATCATGTTGGGTAGGGTGGCAGAGACATACAGGGCATTGTCGTCCAGTCTGGCGAACCGGGTGATTCCCACAGCCGCCTCGGCGACACAGGCCGCGTCTTGGCCGCAGGCTATAAAGAGGGCTGCTAAACCGTTGGCATAGTGTCCCTGGACGCCAATGGTCCCGGTCATCACTCCGCCAAGGGCCGACATTTGCCAGTACTGGACCATTTTTTCCGGGGTGGTATGGAGAAAACGTTCGATCAATTTTCCAGGAATGACAGCCTCGGCGGTCACCTTCTTCCCACGAACCGTGGTGAACGACTGGGCGGTTGCCTTCTTGTCACCCGAGGCATTGGCCTCGACAAACCAGTACTGCGGCTTGACCGGCGTCTGGGCGATCACAAAATCGCAAACCGCCTGGGTGGCGATGGTGACCATGTTCTGTCCAGCCGCATCACCAGTGGTAAAGTCACAAAGCAGATAGAGATGGCTTCCCTGAGCGGCAAAACGAATGTTTTCAAGGATACCAAACCGGGTGGTTTTCGCGGCGGCCTCCTTCAGGCTCTCCTTGTGGGTAAGCACCCAGTGGGCAAAGAGCAGCATCTCACTGATGGAGGCAAAGGCAAACCCAGGAGAGCGGGTCACGCCTTCGGCAAGAATCACCGCCGAACACCCTCCAGCTTTTGAGAGCACCACCGCTCCGCGATGATAACTCGCCACCAGGGCTGCTTCGGTGGTAGCAAGGGGCAGGTAATAGTCGCCTTGGGCAAAGCTGCCGTTGACCCTGAGAGGCCCTGCAAGTCCCACCGGAACCTTGACAGTACCGATGCAGTTCTCGATGTTGGCACTGTAGACTTCCATATTCTCGCCATCATAGAGGGGCCTCGGGATGGGTGTTTCCTGACCGACCACTGTTTGCCAACGGCTGCGCATTGCCTCGGGATCTGATCCCTTGATATTGGAGAGCCGCTTGTAAGGTGTGGCCGTGTCCGGTGCAAGTCGCTGACAGACCTCCTCCGATGAATGATCGTGAAGAAGGGTGTTAGCCAGCTGTTCCATTTTCTGGGCATTCTGGGTCATTGTGTCTCCAGCATGGTTGAAACGACAGAGTTCAGGGAATTACGGCTTATGCACAGGGGTAAACTGCCGCAGGAGTTCCGGGTAGTTGACCTTGGCATTGTGACGTTTGTCCATTGGAATGGAGGAAATAATCAGACGGTCGATATGAAACCGGTCGATAAGAACGGCAAGCAGATTGGAGGTGGCAGCGTGATCGAGGTCAGTTTCCACGACCAGTACCCGCTCCTTGGCCAGTTGGCAGAAAGCGGCTGCGGTTATCCCCTGAAACTGTCTGGCAGCGGTCTCGAGAGCGAACGGATAGGCTGTGCCATGGGCGTCGTGAATGGCAGCGGAACAGCGGCCAAAAAGCCAGAGCCGTCCCTGCTCATCGAAGGAACCAAGATCGCCGGTGCGATGCCAGATCTCTCCCTTAACCGAAAACTTGTTGGCTGCATCACCGATCCCATCCAGATAACCGGTGAGTACATGTTCTCCGTGCACCACGATTTCTCCAACTTCACCTCTTGGCTTTGTCAGCTCCGCAAAGGCATCTGCACCAAGTATTCCCAGTGCCTTCCCCCACTGCTCGGTGATAATCCTGCAGTCGATCGCCTCCACCACGGTACCGGCAAGAAGCCCTCCCCCCGACTCCATACGGCGGTAGTCATTGTCGCTCATATCGACGCTGCACAGTTCAGCAATGGGTTCTGCTTCAGTGCTGCCATAAACCGCGATTATCCGTGTTCGAGGCAGCGCCGCTGCCAGCTTTTGCATAAGATCAGGAAAAACCGGGGCACCACCGGTATACAAAGCGCTTAGACATCCAAGATGTGCACGGCTGGGATGCTTGAGCAATCGCGCAAAAAAAGCCGGTGAGGCCACGCTGGTAGCCGGGCTGTATCGGGCGCAATCATCGAGGATGGGTCCGGCAGAAACCTGAGCCGGTCGTTTCAAACTGCCCCTTGGAATAATGGTGGTGACCCCACAGGCCATGTTTATCAAGGCGAAGATGGGTAAGGTGGCTAGGTCGCTTTCGCCCGGTTGCAGCTGCAGGGTCTCTTCAAGCACTCTTTTCTGAGCCAGCAGAAATCCATGGGTGCGTACGGTCCCCTTAGGCTGACCGGTGGATCCTGAGGTGAAGGTAATCAGTGCGGGGGTTTCGGGAGAACAGGCAACCGGAGTTGTTGTTGGTGCAGACTTTGAGCGACTCGACCAACGACGAACAAAGGGGAACCAGCCGATGGTCAGTGCTGGTTGTACCTTGCGAAGAGCCGGAATTTTCAGACGCAACACTTGGGCAATCGGGGTACCGATTATCCCCTTAGGTTTGGCTCTCTGACAACAGGCCTCCATGGTGCGGGCATCGGCTGAAGGGTCAATGAACATGGCTGTCAGCCCCAGACGCCACAGGGAGAGGAGAATGCAGTACAGCTCGATCGACATGGGCACAAAGATCAGGACCACATCCCCCGCTTCGAACCCCAGCGATTGCAACAAACCACTTCCCTGGGAAGATTGCTCGTTCAGGGTCTGAAAGGTGGTGCTTTTGCGACCGTGGCGAATCGCCACCTGTTTCCCACGTTGCGCAGCCTGGGCTGCCAGCAGTTCAACCACGTTCATGAAAGCGTCTTGGCAAAGAGGGTATACCTCCGGATGAGATCACTGTTTCTGCCTATATTGGCCGATACATTGCCGCTGTACATCAGAGCATGTATGGCCGAATCAAGACCATTTGTGAGCGCAGCTTGCTGAACCTCTTCCACGAGAATGGCACCAAGGCCGCCGTACCGCCTTTTACTGCTGACCGCCAAGGTTTTGATAACCAGACGACTGAGCGGTTGCCCCCGTTTGAGTTGGAGCAGATCGGGGATGGCAAAGACAAATCCGCAACAGGAGTCGACACTATCGTGTGCCAGTAGCACGTACCGGGGATCGATATGATCGACAAACGGGAGGTACTGCTCCAGGAAGGTCGACTGGTCAATCGCGGAATAGAGAATGTTGTTCGAAAAAGCTTCCCGGGAAAGGTCATAGACCTTGGTAAGTTCTTCCTGAAAATGACTAAGATCTATGGTCCTCCAGGTCACTCCGGCATCCATCAGCCGGGTCCTCGCCTTCACAAGCCGCGGATCGGTGGCGGCAAGGTCGCGCACAACAGTGGACATATATTCATGCCGAGGGACGAAACCAGACTCAAGCCAATATCCTGGCCATTCTGGCGGGTTCTCCGGCTCCATGAGAAAAGGGGCTGCCCCATCTGACCAGGTGACGAATCGGTAGGCTTTCCAGGTGTTGCCATTCATCGGGCCGTAGACCGTTGCACAGCCACTTTCCCGCAGAAGGTTGCAGGCCGTGGAAAGCAACTGATGACTCTGCTGGCTGTCTTTAGCCCAATAGTGGCCGATAACTCCATAGGCATCCTCAAGCATAGCCTCTGGAGCAAACCAAACGCCGCAACGGCTTTCGCCTGCAATGAGGCATTTATCCGGAGGATTTTGCCGAAACCCATTGAACTCGGGGGCAAAGGGAAGCTGGTCTATTTCAAGTATCTCGAGCGCCATAGTTCATGGAGAATTGAAGATTGCTGGACGCGTAAAAAGGAAAAAAAACATATAATTCAAAGCTCTTCCTCCCCCCTCTAAAACAGCTGCAGACAGGGACAAATACATAAAAGCCTATAGACGGGATAGTCTGAATATATAAGCAGTAATCTCTTATATCATGTTCTGGCAGCAGTTGGCCAGCTGATACGCGTCCCTCACAAAATTCTTCATCAGAGGTTGCGCTCTTGAACAAAGATTGATGCAATCCAGGACAAAGAGCGCCCAGGCCTTCAGGTTAAACGACAGATTTCTTCATGTCGAAAGCAATCAGTCAGGTGATCGTTGACCATTCCGGTTGCCTGCATAAAGGCGTAACAGATAGTCGGCCCGACAAAAGTAAACCCATGTTTTTTAAGATCCTTACTCATCAGGCTGGACTCTTTGGTCTGAGCCGGCACCTCGGCAAGACTCTTCCAGCTATTCTGCCGTGGAATCCCATCGACATATTTCCAGAGGAAGGTATCCAGTGATCCGAATTGTTCCCTGATCCCCAGCGTTGCCCGAGCATTTTTAACGGCTGCCTCTATCTTGAGGCGATTTCGCACGATCCCCTTATTGGCAAGTAACTCTTCTATTTTGCGCGGTGAATACCTGGCGATCTGTTCACAGCTAAAATTATCAAACGCCTGTCGATAGTTCTCTCGTTTTTTCAAGATGGTCAGCCAACTCAAACCAGCCTGCGCTCCTTCGAGAATCAGGAATTCGAACAGCCTCTGCGCATCATGGATGGGCACCCCCCATTCCTTATCGTGGTAGGCTATATACAACGCATCGTCACCACACCAATCACATCGTTTTATCATCTTTTCTCTTCTCTTAAAATTTATGGGAATCTTGAATAATTGCTTTTTCTGCCAATCCCGGCGTCATGCTTAAAATTTTATCCTCGGAATATCACATATATGCCTGCGGTAAAATTTTGCGCAATCCTTGGCCTTGATTGAAAAATCTAATTATGCATGACACCCGTATATCTGTGAGCACTCATCAGTCCATCAGTTTCGCTGTTTCTTGGATGCAGTCAAGCACAGTCGTGTCGAAGACCATCCCTCCCTTTCCCTTATTTTCCTGCCGCCATGCAGCGTAGGCACTATCAAATGATTCTGGATAAACAGCACCTTTTGTGAGTGGCTTTTTCACACTGGCCTTTAAAGCCTTCTCCGTGATTGCCATATGACGAACCAGACGCTCAACCTGCCAGGCCGGAGCATTATGCGCTCGACCGATTACTTCAATATGATATATTCCGCTATTGACAGAGTTTTCAATGTCATGGACTATCACCCACCGTTCCAGTTTTTCAGTGGGATCAATTGACCAGATCCCAGCTTGATGCGCAAAAAAGTCTACAGCAAATGCACTTGAACACGCGATGCTCAACATGACCATACAAATGATAAATCTGCCCACGTGAATTCCCTCCATGCAATGGACAAGGGGCAGCCACCGACTTCAGTTCGCATCCCCTCTTTTTCGCTCACCTGTTGATCGCTTGAAAATTCTGCAGCGGCTGCCTTTTGATATGTTCTTCTTACTCATTCACATCATTAATGATACGATTAAACCAGTACAAACGCATCAAGGAAATTGGACGACATATTATCAGGGACAAGCGCAACAAAATCACGCAATCGATAGTAATGCAAAAAAGGAGAAGAGCCATGGTCCTACAGCCAAAAACCTCTGTGGCAGCTTTCATCGCACTGTTTTTTTCCATCGCTCTTTTAGGGAGTTCAACCGCTTTCTCCGCGACCAAAAACGAAACGGTTTTAAAGAAGGTCAACAGCGCAACCTCTCTTCAGGAAATCAGTCGCGCAATTCAAAACGCTCAGCTCTCCAAGGCCGAACTCAAGAAGATGGAAAGAGAACTGAATTCGGCTCAATACAAGAAAAAGATAGAGCGGCTCATCTCCAAAGCGAAAATGAAGAACGAGACTCTTACCCAAACGCCGCAAGCAGCGGTCCATAGGCAATCAAGCGGACAGGCAACTCCAGTAAAAACGGCAAGACGGCCGATTCCAAAGACCCCAGATAAGGTGATAAAAGCTAAGCTCATGAAGGCCCGTCAGAACAAGTTGAAGGCGCAAAGGAGTCTGCCCCGAGCCTCTACAATGGTGAAGAAGACCGACCTTGCCATGATGAGAGGGCGGCTTGCCACCACTGGACCGGTCGCATCTATTTCCGGTTTGGCGCCTAGGTCGGGTGGTTCCGGTGCAACGGTTACCATCACTGGCACTGACTTCGGTCCACAGGGGCGAGTCGCAATTATCGTGGGGGAACCCAGCGTTGGAAGGGGGCAACTACTCTTTGCAGATATAACAAGGTGGACAAACAGCCGTATTACGGTGAATCTCCCCAGGGCGTTGCAGTCTGCAGTGGGCGAACATGAGAAGTCCGGTCTTATTTGGGTCAAGCTGGCGGGTGGTGAAACCGGGCCCTATAAGGAGTTCACCTTCAAACCCAATCTGGAAGCGCTGACTCCTGTTATTTCCGAGGTCACCCCCAACCCCATATCCCCCGATTCAAACATCTTGATCATAGGGGAGCATTTTTTGACATCGAGTAAGCCGACCGTCAAGGCCCTTACCTCAGGGGGTGAAGTCGAACTCAATGTCACCGAGTGGGGAGATGAGTACATCTACGTCACCTCGGAAAAGGATTACCATGGCACGCTCAACCGGATACCAGACGGGGGCTTTAACCTGCTGGTTAGGAACCATTTGGGCCAGGAAGTACGTAAGGCGGTGACGATGGCCCGCCGTATGGAGCGCAGGACCATTCATTACGGACATTCACATCGGGTGCAGTGCGAGGCCTGGAACTCGTCTAAAGATCGGCCTTCGGCATTCTGCCTAGCGGGAAAAAAGAAGACCTTCAGCTTTCCGTATACACGATGTGCTGGGTGGAATGTGATCGATTATACGGTTCGTATCGAGGATCGAGGTTGCTGCAGCGGTTATTCTTTTAAAAAGGAACCCTTTGGCAATGACCCGAGCTACGAGGTTGAGCTCTGGGCCAACGCCTACGGATATATTCAGCTTCAAGTCGACGTCGAGCTTGAAGGACCAGAAGGGACGAGTTGCTGGTAGTGGTTAAAGAGAAGTAAGGTTCATAGAGTTCTGGTCCATCTCAATATCGTGCAAAAGTTGACTGCCCAAAGGCCTAACCGCCTATTCAGCTAAAGAATTATATCGAAATCCTAAGCCGAGGCACCGATCTACCGGGTATGTGAATTTCAAAATCAGACAAATCTACGTGATCCGGAACGACAAAAACCTTGCATACTCTTGGCATCGAGAAGGGTTTACAGTTGAGAGATGCTGATATGCAACAAGATATCCAGCGACGATTCAGTATTGTTTGGGCTCGTACGGTATTGGAACTCAGGGGTACCCCTGCCTGTATTGAACTTGAGGACCAGCCCCCGCCAAAACAGCAGATAGTCACCTCAAGATCTTTTGGACAATTGATCACTTCACGATATGCGATGCGTCAAGAGAGAGCTGTAAATTTACGGAGAGAGCTTGCGCTAAACTGCGAAGTGGTGGGCCATATGCACGAGCCATTACGGCTTTTATTGAGACGAGTCGCTTCTTAGAGGATAAGGGGCCAGCAACACGGGGCGATGCATCGAGACGAGTAGTGGTCACCCCAATTTTATCCGGAACAGAGTTTACATCAATCAGGACCTACTCCCCAAGATCCTCTACTTTGTAAACGGCGTACCCTTCATAATAGTAACTCGCGTCAATGCCCTTCATATAGATTTCGCTGTCATTGATTTTGTCGGTCAGAGCCCGCTGCAATAGGAACTTGATTTCAATATCCTTAACGGGGCTGCGCTCCATGGCGAGAAGGTAATCATTCTTGTCGACGTGGCTCCAATCGACTACCTTTTGCAATTCCTTTTTCAGAATGAGATCGAGCCAGATACGTGTGCTACGTCCATTGCCTTCTCTAAAGGGGTGGGCGATGTTCATTTCCACATATTTTTCGATGATTTCATCGAATGTCAACTGGGGCATGGTTTCAATATTCTTCAAAGCGGCTTCCAGGTACATGACAGGCGCGAACCTGAAACTGCCTTTGGCTATATTGACTGTCCGGATTTCCCCAGCAAAGTCATAGATTTCTTCAAACAGGTATTTGTGTATCTCCGCCAGGGTCTTAAAGGTTCCTACCTCCAGGGAGTCCAACCTGCCGCTGGCAAAGAGGCGGTATGCCTTTGCCTTGCTGATACGCTCTTCTACACGGGCGAGTTCAACCGCATCTATGATACCGAGTTTGTTTTCCAGGGTCATGAGAGGCTCCTTTACCACAAAAACATCTTTTCAAGTCAGGCTTTATAGGGGCTTTGTATGAGTGCGGAAAAGCTAAAGAGAGTGGCCAGTGAAAAAATCCCATTCGTACAATTTGTACATCAAAAACCACAAGGTGTAAATAGACACAAAAAAAGGGCTTAACAGCATGTTATTGCCGTTAAACCCTTGTTTCTAGCTGGTCGGAACGAGAGGATTTGAACCTCCGGCCCCCTGAACCCCATTCACATTTTAAATCAATAATATTATATATTTATTTAATTAATGTGTAAAAATTTGTGTAATCTTTTACATCTCAAAAGAAGCTAATTTGACGAGCATCAAGAACAAAATTATTGAAAATCGATATTCACCCTACCCGTCCCCGCATTTTGATTGCAACCAAATCTTTCAGCACCAACATCATAGCCATTGACTTTGTTATCATCCATGATAACATTTAACCATGAACTGGCACATAACTTTTTACAACGACAAGGTCGAACAGGCCACGCTATCATTTCCTGCGGGGATTTTAGCCAACTTTCTTCACATAGCTGAGATGATAGAGGAATTTGGTCCGGCACTTGGTTTGCCATATACCAAGTCGGTAGGTGATGGGCTATTTGAGATACGAGCAAAAGGAAAGGAAGGTATTGGAAGATCCTTTTTCTGTACCGTAAAGGGCAAAGAGGTCATTATCCTCCACTCGTTCATTAAAAAAACTCAAAAAACACCAAAAAAGGAATTAGCAACCGCCAGGAAAAGATTAAAAGAGGTGAAATCATGAGGACATCACTTAAAGATTTCAAAAAGAAAGCATTGCAAGACCCCGAAGTCAAAAGTGAATACGATCGCTTATCTTCCGCCTATGAGTTGAGGAAGCAGCTCATAAAAATTCGTAAAGATGCGGGTTTCACGCAGGAGGAACTGGCTGAACTTCTCAACACGAAAAAAAGTAATATTTCTCGGCTTGAGAATGTCAATTCCAAAATTTCTCCAAAACTCTCTACCATCGAGGACTATGCACGGGCAGTTGGTTATAAGCTTGAAATTAATTTTGTCCCACAAATATAAGATATTGCATCACGAATGAGCTCAGCGTTCGCATGTCTGATGAAATCGAAATTCTAAAAACGCGATTTCAAGAGGCATTAACTGAGATAGATAAAGAGAGGATGTTTTGGAAAATCGTGTAATTAAAGATGGTAATGAACAGTAGTAGTGTTAATTTCTGAGGATTCTGAAAATTTTCAACCTTCGACGTGGCAATATTAACGTGAAGCTAGGAGCGCCAGCTTGAGTAAATAGCCCATAGCCGTTCTTTGATAAATTCCTGGAAAATAGACCCGGGTCCCTCAGCCAACTTCACAGCCCCCTGAACCTCATTCACATTTTTATTAATAATTTTATATTGCTACAGATGTTTCGTGTAAAATATTGTGTGAATAATTCTCATCTCAAACCTTATTTTTCGAGGGGTTAGGGAATAAATTTACAGAAGTCTAAATTCGATGCCCCCTCATCCGTATGTTTTCGATCAAACCTGCCAACACCCAGCAAAAGATTAACAGGAAGTGTTGACCCTGAACACTTGCCTAACAATACCCCACCACCCTTGCTCAAATGAAGCGCGGGTGGCGATGATTCCATAGCAGGTTAGTTTTTGCGCATTCTGTCGAGTCGTTTGCGAAACGTCTGCGCCCAGTAATCAAAAGCATCATTGGTGTCTTCCCATTCGCCACGGAATACTCCCTTACCCCCTTGTCGGCGATCTACAGCTGCAGCAGGTCTTTCCCCAGTTACTGAATCGATCATATCAAATTCGGTGCCGGCTTCACCCGTGCCCAGATTATTGTCAGGTTGCTGGCTCCCAAAGTGGCGACAAAGATCTCCGCTCTGCGGATCTCACCGGTCTTTCCATCCAATACCTGCATGGTCTGGCCGGAGTAGTCGGCAAAAAGCTTTTCTCCGGCGCGATGTTCCTGGCACATCACCGGGTCGACCGTGCCACGCCATCGTTCGTACTGTTGGAAAAACCAGCTGTATTACACCCCTCTGTATGCTTTTTTTTGTACTCCTGCCAGAGACCTGCCGCCTGGGCACGCAGCGGGTAATCCGCCACAGTGCTTCGGCTTACTGATACAATCAAGGCCACCTCACGATTGCTCAATCCGTGGCCGTAATTTAACATCAGTATTTTGTAAATCTTGCGCATGGATAATCTCTCCGCCGGCATCTTGTCCTCCTGTGAAAAAGGAGATCAGATACCAGTCATTATCCCGCGCCGCTACCCCTTCAACAGGGTGGCCGGATTCCACCGGAATACCCGGCCGGAATTGGTGGCCGACTTGCTCCGGAATACGCAACTTTTCCCCAGACGCGGAGGCCTACATAAGGCATATCGAGTATCGGGATAAAACGCTGCGCCGCTATAATCGAAATTTTTACGACACCATCACATATATTCTTTCAACTGAAAAATACTGCCTCGAAAATCCCTTATTCAGAAACAGTTAAGATGCCTTGGTCCCAGTTTCCGTTTGTCTTGACGCATAAATGATCTGATTATCGGTAAAAATGTTGATGATCGTTACAAGTGAATTCGCATGTAACTTACCGCCGGACAACGAGCAACGTTTATGTTGCGCGCAACATTAAATTGTCAACGATCAGTGAGTCGGGACAGAGCGAACAACGCATAACTACCTTTAATTACGTCAATAAACGAATAGACGCTGCCTGTTGAATTTTGGGCATTAAACTTGCTTAAGAAAGATGAACAGAATGTATGTCGTGGCAGCAAGAATCAACGCCATCGACCAATATCTCCCATACAAAAAGGTGCTTATGAATTTTACTCATGTTGCCATTTTTGTTGGCTTGCAGACGGCATAAAAAATCACCAAGGTTCTGCAGGATACCTCGCAATGCTGATAGATGCATATACGCGAGGTCACGAATAACAAGGTCGCCTTCTTTGACAACATCAATGGTCAGCGTTGAATTGGTTGCATCCTGGTCATTAAACGCATTCAGACTGAGATCAACGATGCTGCCAGAGACTAAATCATATTCAAATTGGATCCTGATACTGGCTGCGGATCCACTGCCGCCACTACCGGGGTAATACGTGGATAAAGATTGATCTATTTGAAAACAAACAGAATCTTTAATCAAAATTCTTTCAAATTGGTCACAGCTTATTAACGTCGCCCTTCCCCCGGCCAGCTGTTTGCTGAAGAGTTCAGCGAGGGCTGCGGTGAGAAAAGAAACCGCACGCTGGTTAAAGCGCTCGTTCAGCGATTGCTTTTTGATACATATGTCGTGATCCAATTCCAGTTTGATGGTGAGATCATTGAGACTCTCAAATGCCAATGCATCACTGTTAAAAGCCAGCAGACAAAGGAAGGTGAAACCGCCTAACTGGCTTGAGCGCTGAACGAACTTGCTCTCACGAGCCAAAGATTCGATTTCCTGCTCGGTAAAGAAGCAACATAGTTGTTTTCTGATCGATTCCTCAATCAGTAGATACTCATTTTTTTCAACTCTCTTAATGGTAAAAAATAATGCAAGTTGCTGAAAAAACGAGTATATTATCTAAAAGTCCAAGTCGTTATACCACCAACCTCCGAGAGTGATTAGTAATCATTCTCGGTAAAAGGGAGTGCCATTATGAGGCTGGGGGCTTTGAAAGTTTTTTTGCGCCTAATTTTCTGTTTTTTCGTGTTTAATTTGAATGCGTACCCCTTAGCCTGACGGCTATGGGGGAGTGTTGTCTCCCATTTTAGCTAAAGGGGAAATCTTGGGACATCGAATACTCTTTCACATCAGTCATAAAAAAGCACTTGAGGTGCTTGTGTGGCTTGCAAGTAACAAGTCGATGATAAATATTTACCATATTGCCAAAGTTCTGTTTTACGCCGATAAAATCCATATGAATGCGTATGGTAGACCCATTTTAGGCGATACCTATTACAAATATCCGTACGGTCCTGCCCCCTCGACCATCTTGCATATGGTGTATCAAAAAACTGAATTTTTTTCCCCGCGGCAGATTGAAGCATTTAACGCATCTATTCGTGTCGTTAAGGAACAGTATGTTTCGATCAGTGCGAAAAGGGAACCGGATCTCCAGTATTTTTCCCAATCAGACCTGGACGCTCTTCAGGAATCGTTGGATACATATGGAGATCTGTCATTTGATGAGATTTTTCATCTGACACATAAAGAGAAGTGCTATATAGCAACGGAAGATCAGCAGCCCATCGACTATGCGCTTATGCTGGATAATGATAACCCCCATAGGGATTCTATCTTAGAGAATATGACCGAATCCTCTCGATACATAACCATGTAATATGGCATTTACTCCTGGATCAGCATACAAAATCGTCTTTCCCCTGATGGAAGGGCTGGCAAAAGAGAAATACATTCTTTGTGTCGCGAACAGTGATAAGTATCTGGTCCTTTTTATTGAACCAGAGAAAAAGCAATATCAAGAAGATTCCTCTCAGGTGCGTGTATCTCCTGCGGATCTACCTTTTTTGTCCTGTGAATCGTTTGTTAATACGGCAGAAATTATCATCTGTAACCCTGTGACCTCGCAAATAGTTGCTGACTATGGGCAAATTCCCCAGCAAATACTCAGAGAAATCCTTACTGTTGTGCATACGAGCAAAACGCTTGCGGCAAGGCATATTGAAACGATCCGCCTTTGCCTGGGATAAGGGGCAGAGAGGGACTAGCCAAGAAGCGATCAGTCAAGAGCCTCCGGTTTAGAAAACAGGTATCCTTGTATTATGCGTAAGGGGGTGTTCTTAATCAGATCAAGCTGAGCGGTGGTCTCAACCCCCTCAGCCACCAGTGAATATTGATGCAGTTCTGCGATATCGCAGATTATTTTGAGCAGGTGGAAGGCTTTGGGGTCTTTTTCCATCTGATGGATAAAGCTTTTATCGATTTTCATCTCATCGAAATCGATGTTCACCAGATAGTTCAGTGAAGAGTAGCCTGTGCCAAAATCGTCTATAGAAATTTTGACACCAATTTGGTGGAGCTGTTGTATGGTTGCCGAGACCGCTCGGTGATCACTAATGAGCACATCCTCTGTAATTTCCAGTATGAGCCTGTCGGCTACCATTGCATGCTTGCTGAGCATGCTGTCAACGTATTCCACAAACCCCTGGGCGAGAAAAGAAAGCGGAGAAATGTTGACCGATACCGTGATCCCCTCGCCGTATTTAACGCAGAGCTTGCGGTAATCGCCCAGCACCCTGTCCAGCAGGTAACGGGTGAACTGATCTGTAAGGTTGAGCCGGGCGATGGCCGGGATGAAGATTCCCGGAGATATAACCCCGAGTTCCTCAGAACACCATCTGGCCAGAGCCTCCACCCCGGTACAGGTCATAGTGCTGTAGTCTATCTTGCTTTGATAGTGCGGCACAATTTCATTGTCCATGATGGCATTGCTCAGGTGCCTGCTCATGAGCAGTTCATTTTCGATCTGCTCACGCATATCGTCTTGATAGATGTGGATGTTGAAATCGTTGCTCTCTTTGGCAACTTTCATTGCCATTGTTGTCTTTTCGTAGAGTTCGTCAAAATCGCCCGTCTCCTGGGCACACATGGCCATGTGAAAGTCTATTCCTGCTCCTGATACCTCCGCTTTGATGGAGGATTTGAGAGTATCCCTGAAACCGTAAACAATTTCTTTAACCGTCTCTTTCTGGTTGTTTTCAATCCAGAGGGTGAACTCGTTGCTGCTGGTCCTGGCTATCTGGTTGATCCCCCCGGGGTGGGTCTTATGGTGCTCAGCAATGAGTTTGAGCACCCTGTCTCCCTGTTGGAAGCCCATGGTGGAGTTGATGACTTTGAGTCCGGCAATGTCAAGCTGCACCAGATAACCTGTGGCATTGGCGTTTCTGATGCGGCTGTTGACCTGCTGGTTTAGGCCGTACCGGTTGTGCAGGCCTGTGAGTTCGTCAAAGTAGGCCAGGTATTCCAGTTTTCGGTTTTTATTTTCGATATTTTCTCTGGCTTCTCTGAGGGCGAGGATCATGCCGTTGTACCCATCAACGAGATAGGCGATTTCATCTTCGCTCTCTGTCTGCTTGATCAGTTCGTACTCGCCCTGAGCAACCTTTTCCAGCCCGCCAACGATTGTAAAGATGGGTTTGACGATTTTTTTGACACTTCTCACGCCGATGATTCCCACGGTCCCGACTATGCCGATGGTGAGGGAAAGGATGTAAAGGAGAATCATGCGGGCATCGCGATTGAAGTCCTGCTTGTAGGCAGTAGCGACGACAACCCAGCCCCAGTCCGGTTCATATGCACTGTAGGAAATCTTCTTGCCCACTTTGTTGGAATGGGGAAGCAGCCAACTGTACGAGAAAAATCCACCTCCCTTCCGGGCTATTGCAATCTGTTCCTGTACCAGGAAGGTGTCTTTGTTGGCCATATCCCGTACATTCCATACATTCTTCCCTTCCAGGGTCGGATGCATGATTTCAACTCCTTTCAGATCGTAGACAATGAAATAGCCGTTTTCTCCCAGGTTCACATGGTTGTGCAGATCGCGCGTGCCATTGGGGTTGAGGGGGGAGAGCAGGGTGGCCTTGATGTATTCCTGCGCGGAATCAAGACTTTTAACCCCGGATTCTACTTGGGCCTGTTCTGCCTGAATGAGCTGAATAGCCTGAATGACACTATTTTTTAATATGATCTCACCCTTTTGATTCAGCGCATTTCTGGCGGTCATGAAACTGACGGCACCAATGGTGATGGTGCCTAAAACCAACATGGCGATGAAATTTTGGATAAGTTTTTTCTGAACAGAGCCTGACTTTAAACGTGATGCATTCATATGAGCCCTCCAGCTTCGTACAATCTATTCTACGCTACTGATTTTTCGATGGAAAGCGCATGGGATAAAAAATGCTGATTTTACGGAGGAAGAACTCTGGTTTTCAGACATTGCACTGAGATGAGCTTGCAGCCCGCAAGTCCAAAATGGGATCTTTCTGTATTTTTAGGAGCAGTTAAAAATAGAATATATAAATGTTGTTTCTTGCTGTATTGCATATTGATTGTTGTGTGAAGATCGTCTTCGTACAGTGTTTGATTTTCTAGATATCGCTTGGCCCGTTCTCCAAATTATTAAGTATAGAGGAAAAATTCCTTGGAATATTTTTTTGTTTACGCTGAAATGTATGGCATGGCTTATTGCTATGCTCCTCTGTAAAGAGGTGCATAGCCTTGGGTGTAACGATACTTTTAATTTATGGAACAGAACAGAATGTACAAAAATATGCAATTAACGACAAAAATGATGCTTTCTCTAGGCATTATAGTCCTTGTCTCGTTTGTGGTCACTGTTGGATACGTGGCCAATAATGCGACTCGTTTGTCACAGGAAGAGGCGCAGCTCCGTTTTGAATCAGTCGCGAGAGAATTTTCCAATCAGATTCAACTGGAAATTGATAATGCATTCGCTAGTGCAAGAGGCCTTGCCTATGCAACTCAGCAGTTGAAAAAGGATGGCAGTACTGTCAGCCGATCAACCTTGCTGAGCATGATGAAGGGGATTTTGCAAGGTAACTCCAACTATTTCGGTATGTGGATGGTTTGGGAGCCCGGTGGTCTGGATGGTCAGGACGAAAAGTTCAAAGGGCAACCAGGGCATGACGGAAGTGGAAGGTTTGCCCCCTATTGGAACAAGATGGGGGGGATACACCTGGAGACCTGTGTTGATCTGGATAAGGAATGGTATACCAAGCCCAGAGACAGCAAACATGAAGTGATTATCGATCCTACCGCTTACGATATCGCAGGGCAGCGGGTTTTTGTTGTCAGTGTTTGTGTGCCCATTGTTGTGAATGGCCGCTCGGTCGGGGTGGCGGGGGTAGATTTCTCCATGGAGCAGATCAGTGGACTGGTCTCCAAAATTCAGCTATATGAGACCGGTTATGCTGTCTTGGCTACAAGCAGTGACATGATTGCCGCCCATCCTCAAGCGGAAATGGTCACCAAATCAATTCAATCGTTGTATCCAAAAGAGATCCTGCAGGCGAGTGGTGAAAACAGGACCACCCATGCACACTTTTCGCTGGAAACATCCGGTGAGCCGTCCCTGATGTTTATCACCCCTGTTGCCACGGGGAAGACGCAGACTCACTGGAAACTGTTCATTAATGCACCCACAGAGCGAATTCTTGAACAGGTGGTGAAGATGCGAAACGGGAGCATCATAATTTCGATACTTGCTTTTATCTGTCTTATGGGGGTTATTTACCTGCTTGCTCGTTTGGTCATTGTTCGACCTGTGAATAGCGTTATCGCAGGGCTTGAGGATATTGCCCAGGGGAAAGGTGATCTGACGCTGCGTCTGGAGGTAAATACACAAGACGAGCTGGGCCAACTTGCCGCCGTATTCAATACCTTCATCGATAAGTTGCACACCATGATCAAGGATATTACCGGAGGCGTGGGCACGCTTTCACTTTCCTCTGCGGAGCTTTCCACCGTTGCCGAGCATCTTGCCCAAGGGGCACATAATACATCGGAAAAATCAAATTCCACGGCGCAGGCAACTGAAACCATGGTAGGGAATATGCAATCGGTCTCTGCGGCTATGGAGCAGTCGAGCACCAATATAAGTATGGTGGCCACGGCAGTGGAAGAGATGAACAGCACCATCAGTGAAATTGCAAAAAGTGCTGAGAGTGCCCGAGGAATTTCCGAACAGGCTGTTACCAAAGTGACAGACTCTTCAGAAAAGATGGTGGAACTGACCGCGGCAGCCTCAGCCATCGGTAAAATTGTTGAAACAATAACCGAAATTTCCGAACAGGTTAATTTACTGTCACTTAATGCTACCATCGAGGCCGCACGGGCTGGAGAAGCCGGGAAAGGATTTGCCGTGGTGGCCAATGAGATTAAGGAGCTCGCCCATCAAACCTCAAAGGCCACTGGGGATATCAAGGACAAGGTGGGACGGATTCAGGAAAGTTCATCAAGTACCATGTCGGGAATTGATGAAATAAAGATCGTCATTGATAATGTTAACGAGATTGTGCAAATAATCGCAGCAGCCGTTGAAGAGCAAAATGTGGCCACGCACGAAATAGCGGAAAACCTGAGCCAGGCATCAGTCGGTATTGATGAGGTCAATCAAACCGTCAGTCAGAGTTCTGTTTCAGCCGTGGAGATAGAGCAGGACATTGCTGGCGTGAACAACGCGGCCGCTGATATTGAGCAAGGTGGGCTTCAGATTAAGGCCAGCTCAGAGAGCCTGGCCCAATTGGCGGATACGTTGAATGCAATGGTGGGGCAGTTTAAGGTCTAAACCGGATGAAAGGGGGGGGATATAAAAAAGCGGTGGAGCCCACGATCGGATTTGAACCGATGACTTCCTCCTTACCAAGGAGGTACTCTACCCCTGAGTTACGTGGGCACAATGGAGTGCTTGAGGGCTTCTTGGATACGTGCAGAACAATAAACCCGGGTCGCAACTGATACCAGTAACCCCTTTCTTGTGTCAATGAAAAATTGAACGATCTTGAATCGTTGAGCCGATAGGATTAGGCCGTGCAGCTTGTGCACCGCCACTCTGATCTTGCCAAAAGAAAGAAAAGATCCCTACATACAGGCTGATCCTTTTCTCTGGGTTGGGAACCGCTGGGATTCATGTAGCAGAGCATGTATTTTTTTTAGGCGGAAGAGGAGCACACCATACGAGGTATAACGTTCCTCTCATCAAATTATGACTGAGGGGTAACCTTATCTTATTCAAGCTCCTGTTAATTACAATCGTTCTTCAGGTCCTCACGGTCTAACGAACGCTCCTACCTCCGTGCCCCTTTGCTGGTTTCCCCCCTTTCTTTCCAGCAAAGGGGCCACCTTTTTTTCCTTACTCCGGTTTCTCCATCTCCTCCAACCCCTGCGGTAAGCTGAGAATAAATTCTTTTATGGCATCACGGACCTGCCGGTAACAGTCAAGCTGTTCTTCAGGGCCTGCTCCTTGGCCGGCAAGTTGTTGCGCCATCTTGGGGGGATCATCAAAGCCGACATGGATGACCCGTGTCGTACCGGGGAAAAAGGGACAGGTTTCATGGGCATGCCCACAGACGGTTATGATAAGGTCTAATGGAACGTCTCGAAAATCACCAATATGTTGGGATTTTTGGCCGGAAATATCCACACCGACCTCAGCCATGACACGCACAGCCATGGGATTGAGTCCGTGTGTTTCGATTCCGGCAGAATAGACGGTGAACAGGTCACCTTTGAGGTGACGGGTCCAGCCTTCAGCCATCTGGGAACGACAAGAATTGCCTGTGCAGAGAAAAAGCAGAGAGATTTTTTTTTGCATCGCCTTGAGAGTAAAAAAAGATCCTGAATCCGTGAGCATTCATAGGATACCTTGTTCTCAGTGACCGCCCGCCGTCACGGATTAAGGAAGATATTAAAAATAGCCTGATAAACATATCAAAGAAGTGTACACTTCAATCCATGAAAATACCTCGAATACTTGCTTCACTCTTAAGTTTGATTATTGTTAGCATTGGTTTGCGGGCTATTTTGACTGCAGAGTACATTGCACGAAGCGGCAGGCTCGGGGTAGAGCTTGTTCTCAGCGGGCCGGCAGCTGTTGCTTCAGGTGTGTGTGTGCTCTGTCTTGGGTTATTGCCCCTGAGCTTGTGGTTTTCCGAGAATAGGCGGTTGCAGTTCGCCTGGTGCCTTGGTTGCCTGATTGCTGCCTCAATTGCCTATTATATCTCATCGCTTTATCCCATCTGAGTCTGTTTGACACGCATGTAGCTTTTGCTTCGAAGGCTTGCTCCGTGGTCGGTTAGGCTTGCATTCCACCGTGGACGCGTTAGTCTGCATTGAAAGATTTACGCGTCCATCGCAATAGTTTTGTTCCAAAAAATTACGGTGAGAGGCAACATAAATCACAGCCCTTTCACGAAATTTCCTGAACCCCAAAAGCCCCCGTTCATGGGGGAGGAGGACGGTATGCCTGAATTTGGAGCCCCTTTTTCTGGTCTGGCAAATGGGAAAAAACTCACTGATGAAGAGTTGATCCGCGCCATTCGTTTTATGGTTGCAGCCGAGTATGAGGCTATACAGCTGTACATGCAGCTGGCTGAATCTACGGATAACGAGCTGGCAATCAGTGTACTGAAAGACATTGCCGATGAAGAGCGTGTCCATGCTGGAGAGTTTTTGCGCCTGCTCTACGAATTGGCCCCTGATGAGGCAAAACTTTATGCAGAAGGCGCCGAAGAAGTTGAGGAAGAGATCGAGGAATTAAAGAAAAAATAATCTGAGCGTGGAGGCAACATGCACAAGAAAGTGTTGGTTTTGATTCTGGGGGTATGTTGCCTCTTGCCTTTGCAGGCCTTTGCTGCCGGTGGGGTGACTTATCGTGGGTTAACCCCCGGCATTTCCACTCTGGCTGATACCCTGCGCGTTTTGGGCAGGCCCATCTCGAAGGTGTATCGCGATGACCGCATCGTCTGCAAGTACCGGACAGTCTTGGTTAATATCCCTAAAAAAACTGAAAAAGTTCAGTATATTATCATCACGGATCCTGATTTTCGAGATGTGAACGGTATAGGCCTTGGCACATCATACGCTGCGGTGCAGAAAAAATTGAAGGTCAATGGTACCGGTAACTCGATCGTGGATATGGAAAAGGCCATTGGCTATGTTTTTGATAAGTACCGTCGAGTCTCACAGATTATTTACGGGATAATACGCTGATAAGTTGAATCCGGGCGGTGCTGGCTACAGGCATCTGCAATCACAAATTTTATTCCCCTTTGGTCATGGAGGAGAGTTCGTGGAAATAGTTCGGGAAGAACTCAAGCCAGTAAAAAACTTTGAGGATCAGACCTGTTTTGGCTGCGGGAGCAAGAATCCCGTTGGTCTGAGGATGGAGTTTTTGACCGACGATACGCGCCTTTACTCCTTTGTCAGTGTGCCCAAGACCATGACCGGTTGGGATTCCACCGTCCATGGCGGCATCCTGACCACCATACTTGATGAGATGATGGGGTGGTCGGTCATTTACCTTTTGGGAAAAATCGGGGTGACCAAGTCCATAACCGTGGATTTTAAAAAACCAGTGGCTTCGGAAAACCCACTTATGGCTGTTGGCTCAATTCAAGAGGTGGTCTCCGAGCGTAAGGCAATTGTCACCGGTGAGATTTATAATCAGGACTCCATTCTCTGCGTGCAATCCACCGGAACCTTTGCTTCCATGACTGCTCAGGCCGCCGTGCGCCTTGGGGTGATGGGCACCGACTATATGGAGCGTTTTCTCCCCCTGCTGCGACAAAAGGACGGACCGACGTAAGAGAGGAAATATGTATGCGAGAGTGCCATAAAAAATGCCACCTGCCTTCAAGGCAGGTGGCATTTTTTATGGGGCTTTTGACGTTCAAGGGCTTTCCCTGGAAACAGGGCGTTACCTACCCGCAAGCTCAACCGCCGCCTGAACAATACCCTGGCTGTCAATTCCCGCATTTTTCCAAAGGACTGCCTGGGAGCCATGTTCAACAAAGGCGTCTGTGTATCCAAGCATCCTCACAGGTACCTGCAGGCCGTTTTGCTGGAGCAGCTCCAGTACCGCGCTGCCAAAACCTCCTTGGATGGCATTATCCTCAATGGTGATGACTTTGCCAGTCTCTCGGGCTAATTCGGTAATCAGTTTGCCATCAAGCGGTTTGATAAAACGGGGGTTGATCACGGCGGCATTGATCCCCTGTGCTTCTAAAAGCTGAGCCGCTTCAACGGCAGCCGCCACCCGATTGCCCACAGGGAGCAGCAGGAGATCTGCTCCTTCACGTAGCATTTCGGCTTCCCCATGGGGGAGCTTGACAAAGTCGGCCTCAAGCGGTACCCCCTCGCCACTGCCACGCGGGTAACGGATGACCACCGGCCCCTCGTACTCCAGGCAGAAGGCGAGCATGTGCTGCAGTTCATTTTCATCCTTGGGGGCAAGTATGGTGAGGTTGGGTACGTAGCGCAGGAATGAGAGATCAAAGACGCCGTGATGGGTGGGGCCGTCTGCTCCGACAACGCCGGCCCTGTCAAGGGCAATGGTCACCGGGAGGTTAGGCAGGCAGACATCATGGATTAGTTGATCCAGAGAGCGCTGCATAAAGGAGCTGTAGACCGCAAAGAACGGGCGGAGCCCCTCCAGGGCCAAACCGGCAGCAAAGGTGACGGCATGCTGCTCGGCAATGCCCACATCAAAAAAACGATCAGGAAACTCGGCAGCAAAGGGTGCCAGGCCGGTCCCGGCGGGCATGGCGGCCGTGATGCCAACCACCCGTTTATCCTTTCTGGCCAGCCGTGAGATGGTCTGTCCAAAGACCTTGGTGTAGGAGATCGGGGCGCTGGAGTTTTTCTTTTGAATACCTGTTGCGATATCAAAAGGCCCAACACCGTGATAATCACCGGGGTTCTCTTCCGCTGGTTTGTATCCCTTGCCCTTGGTGGTAATGACATGCACCAGCACCGGGCCATGGTTATGATCACGCACGTTTTCCAGGGTGGCGATCAGATCTTCGAGTTCATGACCGGGAATCGGCCCTACGTACTTGAATTTGAGCGCTTCAAAGAGCATGCCCGGGGTGAAAAATCCCTTGAGACTCTCCTCACTCTTGCGCAGTACAGAGAGGATATTTTCACCCACGGAAGACAGGGCCATGAGTCGGTCTTCGATGTGATCACGCAGGCGGCGAATGGTGCGGCCGGTCATCTTGCGGCTTAAAAAGCTGGAGAACGCGCCCACATTTTTGGAGATCGACATCTCGTTGTCGTTGAGGATCACCACCAGGTTTTTGCCCAGATCACCTGCGTGGTTGAGTCCTTCAAAGGCCATGCCCGCAGTCATTGAGCCATCGCCGATGATGGTAACCACCTTGGCAGAATCCTTCTGGCGGCATTTTGCCGTGGCCATCCCAAGACCATAGGAGATCGATGTGGAGCTATGACCCGCTTCGACCGTATCGTAGGGGCTCTCACCACGTTTGGGAAAACCGCTGAGTCCTTTGTACTGACGCAGGGTGGAAAAAGCATCCCGTCGGCCGGTGAGCAGCTTGTGAGCGTAGGACTGGTGGCCAACATCCCAGACCAGCCGATCCCGTGGCGTATCGAACACGTAATGCAGCGCTATGCTTAACTCCACCACACCCAGACTGGGGGCGAGGTGGCCGCCGTTTTGAGCAACGGTGTTGATAATGGTGTCCCGAAGCTCCTGGGCCAGTTGCGACATCTGCGAAAGACTGAGGTGACGGAGATCGCGGGGCGAATTGATAGTGTCCAGCAGGGTGGAGGGATGGTCGGTGAGGGAGTCCACAATGAGCATAACTATTTTTTTCTATCGACTATATAATGTGCCAATGCCCGCAACGGATCTGCATGGGCATCAAAGTTTTCCAGTGCGGTCAGGGCTTCCTTCACCGCCTCGCGGGCCATGGTGCGGGTTGTTTCCACTCCAAAGAGTGAGGGGTAGGTGACCTTGTCGGCTTCGGCATCACTTCCCGCCGGTTTCCCTAATTCTTCTGTGGTGGCCTCGACATCCAAAAGGTCATCGACAATCTGAAAGGCCAGACCGATATTGTTGCCGTAGGTCCGCAGGGCTGCTTCCTGTTCGGCTGAACCACCGGCAACCATGGCACCGGTCAGTACCGAGGCTGTAATGAGGGCCCCGGTTTTGCTGCGATGAATGGCCCGCAGGGTTTCATAGCCGACCTGCTTGCCTTCATAGAGCATATCAAGAGATTGTCCGCCCACCATTCCCAGAGGGCCAGCTGCCTTGGCGATGGTGTTGATAATGCGAATGCGGGTGGAGTCATCGACTCCCTTGGTTGCCTGGCTGCTGAGCAGGTCAAAGGCGTAGGTCAACAAACCGTCACCGGCAAGAATTGCCCCCGCCTCACCATAAATGGTATGGTTTGTCGGTTTGCCCCGGCGAAGATCATCATCGTCCATGGCAGGGAGATCGTCGTGAATCAGCGAGTAGGTGTGAATGCATTCAAGGGCGCAGGCCACAGAGAGCGCTTGTGTCCGGACCTCTTCTCGGCTATCTACCGCTGCCGCCCCGGCAATACAGAGAATGGGACGAATACGCTTGCCGCCGACAAAGAGGCTGTAGCGCATGGATTCAATATGTTTGCTGAAATCGCCGGATTTTTCGAGCATTAATTCGGCAAGCCGGTCCTCGACCAGCTGCCGCTGCTCATTGAGATACGTTTTGATCTCCACTGGTTTCCTCGGTAAAAGGGACTGCTTCCAGGGTACCGTTTTTTTTCAGCAACAGCTCGACCTGAGTTTTGGCCTCGTCGAGTTTGCCATTGCAAAACTGCACCAGGCTCATTCCCTCGTTAAATTTTTCCAGACTTTTTTCCAGGCTCAGGTCTCCGTTTTCCAGTTCTTCGGTGATCTGTTCTAGTTTAGTCAGTGCGGTTTCAAAAGTCTTTTTTGCCATAAAGCGGTTCCATCCGCCGGAGAATATACATAAAATTTAAAAGCGCTTTCCTCCATTACTCCGTGCAAATGTTGTTTGACTTGGGGAGGGCTGCGGCTCATTATTGTTCTCAGGTGAGGAGAACATAATTTTATTTGCCCAAATAGAGGAGCAAGAGTAAACAAGCATACTAAACATTCTCCAAGTTCCTTTCAACCTCATCTTTTATGATGTCTAGACTTGTTCAACAATTTGTCAGCTGGCTGCTTGTGGAAAAAGGGTATTCACCCCATACAGCAGACGGCTATCAGCGAGATATTGTAGATTTTTATCAGTTTGCAGGAGAGACGCTTGTGCCAGCTGATATGACCTCGCAGCTGGTGCAATCTTACGTTGGTTCACTCTACGGACGCAATGCAGCCGCCTCGGTTGCACGTAAGCTCTCAGCGTTGAGAACTTTTTTTCGGTTTCTTAAACGGGAAGGCGTGCTCAGTGTTGATCCACTTGCTGGGGTGGCTGGCCCGAAACAGGGACAGCACATTCCCGCTTTTTTGACCGTTGACGAGGTTTTTGCCCTGCTTGAGGCACCAGTTGTTTCCGATCGATACTGGCGGCGGGATCGCGCATTGCTTGAGATGCTCTATGCCACGGGCATGCGGGTCTCCGAGCTGGTGGGCTCCAACCTTGAAGACTTAGATCTGGTCGCTGAGATGGTGCGCGTGCGCGGCAAAGGCAACAAGGAACGGATCGTGCCCTTTGGACGTGCTGCCCATGAGGCGATCGAACAGTACCTGCCGGAGCGGGAATCTCTGATCCTGGCTCGGGCCAATCGAGGCAAGCCATTGGAGAGAGAGGCCGTATTCTTAAACGGGCAGGGGAGTCGTCTCAGTGTGCGCAGTGTGGAGCGTAGTATCTCCAATTATGCCCAGCGTGCGGGCATCGTGGTTACCGTGACCCCCCATGCATTGCGCCACTCCTTTGCCACTCATCTCCTGGAGATGGGGGCTGACCTGCGAACGGTCCAGGAGTTACTCGGGCATGTCAGTCTCTCCACTACCCAGCGCTATACCCACTTAAATATTAGTCATCTCTCCCGTGTTTATGATCAGGCCCATCCACAGGCCAAAGGGAGTTCTCGCTCACAGGGCTGAGGCTTGACGGAGTTTTTGATCGTGGTTACAGGTCATCCTCAACTTCTCTGTTTTCTGAAACAAGGTATAAACGGCGTTTGAACGCTGATCATAATTTTTCCCCTATATTTCTTATGCAAAAACCTAAAATTCGTTCCACCACCATTGTGGCAATTCGTCATAAGGGTGAGGTCGTTGTCGCCGGAGATGGCCAGGTAACCCTGGGCTCCACTGTTATTAAGCATCAGGCGCGTAAGGTGCGTCGGCTCTACCATGACAAGGTGATCACCGGTTTTGCCGGTTCCACCGCCGATGCCTTCACCCTCTACGACCGGTTGGAGCAGAAATTAGAGCAGTTTAACGGTAATTTGATGCGTGCAGCCGTTGAACTTGCCAAGGATTGGCGCATGGACAAGATGCTGCGTCGTCTTGAAGCCATGCTTATCGCGGTTGACAGTAAGCACTCGCTTTTACTTTCCGGAACCGGCGATGTGATCGAGGCCGATGACTCTATCTTAGCCATTGGCTCCGGAGGGCCCTATGCCCTGGCCGCTGCCCGTGCCCTGGTGTCGCATTCTGAACTGGATGCCGAGGCCATTGCCCGCAAGTCACTGGAAATTGCCGGATCAATCTGCATCTACACCAACTCCAATATCGTTGTTGAAAAAATATGAAAGGTATAAATTCACAGACTCCCCGGCAAACCGTCGCCGAGCTTGACCGCTATATCATTGGTCAGGCCGATGCCAAACGTTCAGTCGCCATAGCACTGAGGAACCGTTGGCGCCGGCAGCAGGTCGAGCCGCCGCTGCGTGAAGAGATTGCGCCCAAAAACATCATCATGATCGGCCCGACTGGTGTGGGCAAAACCGAGATCGCCCGTCGCCTGGCCCAACTGGCCAAGAGCCCCTTTATTAAAGTTGAGGCGTCCAAGTTTACCGAGGTCGGCTACGTGGGGCGCGATGTGGAGTCTATGATTCGCGATCTTACCCAGTTGGCTATCAATATGGTCACCAAAGAAGAACAGGAAGGTGTCCAGGAAAAAGCAGAGGTCATGGCGGAAGAGCGGCTGCTGGATCTACTCCTGCCAAGCTCTGGTGGAACCGCCCCCGCAAGCCAAACGCACCAAACGCAGCCAAGCAACGTGATTTCTCTTGGTTTTGATACCGAGAACAGGGAAGGCAGCGAAAAGGAGACTCACTCCCAGACCACCCGCGAACGGTTTCGCGAGATGCTGCGCCAGGGGGACCTCGACGAGCGGGAGGTTGAGATGTCGGTCTCTACTGCCGGTGGGACTCCGGTGGTTGAGGTCTTTTCTGCCTCGGGCATGGAGGAGATGCAGAATTCCCTGCAGGACGCCTTTTCCAAGTTTTTTCCAAAAAAGAAACAGAGCAAAAAAGTCAAGGTGCCAGAAGCGCTGGAGTTGCTCAAACGGGAAGAAGCCGAGCGGCTGGTCGATAACGAGAGCGTGACCGAAAAGGCTATTCGCCGCACCGAGCAGTCGGGAATCATCTTTTTGGATGAGATCGATAAGATTGCCGCACGCAGTGGTTCCGGCTCCGGTTCACCGGATGTCTCCCGCGAAGGGGTGCAGCGTGACCTGCTGCCCATCGTCGAGGGAACGACTGTCACCACCAAGTATGGGCCGGTAAAGACCGACCACATTCTCTTTATTGCCAGTGGTGCCTTTCACATGGCTAAACCCTCGGACCTGGCGCCCGAGTTGCAAGGGCGGTTTCCAATCCGGGTCAATCTGCATGCATTGGGCGAGGAAGAGTTCTTCCGTATCCTCACCGAGCCGCAGAATGCCCTGATTAAACAGTATCAAGCCATGCTGGAAACCGAGGATATCAACCTGGTCTTTGAAGAGGACGCCATTCGGGAGATGGCTCGCATCGCTGTGCAGGTGAACCAAAAGACCGAGGATATCGGTGCCCGTCGTCTGCATACCGTGGTTGAGCGGGTTCTGGACGAGGTCTCATTTGATGCTCCGGATCGGGAAGACCTGACCTTTACCGTGACTGCAGAGTATGTGCGTCAGCAACTCGATGACATTTCAGAAAATCAGGATTTGAGTCGCTATATTCTGTAAAGGTTTGCATGAAACGAAAAGATATAGACCCCGAGCTGAAATACTGCCCCCGGTGTGCTGAAGAATACCGGGCCGATATAGAAACCTGCGGTGATTGCCAGGTGCCCCTGGTCTTCGGCCAAGCAATTCTTGCGGCCCAAGCTGCAAGTGAGCCAGATACGCCGTCTTCGCTTGTAATCGGTCCCGACGAGCCAGTGGTGAGTATTCGCCGCGGTCCGCTGTTGCAGCTTAAAGAGCTGCAACGGGTCGTACATGGCCAAGGGGTGGCCGCACGCCTGGCAAAAGAAGATGGTGGAGGCTGCGGCTGTAAAGGGCCGGAGGTGCTGCTCCAGGTCCGTGAACAGGATCTCCAGCAGGTTATGGCGGTTCTCAGTGATGATTATTATCAGAGTACAGGCTTGAATGACCATGATGTCAAGCATGTAGGGGCTGTCTTTGATGATGAGCAAGAGGAAACCAATTGCCCCGCCTGCGGAACCCGCTTTTCCACCAGCCAGACCACCTGTCCTGACTGCGGCCTTTGTTTTGGTTAACAGGATTCAGGTGTCTTTTTCAAGACCATGCAAACATTCCCTCCTATCATCACCCTGATTACCGATTTTGGCCTGGATGATCCCTATGTGGGGCAGATGAAAGGGGCCTTGCTTAGCGGATGCCCGCAGGCAACCCTTGTGGATATCAGCCATGCTGTGTGCCCCTGGGATATACATGCTGCAGCAGTGACCCTGGCAACCTCCTACGACAGTTTCCCTCTGGGGACAATTCACCTTGTGGTGGTTGATCCCGGCGTTGGCAGTGAGCGCGGCATGATAGCAGCGCAAGGAAACGGTCATTTTTTTGTCTGCCCGGATAATGGCATACTCAGTCTGCTTCTGGAGGAGGAAAAGATGGTCGAGGCGCATCAACTCGATGCTCAACCCCCAGGTCGCACAATAAGCCCCACTTTTCACGGCAGAGATATTATGGCCCCGGCTGCTGCCGCCCTAGCAAAGGGGAAGACGTTGGCGTCTTTGGGAAATGCTCTGCACATCTCAAAACTCAAGCGGCTGGCTTTCCCTCTGGCACAACCCGACAAGGCAGAAACGCCGGGGCGGGTGTTATCCATTGATCACTTTGGCAACGTACGCACAACAATTCGTGCAGCGAGCAACCTGGATAATCAGCCATGCATGCAGCGGGTTGAGATTTGTGGACAGATACTTACAACCTTTGCAAACAACTATGCTCAGGTCGAGAAAGGGGCGTTGCTGGTGCTTGTTGACAGCGCGGGTTTTTTGGAGATTGCAGCAAACCAGGCCAGTGCTGCTGCTCTTTTGGGGTGTGGCCCTGGTGATCCTGTTACCTTATTTTGTCTCTAACGGGAAATCCATTCGGCTCCAGGCTTTTCTTTTTTCATTCCTGTCTTAATTTATAAAATCATCTTCAAGCTAAAGCGAAGAACATTTTTTTCAGAGAGGAGGCTTTGTTATGCATAAACTGGCCAAGTTTTCAGCAGTTGTATTTGTATCACTTGCGCTGACATCGTGTGCGACCAATCAGCAGACCGGGACCGCTGTCGGTGCGGGGGCTGGTGCAGGCATTGGAGCAATCCTTGGCCAGGCAATTGGTCATGATACCGGAAGCACCCTCATTGGAGCCGGTATCGGCGCGGCAATCGGAGGTCTTGCAGGCAACCAGATTGGCCTGTACATGGATAATCAAGAGCGTGCCTTACGGCAGATGACGGATGCCAGCATCCAGCGCGATCAGGATGTCCTGACCGCAACCTTTAAAAGTGATATGTTTTTTGATTATGATTCTGCTCAGTTGAAACCCGGTGCGTACAGTGAGCTGGGGCGGGTAACTAACGTCTTGAATCAGTATCCGCAGACCACAATTCGCGTTGAAGGGCATACTGATGCCTCGGGCAGTGCAGCCTACAATCAGGAGCTTTCCGAACGTCGCGCTCTGGCCGTGAAGAATGTTCTGGTGCAACAGGGGGTTGATTCGAGAAGAATCGATGCGGTCGGATATGGGGAATCTCAGCTGATCTCCTCTAGCCCTGCTATGAACAGGCGTGTGAGTATTGTTATCAATCCTGTGCGTCAACAGGCCTACTGAGCAAGCCGCATTCATTGTGCAGTACGTGCTTCGTGACAGCGGGCGGAGCTGCCAAGCAGTGCTCCCCGCATCATGCGGCGTTTAATTATACCCTCCTTGAGTATTCGTTCAAGGAGGGTATTTTTTTAAATACATTTGCAGGAGAGTTGCTTACAAATCTTTGCTTCCTTGGCTGGCTCGGCCTATAATACGTTTAGTACAGACGGCTGGTTATCTGTTTTTCCGTCCAAACACCCAATCCGAACAGGAGGAGGATCGTATGGCTGTAAAGATTTTAATCAAACGAAAAGTGGCCAAGGAACTCACCCCTCAACTGGATGAACTGCTCAGAAAAATGCGAGCCCTCACCCTTGCTCAGAAAGGCTATATTTCGGGAGAAACATTCTCTCAGATCGATGAACCTGGGGTAAGCATGGTGATCAGTAGCTGGCAGAGCCTGGACGACTGGCGGGCCTGGACGCTCAGCAAAGAGCGGGTGGATCTACAGGAGAAAATCGATCAACTCCTGGGCGAACCCACCAGGTATGAAATTTTTGAAAATGCCTGAGAAGGCGGCGTAAAAATCCAGGTTCACCGACTCTCCTTACAACCGTTAGCAGCCAGCCCCAGCAACGCAACGGATGTACGGAGCAAAGAAGCGGCCAGGCAGATTCTTGCCTTGGGCCGCTTTTTTTGATGGGATCATCGCCTTTTCCGACTCTGGGGACTATACGAGGTGAACAAAATTTAGGAGCGGCTATTCAACGGAATATTTCGGGGCAAAAAGTCATAACTACCCCGAAGAAATTTTCGTCATTTCCGGTAGGCTCTATGATACGGCTTTTGATTTATGGCTTGAGCCAGGCTTTTACGCAAGCAGACCACCTGGTGAGATGCATGGTCCCTTCATTGCAGATGGAGAGGTCGTAATTTTGGAAATGTCAAATCCCAGTCAATCCATTACACAGTAGCAGATAAGGGACAAGGGATTCGACCTGCGCCGTATTCTAGCCGGGGATGCCTGAGTAATTCGGCTTCAACATTCCTTTCAGCAATTTTTTATTCAGTTACTTGGCTTGCCCCGCCGTCTGCCGTTACCGCGTTGGCGGACCTCGGGTTGCCGCATCAGCACCTGCAATGATCGGGGACCACAGAGGTCTGTGATTTTATGAAAGAGTTCCGATGAGGGGCGAACACTCATATCTTTGAGTACCTGAATATCCACCTCGCCCCTGTTGTCAAAGTGGAGGGTCAACATCACCGGAGTCATCCCGTGGTGCTGGTAGAGCAGTTCCTTGAGCTCGAGCATATGCTGACGAGAGGTGTGAGTGGCCCGGAGGGTGATAATAGCCCGGTCTGTATATTTTTCCAGGGCATTGCTTAAGGTCCTGACCTCCTGAGCAATGATCTTGGCACCTCGTTCTCCCTGCTGTACTGTCCCTAAAACCACCAGCGGTTGGTCTGTGAGCAACAGCTCGGAGCATTCGGCAAAGGTGGAAGGGAAAACAATCACCTCGATCTTGCCGGTCATGTCTTCCAATGTGGTAAACGCCATGCGGTCGCCTTTTTTGGACTTATGCTCCTTGTAGCTGGCAATGAGTCCACCAATGCGGACCATTTGATCCTCACTGAGTTTTTCCACACCTTCAATGTCGGTATCTATGGAACGTTGCAGATCTTCCATGACCCCTTCCAGAGGATGGCCGGTGAGAAAGAAGCCCACGGTTTCTTTTTCTGCGGCCAGCCTCTCCAGGTTTGGCCACTCCTCGATATCAGCGGGTAATTCAACCTCCACGGCCTCGCTCTGTTTTTCCTCGGACTGTCCCACGGCAAAGAGGTTCATCTGGCCACTGAGGCGATCACGCTGAATGGCCTTGGCCTGATCCAGACATTGCTCGAGAATAGCCATATACTGGGCGCGTTTGCCTCTCATGGAGTCAAAGGCCCCGGCCTTGATCAACGATTCGATGACCTTGCGGTTCACCTTGGAGCTGTCGATTCGGCTGCAAAAATCACTGAGCGAGCGGTAATGACCGTTTGTTTCCCGTTCCTCGATAATTGAATCAAGGGCTGCACCACCCACGTTTTTCACCGCAGCCAGACCAAAGCGGACCCGGTCATTGATAACCGTAAAATCTTTGAACGATTCGTTGATGTCCGGTGGCAGCACCTCGATATCCATGGAACGGCACTCATTGATATACTTCACCACCTTGTCGGTGTTGTCGTAATCGCAGGAGAGCAGGGCTGCCAGGAACTGTGAGGGATAATGGGCCTTGAGGTAGGCGGTCTGGTAGGCCACCAGGGCATAGGCCGCCGAGTGCGATTTGTTGAAACCGTAGCCCGCAAATTTGGCCATTAGGTCAAAGATGTAGGTTGCCTTGTCCTCCGGGACATTGAGTTCCTTGGCACCTGCCATGAACTTGCCGCGTTCGGTCTCCATGACCTCGGGGATCTTCTTACCCATGGCGCGGCGCAGAATATCCGCATCACCCAGGCTGTAACCAGCCAGGATGTTGGAGATCTTCATGACCTGTTCCTGGTAGACGATAACGCCGTAGGTCTCCTGGAGTACCTCTTTGATCTGGGGCAGGGGATAGTCCGGTGGCCGTCTGCCGTGCTTGGTCTCGACAAAGGTATCCACCATGCCCGAGTCCAGGGGACCCGGACGGTAGAGGGCCACCAGGGCGATCAGGTCGGTGAACTGCTCGGGTGCCATCTTGATCAAGAGCTCCCGCATGCCGTCACTCTCCAGCTGGAACACGCCCAGAGAGTCGCCGCGGCAGAGCAGGTCGTAGGTCTTGGGATCATCCATGGGAATCTTTTTGAGATCCACATCACGATCCAGGTCAAACTTGATCAGCTTCAGTGCCCGGTCTATAACGGTCAGGGTTTTCAGACCGAGAAAGTCGAACTTGATCAGTCCGGTCTTCTCGGTGTATTTCATGGCGTACTGGGTCAGGATCTCCTTGTTGGGCCCCACGCAGACCGGCAGATACTCGACCATGGGTTCCGGGGAGACCACCACGCCAGCCGCATGGGTGGATTTGTGGCGGGAAAGCCCTTCCAGTGTCTGGGAGATTTTGAGTAGCTCTCGAACATCGGGATCCTTCATGGCCTCACGCAGGCGGGGTTCCTTGTCGATGGCCTTTTTGATGGTGATTTTCATCTCCTCAGGCACCAGCTTGGCGATGCGGTCTACCACGGGCAGTGGGATATCCAGTACCCGGCCAACATCGCGCAATACCGCCCGGGCCTTCATCGAACCATAGGCCACAATCTGGGCTACATGGGCATCCCCTCCGTAGCGTTCACGTACGTAATCAATGACCTCATCACGCC
Organism: Desulfobulbus rhabdoformis; assembly: GCF_016919065.1. GTDB lineage: Bacteria > Desulfobacterota > Desulfobulbia > Desulfobulbales > Desulfobulbaceae > Desulfobulbus > Desulfobulbus rhabdoformis. The sequence continues at coordinate 120,589 of NZ_JAFFQA010000001.1, read as the reverse complement.
GCTCCTTGCAGAAGTCGACATCAAAATCGGGCATGGAAACACGTTCTACGTTGAGAAAACGCTCAAAGAGCAGGCCGTAGGGAATGGGATCAATATCGGTGATGGACATACAAAAGGCTGCGATACTGCCCGCACCCGAACCACGGCCCGGGCCAACGGGAATATCGTGATCCTTGGCCCAGTTGATAAAATCGGCCACGATCAGGAAGTACCCTGAAAACCCCATCTCCTGAATAACGCCGATCTCGTATTTGAGTCGCTCGTAATAGGTCTTTTCAAGCTCTTCGGAGACCTCACCCATCTCTTTGAGGTGGGCCATGCGATTTTCCATGCCATCCCAGCAGGCCTGGGAAAAGACCGACTCCAAGGTTTCGCCTTCTTCAAGCGGAAAAATGGGAAAGTAGTGGTCGGAGAAATCAAGCTCCAGGTTGCACCGTTCGGCGACTTCCAGGGTGTTGCTGACGGACTCTGGGCAGTAGCTGAACTGGGTCGCCATCTCATCGCCGGATTTGAAATAGAGTTCGTCAGTATTGAATTTGAACCGGTTCGGATCGTTGATGGTCTTACCGGTCTGAATGCAGAGGAGTACCTCATGGGCGTAGGATTCCTCTTTGGTCAGATAGTGGCAGTCATTGGTTGCCACCACTTTGATCCCCAGTTCCTTGGAAAGTTCCAGCAAACCTTTATTGGCGATGGCCTGTTCCGGGATGCCGTTTTCCTGAATCTCGAAGTAGAGGCGGTCACCAAACACTTTCTGTAATTCCAGGGCTCGGGCGCGGGCGGTTTCCTCGTCGTTATGGCTCAGGCGCCAGGGAATCTCGCCTTTGAGGCAGGCGGTGAGCACCAGCAGGCCCTCTTCGTATTTGTAGAGGGTCTGGCGGTCGATACGTGGCCGATAGTAAAAGCCTTCGGTCTGGGCAAGCGAGGCCAGTTTCATCAGGTTTTTATAGCCGGTCTCGTTCATGGCCAGGGCCACGAGGTGGAAGTTGTGGCCCGCGCTGCGGTCATGGATATGCATGCCGTTTTCAGCGATATAGAACTCACAGCCCACCAAGGGCTTGATCCCGGCTTTTTTAGCCTTTTCGTAGAACTCCAGAGCCCCGTACATGGCGCCGTGGTCGGTGAGAGCAACCGCCTCCATGCCAAACTCCTTGGCAGTCGAGATCAGATCGCCGACGCGGATGGCGCCGTCGAGCATGGAGTACTGGGAGTGAACGTGGAGATGAACAAATGGTGTGGACATAAAAACCGTCTGTAGGTAGTAGTGAAAAAAAGAGCGTGTTATTTATTCGGAGTGGGAAGGATATTTTTCTGCACCCAGGGCCAGTTGAGATAGACGTGGTAGACTGCGAGAACGACCAGAGCCCAGCCACATGAATGGAGAACTTCAAAGACCCCGTTGGGTAGTACGTCGTGCAGCATACCTGAAAGTGCTTGTAGGGCCAGAAGAACTGCCAGTGCCGGGTTCACAAATCTGAGTTGTTTTTGCTTATTCATGTGTCTCTCCTTGTTCGTATGCCCACCTAGCTAAGGAGGCAAAAAAAATATTGAGGTAGCATGAAAAAGGAGTACGGCAGCTGGGTTAGGCTCTCAATAGCTCTGTGTTAAAAAATAAGGCCGGTACATTTTTTTTGGGGAAGATGCATGGAGAGCTTTTACAGCCCGCGCGTCCCTTCCTTCAAGACCTCACTGAGATTGGCTCCTTTAAGTTTTGCCCCGGTGAGGTCTGCCTTGATCAGGTTCGCGCCCTTGAGGTTGGCGCCTCTCAGATCAGCCCCACGCAGGTCTGCCCCAGGGAGGTTGGCGTAGACCAGGGTTGCCTGTTGCAGGTTTGCTTTTTTAAGGTCGGCCCGGCGCAGGTTCGCCATGCTCAGGTTTGCACCTTGAAAATTTGCTCCGGCCAGATTTGCCCCAATAAGCTCCGCCCGTCCCAGGTCCACCCCCGCAAAGTTACAGCCCGGACAATTTTGAGCCATAAAGGCGATGGTGGCCTCCGTGTCCTGTCCTGAAAATGTGCTGGAACCACTCTCTTCAATAAGCGTTGCCGTTCTCTTTTGCTGCTGGGCCTTCCGCTGCTGTTTTTGCTCTGCTTTTCGCAGGGATTTTCGTAAGCTTCTCTTGCTCCTGTCTTCGGGGATAAAACTTGACTGGCTGTCTCCCTGTTCCATGAGAACCCTATACCGCAAGACACCATTTTCCGTGGCAAGTCGAAAATCATCGTTTCCGGTTTCGTAAACGCTGAAACATCGCAGATCCCCATACCACCAACTGTCCATACGAAAACAGAGGTCGCCCCCCTCGCTGACGTCCCAGTTGCCTGTATCGGTATCGGTGCTGAGATCGCTTTTCGCGAAAATTTTTCCGGAAGGCGCGAAATAGAGATGAGCATCTTCGTTGTACGCCCGTACCTGCAGTGTATTCCCTTGAACCAGCTCCATGACTTCAACACCCAGCATTCGGTGACCGTCATTGTGTTCAATCAGGGAATCCACAGTTGTTGGGGCACATCCTGAAAGGAGCAGGAGGCCGAGCAGCGTCGGGAGAAAAACGTTTCGCATAGAAAACCTCTTTTTCGTGTATATGCAGAAAGTAGTGCTGTTAGTGCAAGGTGTGTGTGGCCACCTTAAAAAAAGTATAATACACCAGAGTTCGTTTTTTTCCTTGTTGATTTTCTTAACGAGTGCCTGGCATCCCGATGATAAAATTTTGAACACAACGCCAAAATTGGGCAGGTAAGCTCAGACACCAAAAAAATGTTTCTGGAAGGACATGAACGAGGGGAACCGGGATCAGTTGCCCCCGGGGCCGAAGGAGCCGTGGGGCTCATGCTGAGAGTTCTGAGAGATCTCAACATCAGAAATATGAAATCTTTTTTGAATATGGGAGAGGGGCACAAGATCATCTTTGCGATCAGCCGGGGTGAGGAAGGATAGAAGCTTGGTGCGCAAAACCGTGGGGTTTAACTCGCTTTGGATGGCGATAATTCCCTCCATAATGATTTTTTGCAACAAAAGCTCCTGGTTCGTGCGTTCTCGAAGATTTGCCGCCAGAGGAGTAAAAAAGAAGTTGGCCAGGATGAGCCCGTAGAGAATGGAGGTCAGGGCCAGAGGCACGGTCTTGAGGATGATACCGGTGTCATCGATGCCCGCCAGCATGGGGATGAGCCCGGCCACCGAGCCCACGATGCCAAAGGCGGGGCTGAAATCGGCTGTGGTCCGCAACACCCGTTCTGAATCTTCACGCCGCAGTTTAAAAAAATACATCTCTGTATTGAGGATATCGCGTATCTGTTGGGGGGAGTAGTTGTCAACCAGGCAGCCCAGGCCTCGGCGGAGAAAAAGTACAGAGGTTTCGTTTTCGTCCTCCTGCAGGGAGAGGATGCCTTCCATTCGTGACTTGATGGCCAGGTTGATTAAAATGTCAACGATCTCGGCCTCTGATTTCAGGCGGCGGCCGTAGGAAGAGCGAATCACCTTGAAAACGATGCGCAGGCGGGCGAGTTGAAAGCTTAAAACCGCAGCCGTTGCCGTCCCTCCCACGACGATCATCAGGCTGGCTATATTAAAGTAGAGGGGCAACTTTCCCTTGAGGAGAAAACCTCCCAAAAAAATCAGGCTACAGAGAAGCAGGCCAATGATATTGAGACGTTTCATTGGCTGACTCCTGCGACCGTTTCGAGCGTGTTGGCCGCCACGCTGGGCAACTCTTTGGAGAGAACAATCTCAACCCTGCGGTTACGGGCACGGTTTGATTCACTGGTATTGGGAACCAGCGGGCGGTACAGGCTGTAACCGGTTACGCGAAACTGTGTGGGCGGCAGGTCGGTCGAGTCGATGAGAAAACGGGCAACCTGACTGGCTCGGGCAAGGGAAAGTTCCCAGTTGGAGGGGAAGCGGGCGGTTTTTACGGGCTGGTCATCAGTATGACCAATGACGTTAATCATATAGGGGGACTTATTAATAATCTGCGAGAGGATCTTTAATGAGGCCAGTGCATTTTCTGAGAGTTCGTCTTCGCCGGTCGCAAAAAGCAGGTCACCGGTGAGGATGATACGCATGGTCTTATCGGGGATAAGTTCGACCGTGGCCAGCCTTTGAAGTTTTTCATCGGCAAGTGCCAGATTGGAGAGATCATAAATCTTGGTGATCACTTCCTTGGCAGGTTGTATTTGTGGCTCTTCCACGGGTAGTGTTGGTGTTGGTGGTGGAGATGCTGGGGGCTCAAGTTGGGCAGGTTCAACCATTGGGGGAGGCACCTGGGCCGTTTGATGACGAACCAGAATATCCGAGCCGGATTGCTCCTGAGGGGGAGCAAGAATTTCCTGGGCGTTTTTTGATATTTTCATACTCACATCCTGCGATATGGGATGAAAGACCAGGCTGTTTTCGATATCACTGACCTGTACCGGAATATTCTCATCGGCGATGCGATTTGGCACTCCATAGGCGGTGGCATTTTCCTGGGATTTCAAGTGCACAAAGAGGGTGAGAAAGAGAATGAACATGGTCATCATCAGATCTGACCAGGCGATTGACCAGTGCAGGGGACGGGCAGGTGTGCGAGAGCGGGAGAAGGAGTCCTCAACCGTAAATACGGACTGGGTCTGTTGCTCCGGAGAAGAGGAGGTGGCGGGCTTGGTGGAAGCAGGCCATGTGGATCGATTGTTCATACATCTTTTTCGGCCAAAGCGCTCTGGAACTCAAGGGGTTTTATAAGAAAACGTTAAAAGGCTTTGTTTTTCACGCAATGTAATCAACTGGTTAGAAGTGGTGAGGAGTCTTTTTTGTCAGCTGCCATGTCTAGGAATGGACGCAATTTCGGCCACTTTGTTTTGCCTGGTAGAGGTGTTGATCTGCCAGTTCGATAAAATCATGCATGCTCTGGTTGTGCTCAGTAACCTGGGGAATGATCGTGCTCACCCCCAGGCTTACGGAAACGTGGGCAGATACATCAGAGGTACGGTGTTCGATGTGTAAATCCTGGATACCCTGACGCACGCCTTCTGCAACCTTACAGGCACCCTTATTTTCGGTGTTGGGTAAGATGAGAGCAAATTCTTCGCCACCGTAACGGGCGGCAAGGTCAGCAGGGCGGCGAATATGTTTTTGCATGATTTCGGCTATGGCAATCAGGCAGCGGTCCCCCTGCTGATGACCGTAGGTATCGTTGTAGTGTTTGAAAAAATCCACATCAAGCAGAATGAGCGAGAGAGGGGTCTGCTCTCGCATGGCTCGATGCCATTCTTTGCTGAGGTAGGAATCGAACATGCGCCGGTTGGCAATAGAGGTCAGCCCGTCCTGGACAGAGAGGATGATGAGTTGTTCATTAGCCAGTTGCAGTTCATTGGTTTGTTTACCAATGGTCTGGACCATGGTGTCTATACTTTGGGCCAGGAGTCCAATCTCGTCCGTTCGACGCATGGCAATACGGCGGGAAAAGTCTTTTTGCTGCTCGATCAATTGGGCATGGTCTGTCAGCCGTTTGAGGGGCTGCATGACCACCTTTTGCAGGGTCAGATTCAAGATAACAATAATACAAATTCCCAACGCGATAACCAGGGCTGCAGCATAGCCCATACTGGCAATACCTTTGCGGGTGATTTCTCGGGGGAAGAGATATTCAACCCCAAAGACCGGCTTGCCGGTGATGCCTGGGTAACCAAAGCAGGACTGAATGTATTTACCGGTGTTGAGCTCAATAAAACTGAGCTTTTCAGTGTTCAGATGGAAACCGTTATCAATCGAGCCGCAGAGTATGGTGTTGGCTTCTAGTGGGTAGCGTAACTGAAAAGGGATGCGGGTTTGCTCCTTTAATGATTCCACTGCAGACGCATCGAGCAGGCGGGCCATGATCAGATAACCGATTCCAGGGCCAATATTGTTTGAGCGAAGAATGGTCTGGGTCGAGAAGAGCAGGGGGCCAAAGGGAGAATCAATAATACCGGAGCTGCTTTGTTGGTTGTCTTCTTTGAGGAAGGAGAACAGTGGATGGTCCAGGCTCACCTTTTGTGTCTTGAAAAAGGGAAAGGGGAGCCGTTGTTCATCCTGCAGGCTCGAACCCCAGACAATGCTCCCGTCCAGACGACAGAAGAGCAACAGGTTAAGGCGATCGGATTCCAGAGTGGAGTCGCCGAGGTTGCTTTCGATGTAGGCTTGAGAGCGGGTTTGTATAAAATCATAGGAGTCATCCCAGATCGCCCAGTCACGGCAGAGGCGGTCAAGGTGGATGATCTCTCGTTCGATGGCATAGCGAATACGCTGCAGGTTTTCGCTGGCCTCCCGGGATTCCAGTTCGAGAAAACTGGGGAAGATTATCAGACGCTGAATGAGAAAATTCGCACCTCCCAACAGCACAAAGAGCAACAGGATAATAACAAAGACTTTACGTCGAATGGACATGCTTTCTCCCTTGAATCAGTACACAAGTGTCTGATTTGTTGAGCTTGTCCCCTTATTATATCCAGCTGTTAAAAAAATCATACCCCTGGTGTGCATCACCCCTGAAAAAGACAAAAAAAATCCCCCGCCGCCCAAAGGGGCGACAGGGGTGTGACAACACGAAGAAGCCAGTGACTTATTCGTCGTCTTTCTGCAGCGATTTCACTAACAGACCGCCTGCAAGACCAAGCATGCCAAGCTCTTTAACCTGTTTTTTGGCTGCAAGGGACATTTTGGTGAGTACGGAGCGGCGTAGCGCCACCTCGGGCATTTCCTGGGGGGCTGCTTGCATCAACAGCTCCATGTCGCCTTTTTTGCTGCCGTAATACCTTCCATTGGGGCCAATCTGGACAGCTTTGGAGGTGAGGCCCACAGCACCCTTTTTCACGTACTGGGCGACTTCCGAGTTGGGATCGTCCAGATCGCCAAAGATACGCGCCCGAGCCAGGCAGGTCTGCACGCAGGCAGGTTCCAGCCCTTCGGCAACGCGGGGCATACAGTAGGTGCACTTGTCGACTTTGCCCAGGCTGTTGTCGTCGGCCAAATCCTCGTTAACGTAACGGGCGTTGTAGGGGCAGGCGTCGCGACAGGCACCACAACCAATACAACGCTCGTGGTCTACCTGAACGGTCCCGTTAAAGGGATCTTTCCAGGTGGCACCCACTTCCATGGTCACGGTTTTTCCGGTTTTGGCGTCCTTAAAGGTCATCTCGACCGGATCTGCCGGGCATACCGGGACACAGGGGGGATTTTCGCAGTGGTTGCAGAGCCCTGGGTAGTAGGTGGCCGCCATACCCGAAGAGGTAAGGCTGGGGCCAAGGCGGAACACCCAGTTTCTGTCGTACTGAGCGGGGACCTCCCACTCGGCTTTACAGGCGATGACGCAAGCGTGGCAGCCCACGCACTTGTCGACATCGATGATCATGCCATATTGCATAGCTACTCTCCTTCAGAGATATACGAATCGCTCGATAACGGGTCTATCGGTCCCACAATCAGCTGACTTTGATAAGTTTGACGAAGTTGTTGCGCATGCCGTGGGCGCCGGTTTCAGGATCAACCGCCAGCTTGGTAATCAGGCTGGTGTCGTCAACACCCTTGTCATGGCCCAGGGTCATCTCTTTGTTCATGGTACCAAAGCCGTGGTACATGTAGACGCAATCCTGACGAATACCCGGGGTTACTTTTACCGTAGTATTGGTACGGGATTTTACCCCATCCTGGTTGACAAAGGAGACCGTGTCGCCCTCTTTGAGTCCCAGTTTGGCAGCCAACTTGTCGTTGACCCAGACCGGATTGGAATCGCATTCAGCCAACAGCCAGGCGTTGTTCATGGTGCGGTTGAAGGTGTGTACCGGTGAACGACCATAGAGCAGGCGCATGAAACCCGCGGGCGGCTCCTCGACCGGAATGTAAGTCGGGATAGCGGGAAAATCGTAGTCTTCAAGGTCTTCACTGGAGAAAACAATATCCAACTCGAGATCGCCGTACGGGTCTTGACCCGGTTGCAGATGAATACCATCTTCCGCTCTGATGGATTCAATAGACAGGTTCAGGGGGGCCAGCCGTTTGTTGATCATCTCTTCCTGGGTCTGAACCGGAATTTTGTCTCCATAGCCCATGCGCTTGGCGATCTCGTTGGTAATATAGATCGACTCCTTGCGCTCAAAGCCCGGGGCGACCAGCGGCATACGCGGAGCGATATACTGCTGCTGCTCGTCGGCGAAGTTCCACTGGGTACCGGTTTTGATGTAGTCGTACCGCTCCAGATAACTGGTGTCGGGCAGGAGAATGTCGGCGTACATAGTGATGTCGGTGGGCATGACATCAACGCACATGACAAAATCCATCTGCTCCAGCATCTTAATGGTCATCGGTTGGTTGGGAATGGTCTGAATCGGATTCTGGCCCCAGACAACACAGCCCTTGATCGGATACGGTTCACCTTCGATGGCCGCATTGCGGATCAGATCGGTCGGGGTGCCAGGAGGAGAGAAGGGGTAGATATCCTCTTCGTGGTGGATGGCTTCCGCTTCCTCATCGCCACTGGGCCATTTGACCTTGGCCAGTCCTTTGGGACCTTTGGGGGGAACAAAGCCACCTTTCACACCAAAGGCACCAAGAATACCGGTCAGGCAGGCAAGGGCGCGCTGACGCTGGAAGTCGTTTCCGTACCAGGATACATGGCGACCGGGGTGAATGGCAACGTTGGGCATGTTTGCAGCCAGGAGTTCTGCGACCTCTTTGATCTGGGAGGCCTGAATGTCACAGACTTTGGCAGCTTTCTCCAGGGTCCATTCCTGAATCCCTTCAGCCATCTCATCAAAACCTTCACCGTACTCGTCGACAAAGTCGGCATTATACTTCTCGTTTTGGATCAGGTAATTCATGATCGCAAGCAAAAAGGCCGTATCCGTACCAGGCTTAATCTGTATCCAGATGTCGGATTTGGCGGCAGAGGCAGAGTAACGAGGATCAACAACGATCAGCTTGGCACCGTTTTCCAGACCTTTGAGGTAGCGTTTCATATGGGAGACATGGATATTCTCACCAAAGTGGTCACCAATCAGCAGCATGACCTTGGTGTTCGGCATATCCACGTTCTCGCCGGGAGGCATACCTATGGTGGCAAGGTAGGCGGTATCGCGGATACCGCGGCACTGGAAGAACGATGCCTCAGATACGTTGGGGGTACCCACGGTGTGCTCAAAGAAGTTCATCGGGTAACTGGCGGTGGAGCCATGAGGGAACATGGCAATACCTTTGGAACCGTATTTTTCCTGAACTGCTTTGAGTTTGGAGGCACAGGTATCCAGGGCTTCTTCCCAGGAGATACGCTGCCATTTGGGAGCCCCACGTTTTCCGACGTTTTTTAACGGATATTTGAGACGGTCCGGATCGTAGAGCAGCTTGACACCGGCGTTACCACGGGCACAGATAGACTCTCCGTTGTCAATGGATTTGGGGTTCCCCTCCAGTTTTATCAGGCGGCCATCGCGGATTTTTCCGACCAACTGACAACGCCAGAAACACATCTCACAGACACCACCGACCGCAGTCTGGGTGTCTTTGAAACTCCCCTGTGCAACCAGGGGTGCTTTAACAACTCCTGATTCTGCTTTTGCCGCTACTTTGGATAGCGGCACGGACGCAGCGGCAATAGAGGCGGCTTTGAGGAAATTCCGCCTGGTAAGGTTCATTGCCATTTACTGTTCCTCCTTGGTGAAAAAATCAATTAACCGTATCGACACCGCATAAAAGGGATGTCGAGCTTCTTTATTCCATTGTTTCAAAAATCGTTCAAACCATGGCCGGAAGAGAGTACGGAGGAAAAAATCCTCGTCATCAAATTTGGCTTCACCGGCCAGTGCAGCCAAAAAATCGAGTTCAAAACTTATATGGTCGGCGGGCTCGGTATCATTTGCCAGATCATAGCCGTGCTCTCTGTAAAAATCCCGGGTTCGCTCCGTTGTTTTCCCCTGCAGGGTCCCATCGCCATCAATATAAACAGAGGCATACAGTGGCAAAGTTTTTTGTTTGGCTGCAGTGATAAACAGACGGGTGTATTCGGTCCGGAGGTCATCAAGGGGGGCCGGGGTCTGTGCCCGCCAGTTTTGAAAGGAGGCGAGATCTTCGGGCCTGTCAAGCGAGGCAAGCAGTGACTCCACCGCATCAAAAAGAGGCTCGCCACAAAAGGCAGCCTCTGGATAGCGCATGGTTAAGGACAGAAATGAGTACAGGGAGCTGAGCGTTGCAGATTCAGTCGCCGAAGCGTCATCCTGATCGATAGGGGGGGTATGGGTGGCCATGGCTGTATGTTCAACAAAAGTAAGAATCCTGGCATGTACGACACGAAAGGAAGTGAATATCTGCTTGTGGACCAGATTTGGGACGAAATTTTTCCCGCTCGATTCTACAAAAAGTATTCAAGAGACCTTCATGCGAATCTACGGGTGTCGGCAAAAGGATTGTGAACAATACCGATTTATTGTTGCTCCCCGCTTTCCCCGGTAGGCCGCAAAAGTGTCACAAAAATTCGGTCACACTGTAGCATAGAATCATGTATTCCACAAGATACCATAATTTAGTGCTAAAGGTTTCCTGGCGCGCTACCGAAAAGACGATACGGTCGAGGTGTTTGTTCAGGGAAGAAGGTGCACCTCTGCAGGCCGCCACCGATAATGATAACCAGGGAAGGACTATCATGAAGATCGCAAATTCTACCATTGAACTGACCAGTTCGCGTACCTCTGTTGAGTATTATCACAAAGAAGAATCCCTGACCATGTGGCGCCAGGGCACGGCGCTGAGCCGAAGCGAGCAGGTTGATGCCGAGGGGGATCAGCTGCAGGCAAAGGCTCTGGAGGCTGCGGATGAGGCAGCGAAGGTATCTCTTTCCGAGGCCGGACAACAGGCCGCAACCGCTGTGACTGCTGAGTCAGCCGAGGTGAGAGCGTCTCTGGAGGATGCTGAACTCCTCGATGATCTCAATATACGGGTTCTTCGTTCTTTTTTTGAGAAAATCACAGGACGAAAATTTCGTATGTTCAACCATGGTGCGATACAAAAAGCCATGCATGCGGCAAAGGCCTCTGAGGTTTCAACCGAGCCACGGGCGGGAGCACAAAGGCAAGGGTGGGGCGTTGAATACCGGAAACAGGAAATTTACCACGAGTCGGAATCAACGCAGTTTACTGCCCAAGGGGTGATACAGACCGCCGATGGAAAGGAGATTCAAATCGGAATTGAAGTGAATATGAATCGTAGCTTCACAACAGGCAAAGAGGAGTTATTGCAATTGGGGGATGCAAAACTCAAAGATCCGCTGGTGGTCAATTTCGGAGGCAACGCAACCCAGTTGACCCAGGAAAAATACAGCTTTGACATTGATGCCGACGGTAGCGAAGATCAAATTTCCTTTGTCACCTCAGGCTCAGGCTTTCTTGCTCTGGATGCCAACGAAGATGGTCAGATTAATGATGGCAGTGAACTTTTTGGCGCGCAGAGCGGGAATGGGTTCGGCGATTTGGCCAAGTATGATGAGGACGGCAACGGCTGGATTGACGAATCAGATTCTATTTATGAAAAACTCCGCATCTGGACCAAAAATGGGGCAGGAGAAGACCAGCTGCTGGCTCTGGGGGAGAAAAATATTGGGGCGCTGTATCTGGGGAATGTTGATTCTGCATTTAGCATCAAAAATACGGAGGATAATGCACTCCAGGGGCAGGTGCGCTCCAGCGGCATCTTTTTGTTTGAAGACGGCAGGGTGGGGAGCATGCAGCAGTTGGATCTGGTTGCTTAGGTCTGCATCGGGCTCCATGCTTGACGTGGAACCCCTCGCTCGGTATAAGCCAAGGAAAGAAGCGAGGTTCTCAAATATCCCCCTTGATTCAGGAGGCCAGAGCATGGAGTTACAGATTCCCGCAGAAGTGAAAGGCAAGCAGGAGCTGGTTGTCACCCTTGATGATACCGCCGCAAAATACGGATCTGGATTGGTGGAGGTGTATGCCACGCCAGCCATGGTGGCCCTGATGGAAAAGACTTGTCTGCAATCGGTACTTCCCTACCTTCCCCAGGGGCATGGCACGGTCGGTATTAAAATAGATGTAAGTCACTCCAAAGCCACCCCGGTGGGAATGAAGGTAACCTGTGAGTCAACCCTTATTGAGGTCGATCGGCGCCGCTTGGTCTTTGAGGTCCTTGCCACCGATGAAAAGGGTGAGATCGGCCGTGGGCGGCATGAACGTTTTGTGATTGATACCGCCAAGTTTATGGAAAAACTATAGAAGTCTTATAGCGTTTTGTCTTTTCGCAAACTGTTCATTTTGCATTCGCTGGATTTTTTAAAATATTTTTTGGCTTTTTGAGCTTGATAACATATTCGAATTATTTGAGAAGCCCTTTGCTCAACGGCTCAGTTTCAGGTGTTCCCTCTTTGCATGTGCGGCAGGCTGCATCTTGCACGACTGGATGCAGCCCCGCCTCGCACATAAATTCTATAATTTCTTTAACTATTGAGCGGTTGTGGTGACTCTTCGAGTCATTGTCGCATCAATTTCCTGTACGTTCTCCCTCGTGCAATCCGCCTTGTTCCTTAAAACGACCATAGCCTCAGCCTGATCGCATCGGGATCATGTTTGCCTAAAAATGGTACTGTGTCTTTTTTTCAGGACCGGGGCGCCTTGGTTTGTTTCTGTAAGTTCCCCCCCCCTCGTATCAAAGGTTTCTGCCGCTGAGATAAGTGCCTCCAATACGTAATAAACAAGCACATACAGATTTTTTTGTTGACTCGTTATTTTTTGCAAAATATAACGAAGGGCGCCGCAACTCAGACGAGAAGGGGGCATGTCTATCCATGCTTTATTGTGCCCAAATGTGTTGGGCATCATGAATGGAGATGACTGCTATGAAGACTCGTAAGGTGAAAAATTTGTACTGCAGCCAGAGAATAACTATTCAGAAAATGAAATGTTAAGCAGGTCAGTGAGAAAGTGAAAAGATAAATATCTGTAATGTGCACCAGAGGAGAATGCCTATGAAGTTATGGACTGTGCTTGGAGCTATGTTGGTCTTCGGTGGGGGCTTTTTCAGTTTTCCCCCTGCCTGGGCCGAAGGATATGGGCCGGAGCAGGTAGTGATCCGATCCAAAATTGACACGGAAAAGGTACCTCGACCAGCCTACTTGCCCCACCATGCCCATCAGTGGCTTGATTGTGACGGATGTCATCATGGCAAAGGCGCGGATGGAAAGAAAGAGGACTATGTTCCCGGTAAAAAAATCGAGCGCTGCGAAACCTGCCATAACAGTGGGGCAAACAGGCAGAAACGTCTGGCGACCTTGAAACTCGCTGCGCATAAACTGTGCATGGAATGCCACCTCCAAAACGATAAGGACTTGGCGCGGTGCGGAGTCTGCCACAATAAAAAATAAGCGTCTTTCTCTTATAAATTCATCCAAGGAATGATCATGCAGCACGAACAAGAACAACGAAGTGGGCTATCGCGACGACAATGGATGCTCGGAACCGGCGCATTGGCAACGACCGCGGCTCTGAGCCATTTGAGTGGCTGGTTGCCATCAGCCGGTGCTGCTGGTGGTAAAACCGAAAAATGGCCCTGGCCATATGAAAAACTCGACCCCACCATAACGGCTGAGTTGGCGTATAAGGAATGGTATCGAGTCTTTTGTGGATGTGCCGTTATCAGCAGTGTCTTTACCCAGTTGCGGGAAAAAGTTGGCGAACCCTATAGTTCCTTTCCTATTGATGCCTTTGTTTTTCTTGAGGGGGGTGTTGCCAGTTGGGGGACTATTTGCGGATCCAATGCCGGTGCTAATATCGTTGTCAACCTGATTATTGGTCCACGAATCATTGGTGCAGTAGACGGACACCTGATAGGGACCGATATAATGCAGTGGTACTGTGAATCCGCATTGCCGATTTTTGAACCAAAGTCACCGAAAATTCGTGAGCCTATCCCCCAGACTATCAGTGAATCGCCTCTGTGTCATGTTTCGGTGGGCAAATGGATGGCGGTTGCCGACAAGCCGATCGGCAGCCCGGAACGTAAGGATCGATGTGCGCGGGTAACGGCCAGCGTGGCATATCATCTGGTTGAGTTGCTTAACGCATGGAAGGATGACGACTACGATGACGAAGGGGACTGGACCCCTCTCTCTGATTATGGCATCAATGCTCAGCCAAATTGCATGGAATGTCATGCCGGAGGTATTCCTGAAGCACCACGGAAAAAAATCTGAATTCGAGCCCCTCACCTCGCCTCAGTCGATGAAACTGAGGGAACGTGAGGGGGATTCGCTCAAAAACCGAAGAACTTCTTTCCCTCGGCAGGTAAGTTCACAAGAGTGCTCATGCTTTTTAAGAGCTGGATTCATCATGACCACCATGCTCACTTCACTTTCGCAGACCGATCTATTTGCCATTGGAAATGTATGAAGAGATCGTTTCTTCCTCACGCCTGCAGCTGTATCTTGCCTGAAGTCAACCGGGCCGAATCATTCTTGGCAGTATTCTCCGCCACCTGACATGGACGGATCTCTCCGGCCAGAGGAGCATTCGTCTTCTTTTCAGCGCAACGTTGAATTACGCTGCTGAATGCCCCAAAAGGCGGCGGGTGAAACTGAACAATACATGAATTTGTTTAAAAATATTCGTCCATTTAAAAGGATACGTTGTTCAGTGCCCACCCACCGTCACGGATTCAAGTGATCTTTATTTTCGTTAGGTGCCTGATATTTGTTGAGCACTCCGTAGAGCATGTCGGGAAGGTCGTTTTTCTGGCGGGAACTGCGTTGAATCTGTTTCAGGCATTTGTCAAAAGTCAGGGGTTCTCCCATGAACAAGTGGCGCAGCAGAAGCGAGATCAAACGCGTGATGGTGGTCAGGTTAGAGATGCGGGATTGGAGTTCATGGTCCCGGTCAAAGGCGGTGGAGGCAAAAATTTCAACCGGTTTGCCTTCCAGTTCGCTGATGGAGAGGTACCATTTGTTCTGGTCGCGGTCGATGGCACGATACCGTTTTCCATCAAGCACTTCTGGTAGCTCTGCTTCACTGGCGATGGTGTGAGTCGTTCCTCTGGGAAGGATTGGCTCGTCGTGAAAGTTTTGCCAGAGTGTGCGAATGAGCTCTGGTTTTTCACGCACAGTGGCGGCAAGTTCAGTGCATTTACTACAGTATCCATCCGGGGAAAGTGGTGTTTTCTGCTGGCAGCCGCAGAGGGTGCAGGAATGTGTTGTCGCGCTCAAAAGAGTACTCCGTTGTTCGTCATGGGCTGCACGCGAAGTGCTGCGTACAGATTTTTTGGGTAAAGATTGCAGCCGTAAAGCATGGACTTGGCGCAGCCCTGAATACCCGTAAGTGGTCAGGGACGAATCATTTTTGCGATTGGGGGAAAATACACTGCTCATAACAAAAGAACAAGTCGGTATTCGCCTTTTTAATCGTGGTTTTCACCTCTTGTCGCGAATATCCGGCCTTTTCCCTTGCAGATTCACACTGGCTTGGTAAAATCTCTAATTTTGTGGATGGGCCCGACCGTATCTCTCTTTTACAGCATACTCAGGAATCACAATGGATTACAGGGAAACACTGAACCTGCCGAAAACCAAATTTAAAATGAAAGCAAATCTGACCCAGCGGGAGCCTATGGTGCTCAAGCAGTGGGAAAAGGAGAAGCTTTACCACAAGATTCAGCAGGCGGCAGCCGACCGTCCCCAGTTTATCCTGCATGACGGCCCTCCCTATGCCAACGGTAATATTCATCTAGGTACCGCATTCAACAAGGTACTCAAGGATATCATCCTGCGCTCCAAGCGCCTGGCCGGCTTTAATGCACCGTACATTCCGGGCTGGGATTGCCATGGTCTGCCCATTGAGCATAACGTCGACCTGGAGCTTGGTCAGAAAAAACAGTCCATTTCCATTCTGGGCAAACGCAACGCCTGTCGCAAATATGCAGAAAAATGGATCAAGACCCAGCGAGAGCAGTTCAAACGTTTGGGGGTGATCGGCGATTGGGATGCCCCTTACCTGACCATGAACTTCCCCTACGAGGCAGCCATTGCTCGGGAGTTCAATAAATTCCTGTTGTCCGGTGCGGTCATCCGTTCCAAAAAGCCGGTCTACTGGTGTGCCACCTGTGGGACTGCCCTGGCCGAGGCCGAGGTTGATTACGCAGATCATACCTCTCCCTCTATCTACGTGAAGTTCCCGGTTGTCGACGATCTGGGCCCAGTTGCTCCCGAGCTTGCCGGCAAAGAGGTGAAGGTGCTCATCTGGACCACCACCCCCTGGACCCTGCCGGCCAACCTGGCCGTGGCCTTTCATCCTGACTTCGAGTATGCGGCTGTTTCCGTGCAGGGCGAGATCTGGATTTTAGCCAAAGAACTGGTCGAGAGTTGTATGCAGCTCTTCGAGATCACTGACTACTCTATCCTCACCACCTTTTCAGCCAGTGGCCTTGAAGGCAAGTACTGCCGCCACCCCTTCATGGAGCGTGATTCGCTCATGGTGCTTGCTGATTATGTCACCGCAGAGTCCGGTACGGGTTGTGTCCATACCGCACCCGGCCATGGTGCCGATGATTATCAGACCGGTCTGCGCTATGGGCTGGAAATTCTCTCCCCTGTGGATGATGCGGGTCAGTATACCAAAGAAGCCGGACGTTACGCGGGCGAACAGGTGCCTGATGTCAACAAGAAGATCATCGCTGACATGGCTGCCGAAGGCTCCCTGGTGAAAGAACTGGCCATCAATCACAGCTATCCGCACTGCTGGCGCTGTAAGGAGCCGGTCATGTACCGGGCCACTGCCCAGTGGTTTATCGCCATGGAAAACCTTGAGCTGCGTCAAAAAGCGCTGGCAGCCATTAACGAGGTCAGCTGGACGCCTGCCTGGGGACAACAGCGGATTTACGGCATGGTTGAAGCCCGACCTGACTGGTGCCTCTCCCGTCAACGTTCCTGGGGTGTGCCTGTCACCGTCTTTACATGTAAGGACTGTGGCGAGATCCTCAAAAACGAATCGGTCTGTGAGAAAATCGATACCCTCTTTGCCAAAGAAGGAGCAGACGCCTGGTTTAAATATGAGGTCAGTGACTTTATCCCCGAAGAGGTGAGCTGCAGCTGTGGCAGTAAAAATTTCCAGAAAGAATCCGACATCCTTGATGTCTGGTTCGACTCCGGCACCAGCCATGCGGCTGTTCTTGAAGAGCGCGACGAACTCTATTCTCCGGCCGATCTCTATCTGGAAGGCTCGGACCAGCATCGTGGTTGGTTTCAGTCTTCACTGCTCACCTCCGTGGGCACTCGTGGAAGGGCGCCGTATAAAGGTGTGCTGACCCATGGCTACGTGGTCGACGGTCAAGGCAAAAAGATGTCCAAGTCCGTGGGCAACGTGGTTGCTCCCCAGGAGGTTATAGATAAGTACGGGGCGGAGGTTCTGCGCCTCTGGGTTTCCAGTGAAAACTATCAGGATGATGTCAAGGTCTCCGATGAGATTCTCAAGCATGTCTCCGATGCCTACCGTAAGATGCGCAACACCCTGCGCTTCCTGCTCTCCAACCTCTACGATTTCAATCCGGAGACCGATAGTGTCGGTCCGGAAGCCCTGCAGGAAATCGATCGCTGGGCTTTGAGCAAGTTTGCCCAGGTGAGTCGCCGTGTAACTCTTGCCTATGAGCGCTATGAGTTCCATGCCATTTACCATGCACTGCATAACTTCTGCGGCACTACCGTCTCCTCTATTTATATGGATGTGCTCAAAGATCGGCTCTACTGCTCCCTGCCGGCAGGGCCTGAACGACGTGCGGCTCAAACGGTTATTTACCGCATTCTTGACGGACTTCTGCGTCTGATGTCGCCCATCCTCTGTTTTACCACGGCCGAGGCATGGGAGCATTTGCATGGCCTGGCGCAGAATGCACCGCTTGAGCAATCAATCTTCTTTGCCAGCTTTGCAGCAGTCGATGATGTGGCAAAGGATGACGCCTTTGATGAGCAGTGGAACAAGCTGCTCAACCTGCGTAGTGGTATTACACGTGTGCTGGAAGCGGCACGTCGAGACAAGGTTATTGGCCTTGGCCTGGATGCCGAGGTGACCCTGAAGCTCAGTGATGAGTGGAAAACCTTTCTTGAGGGCCGCTTGGAGCAGTTACAGGAACTCTGTATTGTTTCTTCACTGCGGCTTGATGCCGGGGAGAGTTCGGGGCTGTCTTTCGTCGTTGATGAAACCATCCCTGGTGTAGAGATCGCCGTGGCACCTGCTCCCGGCAACAAATGTGAGCGCTGCTGGACCATCTCCACCACCGTGGGCGAAGACCAGGAGCATCCGACTCTCTGCGCCCGTTGTTCCCAGGTTGTGCGGCAACTTACAGCATAAGAATATAGGCTTGATCGATGCTGAGCTTCTTTTCTGTTATCCTGGTTGTTATCTGTCTCGATCAGGCCAGTAAATTCTGGGTTATGCACCACTTTTTGCTTCACGAGAGCCGTGTGGTCATTCCCCATTTCTTTAACCTGACCTATATCACCAACAACGGTGCCGCATTCAGCATGCTTGCTGGCCAACCGGCACTGTGGCGGCAGGTTTTCTTTCTCTGCACGGCAAGCGTGGCTCTGGTTTTAATCGGAATAGCCCATCGCAGCTACGGCCGTCGCAGCCTCTACTACACCATGGCTCTTTCCCTGATCGCGGGAGGGGCCATCGGCAATATGATTGATCGCATCCGCTTTGGTTTTGTGATTGATTTTCTTGATGTCTACATCGGTTCCCACCATTGGCCGACTTTTAATATCGCCGATTCCGCGATCACCGTCGGCGTGACGCTTTTTATCTTCTATAATCTACTGTTTGATCGCGAAGCATCAGAACAGTCTTAATTTTTCCAGTAGTTTGACATGAAAAAAACAGCAATTCTTTTTCCGGGACAGGGGTCCCAGTTTATTGGTATGGGGCAGCAGTTTATCGAGCAGGATCAGGACGCGGCAGCGATCATGGATCTGGCTGAAAAGATATCCGGCTTTCCCTTGAAAAAACTCAGCTTTGAAGGTCCTCTCAAAGATCTGACCCGCGTACTTTACCTGCAACCGGCGTTAACGGTGGTCAATCTCATCTGTTATCAGCAACTGTTGAAACTGGTTCCGGACTTGTCGCCGGCTTTTTTTGCCGGTCATTCCCTGGGCGAGTATTCCGCCCTCTATGGTTCCGGTGTATTGAGCCTTGAAGATACCCTGGCTCTGGTCACCAAACGTGGTGAGCTGATGGAGCGTGAGGGGGCGGCCAACCCCGGGGGGATGCGGGCGGTTCTTGGCCTGGATATTCACGAGGTTCAGGAGATTTTACAGGGATACGATGGCGGGGGTATAGCCGTTGTGGCCAACCACAATACCGGCGCACAGATCGTTCTTTCCGGCGATGATGAGGGGCTCAAAGGTGTGGGCGCACTCTGCTCTGAAAAGGGGGCCAAGGTCATTCCGCTCAAGGTCAGTGTGGCCAATCACAGCCCCCTGGTTGCCGGTGCTGTGGATGACTTTGCCGCTTTTATGGAAAATATCACCTTCACTGCTCCCAAGGTCCCCGTGCTCTTTAATGTGACCGGAGAAAAAGAAACAGATCCGGTGGCAATTAAATCCATCATGGCACGCCAGATCGCCTCGACGGTCTGCTGGCTGCCTTCCATTGAACAGATGGTCAAAGAAGGGGTTGAGGTCTTTGTTGAGCTTGGTCCCAAAAACGTACTTACTGGAATGATGAAGAAAATCCTTCCTAAGGGGGCAGGGATCACCTGCCTGCAGGCGGACAGTCCGGAGGGGCTCGCCAAGGTAGCGGAGGTGTTGGCTGGCGAATAACCGCCCGCACCACCATGTTTTTCTTCTCGCTTGACAAGTCAGGGCATGTCGGGTATTAATCGCAATTTTCCGCATGCAAAATCGGAGATGGACTCTTTTGTGCGTTCATCTGAGGATACAGTCCATTTAGCACCTAAAATAACATGTTTGAAAATTTAACCGACCGCCTAGAAAGCGCGTTTAAAAAATTACGCGGCCACGGCAGGCTCACTGAAGAAAACATTCAGGAAGCCATGGGTGAGGTGCGACGAGCGTTGCTCGAGGCGGACGTAAACTTTGGTGTCGTCAAAGAGTTCATTGCCACTGTAACCGAGAAGGCTGTCGGACGAGAGGTCCTTACCAGTCTTTCACCAGGACAGCAGGTGGTTAAAATCGTCCATGACGAGTTGGTCGAGCTGCTCGGAAGCACAGCGCAGCCTATTCAACTCGATGGGCAGCAGCCTGTGACCATTATGCTGGCCGGCCTGCAGGGCTCGGGTAAAACCACCACCGCTGCAAAACTAGCCCGTCAACTGAAAGCAAAGGGGCGCAAGCCCTACCTTGTTCCGGCTGACGTCTATCGTCCGGCGGCTATTGAGCAGTTGCATGTTCTTGGCGAGCAGGTTGGGGTGCCTGTCTTTGACTCGACCACCGAGCAAAAACCGGTTGATATTGCCCGCCAGGCTTTAGCCGAGGCCCGCAACAGTGAATACGACACGGTTATTCTGGATACAGCCGGTCGTCTCCACGTTGATGACGCTCTTATGGAAGAGCTGCAGCAGATATCTCGGGCGGTTGCCCTGACCGAGGTTCTCTTTGTTGCCGATGCCATGACCGGTCAGGACGCGGTTACCGTTGCTGATCGTTTTAATGCTGATCTTGAAATCACCGGTGTCGTCCTCACCAAGATGGAGGGTGATGCCCGTGGTGGTGCCGCCCTGTCGGTGAAAAAAGTCACTGGCAAGCCGATCAAGTTTGTCGGTATCGGTGAGTCGGTTGATGCCTTGGAGGTTTTCCATCCCGACCGTGCCGCTTCCCGCATCCTCGGTATGGGCGATGTTCTCTCGCTTATTGAAAAGGCAGAGTCTGTCGTCGATAAGAAGAAGGCGGATAAACTGGCCAAGAAACTCCAGAAAAACACCTTCTCTCTCGAGGATTTTCTTGATCAGATTCAGCAGATCAAAAAGATGGGCAGCCTTGAGCAGATCATGGGGATGATCCCCGGGATGAACAAACTCAAGCAGCTCAAGGATGCACCCAAACCCGATGAGAAGGAGCTCGCCAAAACCGAGGCGATTATCCGCTCGATGACCCTCAAAGAGCGGCGTAATCACCGCATCATTGATGCGAGTCGGCGGCAGCGTATCGCTAAAGGTTCTGGTACCTCAGTCTCTGAGGTCAATCGTGTTTTGAAAAGCTACACCATGATGCTGAAGATGATGAAAAACCTGAAAGGGAAAGGCGTCATGCGCGGCGGAAAACGCCGTAAGCTCCCCAAGGGGCTCGTTCGATAATATCTGAAGCCGTGAAAGAGAAATCTGCATACGCTTTATCTCTCTATCGCATCGCGAATTCAGTTACTCATTACCGCAATAAACTCAATGAGGCTCACCAGTTTTCACTGCGGGAGCAAATATCCACCGGAGGATAAGAAACAATGGCAGTTCGTATTCGTTTGACTAGAAAGGGTCGGAAAAAACAACCGTTTTATCGTATAGTCGTTGCTGACAGTGAAGCACCGCGTGATGGTAAATTCCTCGACATCGTTGGCACCTACAACCCGATGAGCGAGCCGGCCACTGTTGATATCGACAGCGAAAAACTGCAGGGATGGATCTCCAAAGGGGCCGTTCCGTCAACGACTGTTGCCAGCCTGATTAAAAAACAGGCAGGAGCTGAAGCTGCTGCGTAAATGAAAGCGTTGATCGAGTTCATCGCCGGTAAACTGGTCGATCAGCCTGAAAAGATTGAGGTCAGCCAACAAGAGGATGATGAAACCATCACCCTTGAGTTGCGGGTTGCCCAGGAAGATCTCGGTAAGGTCATCGGCAAGCAGGGCAGGACGGCGCGGGCAATGCGTGCTGTTCTGGCTGCGGCAGTCCCTGGCGAAGGCAAACGCACCCGGCTGGAAATTGTTGAGTAGTGGCCGAAGAGAGCAGCATTGCTGAAGGCCACTTTGTGCTTGTGGGGACGGTTACCCGCCCCCATGGGATCAAAGGGGAACTTAAGGTTCGGCCATACTCAGACCAGCCCGATACTTTTTGTCGTTATACAAAGTTGTATCTCTCCCAAGAAGAGCGGGGAGAGAAAAGACTGTGCACGGCCAGACAGGCTCGTGTCAGTGGAACCCAGGTCATACTGCGCCTTGAGGAATGTCAAGATCGCAATCGTGCAGAACAACTGGCAGGGAGTCAGATCTGGGTGACAAGCGACAAACTCCCGCCACTTGAGGCGGATGAATTTTACCTGCACACCCTGATCGGCAAAGATATCCGTACAGTGGATGGGCAGGACCTGGGCAGAGCGGCACGTTTGCTGAGCACCAGCGGACAGGACCTGCTTGTTATTCGCCAGGCGAAAAAAGAGTACCTGATTCCGATCGTCAAACCGTTTATTCGCTCAATTGACGAACAGGCTGTGGTTCTCGATTTGCCCGAAGGGCTGTTAGAGATCAACGGGTAAGGACTGATTACCCTCTGATGTTCATTGATTGTTTAACTATTTTTCCTGAGTTTTTTGTCTCCCCCCTCCAGGAGGGGATCGTTCGTCGTGCCCTCCTGGACGGGAAGATCGAGATCGGAGTACATAACATTCGGGAATATGCCACGGATCGTCACTCCATGACCGATGATCGCCCCTTTGGCGGTGGCGAAGGCATGGTGATGAAACCGGAGCCCCTGAGCCGTTGTCTTCACGCAGCCAGAAAAGAAGGGGCTGACTCGCGAGTTATTCTCCTGAGTCCCGTCGGCGAACAATTTGACCAGAAAATGGCGGAGCGGCTTGCCAGCCATGAGCAGTTGATTCTTGTCTGTGGTCGGTACGAAGGTGTGGATGAGCGCTTTCGTCAGCAGTACGTGGACGAGGAAATCTCCATCGGAGATTATGTCCTCACAGGTGGTGAGTTGGCCGCACTTGTCGTGCTTGATGCCGTTATTCGCCTGCTTCCAGGAGTCCTTGGCTGCGGGGAGTCGGCGACCAATGACAGCTTCAGCTGCGGGCTGTTGAAACATCGACAGTATACCAGACCGCGTGTTTTTGAAAACATGGCCGTCCCAGAGGTTCTTCTCTCCGGTGACCACGCAGCCGTTGCCCGGCATCGTCTGGTGGAATCGGTGGTTCTGACGCTGCAACGACGGCCCGATCTCCTTGCTGGGATGCGATTTACCCCTGCAGAGCGCAAAACACTTCGTCAGGCAGGAGTGCTTGACCAGGTGGATACAGCAATCAGGACGCTTGCACAGGAGAAAAGCCATGAAGGTTGATGTGGCACTGGTGCATCACCCTGTGGTCAACCGTATTGGTGAGACCATCGGGTCCGCAGTGACAAATCTCGATTTGCACGATATCGCTCGCGCCGGGCGGACCTACGGAGTGAACACCTACTGGGTGGTGACTCCGTTCAAGGAGCAGCAGGAGCTGGCAGCCCAGATCGTCGGCCACTGGCAAAATGGGCATGGTGCCACGGTCAACCCGGATAGGCAGAACGCTCTGTCCATTATTCGCATCCGCGCTTCTATTGAAGAAGCAATAGCTGAGGCGACAACAAATTACGGTGAGCGGCCGTGTGTGCTTGCGACCTGCGCAAAAAGGCAGAGCAATACACGATCGTTTGCAGCAATACGGGCCATGATCGGTGCAGAGAAACCGGTGATGCTCCTGTTTGGTACCGCATGGGGACTGAGTCCCGATGTTATGGAGATGGTCGATGGTGTTTTGCCACCCCTACAGGGGCCAACACCCTTTAATCATCTCTCGGTTCGCTCCGCAGCTTCGATTATGCTGGATCGGTTGCTCGGGCGGCCTGATGATTGGGAAGAGGAACAGAACTAAACAGCCTGGCATTCTTGCCAGTCTGTGAACAATATAAGTTGATTGAGTCCGATATATTTTGGGATGATTTGGAGGCATCCATCGGCAGGGCTGTCGAATGATCCCCGGTCGTAAATTTATGGAGATGGCGATGAATATTATAGATAAGATTGATTTGGAGCAGATGCGTTTTGACATGCCGGACTTTCGTGCCGGTGACACCGTAAAGGTTCATATTCGTATCGTTGAGGGCAGTAAAGAGCGTGTTCAGATTTTCCAGGGCGTGGTTATCAAGAGAAAACGCGGTGCCATGAATGCCACCTTTACTGTTCGTAAAATTTCCCATGGTGTTGGTGTCGAAAAAACTTTCGCGCTTCATTCACCGCGCCTGGAGAAGGTGGAAGTGGTTACTCGTGGCCGCGTTCGTCGCTCCCGTCTCTACTATCTGCGCTCCCGTCGTGGTAAAGCTGCACGTATTCGTGAGCGTGGTATCATCTAAGAGAGCATGCGGTGACTCGGAAGCCCATGCTTCCGGCAACCATCTCTTTTTTTCAACAGGCATCCGCACATCGCCAAGATGGGGGATGCCTGTTTTTATTTGCGGATACCTTCCTGTACCACTTCTTCACTTGCACAAGACAGTTCTATGAATCAAGATGTCTTGAATGTACTTCCTGACCCACAAAACCTGCCCGATACCTTTGCTCTGGAAAGGGCTCTCTTAGCCCAGGGCTTTGCCCGGGTTGCCGGAGTGGATGAGGCCGGGCGCGGACCTTTGGCAGGCCCCGTGGTCGCTGGTTGTGTAGTTTTGGCTCCATCCCAGGACACAACCATTTTTTTCGACTCCAAGACCCTGACGGCTCGCAGGCGTGAACTGCTCTTTGCAGAGCTCATGGCCAGCCCTGCCTGCGTAGGGATAGGCATCGCTGATGCACGGGAAATAGAAAGCCTTAACATTTTACAGGCATCGCTGCTTGCCATGCGAAGGGCTGTGGACGACTGTCAGGCCAACGGAACAGTCCAGCCCCCTGATTTCTTGCTCGTTGACGGAAAATTCAAGGTACCGCTGCCACTGACTCAGCTGCCTCTGGTTAAGGGGGAGTCAAAAAGCAGCTCGATTGCCGCAGCCTCCATTGTCGCCAAGGTCACCCGTGATAGACTGATGCAGAAGGCACATGAACTGTATCCGGTCTACGGTTTTAACCGGCACCAGGGCTACCCGACCAAGGCCCACCGAGAAGCCCTTCAACTCCACGGCCCCTGTGAGCTGCACCGGCGCACTTTTCGCGGAGTTGCCGAGTTGGTTGAAAAAGAGCCTGTGTCTCCGCCAGATCAAAAAGGGCTCTGGTAAACATTCAAGACACCCTTTTCTTTGAGGTGGCATGTTCTGGAACAAAAAAGCACAGGGCGGTTCCCTGAAAGCAGGGCAGTGGGGGGAGAGCCAGGCCTTGCAGTACCTGACCCGCTCCGGGTATACCATTATCACGACGAACTATCGAAAACGATACGGTGAAATCGATATTATCGCCCAAATCGACGAGCTCCTGGTTTTCATTGAGGTAAAATATCGAACCAGGCAAGACTACGGCTCGGCCCTTGAAGCGGTCGACTGGCGCAAGCAACAACGTATTTGCAAGGTCGCCCTGGCCTACCTCCAGTCGCACAACTGTGGAGACTGCAGTGCCCGTTTTGATGTGATTGCCGTGTACCCTGCAGAGGGGCGTGGAATATTGCAGCAGGAAGCCCGTATCGAACATATAGAAAACGCTTTTGATTTTTGCCTCTGAGGAGGAGCAGCATGCACGAAACCAATACACCTCATCAATCTCCTGTGGCCATTAGCATGGGATGCCCGGCCGGTATAGGCCCGGAGATACTCTGCCGTCTTTTTGCAAGTGCTCCCGATGCTGTGGCGGACAGTGTTGTTCTAGGTGATCTTGGGACGCTGCAACAGGCCGCCGCGCTGCTTGGGCTGTCACTTCCCATGGTTCCCTGGAATCCAGGTGAGCCTCTGACGCCAGGCACCATGCCGGTGCTGCAGGTTGGCGAACCATTTGAGTTGCCCATTGTCTGGGGCCGACCAACCCTTGCCACCGGTAGGGCCATGGGGGGCTATATAGAGAAGGCAGTAGAACTGATTTTGCAGGGGGCCTGCTCCGGTTTGACGACCTGCCCGATCAGTAAAAAAAGTTTGCAGGATGCAGGCTATACCTACCCGGGCCACACAGAGATGCTGGCTGCGCTCACCAAGAGTTCTACGGTGCGTATGATGATGGCCGGGCCGAAATTGCGGGTCGTTTTGGTGACGATTCATGTGGCGCTTAATCAGGTGAGCGGTCTGCTGAACCAGAAGGAGATCATCGACTGCCTCGAGACGACCTGTCATTCCCTGCAAAGAGATTTCGGTTTGGCCAGGCCTCGCATTGCCGTCGCCGCGTTGAACCCCCATGCAGGTGAAGAAGGTCTCTTTGGCGATGAAGAGATCCGGATCATTCAACCTGCCATGGACCATGCCAACATCGAGGCAGAACTCAGTGGTCCCTGGCCTCCGGATACACTCTTTCACAAGGCAGCCAGCGGTCAGTATGATGCGGTCATCTGCATGTATCACGATCAGGGATTGATCCCCTTTAAGCTGCTGCATTTTGAGGATGGCGTTAATGTGACCCTTGGGCTTCCCATTGTGCGTACCTCTGTCGATCATGGGACGGCCTATGATATTGCCGGGACCAATCAGGCCGATCCCAGCAGCCTGCAAGCCGCACTGAGCATGGCCCATTCTATTGTTGCCAATCGTCTTTGCTGGAGGCAGCCATGAAACGTGGGGTATTGATTGCTTTTGAGGGAATAGACGGTACCGGCAAGTCAACGCAGCTGCCCCTGCTTGCCGCCTATCTTCGTTCCCTGGGGCATACAGTGGTAGAGACCCGGGAACCCACCGAAGGAGAGTATGGGAGGCGAATTCGTGCACTCTATACAGATCGCGGTCAGGTAAGCCTTGAAGAGGAATTGGAGCTTTTTATTCAAGATCGAAAAGAGCATATTCAAAATTGCATCGAACCTGCCCTTCAAGCTGGACAGATTGTCCTCACTGATCGGTATTATTTTTCCACGGCTGCTTATCAAGGGGCAGCCGGACTTGATGCGCAGGCGATATTCAGGCGTCACGCCTTTGCACCGGAACCTGACAGAGTCCTCCTGTTGACCCAGACCCCGGCAGAGAGTGTTCAGCGCATTCAGGGAAGACGTGGTGAAGAACTCAATGATTTTGAGCAGCTCGATCAGTTGGAGAAGGTTGCGAATCTGTTTGCCTCCTTCTCTCAGGATTGTATCGTCCGGATTCCTGCAGCAAAATCCATAGAGCAGGTGCAGATGGAAATTCGCGAGGCCATCTCCCCATTGCTTGCTGAGCATGGAGGTGCATGTTGATCCTGGCCCCAGGTACCAACATGTGCAACCGGTTCTTTATCGGCTGCCTGTTTATCCTTGTTGCAGGATGTGCCGGCCCTACTCCTCAGCCAGAAGAACCAAAGGCTTCTTCACTGGCCTCTGCTGACAGCACCGTCGACCGGCGCTGTGCAAGCTTTAATTTTCTTTGGGCCCGACATGCGGAACTCCTGCTCCGCTTTGAAGAGGCACTGGACTATTACCAGAAGGCCCTGGTCTGTGATGATCAAGCCGATACCATCAGTGAAAAAATCCCCATTCTTCTGCTGCGTTTAGAGCGAACCAGTGAGGCCTGTACTTGGTTGGCCCAGTACCTTGAAAGTCATGCCGATAAAACCGGAATGCGCATGCTCTATGCCAAGGTGCTGCAGCGGCAGGGAAAGACGGCCGAGGCCATGCGCCAGTACGAGATCGTCAGCAGCCAGAACCCTGATGATGCGGCCATTTTACTGTTGCTTTCCGAGATGTACATCAGTGCAGGCAATCCGGAGGCTGCTCAGCCACTGTTAGAGCGTATTTTTGAACACGAGCCTGACTCCTACCTTGCCCACATCCTGACCGCACGTATGTATCAGGCGCAGAAAAAGATTGATGACGCGGTGCGCCATTATAGCAAGGCACTGGCACGAAACTGGTCTGTTGAGCTGCAGACAGAGCTTGGCCAGACTCTGGTCAGGGGCGAACGCTATAAAGAGGCAGCCAGGATTTATAAAGAACTCATCCGGAGGGCTCCGCAGAACTCTTCTGCATACCTTGCCTTGGTCCAGATTTATCTGCACCAAAAACAGGAAGCCAATGCATTTGCAGTGCTGTATCGCCTGCGGGCTATTGCCAAAGAGCCGCAACGTGTTGAGATTACCATCGCCCGCCTGTATGCCAAGCAGAAAAGATATGAAAAAGCGATCCTCTTTCTCAAGAGAGCCTTGCGCCGGGAAGAACTCTCTGAGGCTCGCTACTTCCTCGCTCTATTGCAGGTGCAACAGGGGCGATTGGATACGGCCTTGTTGCACCTGCGTCGCATCAAGCCCGAAGACGACGAGTATGAGGATGGATTTTTTCTTCAGATTCGAATTCTCAGAGAACAGGATAAGCTGGGAAAGGTCAGGCGACTTCTGCAAAAAGAAATAGAGCGGGATACCCTGCACAGCAGTGATCTTTATATCATGCTTGCTGCTCTCTACCAATTTGAGGAGCGTGATGAGCTGAGTAAAAAGGTGCTCAGGCAGGGAATAAAGGCATATCCTCGTGACGAGAGTCTGCGCTATGAATATGGTCTCTTGCTGGAGAATGAAGGGAATCATGAGCTGGCAATGAAGGTCATGCATGAGGTGCTCAAGCTCAATCCCGATCATGCTGCCGCCCTCAACTTTATAGGGTACAGTTGGGCCGAAGCCAATCTCAACCTGGAAAAAGCCTTGGCCTATATTCTTCGGGCCGTTGAGCTTAATCCGGAAAACGGATTTATTCACGATTCTCTTGGTTGGGTCTATTATCGCTTAGGCGAGTTTGACAAAGCTATAGCAGCCCTAAAAAAAGCGATTGTTCTTGCGCCGGAAGATGCACCTATATACGAACATCTCGGCGATGTCTACCAGGAAGGCGGGCAGGAGCAAGATGCCTTAAAGGCGTACTCCGATGCACTTTTGTACACTAAAGAAGATGATCCGCTGGAAAAAGAACGACTCCGGAATAAAATTAAAACACTTCAGAAGTGAAGGCTCCAGCGATGTTGCGCAATAATGGATGGATATTCACCGCACTCTGTGGGCTGCTGCTGGCTGGCTGCGTGAGCAAGATCCCGCAGACGACTCAACTCTCATCGCCTGAGTCGGTTCAGGCTTTAGAGCGTTGGTCCTCTTTTCTTCAGCACCCCAGGCCGAAGGCTCTCGATGCAGATTACCGACTGCGCTGGAAGGTGCTGGGCAGTCAGGGCGGCGTTGATGCGGTGCTTTTACTGCAGCAACCGGCCATGCTGCGCTTTGCCGCCAATGATCCGCTGGGCAGGGCTCTTGTGTTACTGGTTTCCGATGGCAGGCGATTTACCTTGGTCGATAACCGCAAGGCTGAAGCATACACCGGTAATACCGACTCCGCTCTCTGGCATGAGTATGTCCCCGCATCCATTCAGCCGCAAGACCTCTTTGCTTATCTGGGAGGTTTGGTTGAGCCGGAGTGGATCGGCCGGGTTGAACCTTTTCTGGATGCACAGGGAAAGGGGTACTGGTATCGCTTCCAAGATCAGCAAGGGCTGACCCATTATCTGCTTTTGGGAGCTCAAACGGGCAGGTTGCAGCGCCATCTGCTTTTCGACGAAGAAGATGATGATCTGCTTGATCTCGACTACAGCGGGCAGGTTGGTTCACCGCGACCCGGAGAGGAGGGGCTGCAGTGGCCCGGACTGGTGAAGGTGAGCGGTGAGGCGGTGACTGGCGAGGTGGAACTCTCCCTGGAAAAGCTCTACGGCTTTTCCGTACGGGGGACAAGCGCGTTTCGCCTGAGCTTGCCCCCGCACTACAGTGTGAAAGAAGTTGAGTAGTACTATTTGATGGTGTTGACGATAATCACAAAGAGATTGTCGTCTTTGAAAAAGACCTGCTGCAGGTCGTAGCTGTGGTTGGGTTCCAGGTCAATCACCACACGAACCTTCTCCGGTTTTTTGGTGGTACTGATGCGCAGCGCCTTGACGTATTTCCCATCGGTAACAACGCGTTTTTTGGTCTCGGCGGTGAGGGTGGTCTTGTTGAAATCACAGATCACCCGGGGAATCCCCTCTTCGACTCCATGCACTGAAGGTGGGTAAAAGCCATTGAGTTTAAACATGACCATCTCCCCCTTGGGAGAGGCGGGATCAAAGTTGATGGAGAGGAGTTCGGGTTTGGGCGGAGCTGCAGGGGACTTGGGCTTTTGCTGTTTGACAGCAGCAGGCTGAGGCTCCTGTTTTGTTTTTTGGGTCTCTGCTTTTTGTTTCTTGGGCTCTTGTACCTTCTGTTGGGCTTCTTGAGTGCTCGGCTTTTTTTGAGGAGCAGTGGGGGGCTGCACCTTTTTTTTCTGGGCAGGCGCAGCCTTTTGTACTGGTTCTGACGGCGAAGCTGCCTTCGGCTTGGGCTCCTTTACCTCAGCCGGTGGAGTCTGAACAGGAGTAGTGCTGTCTTTTGAGGTTGAAGCTGCAGGCTTTGTCTGGGAGGAGGGGGAAGCGGCAGGCATTTGCACAGCTGGTGCCTGTGCTGTCTTTTTTTGAGCGATGCTTGGGCGGACACCGGGTTTTTTGATCGGTTTTTCAGGTTTTTCTCCTGTTTTTGTCTCCGAGGGAGGCGTTGCAGAAGAAACTGATGGTTTTTTCGAAGTAAAGCGGACGGTTAATGAAGAGTCAGCCGCATTGAAGCTTTGGCTGTAGCTCAGGCCATCAAGTGTTTTCAGATCAAAAACCACCCGTGTTTTCGGCGCATCGCCAGTGTGCATACCCACCCGAATCGATTTCAGAAAAGGCCCTGTCAACTGCATCAGGTTTTTGACTCGCAGCGCCTGGGTCATATCGGTAAAATCAAGGACCAAGCGTGGTGATTGGCCTTTTAAAGTGAAGGCTTTTGGACTATAGGAGCCGTTAAGCTTCAGCACGACCTGCTCACTTGAAGGCGAGAGGACGGCGTGGCTGATCTGCTGGAGGCGAGGAGCCTCTGCCGCAAGGGCCAGGCTGAACAGACAGAGCAGGATCAGTAAAGACCGTGAAAGATGTGAGAAAATCTTGGTGTTCATGCGTCTTTCCACAAATACGAATTTTTTGAATATGTCCTGAATCCGTGACGGCGTGCAGATGACTGCTCACGGATTCAGGTATGTTTTTTTGATTCGAGCTTTGCACGACATTGGAGAGAAGAATTCGTTCGTCAGTGCATAACGACGAAATCAAGAGGTCGAACAGCTGGACGACCACTGCTATATACATTTCTGCAAAAGTTGCGCCGAATCAGCGAGATTTATTGCGCGAGGTGGACAGCTTTTGCCTCACTTTGTTCAAATTACACCAGGAAGCGTTGTTTTTATTCAAATTGTTTTTTTGAATTACGCTACCTTTTTTTATTTTTTCTTTTCACGTAGGTCCCGATGAGAGATGCCCGTCCCCTAGATATAGGGAAAATTTTACCGTTGGTCCGCAAACCGGGTCAGTATGTTGGCGGCGAGTTGCATGCTGTTGACACCATGCCAGATGATGCTCATCTCAACTGCTGCCTGTTGTTTCCCGACTTGTATGAAATCGGCATGTCCCATCAGGGGCTGCAGATTCTCTATCATATTTTAAACTCTGATCCCCGGTTTATTGCCCACCGCAGTTATGTCCCGGATGTGGATATGGAGGAGGAGATGTTGCGCGCCGGCCTGCCGCTCTTTTCCCTGGAAGCCAAGGTGCCGGTGGCCGCGTACGATATGCTGGGTATTACGCTCCCCTATGAGCTTTGTTACACCAACATACTCACAGCCTTCAATCTTGCCGGTATCCCCGCACGCGCCGAACATCGGGATGACACGCACCCACTGGTCCTGGCCGGTGGAGCCTGCGCCCTCAACCCCGAGCCTGTGGCGGATTTTTTTGACGCCATTGTTTTGGGCGACGGAGAGGAGATCATTGTCGAATTGGCTGAACTGCTCCTTCTGGCGAAACAAGAGGGCACACCCCGGCAGACGATTCTGGAGCAGTTGGCAGAGGTCCCGGGCATCTATGTACCTTCTTTTTTTGTCCCTCGCTACGATCAAGATCGCTTGTTGGCTATCGATCCGCTCTCTCCCGAGTATTCGGTGGTCAAAAAGCGTGTACTGCCCCAGCTTAGCCGCGCGCCTTACCTCCATAATCCGTTGGTTCCTGTGGTTAAGACCGTGCATGATCGCTTGGGCGTGGAGATCGCCCGTGGCTGCACCCGCGGCTGCCGTTTTTGCCAGGCTGGTATCACCTACCGACCGGTACGGGAACGTACCCAGGAAGAGATTATGGAGCTTGCCAACGCCGGTATTGAAAGCTCCGGCTTCGAGGAGCTGGCCCTGTTGAGCCTCTCCACGGGTGATTTTTCCTGCCTGGGGCCGCTCATGGGCTCTCTCATGGATCGGTTTGCCGAGGAGTATGTGTCTGTCTCTATGCCCTCCATGCGTGTCGGAACTTTGACGCCTGAGATCATGGAAGAGATCCGTCGTGTCAGAAAAACCGGATTCACCATTGCCCCGGAAGCAGGAACGGATCGATTGCGAGAGGTGATTAACAAAGGCATCACCGAAGAGGATCTGCTGGCCACCTGTCATGATGCCTTTTCACTGGGCTGGAAACTGATCAAGCTCTATTTTATGATCGGCCTGCCCACGGAAACCGATGAAGATATCGAAGGCATTATTGCCCTGGCCAAAAAGGCCCGGTCGCAGATGAAACAGCAGGGGAAGGGAAAACCGATCCAGATCAATCTGGGGGTTTCCACCTTCATCCCCAAACCGCACACTCCGTTTCAGTGGGAGCCCCAGATCGGCCTTGAAGCCTCGCGGGAGCGCATTCGTCAGCTCAAGAGTCTGTTGCCACGGGGCGGTTTTAAACTCAAATGGCACGATCCTGAACAGTCTTTTCTGGAAGGTGTCTTTTCCCGTGGAGATCGACGGCTCTCCTACCTGCTTGAAGCAGCCTGGAATGATGGGGCCCGGCTTGACAGTTGGTCCGAGCATTTTGACCTGGAGCGTTGGTTACGGGCGGGAGAGAGCTGTGGGCTCGATCTTGAGTCGTATCTACGTAAGCGGGAAATGCATGAAATCCTGCCCTGGGATCATCTGCAAAGTGGGGTTGATCGCAACTTCCTGGAGCAGGAGCTCAACAATGCCTTTGACCGTCGCTACACCCCGGATTGCCGTAATCATGGCTGTCAGGGCTGCGGCCTGTGTGATTTCAAGCAGATTCGGCCCGTGGTCCATAATGAGGCCCAGATAAAGCCACGGAACAAACGATCATCCTGGAGCCGGGATAAAGAGCAGCAACAACACCATAAGTATCGGGTCCATTATTCCCGTGTGGGCGACAGCCGTTTTTTCGGGCATCTGGAGATGTTGCAGCTTATTTTTCGGGTGTTGCAGCGTGCCGGATTACCGGTCCTGTTTTCCAGTGGTTTTAATCCCTCACCCAAGGTCTCCTTTTCTCAGGCCCTGCCGGTTGGTGTGGAAAGCCTGGTCGAGTCTTTTGATGTGGATCTGGCCCAGCCGCTCTCCTCTATATCTGCGGCGATAGAGCGTCTGAATGATGAACTTCCAGGCTTTATACGGGTTCATGCCCTTACGCCAGCACCAAAAAAATCGCAGACCGCCTTTATCACCCAGTACAAGATCAACCTCCATGGGGGACCGGAGCAGGCCGAGCTGCAGCAACGAAGCGTCGCGTTTCTGGAACAGGAGCACTTTGTCATTGAGCGATTTCGTAAGAAACGTCGTCAGGAAATCGATCTGCGTGCTCTGGTGAGTACCTTGCGTGTGAGTGAAGAGGGGATTGAGCTTGATTTACGCGGTGAGCAGGGGAAACCGGGGACCAACCCCAGAGAGATCCTTGAGCAGGTACTGGGGGTGGACAATCGTGAAGCGCTTCAGGCATCCATTGTTAAAACAGAGGTCCATGAAAGCCCATCCCTGTCTTGAGAATTTTATCGGATTACTGTAGATACTGCCAATCGAGCTGCCAAAGACGTCCCTGTCTTTTTCAGGCATGCCAAAGAGAGTGTTCGCCAGTTTCATGAAAAGACAATAATGACTGTTGTTATTTTTTGTAACTCAACGAAAAGAGAGGAAAAACCATGAAAAAGATCGTCCTGCGTGAAGATGAGATGCCGACTCGTTGGTATAATGTCGTTCCGGACATTCCCAATGGTCTGCAACCGCCGCTTGATCCGGAAACCCTGCAGCCTATTGGGCCGGAAAAATTGGGGGCTGTGTTCCCCATGTCCCTGCTTGAGCAGGAGATGACCCAGGAACAGTGGATCGATATTCCGCAGGAGGTCATGGATGTCTATAAAATATGGCGTCCGGCTCCTCTGGTTCGTGCCAACAAACTGGAAGAGGCACTGGGAACCAAGGCCAAGATTTATTTTAAGTATGAAGGC
Organism: Desulfobulbus rhabdoformis; assembly: GCF_016919065.1. Lineage (GTDB taxonomy): Bacteria > Desulfobacterota > Desulfobulbia > Desulfobulbales > Desulfobulbaceae > Desulfobulbus > Desulfobulbus rhabdoformis. The sequence goes on along the minus strand of NZ_JAFFQA010000001.1, from coordinate 86,219 downwards.
TGCAGCCCGGTGGGCAGTCATAAGCCCAACTCCGCTGTTCCCCAGGCCTACTACAACAAACAGGCCGGTATCAAGCGTCTGACCACCGAGACCGGTGCCGGACAGTGGGGATCAGCCCTTTCCCTGGCCACCTCAAAATTCGGCCTGGAGTGTATGGTCTATATGGTTCGGGTCTCCTTTGATCAGAAACCCTACCGTAAGTCCATTATTCAGACCTTTGGCGGCAATGTTGTCGCCAGCCCCAGCGAGCTGACCGAAACCGGTCGCCGCATTCGCGCCGAGTTTCCCGATACCCCCGGCGCCCTTGGTATTGCTATTTCCGAGGCCTTGGAAGACGCCAACTCCCGTGAAGATACCAACTACGCGTTGGGCTCGGTCCTGAACCATGTTGTTTTGCATCAGTCCATCATCGGGCTTGAGGCCAAAAAACAGATGGAGATCATTGGCGACTACCCGGATGTCATTGTGGGCTGCTGTGGTGGTGGTTCCAACTTTGCCGGTCTGCTCGCTCCCTTTGTTGCTGATTACCGCAACGGCAAGAAGATCGAGTTTGTCGGCTATGAGCCCGCCTCCTGCCCGACTATGACCGGCGGGCGCCTGGCCTATGACGCAGGTGACGTGGCCATGATGACACCGCTTCTCTACATGTACACCCTGGGGCATGATTTTGTTCCTCCGGGCATTCATGCAGGTGGCCTGCGTTATCACGGCATGGCCCCGATTGTTTCTGCTTTGGTGCGTGATGGGATTGTCACCCCCAAATCCGTTCATCAGATGGAGTGTTTCGAAGCAGGCGTGCTCTTTGCCAAAACCGAAGGTATCATTCCCGCTCCGGAGACTACCCACGCCATCCGCGGTGCCATCATCGAGGCCATGAAAGATCCCAACGAACCCAAGACCATTCTCTTCAACTTCTCCGGTCATGGCTTGATTGATATGGCTTCCTACGACAACTATTTCAGCGGAAAACTCAGCGATTATTCCTACCCCAAAGATCAGATCGAGGCTTCCCTGGCCCGTCTGCCCAAGGTTGGTTGATCTTTCCGTTGTGCAGCCAGGGAGGAAAGGATTGATGCGCCCCCTGAGGTTGGGGCTCCTCGTCCTTGTCGCCCTGATGAGCCTTTTTGACCGGCAGGTTGGTTGTGCGACCTGCCGGTCTTTTTCTGGACTCCATCCTTCATCTGCCTACGGTGTTGCCGACGCAGGCGGACAGATACGCGCAGGCTGCAATCTTGATCGTACTCTGGTTCCTGCCAGCGTCCTCAAGATAGCCACCGTTTCTGTTGCGATAGATCTTCTCGGACCAGACTACCGTTTTGCGACAGAACTCTATCTCGACGATAAAAATAATCTTTTTATCAAAGGTTTTGGCGATCCAAGCCTGGTTTCAGAAGAGATCGCGCTGTTGGCAATAAAGCTCTATCAGCGAGGACTGAGGAGTATTGGCACAATCTATATCGATGATTCTGCCTTTGCGTTGGAACACGCCCCGCCAGGACAGGGAAAAAGCGATAATCCCTACGATGCTCACGTGGGGGCGGTCGCTGTCAACTTCAATACCCTCCATTTCAGCAAAAAGGGCAATCGTGTTGTGAGTGCAGAGGAGCAGACTCCAACCCTGCCCCTGATGCGCATGACAGCCCCCGGCTACGTCTCCGGTACCTATCGCGTCAATATCTGTGCTCAGGGGGGAGACCCCCAAGAGAAGATGGCAAGGTACGCGGCAGAGCTGTTTGCAGCCTCACTGCGTAAGGTTGGCATCGCTGTAACAGGGTATGGTGGGCGTAAGCAGGTGAACGGGAGTGAACCGCTTTTCTACCGGCATTTGAGCCGTAAGACACTCAGTGAACTCTGTCGTTCAACCTTACGCTACTCCTCCAATTTCATGGCCAATCTTATCTTTTTGCAGGCAGGGGCGGCGAGTCATGGCTATCCGGCAACATGGGCAAAGGCTCGGTTTGCTGCAGAGCAGGTGCTGCAGAGGCAGCTTGGCGAATTTGCCACCGGCATAGTGCTGGTCGATGGCGCAGGGCTTTCACGGGAAAACAGGGCCAGCGCCAGAGCCATGCTTCAACTGCTGCATACGTTTCAGGCTCATAAGGATTTGCTCAAAAAGGAGAGGGGAGTCGCCCTGAAAACGGGGACAATGAGCGGTGTCTACAACCTGGCCGGCTACCTGCCAGGGAATAAAGCGTTTGTCATTTTACTCAACCAGAAGGTCAATACCAGGTACCAGGTTTTGGCGCAGCTGAAGACGCAGGTTCAGTAAGGGGGGAAGCACTCCTTTGTCCCAATATTTTTGCAAAAAGATGAGATTGGAGACGCGGGCCAATAGACTTTATTGACTTTGGTCTTATAGTTGCATCAGTGTAGACAAACGAGCCCTCTATCAATAATTAATTTCCAGTTCACAGCGTTATGGATTATTACCAAAGTCTTGGTGTGGCGAAAACCGCCAGTGCCGAGGAAATTAAGAAAGCTTATCGAAAGTTAGCCCTCAAGTATCATCCCGATAAAAACCCTGATGATAAAGTGGCCGAGGAGAAGTTCAAGGAAATCAGTGAGGCGTACGCCGTGCTCTCTGATCCGGAAAAACGTCAGCAGTATGATACCTTTGGCTCCACCGGCTTTAAGCAGCGCTATTCCCAGGAAGATATTTTTCGCAACTTTGATCTCAACGATATTCTGCGCCAGTTTGGTTTTGGCGGGGGCTTTCGTCCAGGCGGTGGCGGGTTTCGCACTAGCAACTTTCGATCGGCAGGAGGCGGCTCACCTTTTGAAAACATTTTTAGCGGCGGTGGTATGCGTGGCGGCTGCGGTGGCGGTGGGTGCGGCCCGCAACCGACCCGTGGTGAAGACCTGACGTATGAGCTTCAGGTAAGCCTTGAGGATGTCTTAAACGGCACGGAGAAGATCATCAGCCTGCGTCATCAGGGCGGCCAGAACCAGAACGTTTCCGTCAAAGTACCCAAAGGCATCGAGGATGGCAAGCGCCTTCGCTTAAGCGGTAAGGGGGCTCCTTCGCAGACCGGTGGTGCTCCTGGTGATCTCTATCTTAAGGTACAGGTGGCAGAACACCCTGTTTTTCAACGGCAGGATGACGACCTGCTGGTCGAGCATCGTATTCCCTTTAGTCAGGCCTGCCTGGGAACCAGTATCGAGGTGGCCACCCTGGAAGGGAAAAAATTCAATGTCAAGGTCCCCGCAGGTGTGCAGCAGGAAGCCAAGCTGCGCATCAAGGGGCATGGCCTTCCGGTTGGTCCCATCGGTACCCGAGGGGATCTGCTGGTGAAGATCGCAATTCGTATTCCCAAGACGCTCACCCCCGAACAGGAAGAGGCCATTCAGGCTCTGGCCGAGCTTGACCTGTAAGTTTCCTCAATGTGGAATAAAAAAGGCCTGGCAGAAGATGCATCTTCTGCCAGGCCTTTTTTTGATGAGAAAATCAGCAGCCTTCAAGATCCATTTTGGGGCGCGTCTTTTTCTCCACTTCTTGAATCTGCTTGTCGGCGGATTCCTGCAGTTCTGCCGCCTGCTGTGCGTGTTCCAGCGGCTTTTGTATCTCCTCAGCAGCCTTCTGACCAAGCTCCTGCTGGAGCGTTTCTTTTTTCTCCACCTCTTCTTTCTTTTCTGGAGAGCAACCCAGCAGCAGAATACTCAGACAGAATGAACTGAGGATACATCCTAGCAATAGTTTTTTTCGTGTCATTTGTGCCTCCTTAGGAAAGTTCACGAATTGATTCAGCAAGTCGTTTAATCCCTTCAACAATGGTTGGTTCATCAGAACATGAAAAATTGAGTCGCAGGGTATTGCTATCCTTGCGGTCAACATAAAAGGGCGTGCCGGGAACAAAGGCAACCTTCTTTTGAATGGCGGCTTCAAAGAGGGCCATGGAAGACATGGTCTCGGGCAGGGTTATCCAGAGAAACATGCCTCCCTCGGGATTGGTGCATTGAATGCCAGCGGGGAAAAAATCGTTAATCGCACCGATCATGGCTTCTTTCTGTTTTCCATACTGGGCGACAATCGTGGCCACATGGGCATCTATGTCGTTATCAGCCAGATAGCGGTGCAGGATCCGCTGGGCCAGGTAATCGGAATGGAGATCTGCAGCCTGTTTGGCAATGATGAGCTTGTCCATTATCCCTGGTGGGGCAACCAGCCAGCCAAGACGCAGGGCAGGGGCCACGGTTTTGGAAAAGGAGCCGAGCAGGACTGTGTTGTCTGGGGCGAGTTGCTTGAAGCTGATCTTGGGCTCGCCAGAAAAACGGAGCGCACCGTAAGGGTCATCCTGGATGATAATACAAGAGCTCCCTTGCACCAGATCGGCAACCGCCTTGCGATTTTCATTGGAGTAGCTGATGCCGCTTGGGTTCTGGAAGTTGGTGACGGTATAGAGCAGTTTAGGGGAGCGTTCCTGCAACACCAGGCTCAATTTCTCGGTATCCATTCCACCTTCACCAACCGGAACGGGATGGAACCGAGGCCGATAGAGGGCAAATGCCTGAATGGCGCCCAGATAACCCGGCTCTTCAATGATCAGGTCGTCCCCCTCGTTGAGAAAGGTCTTGCCTAAAAGGTCTAGCCCTTGCTGCGATCCGGTGGTGATGAGGATATCTTCTGGGGCTATATCCAGGCCGTCTCGTTTTCTGTAGCGCTCACTGATTTGTTCACGCAGACCGATATAACCCTCAGAGTTGGCGTATTGCAAGACTTCGGCCCCAGCTTGTTCAAACACAGCGTTGGATGCCTTTTGCAGCGCTTTGACCGGAAAAAATGCACGGTTCGGCAGGCCACCGGCAAAGGAGATGATCGAAGCGTCAATGGTGACTTTGAGGATTTCCCGAATAAAGGATTTGGGGACATCGTTGATGCGATCAGAGAATGCGTTTTCCATGACAGCCTCACCGCTCGGTTGTTCCGGGCAAGAAAATAAATGAGATGGGAAAAGAAAAACCGAGCGCCTTCAAAAATAAGGTGTGGGGTCTTTCAGATAAATGTTGACTGGTTAGGATAGACGGTTCCCTCAATTTTGGCAAGAGCATCGCTATTGATTGGCACGCAGACAGTGTAGAGGATGGAAAGGGGGCAGGCACGAGGTCAGTGCCTCTCCCCTCACTAAAGCGTGTATCTGAATCCGTTAGATTTAAGAATGCAATCAGTAGTTACTGTCTGCAAAAGCCAGCCAGCCGCCGGCACCGATCAGCTTTTTGTCAAAGGCATTGAGACTGAATCCACACTCGACGGTTGTATCATCGCTGGTGGCGATAACTTTTTCGCCTTCCAGGTCGACCTTGACCATGACCTTACCCTTGAGCCCAAAGAGTTTGTCCAGATCAGCAGCTGACAACTCAACGGCGAGAATACCGCAGTTGAACATATTCTGCCGGAAAATACGGGCAAAGCTCTCACCGATCACCACGTTGATGTCGTTGACCTCCAGGGCCCAGACCGCATGCTCACGGGAAGAGCCGCAACCGAAGTTGGAGCGGGTGATTACCACCTGCGCCTCCTGCATCACCTGAGAGTGGGGATCAAACTCCTGGCCTTCCAGGCGGAGGTCCTCCAAGAGATGCGGTGCAAGTGCTTTTTTGGTGATTTCGGTGAGATATTTTGCAGGGATGATCTCATCGGTGTTGATATCGCTTCTATTGAGAAAGGCCGCTGGGCCACCAAACTGTTTCATAGGAAATCCTTCTATTTTATTCTCTTACGCAGATCAGTTGAGGAAAGGGCGGGGATCAGTAATCGTTCCGGTTAATGCAGCAGCCGCCGCGCTGGCCGGGCTCATCAGATGGACCATGCCGCCTTTGCCCATACGGCCGTTGAAGTTTCTGTTGGTGGTGGAGGCGCAGACCTCGCCTTCGGCCAGAACACCGCTGCTCATGCCCAGGCAGGCCCCGCAGGTGGGGTTCATGATGCAGAAGCCGCTGTCCATGAAAATTTTGATCAGACCTTCCTCAAGCGCCATGGAGTAGATCTTTGGGGTGGCCGGAACAAGAATACCACGCACGGTTTCTGCAATGGTTTTGCCTTTGACGACTGCTGCGGCCTCACGCAGGTCTTCGATCCTGCCGTTGGTACAGGAGCCGATGTAGACCTGGTCGACCTTGGTACCTTCCATTTCAGTGACATCTTTGACGCAATCGGGTTTGTAACCGTAGGTGACCTGAGGGATCAGCGTTGCCACATCAATGTTCAGGGTACGCTCGTAGACCGCGTCGGCATCGGAGCGCCACTTGCTGAAATCCTCAGTTGCCGCCTCAATGGATGCGTACTCGTCTTTGATAAAGGGCCAGAGATATTCGGCGGTGACCTGGTCAGGTTGACAGACGCCGGAGGTGGCACCCGCCTCGACTGCCATGTTACACAGGGTCATGCGTGAGGCCATGTTCATGGCATCGATGACCGGGCCACAAAATTCGATGACCATATCCGTGCCACCGTTGACGGTGAGCTGCTTGATTACATTTAAGATGATATCCTTGGCGCCAACACCTTTAGGCAGAGTACCGGTGACTTCCACCTTGAGGGATTTAGGGGCGCGAAAGGCGCAGACACCTTTGAGAATACCTACCTCAAGATCGGTGGTGCCAACACCGGCGGCAAAGGCACCGAATGCTCCGTGGGTACAGGTGTGGGAATCGCCCATGATGACCGTGTTTCCTGGTCGAATGAATCCTTTCTCTGGAAAAAGGGCATGGCAGACACCGTTGCGGCCAATGTCGAAAAAGTCCTCAATGTTGTGTCGACGGGCCCAGTCACGCATGATTTTGGCCTGGGTCGCGGTTTTTGAGTCTTTGGCCGGAGTAACATGGTCAATAACGGCCTTGATACGTTTGGGATCACAGACCCGATCCATCCCTTTTTCCATAAGATCCATAATGGCAATGGGGGTGGTTATTTCGTGGCACATGATAACGTCGATATCAAGCACCATGTTACCCGGTGTCGGGGTATCCCGCAGGTGGGCCGCAAAGATTTTTTCAGTAATGGTCTGTCCCATTCGTGCACTCCAAAAGGCTAAAATATGGAAAAAAGAAAGAAGAGCCGCCTCTCAATGTTGAGATGCGGCCTGTTGATCGGATAACCTTAAATAACTACACCCGGTAGGCCTGTTCGTCAATTTTTTTTGGAGCGGATCCTGAAAAGCCCATAGATTAAAAACACGGAACAACTGTACATTATTGAGACGATTGCGTATACTGCGCCGGTTTATCCGGTGGCAAACCCCTTGAGCTTTTTTTCTCCTGAATCCGTGAGCATCCCTATGGCAAATGATCTCAAAGCGATTTTTCTTGTTTTCCTGTTCCTCATGGGGCTGTTTATCTGCAGCTCTTCCGCCCTGGCCGCCCATGGCGTGAGCATCGATGGATCGTTGAAATATCCCCCGGATTTCACCCGGTTCGACTATACTTCAGAACATGCCAAACAGGGCGGAACCCTTGTTTTGCATGACTTGGGCAGCTTTGAGAAGATGAATCCTTTTACGCTGAAAGGAGCCGCTCCCAGAGGTTTGAACCCCTATGTGTTTGAAACCCTGGCTGTGGCCAGCCTGGACGAACCCTTTGCCGAGTATGGGCTTGTTGCCGAGGATATTGCGTTGGCAACCGATAAAAAATCCGTGACCTTTACTCTCAACCCCAAGGCCAAATTTTCAGATGGCACGCCGATTATGGCCTCCGATGTCAAATTTTCTCTGGAAACCTTGCAAAGCGATCAGGCCCACCCTTTCTATCAACTTTACTTTCATGATATTGAGAAGGCTGAGATTCTTGGACCACGCACCGTTCGTTTTCTTTTTGTTCGGCCGAATCGAGAGTTGCATATGATTGCGGCCCAGTTGCCGGTCTTAAGCCAGAAATACTACACAGGCCATGCCTTCAACCCAAAAGGTGGTCAGGGAGCCATGGATATTCCGGTGGGCAGTGGCCCCTATGTGGTCAGCGATGCGCAACCCGGTAAATCTATTACCTACCGTAAAAATCCCGATTACTGGGGTCGAGATCTTAATGTGCGCCAGGGGATGTTTAATTTCGACACCATCGTCGTAAAATATTTCAAGGATCCCATCGTCAGCCTTGAGGCCTTTAAAGCAGGTGAGTTCGATTTTCTCATGGCCCATATCTCCAAGCAGTGGAACCGTGATCTGACCGGACGTCGTTTTGAGAGTGGTGAACTTATCAAAAAAATCTTTCCTCATAAGAACAATGCAGGCATTCAAGGGTTTGCCTTTAACATTCGCAGACCGCTGTTTGCAGATGTTCGCGTACGCCAGGCTCTGGGCCTGGCTCTTGACTTTGAGTGGACCAACAAGACTCTGTTTTTTGATCAGTACACCCGCAATACCTCGTATTTTTCCAACTCAAGTTACGCTGCAACAGGCCTTCCAAGTCCAGGTGAGCTTGCACTGTTAACCCCATTTAAGGCTGAACTGCCCCCTGAAGTGTTCACCACGCCCCTGACTGCACCTTCAACAACCCCGCCTGCAAGCCTTCGCGGGAATCTGCGCAAGGCGCATTCTTTGCTTACTCAAGCTGGTTGGCGTGTGCAAAACGGGACCTTGGTCAATAAACAGGGACAGCCTTTCAGCTTTGCAATTCTTCTTGCCGACAGTGCCTTTGAACGGGTCATAGCTCCCTACGCCGCAAACCTGCGCAAACTTGGAATTAAGGTCAGTTATCGCACTATTGACCCGGCCCTGTATGCGGATCGTGTGAAGAATTTTGATTTTGATATGGTGGTCACCAGTTTCGGCCAGTCACAGTCACCTGGCAATGAACAACGTGACTACTGGACGTCGGATGCAGCGGAACGAAAAGGCTCGCGTAACATCATTGGCATTAAAAGTCCGGTGGTCGACGCCTTGGTGGACGACATCATCTACGCCGAAGACCAGGAGACGCTGACCACGTCCTGTCGCGCCCTTGACCGCGTGCTCTGGTATGGCTATTACATTGTACCTAACTGGTATCTGGCCTCGCACCGTCTGGCTTTTAACGCGCACCTCAAATATCCAGAGAAGTTGCCCCTGTATTACAGTTATGATCAGTGGCTGAATACCTGGTGGCGGGAGGACGTACAGTAAGATCCGAGCCAGAGGGCGCTCTGAGAAAAGGTTTTTTCGTATTCTTGGCTTTTGGGGTTTGAGAGAGAGATCCTCTCTCTATACGAACCATATTCAGATTGATTAGGTGTAGTTGGACGTACATGAGCACGACTGAGGAAAAAAGCAACAAGGACCAGCAATGGATCTACCTGACCGGTAAGGAGATCTATCAATTCTATAGCCGTATCAAAGGGCGGTTGCAGGGGATTACCGTCTATGCACTGGTCGGTAAAAGTGGGACGGGGAAAAGTTTCAGGGCCAAGCTCCTGGCTGAAAAGCTCAGTGTCCCCTACATTGTCGATGACGGGCTGTTAATACACGAAAATACGATCCTTGCAGGCAAATCAGCCAAGCATGAAAAAAACTACATAAGCGCCATCAAGACCGCCCTCTTTAGTGATGAAGAACACCGCAAAGGTGTCGTGACCATGATCCAGGAGAAGAAAATTAAAAAAATTCTTCTTTTAGGAACCTCAGAGCGCATGGTGACGAAACTCGCTGATGTGCTGGAGCTCCCCCCCATCACCCAGGTTATCAAGATTGAGGAGATCGCCAGTCAGAAAGATATCGAAAATGCGATCAAGTCCCGTTTTGAAGAGGGCAAGCACGTCATTCCTGTTCCTGCCATTGAGGTCAAACGAGACTATGCGCAGATCCTCTCTGACACCATACGTATTTTCTTTAAAGGGGGGAAAGATAAGGATGGTGTCAAAAAATCTCGTTTCTTTGAGAAATCTGTGGTGCAGCCCCAATACCAGGAAGATGCAGTCGGCGGCTCTGTCTCCATCTCCGAGGCGGCCCTGACCCAGATGATTCTCCATTGCATCGATGAATACGATGGCGAGATCATGGTCCGCAAAATCAAGGTCAAGCTGGGACGTGGCGGCTACGGGATCGACATTTTTATCGATGTGCCCTTTGGTAAAACCTTATCCGGAGAGTTGCATGAGTTGCGGACCTACATTCTGGATAACATTCAGCGCTACACCGGGATCATGATCGATCATCTTGAAATTAGCATCGATCAAATAACCCAACGTAAAAAAGAACCCAAAACAAAAAACAAGAAATAAAAGGGCGGATTTTTTGAGTTACAGGGATACAAAATCGTTATGCATACGTAACCTCGTTTCAAGATTGTTGCCCTTTTGACACTGAATGCGCCCTCATTTTTTTCCTGAATCCCGATTCAGTTTCTTCCTGAATGGCTCCTCAGTCACTGAATTGTGAGAGTTAAGTAAGATCGGAAATCCTCTGCGCTTTTTTCTTTCAGCCTCTAATTTTCGCAGGTTGTCAGTAGCTTCCACACTTTCACCGTCACGCCGCCGGTTTAAAGAGGTGATTTATCACTTGACTCTTTCTCAGCAGTCTGGTTATAAGTCCTGAGTTTTGAGTGGTATTTTCGGAAGTGGCTGTTGAGAATGTTGTTGTCGGAATGGTTTTAGGGCGTTTGTTTAGGGCCTCTAGAGCGTATCTGAGGCAGATTTAGGGCCGTAGGTGCGAAATTGCCCCGATAGAACTCCCCCCACAGATCATCCGAAGGATATCAGCCTTCAAACTCCCCCTTCTTTTTTACCAGTCATCACGAAACACACGTTCTGCCAATAGAGCAGTGGGCAGAATTTGAGTGGTTTTTTCGGAAACGGCAGCGGTCATCGGTGCTCTCGGAAGAATCCCAAATTCACCATGCGGGCTTATGACGTATGATGAATCAGGGAGCCGTACGTCTATCCCGTACACTCTTACCTCCGCACCCCACCACCTTTGACCGGTTCCGGAAGTACTGGTCACTCATTTTCAATATCGACAATTTAACTCGTATCTTGCTGGATTTTGAACGCCATCATTTTATAAAGATTTTGTGGCGTTAAGAAGGATAGACCACTTGTGTGCTGTTGATTGCAGGCATATGGGAGCTCTAGGGCGCCCATCGGTATCTCAATCGGGACCGTGGGTGAATTTCTTTTTTGTCAGGTCAGGAAAACAGCGCGGGAGTTCTGGTGGATCACGACTGAAGCGCCACGCAGTTGGAATTTGTATCAGGGACTTGAATTAACATTTACTTCTCTGGGGGATCATGCACATACGTGCTGGGTCCGCCGCAAAAGGATGCGTCTATGAAAATTCATGAGTATCAGGCCAAGGAATTATTCCGAAAATTTAATGTACCAACCCCTAAGGGCAAACTTGCTCACACCTCTGATGAGGTAGCTCAAATCGCCGAAGAGTTCGGGTATCCGGTGGTCGTAAAGGCCCAGGTTCATGCCGGTGGCCGTGGTAAAGGCGGCGGCGTTAAACTGGCGAAGGCCAAAGACGACGTCAAACCCGTTGCCGACTCCATCATCGGTATGACTCTGGTGACCAAGCAGACTGGCGCCCAGGGAAAATTAGTTCGTAAAGTTCTGGTCGAAGAAGGCCTGGACATCAAAAAAGAGCTCTACCTCTCCATCATCCCCGATCGTGAGACCGCAAGTGTTGCCATCGTCTGCAGCCAGGACGGCGGTATGGACATCGAGGAAGTTGCTGCTAAAACCCCCGAGCGCATTGTAACCGTCAGTGTCAGCCCGATTACCGGTTTCCAGCCTTTCCATGCCCGCAAGGTTTGCTTTGGTCTTGAGCTTGAGAAAGATCTGCAGAAAAAAATGTCTGCACTGCTGAAAAACCTCTATGAGCTGTTCATGGCCTATGACTGCTCTATGGTTGAGATCAACCCCTTGATCATCACCGGTGACGGCGACATTCTGGCTCTGGATGCCAAAATGGATGTTGACGGCAACTCCATGTTCCGTCATCCCGATGTCAAAGAGATGCGCGACATCGATGAGGAAGATCCGGTCGAGGCAGAAGCTTCCAAATACGGTCTCAACTACATCAACCTCGACGGTAATGTCGGTAACATCGTTAACGGTGCCGGTCTGGCCATGGCCACCATGGACATCGTTCAGCTGGCCGGTGCATCTCCTGCCAACTTCCTGGACGTAGGTGGCGGAGCGAATGCCGAGGCCATTGAGAATGGTTTCCGTCTGATCATGAAAGATCCGGCTGTCAAAGGTATTCTGATTAACGTTTTTGGTGGTATCCTCCGCTGCGATATTCTCGCTAAGGGTGTTGTTCAGGCTGCTACCAAACTGAAACTCTCTGTTCCGGTTGTTGTCCGCATGGAAGGAACCAACGTCGAGGAAGGCCGCCGCATCCTCGCCGAGTCCGGACTCGACCTGATCAATGCCAAAGATCTGGCAGATGCAGCTGAAAAGGTTGCCAAGATCGTTTCCTGATGAAAGATGAGTTCTGATTGGCCTTTTTCCGTCTGAGGCAAACCATGATGTTTTTCTCGCGACGGTTATGAACTCCGGCTGATCGTGACCACTGATATTGAACTCTCAGATTTCAGAGGCATATAACTTATACCCATAGAGGAAAATAATGAGCGTTTTCGTTAATAAGAATACTAAGTTAGTTGTACAAGGCATCACCGGCCAAGAAGGCCAGTTCCATACTCGCGCCGCTATCGCCTACGGCACCAACGTTGTTGCTGGTGTGACTCCGGGCAAAGGCGGCCAGAAGATGGATGATGTCAACATCTACAACTCTGTTAAAGAGGCTCGTGAGAAAACCGGTTGTAACGCCTCCATGATCCTGGTACCGCCGCCTTTCGCTGCTGACGCCATCATGGAAGCCGCCGATGCCGGTATCGAGTTGGTTGTCTGCATCACTGAGGGAATTCCGGTTCTCGACATGATGAAGGTCAAAAACTACCTGGCCACCAAATCTACCCGCCTGATCGGTGGTAACTGCCCCGGTATCATCACCCCCGGCGAGTGCAAAATCGGTATCATGCCTGGACCGATGCATAAACCCGGTGGACCTTGGGGCGTTGTGTCCCGCTCTGGAACGCTCACCTACGAGGCCGTTCATCAGCTGACCCAGCAGGGCTTTGGTCAGACCACGGTTATCGGCATCGGTGGTGACCCCATCAACGGTACCAACTTCATTGATTGTCTCGAGGCCTTCGCTGCCGACGACGACACCAAAGCTATCATCATGATCGGTGAGATCGGTGGTAACGCTGAAGAGGATGCCTGTGAGTGGATTAAAGCCAACACCAAAAAACCGGTTGTCGGTTTCATCGCCGGTCTGACCGCTCCTCCTGGCCGTCGTATGGGCCATGCAGGTGCTATCGTCAGCGGTGGTAAAGGTACTGCAGAGGCCAAGATCGAGGCTATGAAGGCCAGTGGTGTCCATCACTGTGCTAACCTCGGCAAGCTGGGCGAGCTGTGCAAAGAGGTATACAAAGGCTGATTCCCCATAACAGGGTAGCGTCCAATGTGCTCCATTGGGCGCTGCCCGGGCTTTCATAATCGTCGGGCACGGAATTTCATTGAATTCTGCAGCAAGGAGACAGCATGAGCACTAAGGAAAAATTAGAGCAACTTAAACAAAAACGGGCCCAAGCCATGCTTGGCGGCGGCCAAGATAAAATTGATAAAATCCATGCCAAGGGCAAATTGACCGCACGTGAGCGTATTGCTGCCCTGTTGGATCCGGGTACCTTTGAAGAGTACGATACCTTCAAACTCCATCGCTGCTACAACTTCGGCATGGAGAAAATCAAGTTTCTCGGCGACGGTATCGTTACCGGTTACGGTAAAATTGCCGGACGCGGCGTGTATCTGTATGCCCAGGATTTTTCGGTTCTGGCCGGATCTCTTTCCGGTACCTTGGCTGAAAAAATCTGCAAGATTATGGACCTGGGAATGAAAAACGGCATGCCGGTCATTGGCCTCAATGACTCCGGTGGCGCCCGTATCCAGGAAGGTATCGAGGCTCTCTGCGGGTATACCGAGATCTTTACCCGCAACGTTCTTTCCTCCGGTGTCGTGCCGCAGATTTCTGGTATCTTCGGACCTTGTGCCGGTGGTGCTGTCTACTCGCCCGCTTTGACCGACTTCATCATTCAGGTCAAAATCCAGTCCTACATGTTTCTCACCGGTCCCAAGGTCGTTAAAACTGTGTTGAACGAGGACGTCACCACCGAACAGTTGGGTGGCGCGGTCATGCATACCACCAAATCCGGTGTTACCGACTATGCTGCCGAAGACGAGATGGACGCTATCCAGTACATCAAAGATCTTCTCTCCTACATGCCGCAGAATAACATGGAAGATCCGCCAATGGTTGAGTGCACGGATCCCATTACCCGTAAGGCTCCCGAGCTCAACGATATTATTCCGGACAATCCCAACGCCGCCTACGACATGAAGTCGGTCATCACCACAACGGCTGATGACGGTGTATTTTTTGAAATCAAACAAAATTTTGCACCGAACATCATCATCGGTTTTGCCCGTTATGGCGGCAAGGCCATTGGTGTTGTTGCAAACAATCCTTCCTACTATGCCGGTGTTCTTGACATCGATTCATCGATCAAAGGTGCTCGCTTTATCCGCTTCTGCGACTGCTTCAACATCCCGATCCTGACCTTTGTCGACGTCCCTGGCTTCTTGCCCGGCACCACTCAGGAATTCGGCGGAGTTATCCGCAACGGCGCCAAGATGCTGTATGCCTATGCTGAATCAACGGTACCGAAGGTAACGATTATTACCCGTAAATCCTACGGCGGCGCCTATTGTGCTATGTCGTCCAAGCATCTGCGGACCGATATCAACTACTCCTGGCCGACCGGTGAAATCGCCGTTATGGGTGGCAAGGGTGCGGTTGAGGTTCTCTACGCCAAGGGCGCCAAGAGCGCCGAAGATCCCAAGGCCTACCTGGCTGAGAAAGAGAACGAGTATAACACCCAGTTCTCCAACCCGTACTGCGCCGCCGAGCGTGGTTATATTGACGATGTCATTGAACCGGCAGAAACCCGTTTCCGCATCATCAATGCGTTTGAGTCAATCCAAGGGAAACGTGATACCATCCCGATGAAAAAACACGGCAATATTCCGCTGTAAGCACTCTCATGCATCGGTTCGGTCTGTGCCGAGCCAACAGAAAAGAGGAATACTAATGGCAAATGCAAAGAAAAAAATGGCTGCCGCCCTTGCAGCCGTGAATGCCTATATGATGCAGGAAGAGGAGGCAGCGTACCAGGCGCAACTGGCAGCTGCAGCCAATGCTGCACCCAAAGGCCCTAACTTATGGGCAATTGCCGGCCGTCAGGACATCATGAATTTCCGTAGGCTGATTCAAATGAAAGCCTTCTAAAAGGCTTCTTGAGACTTTTTGACGTTCAACGACAACGTATAACAGGGAGATACAGACAATGAGCGACCAAGTTAAACCGACCGCCATGAACTACGATGCCGACCGGCCTGCAGCAGAGAATCCGGTCAAAGTAATGGATCTGAGCCTTCGTGACGGTCATCAGTCTTTATTTGCAACTCGCGGTCGTACCGAGGATATGATCCCCGTAGCCGAGATGATGGACGAAGTCGGCTTCTGGGCAATCGAGACCTGGGGTGGTGCTACCTTTGATACCATGCATCGCTTCCTCAACGAGGATCCGTGGGAGCGCCTGCGTACCCTGAAACGCTACATCAAGAAAACCCCGTTCTCCATGTTGCTGCGTGCGCAGAACCTGGTTGGCTACCGTAACTACGCTGACGATCTGGCTTATGCCTTTGTTGATCGCGCAGCTGAGAACGGTATGGACGTTTTCCGTACCTTTGACGCCCTCAATGACTACCGTAACTTTGAGACTGTTGTAAAACAGATCAAAAAGAGCGGGAAACATTTCCAGGGTTGTATTTGTTACACCCTGACTGAGCCCCGTCTTGGCGGCGAGGTATACAACCTGGATTATTATGTCAACAAAGCTAAAGCTCTGGATGACATGGGCGCCGACTCTATCTGTATTAAAGATATGGCCGGTCTGATTGCTCCGTATGATGCATACGCCATCGTTAAGGCAATCAAAGAAGTTTCCAAAACCCCGGTTCACCTCCATAGCCATTTTACCTCTGGTATGTCTCCGATGAGTCACCTGAAGGCTATCGAGGCTGGTTGTGATATCGTTGATACCTGTATGACTCCGTACGCGTATCGTACTGCTCATGCAGCCCTTGAGCCGCTTGTCATGGCTCTGCTCGGTACCAACCGTGACACCGGTTTCGATATCAAGAAACTGGCTGCCATCAACGAGGTGCTTGAGAAAGAGGTTATGCCGAAATATAAACACCTCATGGACGATTCCAAGATCTCCATCATCGACATCAACGTACTGCTGCATCAGACCCCGGGTGGTATGCTCTCCAACCTGGTCAACCAGCTGCGCGAGATGGATGCTCTCGACAAGATCGACCAGGTCTACAAAGAGCTGCCTAAGGTCCGTAAAGACCTCGGTCAGATTCCGTTGGTTACCCCCACCAGCCAGATCGTTGGTATCCAGACCGTAAACAACGTCCTCTTCGATACTCCTGAAGAGCGCTACAAGATGATCACAGCTCAGGTAAAAGACCTGTGTTACGGTCTCTATGGCAAAACCGCTGTACCGATTGATGCTGAGTTACAGAAAAAAGCCCTCAAAGGCTATCCGCGTGGTGAAACACCCATCACCTGCCGTCCTGCCGAGGTACTCGAGCCCGAGATGGAGAAAGCCAAAGCCGAGATCGGTGATCTTGCCAAAGACATCGACGATCTCGTACTCTACGCTATCTACCCTGTCACCGGTAAGAAATTCCTCGAGTGGAAATACGGCGTTACCCCGGCACCGCCTGAAGTACAGCCCATCACCCTTGACGATGTCAAGAAACGTGATTCTTTGGTTGCCAAGGCCAAAGCCGGTAAACTGGTTGAGCCCAAAGCTGACGCTCCAGAGAAATCTGAGAACGTGCGTACCTTCAACGTCTTTGTTGACGGCGAGTACTTCAGCGTTGATGTAGATCCTACAGGCGACTTCCAGCCCATGGTTGCTGCTGCTCCGGTTGCTCGCGCCGCTGCACCTGCTGCTGCTCCTAAAGCCGCTGCACCTGCCGCCGCACCGAAGGCTGCTGCCGCACCTGCAGCCGCTCCGGTAGCAGTAGAAGGTGGTACCCCGCTGACCGCTCCTATGCCTGGTATGGTTGTTAAGTACGAGGTCGCAGAAGGCGCCGAAGTAAAAGCCGGTGACACCGTGGTTGTTCTCGAGGCCATGAAGATGGAGAACAATCTGGCCGCACCTTGCGACGGTGTTGTCAAACAGCTCTGCTTTGCTTCCGGTGACTCTGTTACCAAAGACGCTGTACTGGCCGTTATCGGTTAATTCAGCCGCTTAAAGTAGTCCATAAAAAAAGGGGGTGTCGGTGACGACACCCCCTTTTTATTTTGAGCTCTGTAAAGGTAAAGCATAGTCCTTGGGTGGGCACAAAAAAAGTGTCCACCCAAACACAGTGCTCGATCAACAGTGAGTCTTGTTGCAGGCATGGTCTGCAACAAATACTGGCTAATTGATTAACCCGAGAAACTTGGCCTGATCACAGAGCTTCTGTGCCAACCGGACCGTTGCCTGATCGACCATCCTTCCTTCAACGGCGATGGCACCTCTGCCTTCCGATTTTGCTGTCGCATCTGCGGCAATAACCTTCTGGGCGAGTTTGATGTCGTCAATTGATGGCGTGAAGACTTCGTTAATCACCTCAATCTGCGAAGGGTGAATAGCCCATTTACCGTCACAGCCCAGGGCACAGGCCATAACTGCAGAACGGCGTAGCCCATCAAGGTCTTTAAAATTACCAAAAGGAGCATCAATAGCCAACCGTCCGTAGGACTTGGCATTCATCACCATGTTGGAGAGGGCAAAATGCCAACGATGACCGGGGTAGAGTTCTTCTTCTTTTTCTCCATGTCCGGAAATAGAAACCAGACGGGCACCGATGGAGGCGGAGTAATCGGCAATACCAAACACCAGGCTGAGCACACGTTTGCTTGCATGGGTTATTTTTGAGGCATTGCGCAACCCTTCAGCCGTTTCAATGGAGGCTTCGATCCCGATGGGCCGTTCCAGCTTCTTTTCCAATTCAATACCGGCGAGCATCCGGTCGGCAAAAGAGATATCGCCTGCAGTATTGACCTTGGGAATAACAATGGCATCAATGATATGTCCTGCATTCTCTGCAACTTCGATCAGGTCCCGAAAAGCGAAAGGCGTATCCAGCGAGTTGATGCGAACGGTCACCGTTTTTTTTGACCAGTCAAAGTTCAAGAGGGAATCAATCACCTGTTTTCTGGCGGTGGATTTTTCATCGACCGGAACAGAATCCTCAAGATCAAGCATGACCACATCAGCCAGCGATTGGTTGGCCTTGCCGTGCATTTTTTCAATATGTCCAGGAACGGACATATTGGAACGTCGTGGTTTCATTAAGCCTCCTTATTCAGAGTATGCATCAATAAATAGAGAGAAATCTTTTATCCCTGAAGATACCAAAGTGCGGCGTTTTCCTCCATCAATGTCTTGCAAATCTTTTGGAATCACATAAAGAAAAAGCTTTAGAAATTGTACCATTTCTTTTTTTTCTTGGGATGATGGAGGACGACACGATTGCGCCCGTTGTTTTTGGCTTCGTAGAGAGCCTCATCGGCATTGTTGATAAAGTCGTTCTTGTTAAACTCTTCGTCTTCAGAAGGAACTGCGCAGGCGACACCAACGCTGATGGTTACATGGTAGGTGAGATTACCGTCGTCAAATGGGTAGTCCTCTACGGTCTTTCTGAGTTTTTCCGCCACAGCCAGGGCGTCTTCCTCACCGGTTTCCGGAAGGACAAAAACAAATTCTTCACCACCGTAACGGGCGATGAGGTCATACTCGCGGATCACCTCTTTGGTGATGCGACTGAATTCTTTGAGGATAAAGTCTCCGGTCTGATGGCCGTAGGTGTCATTGAGTTTTTTAAAATGATCGATGTCTGCCAGCAGCAGTCCCAGGCTGCGTTCATTGCGAATGCAGCGGTTAATCTCAGAATCGAGAAAAATTTGAAAGTACCGATGGTTATTGATTTCGGTGAGCCCATCCAGGTTGGCCAGGTTTTCAAGGAGCCGGTTTTTTTGTTCCAGTTCCTCGGTTATTTTTTCCAGCGCCATCTTTGATTTGATCAGTTCCCGGTTCATCTCCTCATAGGAGAGGTTGATTAGGCTGAGACGAAGATTGGCCTCCTGGAGAATCTCGGCCACTGATTTGAACTCGTTAATTTTGATTCCAAAAAAATTTGCCGACTGCCCGATGGTCTGGTCAATCATTTTCAAGACGGTGTTGACCCCACGTATCTTGAGCTGCAGCAGATTCTTGGCCTCGGTGCGAAACTGCTTATGGAAGACTTCGGGAGTTTCTGAATAGAAAATATTTGCCAGAAGTCCTGCCAGATAAGCGGCTCGAATATATAGGGTCACTTTTTCGTTGGTACCCTCATAACTGGTCGGCTGATGGTGAAACTTGATCGGCAGTAACAGGCTCTCGGGCAAGCCCCACATCTTAGCCACTTCAAAACCCACTTCTGTGTGCGTTATCCCTATGAGTTCTTGTTCCAGCTGACGTTGATCGATTTGCTGTCCATTGTTGTTATCCTGCTTACCAGCTTCAAGGGAATTCAGGATTTGTTCGTATTCTTGGGAAAGGGTGGTAGCAAAGATGAGCTGGCCGATATTCTGCAGAAGGCCGCAGGTAAACGCCTCTTCAGTATCTGCATAGGGAATCTGCTCCAAAATCAGTTTGGTGCCAGCGGCTTCCACCAGAGAACGTTCCCAGAATTGTTCGAAGTTAAATTTGGATTTTTTATTTTTTTCTCCCAGCGAGAGGAAGGAAAAGCTGAGTACCAAGCTACGCACAGCGTTGAGTCCGAGGATGGAGACCGCCTGATTGATGGAGGCTATCTGCTGGGGGAAGCTGTAAAATGAGGAGTTTGCAACCCGGAGGATTTTCGTGGAAAGCCCCATGTCCTGACTGATGAGCGTTGCTATTTCTGTCAGGGGGGTATCTTCCTGCGCTGTCAGTACCAACAGTTTGCTGGCAATAATTGGTAGGGTTGGAAGATCCTTGGAATTGAAAATGGTGGAGAGGACCGCTTCCGAAGGAGCATTCTGTGCCGACATAGATAACCCCTGGAGGTAAAATAGTGCCCGAAACCGTGAGCATGCATCGGTGCACCAGTTTCAGGGGGATAGCTTATTATGAACAGAAGTATATAATTTTTTTAATCCTGCTCCAAGAAAGTCTCTCAAAAAAAGATTTGCGCAACAGTGCAGGGAGGGGGCTCGAGCAGCTGTATTCGTATTAGCCGGTGTCCATCCAGAAATCAGGTTCCGTTCCAGTGACGGTTGGGATAGCTGCAGGCAAGCCCCTTGTAGGTGGTAAATTCCAAGGTTTGCCCACAACCGGTGATGTAGGCGGGGGTTAAGGGAATTTTTCCTCCGCCACCGGGAGCGTCGAGGGCATAGGTGGGAATGGCCATGCCTGAAATATGTCCGATCAGACCGGCCATCAGCGCAAGCCCGGTCTCAATGGTGGTTCGAAAATGCGAAGTGCCCTTGGTTTGATCAATCTGAAAGAGATAGTAGGGCTTGACCCGCATGGCCAGCAGACCGCGAAAAAGTTCCCGCAGCGTTGTAACCGAATCATTGACTCCACGCAAGAGCACTGTCTGGCAGCCCAGGGGGATGCCCGCGTCAGCTAAGAGGGTACAGGCACGTTTGGCCTCTGCGGTCAGTTCTCGAGGATGGTTGAAGTGGGTGTTGATGTAGAGCGGATGAAAGCGTGCCAGCATTGCAGCGAGTTCAGGCGTAACGCGTGCGGGTAGGGTGCAGGGCACCCGGGTACCAATACGGATGGTTTCAACCGATGGTATCCTGCGCAGGCGACTGAGTATGTTTTCCAGCTGTTGATCGGCAAGCATGAAGGGGTCGCCACCGGAAAGAAGCACATCTTTTATGGCCGGTGTCTTCTGCAGGTAGTCGAGCCCAGCGGCAATGGTTTCCTCGGTGATCTGCATTTCGCTTCGGCCCACCTTGCGTTTGCGGGTGCAGAAGCGGCAGTACACCGGGCACTGGGAACTGATGAGAAATAGCGCCCTGTCCGGATATTTATGCACCAGATTGGGAACCGGGCTGAGATTTTCTTCGTCCAGCGGATCCTCAATGCCTTCAGGGTCAGACAGTTCCTGCAGATCCGGTACGGCCTGATGCCAGATCGGGTCACCCGGTGCCTGGATCAGTTGGCGGTAGTAGGGGCTGATGCGTGCCGGATAGATCTTTGCAACATCTTGCAGCGGGGAGATATCCACCGAAAAGTGTCGGCAGAGCTGCTCAAGGGATCCATCCCAGCCGCACAGGCCATCATTGATTGTTGTTTCAGTCGTTCTTTTGTTCATGGGCTATCCTTGGGATGCACTCTGCAATACACTAAGAATGCCTCTCTGCCAAGCAGGAATTGGTGGAACAGGGCAGGGGCGCGCTGAAAGGGACGGTGTCCTCGACACCGGCATCGCTTCCCTCCGTTTTGAAGTTTTTACCACAAACGTGTATAGTGCCTATTTTCCCAAGACATTCATCTCCTTGAGACGATTATGCGCCGATTTATAGTTCTCATACCAACCTTTATTTTCGCCCTGGTCCTCGCGCTCGGAGCAGGAGGCATCCTTGCCTATAACCATGGGCTCGACAGCCTGGCAAAAGAGGGCAACACCCGCATGGAACTCTACATTTCCTATCTGCGTGGGGTGTTGGAAAAATACGAAAGCCTTCCAGAGCTGTTGGCCACGAATAAACAGTTGGTGAATTTTTTCCAGAATCCAGGCAGTCGTGAACGAATCAATGCCCTCAATCTCTATCTGGAAACCATTAACACTATCAGTGATGCCTCAGATACCTATCTGATGAATCGAGATGGGCTGACCATTGCCGCTTCCAACTGGAATACGCCCAAGCCTTTTGTCGGGCGCAATTTCAGTTATCGGCCCTACTTCAAACAGGCCATGGAAGGGAAGCTGGGCCGCTATTTTGCCCTGGGAACCACCTCCAGCGAACGTGGCTATTATTTTGCCTATCCGGTTCGCTATGAGGGGAAGATATTGGGTGCTGTGGTCATTAAGATCAAGATTGATTCCATCGAGGAAAACTGGTCTGACCAGAAAGCCGACTTTCTTGTGGTGGATCCGGATGGAGTCATCTTTATCACCACCCGTGAGCCCTGGCGTTTTCGAACCATGGGGAGTTTGGATCCTCAGGTGAAGAAGCGACTTGCAGAAACCCAGCGTTATCCCAACGCCTCTCTCTTACCGTTGAACCTTGTGGAGCAGCATCGAGTGGAGCAGGGAAAGGTCATCCAGTTGAAGCTGGAAGAGAGCGGCAAGATCAAAAGTTTTCTCCTGCAGGAAGCGGCTATGGATCAGGCAGGCTGGAAGGTGTATGCCCTGTCCAAGTTCAAGCCGGTGGAAACCCAGGTAATCTACACCTTGATCAGTATCGTGGGAGCAGCCGGATTAGCTGCTCTGACCATCCTGCTTTACTGGCAGCATCAGCAGCAGGTGGCTGAACGGCAGAAATTTATTGAGGACAATCGCCGCATGCTGCAGGAGGCCAATGAACAGCTTGAAATTCGTGTGGTGGAGCGGACCGCAGCCCTCACCGAAACCAACGATCAGCTTCGTCAGGAGATCGCCGAACGGCAGAAAACGGAAGAGGAGTTGCGCAAAACCAGGCGAGAACTCATCCACGCGGCAAAGCTGGCAGCCCTGGGACAGATGAGTACCGTCATCACCCATGAATTGAATCAGCCTTTGGCGGCCATTCGCAGTTACACCGATAACGCGGTGCAGTTTCTAGCCAAAAACCGTATAGACAATGTTGAATGGAATCTGGAGCAGATCAAGGAGTTGACCGAGCGCATGGGGGGACTTGCCATGCAGCTCAAGATCTTTGCCCGCAAGAGTAGTGGCAAACTGAACATTGTTCCACTGCACGGTGTTCTCGACGGCGCCATGGAGATGATGGCACCAGTCCTTGCCAAATCCGGAGTCAAACTCTCCATTGATATGCCCCAGGAGCTTGAGGGGGTCCGTGCCAATGCCGTGCTGTTGCAGCAGGTGCTGGTGAATCTGATCTCCAATGCCATACAGGCGGTTGCCGAGCAGGATAAAAAAAAGGTAAGCATTGAGGTCGTTCGTGAAGAGGATACCGTACTGCTTCGTGTGCAGGATAACGGTCCGGGAATTGACCCTGCCATGGGGCGACGTATCTTTGAACCCTTTTTTACAACCAAAGATCCGGGGAAAGGCCTGGGCTTGGGGCTGACGATTTCTGCCCGAATCATGGAGGACATGGGCGGTCGCATTCGCCTGGTGCATACCGGGGTCGGGGCCTGCTTTGAGATAACGCTTAACAGAGAAATCAGTCAGTCATGAAACCACTTAAAAACGTTCTCTTTATTGATGATGAAATGCACATCCGCCAGGCTAATCGCCAGACGCTCGAGTTGGCGGATTTCGAGGTTACCTGTCATGAGTCTGCAGAAGATGCCCTGCGGGTACTCAACGATGGCTGGCCGGGAGTGGTGGTCTGCGATATTCGTCTGCCGGGTATGAGCGGGATTGAGTTACAGCGTAAACTGCATGAGGAAGATAGCGATCTTCCGATTATTCTCATTACCGGACACGGGGACGTGTCTACCGCTGTCCAGGCCATGCGGGATGGTGCCTATGATTTTTTAGAAAAGCCCTACTCCTCGGAACGGCTGGTGAAGACAGTGTCAAAAGCCCTGGAAAAACGCATGCTCACCCTGGAAAACCGGGCCCTGCGTACCGAGCTTGAAACCTACAGCCTGCCCGGACCGCGCTTTATCGGGGTGACCCCGGCCACCCAAGGGCTGCGGGCCACCATCGCCCAGATCGCCGACACCGATGCCGATGTGCTTTTGGTGGGTGAAACCGGAACCGGTAAAGAGCTGGTCGCCAGGCTCTTGCATGAGCACTCCCGTCGTCGCAATCAGAACTTCGTGGCTATCAACTGCGGTGCGGTGGCGGAAAATATGATCGAGAGCGAGCTTTTTGGCCATGAGGCTGGAGCCTTTACCGATGCGCGTACCGCCCGCGTGGGCAAATTTGAACATGCCGACGGCGGTACCCTGCTTTTGGATGAGATCGAGAGTATGCCCATGCAGGTTCAGGTGCATCTGTTGCGGGTTCTCCAGGAACGGGCCGTGGAACGGATGGGATCCAATCGTTTGATCCCCCTTGATTTGCGGGTGGTGGCCGCGGCCAAGGTGGATCTCAAGGAGGCTGCCAAAGAGGGAACCTTTCGTGAGGATCTCTATTATCGGCTCAACGTGGTTTGCCTTGAGATTCCCCCCCTGCGCAAACGGCGTGAGGATATCCCCCTTATCTTTCACCATTATCTCCTGGTTGCCAGTCACCGGTATCAGAAAGAGGTGCCCATGCCCAAGCAGGCCCAGGTCAACCTGCTCATGGCCTATGACTGGCCGGGCAACGTTCGGGAACTGCGGAACCTGGCAGAGCGGTATGTGCTCCTGGGGGCCCAGTTCAACTGGTCACTGGAGCGGATGATGTCCGGCGGTGGGGCCAGGCAGATTACCAGTCTGCCCGATCAGGTGGATGCCTTTGAGCGCGCCATTTTGGAGCAGGCACTTGCCAGCCATAAGGGCGTTATTCGTGATGTCATGGCCTCGCTTTCCATTCCCAGAAAAACGCTCTACGATAAGTTGCGTAAATACGGCCTGGATAAAAATGATTTTAAATGAGCAGTATCATGTAATAATGTGAAAGTATTTTTCACACACTTTCAAAGTTTTGATGGGGTGAGGCGGGCCATCCACGGACCCTCAATGTAACAGGAATGCACTACCGGTTTTTTAAGATGTTCTGCCCATGAGTGTTAAAACTATTTATTCACCTTGTCTTCCCCATAATCGTATCTATCGTAAGAATCCCTCCCAAACTCAAACGTTTTCTCGGCTGTTTTGTGCCGATTTTCCCGCCTTTCTTAAAGGCGATGGGGGGATTCCCACCCATTCTCATCCTACCTGTTTTTTTCCATAGTTACGGTAACTCCCTCGAATCATACATTATCTGTGTTTTTACACGTTTTGGACCTGTTCTTGCTCCACTAGGGTGATGTCCAGAGCAGGCCCTGCGCCTGGCTCCGAGAGGATTGGACAAAGCCTGTCCGGATAGACCGGACTTATTCCATCACAACTTGTTAGGAGGGAGTATGTTCAAAAAGGTTTCCAAAGCATTCTTAGCAACTGCAGTCACTATGGCCCTGGTCGCCGGTTCTGCGGTCGCTGGTCCCATTGTTATCAAATTTTCCCACGTCGTCGCCGAAAATACCCCCAAAGGGTTGGCCGCCAATAAATTCCGCGACCTGGTAAAAGAGAAATTGGGCGACAAGGTTGTGGTTGAGGTCTACCCGAGCTCCCAGCTTTTTGGTGACGATAAGGTCCTGCAGGCCATGCTGCTGGGCGATGTACAGATGGCCGCTCCGGCTCTGTCTAAATTCAGCCGCTATACCAAACAGCTGCAGATTTTTGATCTGCCCTTCCTCTTCAAAGATATGGAGGCTGTTGATCGCTTCCAGCAAGGTGCTGATGGCCAGAAACTGCTCAACTCGCTGAGCAAAAAAGGTTTGATTGGCCTGGGGTATATTCACAACGGCCTCAAACAACTCTCCGCAAGCAAGCCGTTGCGCGTACCCGCTGATGCAAACGGCCTGAAATTTCGTATCATGGCCTCCGATGTTCTTGCCAAACAGTTTGAAGCCGTTGACGCCGTACCGCTGAAAAAGCCTTTCTCAGAGGTATTTATTCTGCTGCAGACAAAAGCCATCGACGGTCAGGAGAACACTTGGTCCAATATTTATTCCCAAAAATATTACGAAATTCAGCCCTATATCACCGAGTCGAATCATGGACTCCTGGACTACATGGTTGTCACCTCAGCTAAATTTTGGAATGGCCTGCCCGAAGACCTCCGCACCGAACTCAAAACTCTGCTGGATGAAGCCATCGCTTACGGTAACAAGGCAGCCTATGAGAAATCCGTTAACGACAAACAGCGGGTTATCGATTCCAAGCGCACTGAACTCATTGAGTTGACCCCGGAAGAGCGTGCTCAGTGGGTTGAGGTTATGAAACCTGTTTGGAAGAAATTCGAGAAACAGATCGGCAAAGACATTATTGATGCGGCCTACAACGCCAATCAAGCCAACTAATAATTACTGGTGATGTGCATCGCAGAAGCTGCCCCATAATCGGGCAGCTTCTGCGGGTTTAAACAAAAAAAGGGGAAACTCATGTTTCTGCATGTGCTCAACAAGATAGAGGAGGCGATTATCTGCCTCCTGCTCGTGACAACAACCGGGCTGGTATTCCTGGATGTGATCATGCGGTTTGGCTTCAACAGCGGCTTTATCTGGTCCCAGGAATTAACTCTCCTTCTGTCGGCCTGGTTTGTTCTGTTTGGCTGCTCCTATGGCATCAAACAGGGATCGCATATCGGTGTTGATGCCTTTGTTAAATTGTTCTCAACTGTCGGGCGGAGAATTCTGACAACCATTGCCTGCCTGCTCTCTTTGGCCTACTGCGGCCTGATAGGCTATGGTTCGTATGATTATCTCCAACAGATGATAAGTATTAATATTGATCTTGAAGATCTGCCCATCCCGACCTGGATGGCGCACTCCATTCTGGTGATTGGATTTGTCTTTATTTCCATCCGTCTTCTCGTTGTTCTCTGGCATGTGATCTGCGGGAAAGCCGACGTGTTCCGTCATGCCGACGAAGCCAAAGAATCAATGGAACTTGTCGAAGAATTGAAAAACGGGGGGAGTAAGGCATGACCACTTTAGCGCTCTTTGGTACGTTGCTTATTTGTATGCTCCTGGGGATGCCCATTGCCTTTGCACTGGGACTGTCCAGTATTTCTACCATTCTCTTTTTCTCCGACGATTCCCTGGCCTCCGTTGCCCTGAAACTTTTTGAGGCGTTGTCAGCTCATTACACTCTGCTGGCTATTCCGTTTTTTATCCTTTCCTCCGCCTTTCTCTCCACAGGTGGTGTGGCCAAACGTATCATTCGCTTTGCTCTAAGCATCGTTGGTCACATTCGCGGCGGAATGGCCATGGCCTCGGTTATGGCCTGTATGATTTTTGCTGCGGTTTCCGGATCCTCTCCGGCAACTGTTGCTGCAATCGGCTCCATTGTCATCGTGGGAATGGTTCGCGCGGGCTACCCTGAGAGCTTTGCAGCCGGGGTTATCACCAACGCAGGTACTCTGGGTATTCTCATTCCTCCCTCCATTGTTATGCTCGTCTATGCAGCGGCCACTGAAGAGTCTGCCGCGCGTATGTTCATGGCCGGGTTTATTCCGGGCCTGTTGATGGGCGGTCTCTTGATGCTGGCTATCTATATTGTTGCCCGCATCAAAAAGATCCCAGCACTCCCCTGGGCAGGTTTTCGCGAAGTTTTTAGCTCCATGGGTTCTGCCATGGGCGGGCTGATGCTGATCGTGATCGTGCTTGGCTCCATCTATGGCGGTATCGCAAGCCCCACCGAGGCTGCTGCTGTTTCGGCCATCTATGCCTTTGGCGTTGCTATCTTCGGCTACCGTGATATCGGTCCGATGAAACACATCCCCTGGCGAAAAGAGGGTGAAGGATTTGGTTCCATTCTGGCCCGTAATAGCCTGCAGTCACTGATCGCCCTGCCCAAATGTGTTGGCGATAAGGATGTAAAGAAGGTTCTGCTCGATGCCTCCAAGGTGAGTATCATGCTGCTCTTCATCATCGCCAATGCCATGCTCTTTGCCCATGTGCTGACCAGCGAACGAATTCCCCACCATCTGGCCGAGATGATCCTGGGGATGGGGCTTGAGTCCTGGTCCTTTCTGATCGTGGTCAACCTGTTGCTGCTGGCTGCGGGTAACTTCATGGAGCCCTCAGCAATTCTGCTGATCATGGCCCCGATTCTTTTTCCCATCGCCGTTAAACTGGGGATTGATCCCATCCATCTGGGTATCATCATGGTCGTCAACATGGAGATAGGTATGCTGACCCCGCCGGTTGGCCTCAATCTCTTTGTCACCGCCGGTATTACCGGCAAGAGTATCGGCTGGGTTATTCGAGCCTCGTTCCCCTGGCTCATGCTGTTGCTCGTTTTTCTTGCGCTTATCACCTACATCCCGGAAATTTCACTTTTTCTGCCGGAATATATCGATAAGCTTCAGGGCTATAATTAACGACTGTTTGCAAGCCCGCCATCCACTGGAGGATGGCGGGCTTGTGCTGTTTTAAGGAGAAACGCCATGGTCCCACGTCCAGACGTCAACACTATTCTCTATGCAACTGATATTGGTGAACAGACCCGTCCTGTCTTTCGGATGGCTGTGAGCCTGGCACGCCGTTATGAAGCCCGAATTTTGATGGTGCATGTGGTCCCCCCCTTGGGCAGTTCAGCCCTCTCCCTGATGGATTCCTATCTTTCCGAGGAAGATGCGGAAAAAATTCATCAGGAGGGAATGCAGCAGATGCTCGATTCCATGAAGGAGCAGCTGCAGCAATTCAAAGAGGAGGAAATCGAGGCCTATAACATTAACCGTATACCTGTAACCGAAATCATCGTCGTCAGCGGCTCTTATCCCAGCAAAGAGATCCTGCGGGTTGCTGAAGAACACAATGCGGAGATGATCGTCATAGGAAAATCGACCCATAGTTTTTTCCATTCCGATGTCATGGGGACGACGGCTCGGCGTGTGCTGCGCTACAGCCCTATACCGGTGCTTCTCGTTCCCAATCCCCCGGAGCGGTAAGTGCTTCGTTGTTTGTGCAAGTGGGGGGAACGTCGTTTTACCTAAGAGGCTGAGAAGAAAATGATTGTTGAAGGTATCAAGCTGACCCTGCTGGGGATTGGCTTTGTGTTTGTTTTTTTGAGTTTGCTGGTTGTTGTCATCAAATTGGCATCACGGGTATTGCATTCCTTTACTGTAAAAGAGGAAACTGCATACCTGGCCGTGCCCAAGAAAAAGCTCAATACGCTGCGTGCCGATGAAGAAATCAAACGGGTCATGGCGGTTATTAACGCAGCCATTGCCGCACATCGGGCTCGCAGGGAGGCTGAGACTGCAAGGCCCGTACTTCAGGTACAGCAACCGAGTATGCCCTTAACGCCCCCGACTCTGCGTCCGCATGTTGTTCCCAGGCAGTATGCGCAGATGGAACGGCCTACAGATGCAAATCCACGTTCTGGGTGGCGGGCCAGTAGCCTATTTTTTAGAAATCGTTCAGCCTTAGGCGGATTTTTTCGCAATAGGTAAGAGTCGTTTTCCTCGTTTTTCCCTGTGAAATGAATGGTGTCAGGTCACAGGGAAAAACGTGGGTGGATGTATGAGTTTCTCTTTGAGGGATTTGTGAACTCTAACCGTATTCCGGTCCCTTGTGTTAACTGAAGGATAAAGATTTATGAATGCAATATCCCGCTACAAAGTCACTGTTGACGGCATTACCTATCATGTCCAGGTTGAAGATGAGACCGGCGAGGTTTCGGAGGTCCGGCGAAGCGATCAGCCTGCTGCTGAGGGGGGGGCCTCAGGTAAGACCGTTGAGGTGCGCACCCACCTGCCCGGCAACATTTACGAGGTCCTCTGTGCTGAAGGTGACCGGGTGAAAAAAGGCGAAACCGTGGTCATTCTTGAGGCCATGAAAATGGAATCTCCCATCTATGCCACCGAGGATGGTGTGGTCAAATCCGTTGAGGTCAGTAAAGGCCAAACGGTGACGGCCGGGCAAGTCCTTGTCACTCTTGGCTGAGCCTCTACCGTTTCGGTTTTGATTATGAAAAAATATCTTCTGAGCTTAAGCACCGCACTTGCGGTGTTTTTTGTTTGTAGCCCTTTAGCCTGCGTACTCGCTGGGCAGGCAGGGGAGGGGGCTGGTCTGCAGGCTATGCCGGATATGATGGAGATGTTGCGCCAGTTTATTCAGGCAACAGGCATTACCCAGTTCATTTTTCCTGCCCATGGGCACTGGACAGAAGGGCTTGGGCGGCTACTGATGATCGGTGTAGGTATTTTGCTCCTATACCTGGCCATAGCCCGGGAGTTTGAACCCCTGTTGTTGCTCCCCATCGGTTTTGGTGCCATTCTCTCCAATATTCCCCTGGCAGGGATGAACGAGCATGGTGGTATTCTCTATTATATTTATACCGTTGGTATTAAATCCGGAGCCTTTCCTCTGATCATCTTTATGGGCATAGGTACCCTGACCGATTTCGGGCCCATGCTGGCCAACCCCAAAACAGCGCTTTTGGGAGCAGCCGCCCAGTTTGGTATCTTTACCACCCTCATTGGGGCCTTGGCCCTTTCCAAGTATGTGCCGGGCATTGACTTTGATCTGCTCGATGCCGCTTCCATTGGTATTATCGGTGGAGCGGATGGCCCGACAGCCATCTTTTTATCCAGCCAGCTATCGCCCAGACTCCTGGGGTCCATTGCTGTGGCGGCTTACAGCTATATGGCGCTGGTCCCCATTATTCAGCCACCGATTGTCCGTCTGCTGACCTCCAAAAAGGAACGGCAGATTCGTATGGATCAGATGCGCTATGTGGGCAAGATAGAGAAAATTGTCTTTCCTTTGACTGTTCTTGCGCTGACTATCTTATTGTTACCTTCAGCCTCTCCGTTGATCGGTATGTTCATGCTCGGGAACCTCATGCGGGAGTGTGGTGTGGTTGATCGTCTTTCCAAAACCGCACAAAATTCACTGCTCAATATCGTGACCATCTTTTTGGGGTTGGGTGTTGGTGCCCAGATGACCGCCGAGAAATTTTTAAACGCCTCTACCTTGGGTATTCTTTTTCTGGGGGTGATTGCCTTTTCCATCGGTACCGCCTCCGGTGTGCTCATGGCTAAACTGATGAACCTGCTTCCCGGGACCAAAATCAACCCATTGATTGGTTCTGCCGGTGTTTCGGCTGTGCCCATGGCGGCTCGGGTGAGTCATCGTCTGGGGATGGAAGCTGATCCAGAGAATATGCTGCTGATGCATGCCATGGGGCCAAATGTCTCCGGGGTTATCGGATCTGCGGTTGCAGCCGGTGTACTGCTGACCCTGAAAAATTTTGCGGGATGATGGTTGGGCATAACTCATAGTCTCGTTTCAAGCTGGAATAGAGGTCGCGGGAAAACCCAAATTGTGAAGCTAGAGTGCCCAGTGGCTATTTCTTGACCGGTTATAGTTGACTTCCTGACTATTTTTGTTTTTATTTCCCACAAATAGAGAAGGTTGTTTGCCAGATTAAATCGCTAAAACCGGTTGTAAGGAGGGCTGATGATCGTTCGGGTTATAATGACACGCAAGGTAGCTCGGCATGGAAAGGGGCTTGATGTTTCACTGTTACCGATCTTGTCCGAATTGCTGATGGAGCTTCGTACTATTGCCAATCAGCAACCTGGCTATATTTCAGGTGAAACACTGCGCAATGTACATGAGCCTGAAGAGTATGTGGTTATCAGTACCTGGCGCTCCATGGAAGATTGGCAGCGTTGGTTTGCCAATGAGAAACGTGCGGAGTTGGAAGGCAAGGTGGACGCCTTGATTGGTTCACCCACGACCTATAAGATCTACAGTTATTATTAAATCTCGGGGCACCAATGGTGGTGGCCCAAGTACAGTGTTAGATTTCTTGAGTTTACAGTCAATTGATTGTACGCGATCAGGGGGGAGATGCCCCCCTGGGTAGGGTGGTGCAAGCGTCCGTTTGCTTGCCCACCGGGTGATACCGGGGCCTCCCCACACCCCACCGCGCTCTTCCGTCATCCCCGTGCAGGCGGGGATCCAGGGTGGGGCACTGATTCCGCCTTCTCCCAAGAGCTCGATCTCTGGTAGAAGGGCTCCCCAACCCGTACAATGTGTTGGATTAAATCGGGATCACTGATCTGCTCGAAATGAACGATATCAAAAAAATACGGCAACAGTGATTCCTCGTTTAACATGCTGGAGAGCCGAGAGACACAGGAATGGCCAATGGATTGGCCTTTGATCGCGATATCGACATCAGATCCAGGCCTGTAATTGCCTTTGGCTCGAGAACCAAACAGAATTGCCTGTTCAACAGCTGGGAACTCTTTGAGAATACCGACTATTTCTTGAATATCGCGCGGGGAGAGACCATGGCTCATTGTCTGTCCTTTTCGTTGAAATCCTTCACAAGTGCGGCCAGCACCGGATAATAGCCATCCCGAATTTTCTCTTCCACAGCCAAGGCAATTTTTTCTTCATAGGTATGAACTGTGAGATTGCGGTCCTGCAAGGCCTCCAACCAGACGCGGCCATCACTGATCAACCCGATCTGAAATGCCTGTTTGATCGTTTCTCTCGGGCTGACAACGCGAAACCCCTCTTCCTGCAGATAATCTTTCAGCACCTTCCAGGCCAATTCAAAGCTCATCTCAAAAAACTGTATTAACCCAGCCCGTTCCGCATCGGAAGGGGATGGGATGGCAATAGTCTGCTCTAGCAGAAGAAATGCCTTTTGAAAATGACTAAAGCGCTGTTTCCAGCGAATATCAGATGATCCATCCGTCATCGATAAGCCTCCACCCTGAGTAAAGGTAACGGGTCATGTTCTTTGCCCTTTTTTCCCCCGCCACAAATGTGAACCAAATATACTGATACATTGAGGCGATCGCAAGAAATCAGGCGTGTCCGTTTTTCCAGATGGACGTGACTTCGTGGATTTTCCTTATTCCATAACGTTGTCGCCTTATTCATCTTTGTCGAGAAAAAAGAATGTAATCCCCCTGGGTAGGGTGGCGCAAGCGTCGGTTTGCTTGTCCACCGGGTGATACGGATTTTTCCGGGGCCCCTGTCCATCTCACGCTCGCAACGATTCAAGTCACAAGACACAAGGCAATATACTCTTGCTCGATACATTTTGTTGCTATATACTCTGCTTATATAGCTCCATAAGAACAGGGAGATTTGATCATGAATGTAGGAACCGTATTTGTAAATAATAGAACCCAAGCGGTGAGATTGCCGTTGAATAGTAGGTTTCCCGAGGGAGTGAGGAAAGTTGTTGTGCGTACCGTCGGCAAAGATAGAGTGCTTTCCCCTGTGGAAAATACATGGGACAGCTTCTTTCTTTCTGAAGATGGTGTAACGGATGATTTCATGCGGGAACGTGCTTCACAGGAACAGTCTGAAAGGGAATCCTTTGAATGCTGAAATATATGCTGGATACTAACATTGTTATCTATGTGATCAAGCGTCGGCCTATTCAGGTTTTAGGCATTTTTAATGATCATGCGGAGCAAATGTGCATAAGTTCCATTACGTTGGCCGAACTTTTACACGGGGCTGAAAAAAGCTCCATGGTCTCCCACAACCTACGCAAAGTCGAAGACTTTGTATCCCGCTTGGAAGTTTTGACCTATGACGATAATGCCGCTGCCCACTATGGACAGATCAGGGCGGATCTGGAAAAGAAGGGGACAACTAGCGGGGTGAATGATTTGCACATTGCAGGTCATGCACGAAGCAAATCTTTAATCTTGGTCACAAATAACATGCGTGAGTTTGAAAGAGTCGAAGGCCTGCGGTTGGAAAATTGGATCGAAGCAAAATAATCGAACAGTAGCCGATCACTGGGAAATTCCCCAAAATACAGCTAAACCTAGAACCTGTAAGCGATTACGGGGTGCCGGAGATGCTAGGCATCGGCCTGTGCCGCGACCTGTACGCAAACAGGCCGATAACACCGCAGATTCGGTGTCCCGTGATCGCTTACATCGAACATGCTCCTTTAATACCCAATTTTTCCTTTTAACCAGGCTAACACATTTCCCTTGTTGATGTTTTTGCCCGATATTGTTACGAACAATCTACAAGTTCATCCTATCGCCTTTCCCTTTTCCATTGATCGAGGTGACATCCTCATGCGCTTTGCGATGCCTTACGGATTTACAATCCTATTTTTCTGCCTGTTGCTGACAGTGTCCGTTTTATTGGTTTCCCCAGCTGCCAGCGGTTCTGTTACTTTGCCTCCCGCAGCCGGTTTTGCCGACATGATAGAACTGGTCAAGCCCGCGGTCGTGCATCTCAGTGTGAAAAAAACATCGGATGAACAGGGGAATAATGACACCACCAACCAGGAGTTTTTTAACGATCAACTCATGCGGGAATTCTTTGGTGAGCAGACAAAACAGGCTCCCAAACGCCCGACCAAACCACAGGCCTCCTATGCGCGCGGTTCCGGCATCGTCATCAGTCGTGATGGCTATATTCTCACTAATGCCCATGTGGTGGCCAAGGCCAAACAGGTCACCGCCATATTTTCCGACCGACGTTCAATGCCAGCCAAGATCGTCGGCGTCGATCCCCTGTCCGACCTGGCCTTGCTGCATGTGCACAGCAACCACCTGGTCGCAGCGGATTTGGGAAATTCAAGCACTCTCCGTGCCGGAGACTGGGCCATTGCCATCGGGGCCCCCTTGGAACATGTACAGACCGTGACTGCAGGCATCATCAGCGCTGTAGGTCGGCACAGTCTCGGCATCACCGACTATGAAAACTTCATCCAGACCGATGCGGCAATCAATCCCGGAAACTCGGGCGGTCCGCTGGTGGATGCTCAAGGCAAGGTTATAGGCGTCAACACCGCCTTTTTGGCCCAGACCGGCGGCTACAGCGGCATCGGCTTTGCCGTGCCGATCAACATGGCCAAGATCGTGGCTGAGCAACTCAAGGAAAACGGCAAGGTAGTCAGAGGCTGGCTGGGAGCGGCGCTCAAGGATGCCGATCCAAAAACAAACGCGAAGCAAGGACATGGCAACGCCCTGGTCCATGCCGTTACGCCCCACTCCCCGGCACAACGCGCAGGCCTGCGGCAAGGCGACCTGATCGTCGCCATTGATGGCGCAGCCATAGTGGGTGCATTCGATGTCCGCAACCGGGTCGCCCTGACCCGGCCAAGCACCACCATGCATATCCGCCTGCTCCGCGACGGCAAGGCGCGGTCGATTACAGTGCGGGTGGGCGAATATCCACGAAAACAATGATAGCTGCTATGGTCAGAGATAATAATGATGTTGAGGTTCATCCCTCACACTTGTCCCATCCTACATGTTTCGAATTTAACCCAGCCCTTTTTTGGGACATACAATGCAGTTCCCTGGATATCGAAGGCCATAGTCGATTTATTATAGAGCGAGTTGTTTCTCGAGGAGTTCTGGCCGATTGGCATCTGCTCAAAAAATTGTACGGCAAAGAAAAAATCAGAGAGGAGGTAGTGCGGATGCGGTCTCTGGATCGGAAGACCGTCAGTTTTCTGAGCGTCTATTTCGGGATAGCAAAAAAGGATTTCAGGTGCTGCAGTTAAAAACAATCCATAAGGGAACTTTTTCGTTACTCGAAGAGTTGTCGTCCT
Source organism: Desulfobulbus rhabdoformis (assembly GCF_016919065.1). Taxonomy (GTDB): domain Bacteria; phylum Desulfobacterota; class Desulfobulbia; order Desulfobulbales; family Desulfobulbaceae; genus Desulfobulbus; species Desulfobulbus rhabdoformis. The sequence continues at coordinate 50,711 of NZ_JAFFQA010000001.1, read as the reverse complement.
GCAAGGAGCTGAATTCCTTTGCCTTGGCCGGAGGCACTGCCCTGGCTTTACATTTGGGACATCGAATATCCATTGATCTTGATTTCATAACCGAACAGCCGTTTGACAGCTTTGCTCTGTTTGAGACTCTTGGAGAGTCTTTCGACATTGAGAATAGTTCAACAGCGACCAATTCCTTGGCTCTGTTCATTAAATGGCAGAGCTTATCGGTGAAAGTGGACTGCATGCGGCATAACTATCCAAGGTTGAAACCTTGGAAAACCGCAAGTGGAATACGCTTTTTTGCTCTTGAAGATATTGCGGCGATGAAACTCAATGCCATTGCCAACCGGGGAGCCAAAAAAGATTTTTACGATGTTCATGCCCTGCTCTCGCATTTTACCCTGCAGGATATGCTCGGTTTTTTTGAGAAAAAATACCAGAAATTGAACAGTTTTACCGTAACCAAAAGTCTCGCTTATTTCGATGATGCCGACCTGGACCCTGATCCATTGAGTCTTGTGGCAATTACTTGGGAGCAAATAAAAGCCGATTTGGCACAATTACTGCGTGGTACAGTTTGAAATGAGGAGCGAAGCAGATGGGGGGCGACAGTGACGCCATCCATGGTTTGGTGTGTCGAGAAGAAACAGTGTGACCCCCCGGGGTAGGGTGGTGCAAGCGTCTGTTTGCTTGCCCACCGTGTGTTCCGAGTTATTCCGCTGCCCTGCATCCAGGGAGAAGACTGTTGTTTGGGTAACCGTCTACCGCCTCAACAGCCTCGCTCTTCCGTCATCCCCGCGCAGACCGGGATCCATTGAAGAGGGGCGGGTAATGAACTCCAACGTGCGGTCCCATCTGACCATCATTCCTCAATATTTTCCCTTGACACCACCCCTCGTCAAAGTATAAAGACGCATATGTTCACGTAATGAACGACTGCCCTCAACTCATGCCCCACAACAACCCAAGTGAGCGACGAAATCACCTACAAGGTCATCCCGCAGATCGAACAAAATCCCGAGATCACGCAGCGTGCCTTGTCCCGGGAACTTGGGATGTAGTTGGGTAAGGTCAACTATTGCCTGCGGGCCCTGGTCGACAAGGGGTGGGGCAAGGTCAACAATTTCTGGAACAGCTCAAACAAAATGGCCTACCGCTACCTGCTTACCCCGTAAGGCCTTCAGGAAAAGGCGGTGGAGGCAACGCCTTCCTTTATCGAAAGCTGGCCAAATACGAAACCCTGCGGCAGGAAATTGAGCAACTGCGTCGCGAGGTTGATGGGGATGGAAGGTGATGTAGTTTCGAATGAGAAAGGTGTATCCCTCAATTCAGCGAACGCCTCAACATACCACAGTAATCAATAGAACGATGGATTCCGAACTCAAACGTCAAGGCCTGATTGAATATCGTGGAAGAAAAAAAACAGGCGTGTATTATGGAGTGAAGTAGGTGAGGCACGAACCCGAGAAAATACATTCTGTATTAATCTTGATAGCTTCGTAAAAAGTCAGCTCTCCAGGAGCTGCGCATCGTGAATTCAGTAGGTTACGAAGCTCGAATCGTCGTTCTCGGGGCTTTTTACGAGAACGACAATCTTGGAAGGATGTAATGCGATATCGGCGTGCAAGGTTTGAGAGGGGGGGCTTCGTCCGAGACGAAGGAGAGTATGCCGGACATGTAGATTACATACATTTAAATCCGGTGAAACAAGGCCATGAGGAAATTGTGGTCTGACCCCATTTAACGCAGGAAGGCGGGCGTTTCAAGGGAGAAGGGGCTTGGCATACAGTTTTGGGAAAACTCGGTTTTTTGCAAGGAAATAAACCCGCACGCGCAGCAATTTTGCTCTTTGGCAAGGATGTGCCACCGTATGCGGTGTATATAGGCCGTTTCAAAACCCCCACGACCATCATTGATGATCGAATGATTCGCGGTACGCTCTTTGAGGTGGTCGAAGAGTCCATGCGCTTCATTCTCTCCCATGTGAAGGTTGCCTTTGAAATCTCCGGTGAGGCCGAACGGCTGGAGATTTTTGAATATCCTCTGCCCGCACTTCGCGAGCTGCTCCTCAATACAATTGTGCACAGGGATTATACCAGCCCCGTCGACACCCAGATTAAGATATTTGACAATGCCATATCTTTTTTTAACCCCGGCAAGTTGTTCGGTGACCTGACAATCGAGAAGTTGCAACGCGACGATTATCAATCACGCGCCCGCAACAAGCTGATTGCCGAAGCTTTCTACCTCACACGGGACATAGAAAAATATGGGAGTGGTTTTATCCGAGTTCGAGATGAAATCACCAACTACCCAACCATGGAATTTTCTTACCAGGAAAGTGGGGATGGGTTTCTGGTCTGGTTAAAATATCAGCAGCAGAAAATTTCATCCTCCAATACCCGTGAGGGAATAACTGAGGGAATAACTGAGGGTGTAGGATTGTTACTGAAGGAAATTAGGCTGACACCGGGAAGGCGTATCCCTCATCTCACCCAACATCTCAACAGACCACAAAAAACAATAGAACGATGGATTGCCGAACTCAAACGCCAAGGCCTGATTGAATATCGTGGAAGTAAAAAAACGGGCGGGTATTATGGAGTGGAGTAGGCGAGGCACGAACCCAAGAAAATACATGTAAGCGATTACGGGGCACCTCTATGCAGTTCCCTGGATATCGAAGGCCATAGTCGCTTTATTAGAGAGCGAGTTGTTTCTCGAGGAGATCTGGCCGATTGGCATCTGCTCAAAAAGTTGTACGGCAAAGAAAAAATCAGAGAGGAAGGAGTGCGGATGTGGTCTCTGGATCGGAAGACCGTCAGCTTTCTGAACGTCTATTTCGTGAGAGCAAAAAAGGATGTCAGGTGCTGCAGTTAAAAACCTCTATCATGACTTGGTTGGTCGAGAAGAAACAGTGTGATCCCTCGGGTAGGGTGGTCAAGCGTCTGTTTGCTTGCCCACCGTTCGACACCGAACTCCATACCCCTCAAGGTCTCCAGGAAAAGGCGGTGGTGGTGGCGGCCTTCCTCAATCGAAAGCTGGCCGAACACGAAAACCTGCGGCAGGAAATCGAGCAACTGCGCCGCGAGGTTGAAGGGAATGGCAGGTGACCAATGAGCCAACTCCAAGCCATCCAGAGGAACAAACAGGCTATTCTCAATATTGCTCACGCCCATGGTTTGCTCAATGTTCGAATATTTGGCTCGGTGGCCCGTGGTGAGGATACGCCCAACAGTGATATTGACTTTCTTGTTGATCTCGAAACCGGATGCTCGTTGCTTGATATAGGGGGAGCGCTCATTCAACTTGAGCAACTTTTGGAACGCAAAGTTGATATTGTTACGGAACGTGGGCTCCATTGGTATTTGAGGGAGAAAATTTTGAACGAGGCCCAGTCATTATGAAAGATGACCGACTCTGCCTAATGCTCAAATAGCTGGATTAAGGAATGTTTTAGTCCATGATTACCTCGGTATTGATTTGGAGACGGTATGGGCAGTTCTTGTCGACAAGCTATTGGAGTTGAAAATTGTAGCCGGGGGGATGAGAAGTCACGTCGGGCGAGGCACGACCCCTGAGGGGTAATTGCCTCCGACCGTCTGACCGCGACGCTGGTATCCACGAAAACGATAAAAACCGCCATGGCGAAAGAGAATGATGCTGTTGGGGTTCGTTCCTCACCCCAACCTACCTGCTCACCCACTCAAGGCCTCCAGGAAAAGGCGGTGGTGGCAACGGCCTTCCTCAATCGCAAGCTGGCCGAATACGAAACCCTGCGGCAGGAAATCGAGCAGCTGCGCCGTGAGGTTGAAGGGAATGAAAGGTGACGTAGGTTGGGATGAGCACGCCTCCCAACAGACACATGGTGCATAAGCTTGGAAGGATGCAATGCGATACCGGGGTGCAAGGGGTGCGGGAGGCACTTCATCCGAGACGAAGGAGAGTATACCGGGCATGTGGATTACATCCATTTTAATTCGGTGAAATAGGGCTATGAGGGAATTGAGGTCTGACCCCAATTCCCCCTTCTGAAAATACAGACACATTATGGAAGCATGCACTTTTGAGACATAATGAAGGTGAACTAAATCGAATGGCACAGCTAGTCAAGCCATTTCTCTTCAACTAGTCTCTGGTCGTCATGTTCCGCTGGCGAGATGACCTGATGGATTTCTTAAATGAGAAAATTGGGGTCTGACACCTTTTTCCCTCGAAAATTCGATGCCCTAAAAAAGAGGGCTATATATTATGACCAACTCTCGCACTACAGTTCGGAACCACTTCGATACCTCGCATCTGCTCGAAGATCTCAAGGGGAGAACGGTACGGGGCGGAGTGGCTACCTTTGGTGCTCAGGTCGCAAGTTTTATCCTCAACCTTGGATCCACGGTTATTTTAGCGCGGATGCTGACTCCGGCAGACTTTGGCCTGGTTGCCATGGTGACGGCGGTAACTGGGTTCGTTGCCATGTTCAAGGACGCCGGACTGTCGATGGCTACCGTCCAGCAGGATGTCGTTACTCATGAGCAAGTCAGCACGCTCTTTTGGATAAACGTATTATTGAGCGTCCTGGTTATGCTGGTGGTGGCTGCATTGGCCCCGGTTGTCGCCTGGTTTTATCACGAACCACGTCTCGCTCTGATTACTCTGGCTATATCCAGTGTTTTTATATTTGATGGTCTAACTGTACAACACCAGGCACTTCTGTGTCGGCAGATGCGGTTTGGTGCCTTGGCGTTGATCCAGATAATTTCTCGAGCCGGGGCTCTAACTGTGGCAGTTGTCCTAGCCTTTATGGGGGCTGGGTATTGGGCCCTGATCGCACAATTGGCTGCGCAGCAGATTCTTTTTGCCATCTTTTGCTGGCTGAATTGCCGCTGGTTTCCCGGGCGACCTCGGCGTGGGGTTGGGACCCGGTCAATGTTGAAATTTGGCGGCTATCTCACAGGTTTCAGCTTTGTAAATTATTTTGCCCGTAATGCGGATAATACGTTGATTGGCTATGCGTGGGGCGGTAGCGCTCTTGGCCTCTATGCCAAGGCATACAGTCTGCTGCTGCTGCCGCTGTCGCAGATCAATGCCCCCATTGCCGCCACCGCAGCGCCAGCGCTGAGCCGGTTGCAAGATAACCCAGAACAATTTCGCTTGTTTTTCGTAAAAATATTGAGCGTTATTACCTTCGTGACCTTTCCGCTCGTTGCGTGGATGATCGTCTGCCGGCGTGAAATCATTTTGATCTTTCTCGGCCCGCAGTGGGAAGGTGCCATACCTATCTTTACCGCTCTCGCGGTCTCTGCTTTTGTCCAGCCCATTGGAAATATTTCGGGGCTCCTTTACACCACACTCGGTCGAACGAAGCGAATGTTTCAATGGGGGCTCATGGCCTGTCCGTGGCTAGTATTTTCATTTTTTGTCGGATTGCCCTATGGAGCTCTTGGTGTCGCATTGTCCTACTCCATCGCCACGGTATTAATGATCTACCCGTTGGTTCGTTTTTCCACATCTGGGACTTGTATAGAACTCCATCATTTTTTTGATGGTATTAAGTATCCCATGTATTCTACTCTTGCGATGACGGCGATAGGGACACTGGTCCACTACCTCTTTTCCTGGGGAGGGGTATGGTTCACGTTTACATTTTCTTCCCTTTCGATGTTTCTGTCTTATTTTCTCATGTCGTATAGGATTAATACAGATTTGATACACTATGCAAAACAACTTGTTTTAAAAAAAGTTTAATAAAAATTAAATTCCAAAAATTTTAATAAGAGAATGCCGCATGGCGAATAATGATATAACTAAACTTCAAGCGGAAAAACACGAGATTGTCTAGGACAGAGGATTTTCTTCGGCTGAGGAAATTGTACTTTATTTGATGCACAAATCGGATTACGTAAAGGCTCAAAAAATTGTGAAGGGTAAGGATGTCCTTGATCTCGGTTGTAATAGCGGATATGGGACGAACCTCCTGAGTCAATCCTGTAACAGGATTGTAGGTGTAGACGTATCCCCCATGGCTCTTGAGGTCGGCAATGCGAGATATCTGAGAGGAAATTTGTCATTCAAATTAGTTGATGGTGTTTCTCTGCCCTTTGGGGATCAATCTTTTGATGTGGTTACCAGTTTTCAGGTTGTTGAGCACCTGCCAGAGTATTCTGCCTATTTTAACGAAATTCGTCGGGTTCTTAAGCCCGATGGACTATTATTATTAACCACTCCTAATGGGGCTATCCGTGTCAATCCCGGGGAAAAGCCCTGGAATCGGTTTCACGTACATGAGTTCCGTGCTGTTGAATTGGAAGAACTTCTGCATGGTTATTTTCCACACGTTCAAGTTTTCGGTCAATTCGCTTCCGAGAGAGCTTATTCGATTGAGTTTAACCGATGCGTTGCTGCCAGAGATAATATTTATGTTACGAATAGTACAAATTTCAAAAGCCAGATTAAAAAAATTCTTCCAGGTTCAGTGGCGGATTTTTTTCGGACCATCCGAGCTACTTCCCAAAGTAAGAGAGCAGGTCTTGTAAGCGACAAATTTATGGCGCAATTTTCGATCGACGATTTTTCCTATGGAACATCCTCGCTGAATGAGTCGTTGAGCTTGATTGCTTGTTGTGCTCCTTCAACCGAGGTGCTCGCGGATTGCACGAAAATATTCTGTTCGGGGAAATAACTTGGTGAGTCGACAAGAATGGCTTAAAAACTCAATTTTCTATCGACCACTCCTGCGGATATTTCTTCCGCTGCGTCGCCTTTACTGGTATTTAGGGTATCTGACGATCGAATATTCCTACCGTTTTCTGTCTGCTTTTGGTCGTCATGCAGGGGTTACTGACGTAAAGCGAGACCCCGAACTCATTGTAAGTCTGACCACCATCCCTGAACGGATTGGTAAGGTTCACCTGTGCATTGAAAGCCTTTTACGGCAAAATCTTCAGCCAGACCACATCATCTTGTGGCTCAGCGAAAGCGAAAATCCAAATCGTCCCAAGCTAGAGAAGGCGAGCCTTCCCTTGTCCTTGGTTCGTTTGCAGCGCCGTGGTCTCGATATCCGGTGGTGCCGGGATATTCGGTCCTTCAGAAAAATCGTTCCTACTTTGCATGTGTACCCGGATGCTCTTATCGTCACTGCCGATGATGATATTTTCTATCCTCGCGGATGGTTACGCGGCCTGTACGATGCTTATCGATTGGAGCCTCAGTATGTGCATTGCCATCGTGCTCATTTGATCACATACGACTCTTCAGGGAATGTACTACCATATCGCCAGTGGAACTTTCTGGCGCCGGGGTATCAAGGTCCGTCTATGCATCTGTTTCCTACAAGCGGTGGTGGCGTATTGTATGCGCCTGGCCATCTGCATCCTGAAGTGTTGAATGAAAATGTATTTTTAAAACTTTGTCCCAAGGCCGATGATGTGTGGCTCAAGGAGATGTCTCTGCTGGCTGGCGTACAGTGCAAAAAAGTGGCTGAAGCAACGTTCCGGATTTGGGAAATCAAAATTAAGAACAATCGGACGTTGTCTTCTTTTAATTTCATGGAAGAGGGGAATGATCCGCAGATTAAAGCTGTCGCTGAGTGGAGCAAAATGTATGTATCTAAAAGAGGTTATTAAGAATATTCCTGTCGTCGGGCCTGTCGCTCGTAGCATTTACCGTACCTGGATCAACCCGCCAAAGCCTTTTCAAGGTTCAGAAAATTATTGGAAAAACAGGTACGAGGGGGGGGGGGACTCAGGGGATGGTTCCTATAACCAGCTTGCCGAGTTCAAAGCCGAAATATTGAACACATTTGTTTTCGAGAATGGGGTTACATCAGTTATCGAGTATGGGTGTGGGGATGGCAATCAACTTGGTTTGGCGCTTTACCCAAAATATATTGGATTTGATGTAAGCCCAAAAGCAACGTCCATGTGTTCTAGAAGGTTTATAGATGATGAAACAAAAAACTTTAAACTTATGGAAGAGTACAGCGGTGAAACCGCCGAGGTGACTTTATCTTTAGACGTTATTTATCACCTAGTTGAAGATAGCATCTTTGCAGACTACATGAACAGGTTGTTCGATTCTTCCGAAAGGTTTGTAGTCATATACTCCTCAAACAGTGATGAAAATCCAGATGACACGGCAGCGCCGCACGTAAGACATCGTAATTTCACTAAATGGATAACAGATAACACGACAGAGTGGAAACTTTTGAAATATATTCCCAACAAGTACCCATTCAATGGTAATACTAAGAAAGGATCATTTGCCGATTTTTATATCTATTCAAAGGTCTAGGATGCTGTCGCATTATTCAACTCTTTGTACTAAATATGTTGATAACAATAGGAATGACGAACAACTCCGTGCGTTTTTGAAGAAGTATGGTTCATCGCACTTTATCAAAAAGGTATTAAATTGATGGCTATTGGTGAATCGATGAAAAAGGTCGCGATAGGTCATCCCACAATGGGATATGGCGGATCAGAAGCTCGTGCAATGTGGCTGCTTCAAACGTTGAAAGACAAATTCAATGTAACGCTTGTCACAACTCGGAATGTAAATCTGAATGACCTCAACCAGTTTTATGGAACATCAGTAGGTGTCGATGAAGTAAGCATAAGAATTATCCCTGTGCCTTTTTTTATGAAAAACAGTTCAGGGATTGCGGCCCTGCGTGGCGCCTTTTACTCCCGGTTTACCAAGCGGATTGGCCGGGAGTATGACCTTTGCATCTCCAGTTATAACCTGGCGGACTGGGGCGTTCCCGCGCTTCATTTTATTGCCGATTTTGTCTGGGATCGGGAACTTGCAAATCAGTTTGATCCCATGCCGGAAAAGGGAGCCAAGTATATCCATAAAGCAAATCTTCTTCGAAAGATATACCTCGCGGTATGTGGGGGCGTGGGGGGGCCTTTGCGATCACAAAAAACATTCTTTGACGGTTCGGAAACAATCATATCCAACTCATTGTGGTCCGCGGGAATTATCAAAGACAAATATGGGTATGTTTGCGATGGCAATGTCTATCCTGCCGTGCAATCGGAGTTCAGGGGGGTGCCGCGGGGAGAGAAAACGTTCAGTTTTGTCTCTATTGGTCGTGTTGCGCAAGAAAAACGGATCGAGCAGCAGATTGAGATTTTGGAAAAAGTGCGTGAATTGGGTCACGTTCTACAGTTTCACTTAATTGGCGGTGTTGGGAATGACCCTTATGGCAGGTTCATCCGTTCCCTTTGCGAGGGGAAAGAGTGGATCACGCTGCACGGACGAAAAAGTGGCGCGGACAAGGATGCCCTGCTGACCGAGTCAAAGTTTGCTATTCATACCCGTCCGCATGAAGCCTTCGGCATCACCGTCGCCGAAATGCTCCAGGCAGGATGCATCCCATTTATTCCTGATTCCGGCGGGCAGACCGAAATCGTCCCTTTGAAAGAACTCCAGTTTGCTTCGGTTGATGACGCCGTACATAAAATTGTTGCGGTCCTGCGGGATGAGAATCTACAACAGAGGATACTTCACGGGCTGGCGCCTCAGAAGAGTAAGTTTTCAACCGAGCAATTTTGTGGACAGATCCGGCAGATCGTGGATGATTGGTTTCGAGCAAGCGGCCAATTGGATGGAGATATTTCAGTGCAATGAATGCTTCAATATAGATTCTGGTTTGTCGTGGCGATTGGACATGGCGCGCGCTGGCTGCTCTAGCTGTTTTGCTGGGGCATGTTCGTAACGATTATTTCGTGGCCTACGGAGATCTGCTTCCCGTGTTTAGGAATGCCCTCAATTTTCTTGGCTTTGTTCTGATGCGATTCGGGCATGAGGCTGTCATGGTTTTCTTCGTGTTGAGTGGATTCCTGGTGGGCGGCAATGTCTTGAAATCCTGAGCAAAGGGGTCGTTTCAGCGAGTATTTCAGCAGACGCATAACAAGTATGTATGTGGCTCTGATTCCAGCATTGTTAGTAGGGGGGGCTTGATCTTTGGCCGTGGGAGCTGACATGCACCCCTCATCCGAATCTCTGACCTGGTAGGCGTTTGCTGGAAACTTACTGTTTTTGTAAACGATTGCTGGTCCACCATTTGGAAGTAATCCTCCACTCTGGAGCTTGGCCAATGAATTTTGGTATTATCTGTTGTGGCCGGTGGTGTTGCTGTTTTTTTCAAAAGGAGTTTTGAAAAAGCTGTTGGTAATATCATTGCTGCTGATTACAACGATCACCGTGCCGAAAATCATGAGCCTTTTTCCTCTTGGATATTTGGGGCAATGTTGCGGGCGGTCCCTGAGTTCAAAGTCCCGAAGTTCTTTTTACCCTTGACGCTTGTTGTATTCGGTGTGGCGGTAATCTACGGGTCTTGGGCGAAGAACATTTACGGTGAATATGCGACCGGGGTTCTCTTCGGTGGAATAATTCTTTGCTGGAGGTCGATGTCGTTGCCAAACTGGCCGACGGCAAGTGCCTTCTGGAAATGCTTGGCGGCTTTTTCCTTTAGTTTGTATGCAATCCATTATCCAGTCATGAAGGTATTGATCGAACTGTTGAACAGACATGCCGGTCTTGGGGCACGCAATGCAACAGCGGGAATAGCTGATTGGTTGAAGTTCGGAACGATTTCCGGAGTATTGTTGTTGATTGGTTTTTTGTTTTATTTTTGTTTTGAGCGCAATACTCAGTTTGTCAGAGGTGCCCTGGAGCGTTATAGGAAGAAATGCTTTTCGCTACAAAAAATAGAGTGTATTGGAAAAATCGAATAAAATTGTAATTATCTTTATACAATCTTTGTTGAGCTTATTTTTGTCCAATAATTATGAAGTTAGCAATTATAACCCCCACCAAAGACCGTCCCCAAGATATCCGTAAAATGCTGCACAGCTTTATGGCGCAGACACGGCGGCCGGATCAGGTCATCGTTGTCGATGCCAGTGGTGAGCCGGTATCGGCTGTGGTGGACGAGTTTCCAGCATTGAAGATCGAGTACAAACGCTGGACGGATAAGCCGTCCGCCGCCGGACAGCGCAACGGGGGGGAGGCGCTGTTGCGTGACGATATCGACCTGGTCTGCTTCTTCGATGACGATCAGGTGTTACATCGGGATGCCGTTGAAAAAATGATGGCCTTTTGGGCGAACCAAAGTACGATGACGCAAGGGGGTGAAAATTTAGATGTGGCCCCTTTGACCTCTACGGCCCCGCCGCTCGGTGCGGCTACATTTTACAACACCGATAATGAGCATGATGACCGTCCATCGGCCTTTAAAAAATCATGGTTGAGTCAAAAACTTGGGCTGTATACGAGTCGTCCGGGTGGGGTGGCTCCATCGGGTTGGCAAAATCTGTATGGCCCTATGACTGAAAATGCAAATGTAGAGTGGATGGGGAGTGGGGCAGCCGTGGTTCGTCGCGACGTTTTGGCGGAATTTCCGTTCGATGATTTTTTTGACGGCTACAGCTATCTGGAGGATCTGGAATTTTCCTATTCCATCAGCCGGAAATATCGGATGACGGTGGTGACGGAGGCGAAATTTGATCATTTTCATTCTTCCGCCGGGCGGGGATCGGCGGTGCATTTTGGCAGGATCGAGGTCCGTAACCGGCTTTATATTGTGAAAAAGCACGGGCTTTCCATGGCGTCTTTCCGCTTGGCCATGTGTATCCGCTTTTGCATGAGCATTGCTTCCGGACAGTTCGAGCGGGCAAAAGGCAATATCGACGCCTTTTTTTGAAATACGAATGCGAACCCTAAAATATTGCCACGCTTTATGAGAGACGGTCTCGTAAAAAAATATGGCCGACAAAAATGGATTTTTGGAAGCAGCACATAGCGTATGGAGAATAGTCGAAAAATGAGAATTCTCGCGATCGCGTATGCCTGTAATCCGTACCGCGGGTCCGAGCACGGAGTTGGCTGGGGTTGGGTCAAGATGATTGCCGAGGTCCATGAGGTTCATGTGATTGTGGCTGAATTTGAGCGGGTGGACATTGAGCGGTGGCTTGCCGATAATCCCTGCTACCGTGAACGAATGACCTTTTATTTTCCCCATAACAGACCATGGCATTATCAGAAAAAATCTTCACTATGGAATTGGATTGAACATTCGCCTTTTAAGCTGATCATGAACTGGGCCTACCGCTTGTGGCAGGGTAACGCCTTTTCTCTGGCAAATAAGCTTCACGGATCCAATAATTATGATTTATGTCATTTAATTACCTATGTGGGATTTCGTTTCCCCGGTCGCTTTTACCAACTGAGTTGCCCCTTTGTTTGGGGGCCTGTCGGTGGCCTGGAGAATACCCCCAAACATTTCTTGCCGCTCTTGGGAATGTATGGTGCTATTTACTATTCGTTCCGCAATTTGATCAACACCTGGGATAAAAAGTACCTGGAACATCCCCAAAAGGCGTTTGCAAAGGCTGCTGCCACTAACTCAATAATCGCAGCGACCACAGGTATCCGACAGGAAATAGAAAAATGGTATGGGGTGGAGAGCAGAGTTGTCTGTGAAATCGGTCCACCACCTTTCGAGCGAATGGTAGCGGTCAATGAGCGTTTGGATCATGACCCCTTGCAACTATGTTGGAGTGGTGAACATCTTCCCGGAAAGGCGTTACCGCTGTTGCTACGGGCTTTGGCCCGTTTGCCGGAGAATATGCGCTGGTTTTTACATGTGCTTGGTGAGGGACCTTGTTCCAGTTTTTGGAAAAAACTGGCAAACTCCCTTGGCCTTCAAGCCCGTTGTGTTTTCCACGGTTTAGTTCCTCGTGAGCAGGCATTGGAGGTGATGGCTTCATCTCATGTTTTTGTGATTACGAGTTTGAAAGATCTGACATCGTCTGTTTTACTTGAAGCGATGACCCTCGGCAAACCTGTGATCGCGCCCGACCATTGTGGGTTTTCAGACGTCATTACCAGAGAATGTGGAGTAAAAATTCCCATTACAGATATTGGTTGTTTTGTTGAAGGGCTGCGCCGGGCAATCGAGCGAATGTGGGATGAACCTCTTCGACAACAATTGGGGGAGGGGGCATCGCGGAGAATTTGTCAATATAGCTGGGAGAATAAAGTCTGTGCTCTCAATGAGATTTACGAAGGATGTTGTTCAGGGGAATGATAATTTCTAACCAATTCATTAAGTTGTTAAAGCCCTATGGACTTCCCATATTTTTATGGACCCTCGCTTGGGCGAATCTCAATTCCGGATACTGGAATCTGCGGGACATATCCACTCCAGTCGAAATGGCGAATGCCTTCCGGGCGTTTATGCCCTACATCCTCCCGCTTATCGGGCTGCTGTTTTGGAGAAGGGCAAGGCCGCTACTACACTACTTCAATCCGGCGGCCTGGCTGAGCGGATACGGTCTGCTGGCCCTGCTGGCCTCAGGATTCTCGCTCGATTTCGAGGCCTCGCTTTATTTTGGGCTGGCCTTTCTGATGAACCTGCTGATCCCCTGCACGTTCTTTTCTCATCGGGGGGCGCGGGTTGCTCGGCCGGAAGTGGTCCTGCTGGTTGCCACCTGGCTGATTTTGGCTCTTTTTGATGTGCTGATTTATGTTTATCTGCGGGATCAGTTGACTGAAGGCTACGGTATTGCCGGTCAAATTCAGAATATGACTCGTTCTTCTGGGCTGGCGCGTTGGTTCGGAGTTGCCGGGCTGCTGTGCTTTACGCTGATCTGGCAGGGGAACGGACAGATCCGCTGGGTGTTTGCGTTACCCCTGGCGTTTTGTGCCTGGATTGTCTGGACGATGCAGTCCCGCGGCGGCATATTTGGTTTTTTTGCGGGCATGGCGCTGCTGCTCATTTTTTCACGTTCCTCGTGGCGGGCGTATGCCCTGGTTTTTCTGGTGTTCCTCGGTCTTGTCGGTGCCGGGAAGTCGGAATTTGTCATGGACAAGGTTAAAGAGCAGGTCCTACGGGGGCAGACGGTAGAGCAGTTCCAGTCCATGACGGGACGCACGCGGGCCTACGCACATGGCTGGGAGCAGATCCTGGAGCATCCGCTTATCGGCCGGGGCAACTGGGCCGACCGCATGACTATCGGTGAGCATGTCCATAATTCGGAGCTGCAGGCGCTGATGAACGCGGGCTTTCTAGGCTTTATTCCCTATATGATATCGTGGTTTGTGGGCTGGTGGCTTTTTTATAAGCTCTATCGGTGGCGCAAATATATGGAGCCTTTGGATGCGCAACTCTTTATGCAGGCGGGGGCGGTCATGTGTTTCTTTACCGTCCGCTCTATCCCTGAAACGACCACTGCCAGTTTTTCGGTGGATTCCATGTTGATGGTGCCGGTCTATATCTATCTCTTCGTCCTTTTTCAGCGGATGAAGGCGCTAATGCGGCAAAAGAGAAATATTGCGCGGCGTGTGCCGGTCTGAATCACCTCTTTAATCGAGCTCTAAAATGAACAACATTGATTTGCATACGGCGCGACAGACGCGTATCGCCAAGATTCTGGGCTCAGAGGTCAACATGGTTGATTTAGAGTACACGGTCGACTGGCTGCAGGCTTGTATTGCTGAGCCAAAGTCGGAAGGGGCGCGCCAGCTGATTGTCACCGGCTTTCACGGGTTAAATCAGGCCTCGCGTGACCCTCGGTATTTCCGGATCGGCGCAGAGTGCGATTTATGGGTGCCAGACAGTATTGCCCCGGTGATCATCGCCCGCTATCGGGGTATGCAAAATGTGGTTCGAACCCCAGGTGCGGAAATTATGTCCGCGTTTTTCAAGCGCGCCGATACAGAGAACCTGCGGAGTTACTTTTATGGTGATACGGAGGCAACTCTGGCCGCTTTGCAGGATAACCTTGAACGTAAATATCCGGGGCACCAAATTGTCGGGACTTTCTCGCCACCGTTTCGCGCATTGAGTGTTGAGGAAGAACAAGCGCATATCGACATGATCAATGCCGCTGCGCCAGATGTGCTTTGGGTCGGGCTTGGATTACCCAAGCAGGATGAATGGATTTACCGCTGCAAGGACCGGCTGCAGGTGCCCGTTGCAGCCGGTGTGGGCGCCGCTTTTGGTTTTTTGGCCGGAACCGTGCAACGTGCGCCAAGCTGGTTGTGCCGGTTGGGGCTCGAGTGGGCCTATATGGTGCTGCGTAAGCCCAAGCGTACAGGGAAACGGGTGGTGGTGGATGGAGGCGAGTTTCTCGCGAACCTCTTTCTCGAAGAGATGCATCGGTTACGCAAGGGGGCTCTGTAATTATTTGTCGTTCATGGGAGCTTTTTTTTAAATTTAATACACAAAGAGTATTGCAAGGAGGATGTATGCCAAGCGCGTTAGTCTGCGGTGCCGGTGGATTTATCGGTACACGCATGGTTGAAAAGTTGAAAGAGCAAGGGTTTTGGGTACGTGGGGTTGATCTCAAGTATCCTGAATTTTCCGATACAGTGGCGGATGATTTCGTTATTGGTGATCTGCGTGAACAGATTATATGTCGGCAGGTCGTAGACCGAAAGTTCGATGAAGTGTATCAGTTTGCTGCAGATATGGGGGGCGCAGGGTTTGTGTTTGTCGGAGACAACGATGCCGACATCATGCATAATTCGGGCAGTATCAACCTGAACGTGTTGGATGCCTGCGCTAAGCGGAATGTGAAACGGATTTTTTATTCATCTTCAGCCTGTATCTATCCTCTGTACAATCAACTCGATCCGGACAATCCCAATTGCGCAGAAGACAGCGCGTATCCGGCGAACCCGGACAGCGATTACGGATGGGAAAAATTGTTCAGTGAACGGCTCTATCTTGCCTACCATCGCAACTATGGCATGGAAGTCCGTATTGCCCGCTATCATAATATTTTTGGTCCGTTTGGCTCCTGGAATGATGGTCGTGAGAAATCTCCGGCAGCCATGTGTCGCAAGATCGCTATGGCTAAAGACGGCGGCGAAATGGAGATTTGGGGCGATGGCAAGCAGACGCGTTCTTTCCTTTATGTGGATGAGTGTGTCGAGGGGACCCAGATATTGACCCGGTCGAATTGGACCGGTCCGGTGAATATCGGTTCCGATGAGATGGTGAGCATTGATCAGTTGGCCGACATCGTCATGGATATTGCCGGGAAAAAACTGACCAAGGTCCATATTGAAGGCCCGCTTGGTGTACGGGGGAGAAATTCCGATAACAGGTTGATCGAAAAAGAACTCGGTTGGCGTCCAAGTAAAAGCTTACGTGAAGGTCTTGAAAAAACCTATGCGTGGATTGAGGAGCAGGTGAGGAAAAGTGCGCTATAAGATGCGCCGGAATAGAGGTTGATCGCTGCTGCCGAACTGAAGCTGGCGATGTTTGCCGTGCCCTATCTCCATCGGTGCGTGATCGTGCGCACCGATGGAGAGTTTTTTTTTGAATGGTTCTTTCCTGATTCCCGACTGTGCAGGAATGACGGGTAATCAAGTTGCCTTGTTCCACGGGGCTTGGTGAAGATGCGGGTTAGGGGGCCTTTGCGGAAGATTGGACAGTGGGTATTTAGGGAAAAGTGAGGTGTAAGGAGCATTTTGAGAGATTATGAAAAATTCGGTAACATCTCTGACCCTCAAAAATTTCACAGTTTTTCAAAACGAGCAATTTGAATTTTCCCCTCACCTCAATGTCGTTATCGGTGAGAACGGAACCGGTAAATCGCATCTGCTCAAGCTTGTCTACACGCTGTTGGCGGTGAGCAACGAGGCTGGCAAGACGGTGGCGGTGCCCGGTAAAGGTACGTGGCAAACAGAGATCGCAGGCAAACTGACGCGGGTGTTTCGACCGGACGCACTGGGGCGGCTGGTGCGGAGGCGACAAGGCCGGGAAAAATGTGAAATTGGCTTTCTTTTGCCAGACCAACGTTAAACCTGGCTATTTCCTTTGCCTCTCGAACATGTCATGGGGGGGAAAGTGGTTCTTGAACAGAACGGTCGTTTTTATTTGACCATGTCCGGGCGGGCACCATGGAGATGCCCCTGGTGGCCGAGGGCTTGCGCAAACTTGCCATGCTCAGTCGGCTGATCGCAACCGGATCGCTCTTGGACTCCGGGTATCTGTTCTGGGACGAGCCCCGATTCCAACCTGAATCCAAAATTGATCAAAAAAGTGGCGGTTTCGATTTTGGAACTGTGCCGCAACGGAATCCAGGTATTCATTGCGACGCACAGCCTGTTTCTGCTTCGGGAGCTGGATATTTTGCTGCAGAACCAGGACAGAAAAAAATCAAAAGCCGGTTTTTCAGTCTCTCGCCGCAGAAGGATGCCACCAGCGTGGAACAGGGGTGCACCTTAGCCGATATCTCCACCATTGTCTCTCTAGACGAGGAGTTGGCTCAGTCCGAACGTTTCCTGGAGCAGACATGACCAATATTCAGGAGGAGGGTGGCCTGGTTTTTCAGTTTCCAGCTGGATGGGAGGTGAGCAAGTATGACCAGTGGACCTATTATAGAAGACATTTTCAAAAAGTTTGTGCTTCCAAAGCGGTAGATATTCTCGGCCTTGCGCCGGGGCATGGTGGGACTCTGTGGATGATTGAAATCAAGGACTACCGGCGGGAGCGCAGAACAAAATCCATCCCCATTGCCGATGAAGTGGTCCAGAAAGTGCGAGATACCTTGGCCGGGATATTTGCTGCAGGAAAAATGGCATCTTTGGACGAAGAGCGGTGTTTTGCCCGGAAGTGTTGCCAGATCCGCCAGGTGCGAGTGGTCCTGCATCTTGAACAACCTGCACAGACAGCGAAGCTCTTTCCCAGAGCATTTGACCCTGCCAATGTGCAGTTAAAGTTGAGAACAGTGCTCAAGGCAATCGATCCGCATTCGCGAGTTGTTGATCATCGGCAGCTGCCGGATAGCCTGGGGGTGGCAGGTGGCGTTAGTGTAACCATTCTCCAACAGCCCATTTTTAGTCCGATCAGGCCTCATCGCATAGCCAGCAGCGACAAAGCCTGCTTGAACGAATCTGGAGCACTGGATGAACGGTTAAGCGCTGATTGCCACCATTGTGTTTGATGAGAGCTATCTGGCATGTCCCCGGATTTTCGCTCTCACGCGGTGGGCAAGCAAACAGACGCTTGCGCCACCCTACCCCCGGGATCACGTATGTGCGCGTATTCCCGCCTGCTCCTCAAACTCCGGAAAAATGGGGTCAGTTTTTCATTGCTTCTCGAAGTGCACTGTTGATCATCGTTTGATAACCGGTTCCTGTGGCTGCTGCTTTTTCCCGGAAGAATTCAAGAATAACTGGCGTCAAGCATGTTGGGGTTCCTTCGTCACCACCAACCAACCCTTCCGGGAAGCGAGGTAGGTTGAGTGAAGTCGGACTGGGAGGCTAGCCGGTCCTCATGTGTGCCCCTCAGATGAAATTGAACGGTATTTGGATGATTTTTTCCGTGAGCAGTTCCACCTTCCTCCCCCTGTTGATCAGAATGCCATAAGGCGCACCGGTGTCGGCCATAAAGCCTGCGAGACCCCGTAAAGAGGCCCGCTTTACCTGAGCGTTGAGCTTGATCTCAACGGGAACTAGCCCGAAGGAGCCTTCTATCACCAGGTCGACCTCTGATTTGTCAATGGTTCTATAATATGCGTAGTCAAGCTGGGTGGCCATGGTTGCCTGGAGTCCCCGGATTATTTCCTCAATGACAAAGCTCTCAAAAGAAAAGCCAGCGACCGGGTGAAGCTGTAGCCTGTCCGAGTCAGTGATTTTGAGAAAGTAATGCAGCAGCCCCTGATCTCGAAAAAAACCTTTTTTTGCCTTTTGTACCTTTTTTAGTGGATTCTTTGTGTACGGAGGCAGGTTCCTCCACAGAAACGTCTGGTGGATAATGTCCAGATAATCCTTAACCGTGGAAACGCTTACTAACCATGCTCTGCTTCGGTGGCAGCACCGGTTGCAACGCAAGAAAGTCTTTCGGACCGGCTGCGCCATCGATGATTATCTCATAGATGGTCGGCAGCGGTTTCTCATGCAGTTCATTTTGTTTGAACGGCCAGAGCTCGACGGTAGCAATTCGACCGGCCAGGCTTTCGGTTATTCCTTTGACGATTTCCGGTGAGCTTGAACCTGTCAGTAGAAACCTGCCTTTTCGTTTTCTGTCGGCATCAACGACTCCCCTGAGCACCTTGAACAGGTCCGGGAACTGTTGGGCCTCATTAATGATTACCTGGTTTGTGGTCAGGCTAAAAAAGGCACCAGGGGCGTCGTTGATAAGCTGATAGTCATCCGGACTTTCAAGGTCATAGTATTTCCAGTCGTCTCGTAATCTGCTTACCAGGGTCGATTTTCCGCACTGTCTCGGTCCGATGATGGTCACAACCGGGAACATATCGAGCAGCTGATTGATTTTTTCTTCAAGAACTCGTTTTTTATCCATGGTATTTACAGCCTACTCATAAAATACATGGGTGTCAATGGCGTCGGGGAGAATGCACTGGCTCCCCGCCTACGCGAGGATGACGGCACCAACAAAGATACTTGCAAAGCTCGCAATCTGGATCCGCACCTGCGTGAGGATAACATCACGGGAGGTCTTCTGGCCCTACATATAATTCCCGTCTTCAGTCGACCTGCCTTGTCGTCTGATTAATTTTTTCCAATGCCTTGAGAATAGACCGCCGCAGGTGTTCGATACGGTTGAGGGTGTAGAGGCTGATCGGTGCCTCGGCCTGATTTTTGAGCATAACCAGGGCGCCGAAATTTCGTCCCTTTTCATTATAGAGATCCATCTCCACCCGAAAGAGGCGACGGTGAAGCTGCTCCATGGTGTGTTGCGGATTGTGCCATACCCAGACCGGCTGGACCTGGCGGTGGGTTACAGAGGCATAGAGCGGTGTTTGCTGTCGTTGGTCCTCCGCACATGCCCCTGATTCCCTTCCCGCTAGACCATCTTCAGAGTACCTTGGTGTAAGATAGAGTGCGCAAACAGAAATATCGAGATAGTTCACGGCAGCTTGCAGATGGTGAAAAAGCCCATCGAGGCTGTCGGCGGTACCTATTTTCAGCTGCAGGTTAAAAAATGTACGACGCGACCGGCTCAAGCCGAGGCCGTCGCCAACCTCCATGATCCAGGGAAGAACCGCCTTGGCGTCGTATCCGCGGAAATACCCGAGTCGGATAAGACCGTAGAGGAAGGTACACCCAAGGAGAAAGAGCAGAAAAAGAGCTCTTTCATCCCTGAATTTGAGCAGAGCCAGCGAACAGATGCTGATAAAGAGGGTAATGCCATAGAGCACGAGTACCGCCCGTCGATGCGAGAGACCAGTACTGAGCAGCATATGATGGAAGTGGCGATTGTCGGCCTTGAAAATGGCCTGCCCACGGATAAATCGACGAATGATGGCCATGGAAACATCGATAACCGGCAGGGCCACGGCCAGCATGGGCACGAGGATGGTCATGGTCGTGGGATTCGGCATGGCCGCGAGAATGCTGGTCGTCCCCAGGACATAGCCAAGGAAGTAACTGCCGCCGTCCCCCATGAAGATGGAAGCTGGATGATAATTATAGCGGAGGAAGCCGAAAAGGCAGCCGGCAATGACAACCATATATTCGATCCCGCGCTCGTAATTATGGAGGAAGCAGACGTAGGCAAGAATGGCGGCCGCGATTAGGCCGACTCCACCAGCCAGGCCGTCGAGTCCGTCGATGAGATTGAAGGCGTTGATGACAAGAACGACCCAGAAAAGCGTGACCAGCGGCGACAACCACCCAAGGTCGACCTGAAACAGGGCGTAAAACCCTATGGATTCTATGCGGATACCGCCGAGGTACGCCAACCCGGCTGAAACAAGCTGCATCACCAGTTTCTGCCAGGGGGTGAGACGGTGCATATCATCGGCAAGACCGACAGCAAAGGCCACGACCGATCCCAGGACGAGCAGAATTCTGCGCAGATTAACCAGCGGAAAGTCCCCTGTATCGGCAAAGAGCATGGCCGCAAGGATCAAGGTCACATAGAAGCTGATAAAGATCGCCACTCCGCCGATGCGTGGTATCGGCTTGGTGTGCACCTTGCGCCCGTTCGGTATGTCGACAATCCCTAGGGAGGCCGCTATGCGGCTAAACAAGGGGACCATGACCAGGGTCAGGCACAAACTGCAACCGAACAAGAAAAGGAAGGACAAAATGGTCGGATGCATACTCAGGAGTTCTCTGAAATCTGGGGTCATTGGTCAAAGGAGTAATGGAGAGACTGCACTCGGGGCGAATTGGTGTCGGTCAGGAGAAAGTCGATAGGGCCCTGTCCCCGGCGTCGGCTGCCGTCGGGGAATTGCATCATCACCAGGAACCGTCCTGCAACGTGCAGTCGGCCGTGAGAATGCTCCCAGCGCAACGGTGAGACAGAGAACTGCAAAGTCTTCACGGCCGCGAACAGGTCTCCGTATGAGGCAAGGACCTCGTCGAGTGCTTTCCCGTTCTCTGTAGCGTTGGCCGCGAAAAAGTGGGAAAAGGCCGGAAGGTTTTTCTTTTGATAGGCGCTGACGTAGTTTCGCAGAAAGGTGTCGATGCGCTGCTGGGGCGGGAGCTTGGTGATTACCGGGCGGGGCTGCTGTGCTCCCTGGCCAATTTGCTTTCTTTTCGCTACCGGTTTGTTGTGCGGGTGTGGTTTGGGCCTGTTTCCCGCCAACTTTGTTTTGATATGGCTCGATCCTGTCTTGATGCGTTTAGGAGAAACAATGGGATTGGGGCGAGGTGGTTCCACAGGATGAAATGGTTCGGGAGGTGCCATCTGCGCGACCTGGGGATGCTGTTCTCTCTCAGCATGAGGGATTTCCTGCGTCGGGGCTTCCGGTTTGGCGGCAGGTACCGGCTCATGCATCGTTAAGGAGGGGGCCTCCTCCTCAACAGAAGATAAACTCGTTTCCGGTGGGGCCGGCACTTCCTCCGGCGATTTAGATACATCGCTGGAGGAAGGAGGTGGAGTTAGGTCAATCTGGACAACAGATATATAGGCCGGCTGCGACGGTGGTTGCAGGACCGTCTCGGGAAGGTCTGTCGGCATGTCATGACTTGCGTTAGGTTGTTCAGGCGAAATTGTGGTGTTCGTGGTCGTAGCGTGTTCAGCATCCTTCGCGCTCTGCTGAACGGGCGGTACAAAAGCCATCCCCTTATTTTGCAGGCGGTACAGCATAACGTGGTTGTTATAGACCCTGGCGATCACAACGCTGACCAGGATGAGCATCAACGAAAAAATAGTTACCCAGGTTATCTGCCGCCGCTTCTGTGACCGCAGGGCATCACCCGAAAGCGAGAAGGGATGTCCACGCCAAACGCGACTTTCCCTCCGCAGCGCTGGAGACTGATTCCGCTTCTTTGTATCGTCTGTATGTACAAGGGTGTGGTAGGCCTGCGTTATACGAATAAAGGCATCAGTATTGCTGTTGCTCGTATCCGAAATGTCGGGATGGAATTTAAGACATAACTGTCGGTAACGCCGTTTGATTTCCTTTTTATCAGCGCCTGGATGTAGCCCCAGCACGGTGAACAATTCCTCCTGCTCCTGTTCCTGCCCGGGCTGAAACACCTCGAGGATTGTCTTGATCTCGGCCAGAAAATATGCCTCGTGCACCTTTGTGGCCTTGCATTGTTTCCGCAGCCAGATAGTCACGCCGGGGTCAGCCGCCGCTGTCTGCTGAAGGAGCAGGTGACAGGCTTCAAGCATGCCGCTGGTCTCGGCGATGAGAATCAGCAATCCTTCGGTGGATACCTTGGCGGCAAACCGCCGCATCAACTGAACAATATGCTCTTTTTCCTGCCGGTTCATCTGGTTGCTTCCACCAATGGGGCGATGGAAATCTTCGACGGCACGATTTCCAGATCAGCCAGCCGGAATTCGCCGCCAAGCAGGTTGTCGATCCTGTGGCTCGGTGTGCGACGAACCCGCACCATTATGGCCTGACAGCTTTCAGGAACAGTGAACGGCAGCGTGAATTCCTGCCATGGCTGGGAAGACGCAATCATTTCTCCGGGTACCGGCTGGGCCTGACACTGGTAGCCGATAATCTCAAGAAAAGGGCGTTGATCAGTGGTCAGTTCCTTGCTCTGCCATTGCCCTTTCAGGAGGTAACGGTGACCGCCTGCAAGGGGAACGATTTGTGCTGCATGGCTGAAAGAGAGGTTTTCTTCATGCAGAAAGCGGATGGAGAGGGAAGGGTGTGGCCGCTCGAGGTTTGCCTTTTCGATACGCCAGCTACTGCCTTTGGCTGTCCTGATCTGCCAACCAAAAGCAGTTTGCAGCGGTTTTTTATTAAACATACCATTATAAAAAAGTGCTTTCGAGTTGAAGCTCTGCCGCCAGATTGTTGCAGCCAGGTCGAGGCGTTTTTCCCGCATCAGCAGCTGAATGAAGGAAAGAATCTCTTTCGAGCTGAGAGCGGCCTCCACCTTTGGGTAATCGTTCCAGAAGGCGATGGCCATATCGGTGTTTTCAGTGCGCAAGGCATAACGAAAGAGCACCGGAAGATTGCCATCTCCCAGGATACGCTCGAGCTCCTTTGGATCCGGCCACAGGGTAAAAGCCATCCGCAGCGCCCTGTTCTTATCCTGACCTTCTCCCTCGGCGATGAGATAGGTTAAATCGCGCTGCAGAATATCCGTGCGTTGCATCTGGTAGGCAACTAATATTTTATCCCAGCGGTACCGCTTTATGTTCTGGGTGTAACGATCGACAAGATTCATCACACCATCAGCGGTCTTCCGCTTGCCGGTATCGTTATAGAGTTCCGCAAGACCGAGCCAGGCAGGGATAAATACGGGGGCGATGTCCAGGGCCTGCCGATATAGTGCTGTAGCACCTGTTAAATCACCGCCGAACAGGTAGCGCTGCCGGGCGTGCCAGGACAGCATCCCTGGGTTCCGAGAGTAAGTCACCTCCGGATGGTTCACCTCCTGGTTGCCGTATGCTCGCTGGAGTTGCAGGGCCATGCGTACATGCGCCCAAGCAAGCAGCATCAATAGCAGCAGGCCAAACAACCTGGGAATGCGCTCTCGGATCGAATGCATACGAGGATTAGCCTTTGCTCTTCTTGCCGTATTCGTAGTTATACGCGTAGTACTGATAGTTGCCGTAGGTGCTCAACCGTTTTTTCCTGCCTGCTTTGTTGATGATGGCACCCAGTATCCGACCACCTATATTATTGAGGGCGTTCCTGAACAGTTTGACCCCCTCTCGTGGCGTGTTCTCCTCCGTGGTCACGAGAATCACGCCGTCAACCATGTTGGCGAGGACCAGAATTTCTGCGAACCCCTGATAGGGGGGGCCATCGAGGATAACCCGATCATAGTCGCGCGACACTTCCTCAATGAGTTGGCGCATACGTTTCGAAGACAGCATTTCGGCTGGGTTTGGCGGCAGCGGGCCAGAACTGATAAAATCCAGGTTCGCAAAGGATGTCTGCTGAATGCCTTCATACAGCGGCACCTGCCCGGAAAGAATACTTGAAACCCCAACGCCTTTGTCGCCATCACTCAACACTCCATGCATACTCGGTTTGCGCAGGTCAACATCGATGAGCAGGCAGCGTTCATCTTCCGCTAGATAGGAAAGCGCTGTGTTGACAGAAAGTGAACTCTTACCGGCCCCCGGAAGAATACTAGTCAAAAGCAGGGTTTTCGGAGGGTGGTCTGCGACCGACAGCCGCACCGAGGTCATGGTGGTCCGAAAGGCCTCAGCGACAGGAGATCGAGGATCCTCATAAAATTTCAGCGCCATGGTTTTGGGGTTATCCAGCCCTTCCTTATCGTAGGGAATGACTCCGAGCACCGGGATACGATACCGGTCTGTCAGTTCATCCGCGTCCTTGATGGTATTGTCGAAATGTTCAAAGAGGAAGGCCACCGCTATACCGCCTACCAGACCGAGCATAATGCCGAGTAACAGGTTTTTGCTCATCTTCGGTTTAAAGGGACGCATCGGGGGGCGGGCCCTATCGATGATCTGGATATTGGTCTGCTCCGCTCCGACCGTGGCCTCAATCTCCTTGGCGCGTTGCAACAGGCTCTGGTAAATGGATTTGTTGGTTTCTACCTGACGCGCGTAGATCTTGTACTGGATGGACTGTTTTTCCAGCTCAAGGGTTTTCTCTTTCTGTTCCGAGGTTTTGTTCTCAAGAAACTGTTCAATTTTCAGGGCGGCGAGATAGTCGTTTTTTATCGACTCAAAGACATTTTTTGTTTCTTTTTTGATGCGGGTCTCAATGTCGTCCATCCTCGCTTTCAGCTGGCGCATCTGCGGATACTCTGGCTTGAAGGTAACAGCCAGGTTTTCATATTCGGATTCGAGCGTGGCCTGCTGGGATTTAAGCTCCTGGATCATCTCATTGCTCATGATTTCGCTCAATTCATCGACATTTGTCTCCTTGTACTGAACGTAACGAGCCTCTTTAGTGATCCGTTCGGCACGGGCCTTGGCTAGGGCATCGTTGAGTTCCTCCATCTGACGGTAGGTTACGTTGGTTTTTGGATCCAGAGAGATCACGCCGATTTTACGGGCGAAATCCTGCAGTGCTATCTCCGAATTTTCCAGTTTGATTTGGGCGGCGTGGATCTGCATCTCAAGAAATCTCGTCGCAGCTTGAGATGCTTTCAAAGTGCCGTCTGTATGCAAATTGATAAATGCATCCATGGCGGCGTTGGTTGCGGAGGCGGCAAAGTTCGGGTCCGGACTGGTGAAGTGGACCTCAATGAGTTCACTTCGCTCAACCGGTATGACCTTTAATCCGCCTTTGATCCGAGCAAGCATCCTGTTTTCCAGAATTTGTTGTTTGGCTTCTTCTGTCAGCACGTTGGTTACTGTTGGAGTATCATCGGGGCGGATAAAACTTTTGAGGGTGCCAAGGAGCGAGCTTGCCTGAGCTTCTCCGGATTTGGCCTTGAACGCAGGATTGAATGTCGGATTGTTGTTCAGGTTCAGTTGTTTGATCACTCTGGAGGCTACTTGATCGCTCTCAAGTATTTTAACCTGGGTTTGCTGGAATCCCAGGCTTCTCATGGCATTATTTTCCAAGGAGTCGAACTTGGTGAGGTTCGTGGATGCGGCAGATACTTTGAGAGATCCGGTAGCCTTGAACAAGGGTGTCGTACTGAAGGTGATAAGTACAGCGGAGAAGAAGCAGATCAGCAACACCGTCATCACAGCCCATTTGTGCCGGAGAAGAACGTCGAACAATTCCCGTAAATTTATTTCGTCCTCGAACTCAGGAACGAGCTCTCGAACCTCGACGCTGGGAAGATGCCGGGCGTTCTTCTGCAGCATAACTTGTTTGTCTCTGTTGGGGCTCTGTTCACTATTATTCATAAAAAGTAGGTAACAAAAGGGGATGAATGAGTTGTGACAATTGTCCTATGAGCAGTAAGGGATTACGGGGCACCGAATCTGCGGTGTTATCGGCGTGCTTACGTACATATGTACGTAAGCACGCCGATGCCGGGCATCTCCGGTATCCCGCAATCCCTTACTGGTCCGATAATTTGGGAACTTTCAGTGCTTCCCAACTGATCGATTACTCTGAGCTTTGTGCAAAATGTATTTGTAAGGGAGGGGCGTCATTCCCGCGCAGGCGTGAATCCAGAACCCTTTGATTTTCCACGGGTTTAATTTCGGAGTATGAATCTTTCCCTCAATATCTCTTGCTTTCTCTGTTTGATCTAATCAGTGATTCCGAGGATACTCCGACCTACCAGTGAAGCCCATAAATTCTGCTATTTTTATAATATCTGATTTTTATAACTGATAATGGGTAGGTAACCAATTACTTTTTGTTTTTTTAAGTGAACCCATGGGCCTGATTGTTCTCAGGATCCGTTACAGCGGGTGAAAGCTGATGACCGCGACCTCGTTTGTGGCTGTCATCCCCGCGCAGGCGGAGATCCAGAACATGAATGTAGAAAATTCCTTACTCTCCCGTAAGGAGCTTCGCCGGATTAGTCGCCCAGAGACGGATAAGCGACTCGCGTCCCAACTGCATTTCGAGCCACTCCAGATCTCCCCGGCTGGGGGGAGAGCGATGTTTAAGATCATGAGCGTCCGAGGCCAAATAATGGACACTGTCAGACTCAAGCAGCGACATTGCTGTTTTTTTGCACAAAGTATCAGCGTCTTCCAAAAGACTGGACGCGTTAATTTGAATGTGCAGCCCCTGGTCAACCAGAGGTAGAAGTTGTGCCATGTTCTTTTGAAAGGCAGGACATCGCTCGGCATGGGCCAAAACCACCTTATAGCCTCTTTCGAGCAGGGTTTTGATATTTATCAGTAACTTATGCTGCGATCCCTGAAACGAAGGTTCCAGTAAATAAGCCTTACTGCCTGCCAGGGAAAGAAGCGATCCCTGCCCTACACGATCAAGAAGATGCGGATGGTCCGCGATTTCCATCCCCACATATACCTGAAGTGCAATGTTTTCGCTATCAAGACGGTGTTGCAATTGTTCAACCAGCGCCACAACTGTGTCAGGGGGGGAGGCCCATGCCGTACCCTTGATGAAATGCGGTGTCGCAACTACCTTTCCAAATCCTGCTTCGACATAACGACGCGCCATGGCAACACTCACATCCATGCTCTTTGCCCCGTCATCAATGTTGGGGAGGATGTGGCAATGGAGGTCTATGAAAAATGCGGATTCAATCATTTTGATTCCCTGCTCTTCATTTTACTTCTTTTTCTGGGGCGTAAGACATCTAAAGAGGTGGCAAGGAAAGCTGCCAACGTCACAGCGTAGACAAGATTGGCTGGCAATTGCCAACCGAAATCAACCCAGCCGTGGATAAAAAAACCCAGCAAACCGGAGAATGCAACTCCACCAAGGAGTACTTCAAAATCAAAGTGAGAAACAGTTTTCGATCCCATGGACAGCTTTTTGCCGCTGACAAGCAGAAGTGTACCCAGCCAGCCGAAAAGCAGCAGGGCAGCTGGTACTCCAAGTTCAAGGACGAATTCCAGATATTCATTGTGTGCATGGCTGAAATGAATAGTAGAAGAAAAGCCTTTCAGGTACACAGGTGACAGCAAATCGTAGGATCCCAAACCGATCCCCGTGAGCCAGTGTTCCTTGAGCATGGGCAAACTACTCTGGTAGAGCTCGAGCCGAGTCAATCCGGATTGGTCGATACTGCCGAAGCGGTTGATTATGGTCTCAAGCCCGAGGAGTGTGCTGTATCCCCCTAGAATTACCAGGAGGCCACAGCTGAAGATGAGCTTCGTTGTACGTGAGAGGGGAAGGATAAAGTTGAGGCTGAAGAGTATGAATAGCATGGTCAATATGCCACCACGCGATAAAGAAAAGAGCACGGCGAGTAACATGATCCCCGCGGCAAATAAATACAAAAGCGCCAATCGTGTTTCCCGATTCAGATTGTTTAAAATTCGACGGATGCGTTGTCGCACCGTCCGGGAAGTGCTGGGATTAGGCATCTTGCCGAAAGGGGTGAGAGCAAGAGCGACGGCCACAGGCCAGCACATGTTAAGAAGGGCAGCATACTGGTTTTTATAAATGATGGTTCCCTGAGCGGCTCGGGTATGGTTTTGCAGCCAAAGAATCCCCACCTGTGGGAGGAGAAACTGAAACAGGCCATAAAGTGCCTCAAAGGTTCCCACCAGAACTATGACAACAGCAATAGTGTGGATAAATGAGTGACGGATCCGGAACAAGATCCGCAACGAGATAAAGTAGATAACCAAGCCCAAGTACATGATGACCTGCTGCAAACTCGCTGCGCCCTGGTCGCTCAAAGGAGCAAAGTGGTGTTGCAGCCCAGCCAGCAGGTTGAGCATCTCTACACGCTCGCCCCGTGCCGGTGACAACCATTGGAGCCACGACAAAGGGAGGGGCAGCGACTGCATGGCCATCCAGAAGATGAGCAGTGCTGCTGGCAGCAGCCAGCGCGAAGAGATTAGTCTGGCCGTGAGCTTTGGTTGGCTATATATCAGCCAGCTCCCTAAGCCAACAAGCATGAGGCAGACATACACTGTCTGAATGATGGGATGTATTGCCCCGAACAAGAGAGGGCTTGTACCAAGGATAAATAGAATTGCTAAGCGGGGGGGCAGGGATCGATCAAAAGTCGGCAATTGCATCAGGTGGTGGAAACAGGAATTGGTTTTGGAAAGACTGGCGATAAGCGACGACGGGACACCGCATCGGCTGTGTTATCCCCTAGTTAGCTACAGGTGACGCCTGCACAGACAGTCACCTGGAATCGAATAACCCCGTAACCACTTACAGATTTGGTGTTACAGGTACTTTTTTTGGGGCCTCTCTGATTTGTAATGTTTTGACTTATTACGACGCCATCATTAATGCTAACTTATTGCTTTCTTTGGGCTTTATTGATTCTGCAAAGGGAGCATTATTGTGGATTTTTGAAGTTTACCCCCGTACCCATAAAGCCCAGCGAGAAGCCGGTTCCAGACGAAAAGATACCGGAGGCACTTGATTCTGCAAAGATAATATCCTGATCCTCAAGAATAATCGAATCTCCTCGATCGCTTTGCAAATCATTGTAGCTCAGTTCGATAATCTCCCGTTTCCCTTCTTTCCCCATCGCACGAATCAGTTTGATACCGTCAGTATCGGCAAAGGAGGCCAGTCCACCAGCCATGGCGACACCTTCGGCAATGGTCATTTTAGAGCTGATTGAATAGGTGCCAGGCTTGCGAACAGCGCCATCGATGAAACACTTTCCTGCTTCAGGAATATAGACCACGTCGCCCCCCTGGATGACGAGATTCTGGTCCATGTGGCCATTTTTTATCAGTTGTTCCAGATCGACTAAATAGGTGATCTCCTTATTCATCCTGGAGTCATGCCGGGTAACAAATGCTGATGATCCAGCTTTGTCCTTTAATCCATTCGCAAGAGCGATGACATCGAGCAAGTGTCGCCTGGAAATATACTCATACGTACCAGGTGCTCCCACGGCTCCTATTAAAGTAATTCGTTTGCTGACATGTTCCTTGATGTAGACGCTGACGTGTGGATCTCGCAGGTATTTTTTCGCATACAGCCCCTCAATTTTTTCTTCAGCCTCCGCTGCCGTCAGATTTGCAACTTCAACGTTATCCAAAAGTGGTAAATTAACAAAACCGCGTGAAGATACACGTACTTCTGCGTTCAGGGCGTTTGTTTCAAAAACAGTAATCGTGATCAGGTCTCCCGCGCCAAGAAGGTAGTCACCAGGAGAATCAGCACTGGCAGCCATGGCGGGGGTGTACGCTTGCCGCTGATGCTGCTGGTTTTCCGACTGTTTTTCCTGCTGCAGTTTCTGGAATTTTTCCAGATCAGTTGTCGCTTTGAATCGGTCCCTGGCGCATCCAGTGAGCACCAAGGGAATGCAAAACACAAGCAACAGTAAAGGGAGAGTTCGATAGCGCGGAAGGGTGCGAATGATCATTAAATAACGCCCAAAAAAGGTCCATAAAGGGGAGCAGAATTGCCGGGACAGGGCCCGACAATTCTGCTATACATGGCCACAATGTACTGCGTATTAGTGGTTCGTGCTGGCATCCTTGGTAATAGAGTAGAGAACTGTACCGCCGGTGACCAGCGCACCAGCACCGAGTGCGATCTTGTCAGAGTTGGTCAAGGTTCCGACAATGCCCGATCCTTCAGAGCCTGGCGGAAGCTCACTGACCGCTAAAACAATCTTCTGGTTAGCGTCAACCGTTTTCATACCTTCAGCAGTTGCAAACACCAGACGGCCTTCTTCTACGCCGATCTCGGTTGATCCGTCAGCATTGACTTTGGCATAGCCTTTGACAACAGGATTGGAAGCAGCATTGAAAATGACCTCTGCAGAGGTATAAGTTCCCTGCGGGGTATGAAAGGCAATCTGGCGAGCCTTACTGGTAATTGTGTAATTGACGCGGCCTTCACGGAGAAAGAGATTAAAGCATTTTGCTTCATTACGGACAGCCAGTTTGGCTTTGTCGGCGGCGACCAGAGAAATTCCTTCCGATTTGATCATGCATTTACCATCACAGACCAAGAACGCGCCGTCTTCAATCGGGTTCTGTCCAGCAAGTTTATCTGCCAGATGACCCCCTTTATACACATTAAAATTGCCTTCGCCGACACTGCCGGCAAACGAAGCCGCTGCCAAAGGTAGACTTAACATGAGCCCCAGAGCCGCTGTCACTATTATCTTCTTCATGCTCCCTCGCTAAAAAATGGTTTATTAGAAACAACTACACCCACTTGATAAAAAATGTTTTGCTTGCCTCAAATCTCAAGTAGTTCAAAGTTTCTGTTTAACATTCATATATAGATCATGTGAAACAAAGCGTCATGCGATATGATAGAAATAATCAATAAAAATGTCAAACATTCACAGGTTCGTACCTCCTGCCTTGCAACTAATCACTTAATTTAACTAGAAATTATCAGCATTCAACGTGCTATCATTTTATGATGATACTATAATTGCATTGCATAATCAACAGGATACAAACATGAAAAGTACTCCGCCTGAAAAAATACAATCTCATTTCTATCATGGCAAGGTGGCAATTAAAAAGCAGGCTTTTCGATACGGTTCAAGATAGTCTTAACGTGCATCCTGTCTGATCTAAGCTGAGGAGTCTTTGGAAGAAACTTTCCCCAGCAAGGTAAGGCAGGATGCATTTTATGAAAACCCCATAACAGGATATCGGCAATAGCCTGGAGCCCCGACTCTATCAATGCCAGGATATAAAGTACACATGGCTGGCGGCTTGGTAACCTCCGGCCTCCTTCTCCTTACGGGTACCGCTCTGCAAAGTATGAGCGGACTCTATGTCCATTATGCGGCCCAATACGTGCCTACCTTGAATGATCCCCTCATCAATGGCGTAGGCACTGTACTGTTGAGCCTGTTTGGAGCGTTGTTTCCCGACACAGATACAGACTCGAAAGGGCAGAATATTATTTACTCCATTTTTATTCTCATCGATATAGGCTTACTCTACCAAAAATCCTATAAAATGGCCGCCTACCTTGGACTTTTTTCCATGCTGCCAGCGCTTGGGCATCATCGAGGATGGACCCACTCCTGGCTGGCAATGCTCCTGGTGGGAACCCCAATTTTTATCATTCCCATCATGGTGTTTGGAAGTCATCAGGTGATCGACTTTATTCCATTTTACCTGTCCTTTACTCTCGGGTACCTCTCACACCTGGTTCTCGATGGACTTTTTTGAGCTCAACGCACGATCGACAAGCACTGTTTGGGGGAATTAGCCCAAAATATCTGTTTTAACCTTGTCGAAGCCAATACGTTCAATCATGCGGCCAACTCGTTCGCGTTTTGAATTTTCCTTGTAGTAGTCCATGATACGGGCAAACATATCCAGCGCCTCTTTGGTGGGCAGGTCTTCGACGAGAAGATCTGCCAGCCTCGGCCAGGCCGAACCACAGCCGCCGATCATCACAGACCAGCCCTTGGGGGTACCGTAAAGGGAAACGTCTTTGATGCAGTTTTCAGCGCACTGAATTTTGCAGCCGGAGACACCAATTTTCATTTTGCTGGGCAGGGCCATGCCGTTGTAGCGTCGGTCCAGCTCCATCCCCATTTCAAGGCTATCCTGCTGGGCAAGACGACAGTACTGAATACCGGGGCAGGCTTTGACACTGCGCACGCACAGTCCAACAGCATGGCCAGGGTCCATGCCCAGGTCCTTCCAGGCCTGTTCAACCTCTTCCTCGTTCAGCCCGATGAGCGCAATGCGAGCCGCACTGGTTATTTTAAGTTCGGCGATATTGTATTTTTCAGCCACGTCCGCCATGGCCCGAAGCTGATCCGGGGTGATCAGGCCACAGGGGACATGGGGGGCAATGGCATAGCTGATCTTCTCAATTCCCCGTTGGCGAATAACGCCTTGTTCTCCATCTTTGAGCATGAAACTCTCCTTGATTGATACAAAAAATCTCCATGCTCCTAGTCACGTCGTTTGCCAAAAGCCAGGTAAGCAAGGATTACAGTTAAAGCCAGCAATATAATGACAATGCTCCAAAATCCGAGCCTGTCGCTGGCCAGAGGGATGCCGCCAACATTCATGCCAAAAAGGCCTGCAACCATGTTAATAGGGAGGGCGAGCACCGTGACCACGGTAAGAATATAAATAGTGCGGCCGGTTTGTTCGTTGAGCAGTGCAACCAGCTCCTCCTGGATAAGCTTTACGCGCTCCACCAATGCCTGGGTGTCACTGACTGCCGCTGCGATTTCCTCTGCTGATTCGCGCAGGTCCTGCAGATCATCTTTGGTTATCCATTCCGGGGGACGGTTGAGCAGGCGGAAGAAGGCTGAGGGCTCCGGTGCAAGGAGTCGCTGCAACTTTACCAGCACGCGGCGCAGCGAACTCAACTCGCTGCGGCTTGTGGTGATGCGGTTTGCCAGCAGGCGATCTTCAATCTGATCGACCCGGCTTGTAGATTGGCGCAGGATCTCCACCAGCACAGAAGACTGATTCTGCAGGAGTCGGGCAAGCAACTCAACTGGAGAGCTGAATTGTTGGCCGCGGCGAACAAGGCGACGCAGACGGTCTATTGAGCGTAAAGGGCGCAACCGAGTGGTGACCATCAGGTTGGGGGTTATGCAGATGCTGGTGGTCTCAACCGCGGATACATCAAAAGAAAAGGCAAAGAGTACGTCATTGAGTACAGCGATCAGGAAGTCGTCTTCCTGCTCTAAGCGAGTTGATCGGCTTTCTTCGTGCATTGCCTCGAAGAAAGCTTCGGGAAGTTCCAGGTGTTCCATGAGCCAGGTTTCCGTGGCGGTGTTGGAGCGGGAGAAATGAAGCCAGACAAACTCATGGCGAGCGAGCGCCTCGGTAGAGCTCAGCAGTTGAATCGCGGCCTCTGCGCTGATGCTTTCGGCCGCCTGACCTGGGGTGAAACGATACCCCCAGATCAGGCCGTTGCGATCAGAGCCGTACATGGTGTCTTTGCTTAACATTGTTATGATTGTCGCTCTCGTAAAAAGCCTCGAGAACAACGTCCCGAGCTTCGTAACATGCTGAATTTAATAAGGCCAGGTTTTGTTTTTTTGACAATTTACGAGGTCATCATGATTCAGTCGAGTTTGTTCCTGAGGTCTCAGATAAAACGCATGATTTCGTCGATTTCCTTGCGAGGAGTCGGCTTGGCATGCGGTCCGTCCTCATAGCCATAGGCAATCAGTGCTGCAACGGTTTCTTCTTCAGGCAGATGAACGGCTTGAGCAATGGAGGTTTCATTGATAACACCGAAAATACAGGTGCCCACTCCCTTGGCATGGGCGGCCAAGCAAAAGGTCTGACAGGCGATTCCTGCATCAAAGGCTTCCCAGATGGTGGCGTTTGCGTCCGAGAGTTCTTCTTTCATGAGGTCCAGTTTAGCCTGGTCAAGCCTGCCGCTCTTGCCTTTGACAAAACTCAGCACTGCAACGCCGGTGGCATTTTGCAGAGTTTTCATGTTGTAGACAAACCCTTTCACGCCATCATTTGCCAGTTGTCCAAGTGTTGCCTTGTCATCCACCAGGGTATATCTGGCGATCTGGTAATTCGCCCATGAAGGAGCCCAGCGACTCAACTCTATAATCTCCCGCATGGTTTCTCGATCGACTTTTTCTTTTTTGAATTTACGAACGCTTCTGCGATCCTTAATCATTTCAATGGCATCCATTTGGGCATCTCCTTATGTTCTTGAGAAAAGCATCTCTTTTGGTGAATGAGGACGATACGTATGTCAGGAATAATAAATAGAGATGAACTGACTTGCAAGTAAAGACCGTTGGTAGAGTTCTGTTCAATTGCTTGGTTTTGTTGAGCCTTCTTTTGTTACCAGGAGGCGAATGCTCTAACCGACAGCTGAGGTGTGGTGGTCATTAAAAAATAAAAAAGGCTGCCTCCACGCAAGGTGGAAGCAGCCCTGAAGATCAGCGATTTCGCCTGAGCGATCAGTGATCGATGGTAAATGCGGCTTTGAGGTACTCGCGGTTGAGGCGGGCGATGTTGCGAATGGTGATGCCTTTGGGGCAAACATTCTCGCACTCGCGCTCGTTGGAGCAGTTACCAAAACCCTCGGCATCCATCTGCGCAACCATGCAAAGGGCACGTTTCTTCGCTTCCAGTTTACCCTGGGGCAGGAGTGCCAGCTGGGAAACCTTGGCAGAGAGGAAGAGCATGGGGGTGCCGTTGGGGCAGGCAGCGGCGCAGGCGCCACAACCGATACAGGCGGCAGCGTCCATGGCCTGCTCGGCCACATGCTGCGGAATCAAAATGGTGTTACCATCCTGGGGAGATCCGGTGTTGACGGAGACAAAACCACCGGCTGCAATGATGCGATCCAGGGCGCCACGATCAACGATCAGGTCTTTGACGATGGGGAAGCCCTGTGAGCGGAACGGCTCGATAACGATGGTGTCGCCATCTTTGAACCGGCGCATATGCAGCTGGCACAGGGTGGTCTCTTTATCCGGACCGTGTGCGGTACCGTTAACAACAGCGCCACACATACCGCAGATACCCTCACGGCAGTCATGGTCAAAAGCAATCGGCTCCAGACCTTTAACAGTTAACCACTCATTCAGTACGTCGATCATTTCCAGAAAGGAACTGTCGGTGCTGATATCTTTGAGTGCATGCTCCTCAAACGCGCCTTTGTCGAGAGGACCATTCTGTCGCCAAATTTTCACTATTATATTAATCGATTTCGATGACATAACCTTTCTTCTGCGTTGTGTTTTAAACTTCAGTGATGAATCTGTTTAAACTTGGGGACAGAGTTGCATTACTTGTAGCTACGCTGTGAAGGAGTAACGTACTCAAAGGTCAGCGGCTCTTTATGTAATTCCGGAGCAGTTCCTGGTCCTTTGTACTCCCAAACGGCTACATAGCTGAAGTTTGCATCGTCACGTTTGGCTTCATTTTCCTCTGTTTGGCTCTCTTCGCGGAAGTGACCACCACAGGACTCTTCGCGATGAAGGGCGTCGCGTACCATGAGCTCACCGAACTCAAGGAAGTCGGCAACACGACCGGCGCGCTCAAGAGACTGGTTGAGTTCCTGGCCGGAGCCGGGCACAACAACGTTCTCCCAGAACTCGGCACGGATCTCGGGGATTTTCTTGAGGGCATATTCCAGACCTTCCTTGTTCCGGCCCATGCCGCAGTAATCCCACATGACCTTACCAAGCTCTTTGTGGTAATGATCAACCGTCTGACCGGATTTGCCTTCCTTGGTATTCTTGAGCAGTTTTGCAACATTCTCGCGAACGCCGTTGGCTGCTTCTTCAAAGGCAGGATCATCGGTAGTGGTGGGTACCGGCGGTACAGAGGCCAGGTAGTTACCGATGGTGTAGGGCAGAACGAAGTAACCGTCAGCCAGACCCTGCATCAGGGCGGAAGCACCCAAACGGTTGGCGCCGTGGTCGGAGAAGTTTGCCTCACCGCAGGCGTAGAGGCCAGGTACGGTGGTCATCAGGTGATAGTCAACCCAGAGACCGCCCATGGTGTAATGGATGGCCGGGTAGATCTGCATCGGCTCTTTGGTCGGATCGGTATCGGCAATCTTCTGGTACATGTGGAAGAGGTTACCGTATTTCCGCAGGACCACGTCCAGACCATCGCGTTTGATGGCCTGAGCAAAGTCGAGGTAGACACCGAGTCCGGACTCGCCGATACCGTGTCCTTCGTCGCAGGCCAGCTTGGCGTTACGGGAGGCAACGTCGCGAGGAACGAGGTTACCAAATGACGGGTATTTACGCTCAAGGTAGTAATCGCGCTCATCCTCAGGGATATCGTTGGGATGACGTTTGTCGCCTTTCTTCTTGGGTACCCAGACGCGACCATCGTTACGTAGTGACTCGGACATCAGGGTCAGCTTGGACTGGAAGTCGCCGTGAACCGGAATACAGGTCGGATGGATCTGGACGTAACAGGGGTTACCGAAACCAGCGCCTTTCTTGTATGCACGCCAAGCGGCGGTAACGTTGGAGGCCATGGCGTTAGTGGAGAGGAAGTAGACGTTACCATAGCCACCAGTACAGAGAACAACTGCGTGTGCAGAATATTTCTCAATCTCACCGGTGATCAGGTTACGAACCACGATACCTTTAGCTACACCATCAACGGTAACGACATCCATCATCTCGCGACGGGTGTACATCTGTACCTTGCCGGTGTTTACCTGGCGCATCATGGCAGAATAGGCACCGAGCAGCAGCTGCTGTCCCGTCTGGCCACGCGCATAAAATGTACGGGAAACCTGAGCACCACCAAAGGAGCGGTTTGCCATGGTTCCGCCGTATTCACGGGCAAAAGGAACGCCCTGGGCGACACACTGATCGATGATGTTGTTGGACACCTGAGCCAGACGATAAACGTTGGCCTCACGTGCACGGAAGTCGCCACCTTTTACGGTGTCGTAGAAGAGGCGGAAGATGGAGTCGCCGTCACCCTGATAGTTTTTGGCGGCATTGATACCACCCTGAGCGGCGATGGAGTGAGCGCGGCGCGGGCTGTCCTGGATGCAGAAGGATTTTACATTGTATCCCAATTCACCAAGAGTTGCGGCTGCGGACGCACCGGCAAGACCGGTGCCAACGATGATTACTTCGTATTTACGTTTGTTTGCGGGGTTGACGAGTTTATTGGAAAAACGGCATTTGTCCCATTTTTCTGCTATCGGTCCTTCAGGTATCTTTGCGTCAAGCTGCATAGTCGTTTCTTTTTGCTGTAGTTAATAAGAGTGAAGCTTGTGGGAGAAGTCAGCTGCAGGAGGTATCCAGCAGAGCGTTCTCTATCGTCTCTGTCAATTAAAACTTAATTAAAGCAATTGATTACGGGAGATGACCATCAAGATGGTGATCAACAAAAAGACGGCGCCCATGATGCCCGCAAGTGCCCAGGTAACCACACGTAACGGATAATCATATTTGGGGTGGCTGATGCCGAAAGTCTGAAGCAGTGACCAAAAACCATGGCTGATGTGCAGAAACAACAGGCACATAGCCGCTCCGTAAATTAGAGTAAAGAACGGGTTGTTCAGTACTTCGGTGACGAAGTCGGAAATGGTTTTCACTTCAGTTTTTTCAACAAAGTGGAAGTTTGCCAGATGGATCAAAATGAATACAAAAATGGCAATTCCGGTGTAAGGCATGGTTTTGGAGCCGATGGTCCGGCCTCCGGCCGAGGTCTCAACTTCGTACTTCCCACCGCGAGCCTTACGATTCTGCAGGAACAGGATGATGCCTGTAATGACATGCAGAAAGAAAATGGTATACAACCCAATTTCAAAAATCGGCACAAAGATGCCTAAGGAGTGCAAATGATGCGCATAGGCATTAAATGCGTTTCTCCCCCAGAAAATTGTACTGTTGCCTATGGTGTGCACGAGAAGAAACGAGCCCAACATAAACCCAGTAAAAGCCATGATGTACTTTTTGCCCAACGATGAACGACAAGTTTGAATGAACCACGACATAATTACCTTTCCTGAATGAGAGTTAAAAGAATGAAACGGTTGATACGTCAGCGAAACTCAGCTCAGAAATGAATAAATATTCAGACTGAACGGTCATTCATTAACTACGGATCATGGGGGCTGTCAAGAAAAAAAGGCCCTTGATATTTCAGCAAATTTTGCTCGATTACCTCTTATGAGCACCTTAAAAAATAAGCAAAATGTGCAAATTGTATATGGGTCAAAAAGTCTAAATGATAGACTGAGTTGGGTATTTCTGTCACGGCAAGGGTTCGCGACGTTTTTGTCGAATTGGCCTATTGGGATTGTTTATAGGGCGTAGGGGCGTATTTGCACAAAAAGCCTAAAAATATTGTGCAGTGAAAAAATGAAGGATTTTCCTTTGCGGGGGGAGGTGGGGCTGCAGTGAGAGTGTCGATCAAAGGGTATGAATTTACGGTAGACTTGAAACGTTACTACGATATTTGTTGCAGGTAAAGCTTTGGTTGTTTTATTTCGATTTTTTTCTGCGCGGCATAACCAGCAGGAGGTATAGGGGGGCAGTGATGAAGGGTCGCTGGGGATTCTTACAATCTTACTGAAAACTGTAGTAAATATAGGGGCAAGGTGAGCATTTTGTCAAATGTATGCGAGACTTCCCTGATATGAATGATACTGCATGCATCTGACTCAAATTTTGGAGCCGCTAATTGGCAAAATTGACTACACGTGATAGTACATCCTTGGCAATGAAGATTTATCAAGACGCCCCTAACCCATAAGAGAGACCCCATGTTTCAATCATCTGTAACCCCGGAAGGGATGTTCCGTGTAGGCAAGCACAGCCCCAGTTATCAGGTGAAAAACCTGAGAGAAAATGACTGCCTCTGTTTCCTGGGAACGACTCATCTGGGGCAGGAGCTTATCAATATGCGTAATTTTCCCAAGGGGGATGTGCAGGTCGACAAGGCACGTGCAATTTACGAGATCCGCAACCCCTTGCCTTTTCGAGGTTGTACTTTTATTGATTCCGGTTGGGCAGATAATCGGGTGGGGAAACTTGAAGCCTTTGCTATCAAAAAAGCACCCCAGGTGAGCCTTCGCCGTCTTCTCGGAGAGCACTGCGAAAAAGAGGAGGTGCAAACAATTATTGGCCAGCTCCCCATGCCTCTGCGTTATGAACTTGCCGCAACCTCGACTGATGCCCAGGAACTTGTCTTACTGGCCCAATCCTGCTGTCGGCTGATCTTCGATGAGGCGGGGGAACCGCAGGGGCTTTGTTATCTGCAGGAAGGCGAGCGGATACGCGCTGATATTGATGACTTTGAGCTATTTGAAACCATAGCCAATAATCCCTACCTGCCCAATATCTATAAAGAAGTGATGGTCCTCCGCCCAGGTGTGCAGGGAAGCAGCGAGATTGTTGGCGAGTACACTCAGGATGCGACCCAGATTTTTGAATATCTGCGCACCAACTCCTATATTCCCTGGGGGCACTATGCCGCCAACTTTGCCCATACAGCCATTCGTTATGCAATAGATGATCTTTCTGAAACAGATATGCATGGTCTGCGGCATCTCTATTACCAGCGCATGTTTGTTGTCCTGGCGAGTAAGCTCGGACTTGTTGTGCCGGAACAGCGGAAAACCCTGTCCGTTGCTGCGCTTGAAACGCTGCGCATCGCCATCCAGCAAAATTTGGAACAGCTAGGTGACAAGACTGAACAACTGGCCACCCTCTGGGGCTGGAATTTTGGCTATGATTTTTCCGGATCCGGATATCGACTCCATGCCTCCCACCAGATGATTCACCAGCAGTACGCCATGGTGCCGCAATGGGTCGAGGCAACCCAGGGCGACTCTCATGCGGCCTACTGTTGCGGTGATCTGGTCGCGGATGTGGTCGAGCAGTATCAGGCAGCCCATCAGTCAGATTTTTTCAACGACTACCTTAAAGCCATTCGCTCCAACACCCGCACGGACCAGCAACCCGGAGAGGACTCACTCATCGTCTGGCAGGATGCACAGGTGCTGCTCTTTGTACCCAAGGCGCAGGTCTCACAGTGGGAGCTGCAGCTGATGGTTATCGCTGATGAGAGCGATGGGCCTGTGGGCAATGTGTTTGAGGCCAATAGCGCGGTGCGTCACTCTTTGGACTGCGGTATTTTAAAAGCCCAGCAGGTACTTGCCGGGCTCGGGGCTGAGATGGTGACCTCCATCGAGTATTCCAAACGCATTGGTGTGCAGAATGGGCAACGTTTGCTCTATAGTTTTCTTCCTAAGTTACCCTGGTCCATGGGCGCATTTTCTGAAGCCCAGGGACGTTATATTTTGGGGCATTACCCGGAAGATTTTGCCAGTGCCTGTCGGGCGCAGCTGATTGGCTGAAGATTTTTCCAGAGCTTGAACAAGAAAATAACTGATGAATCGCCCGTAACGTGCTACACATTGCGGATTGCTTTTTAGGTTTCCTTGAATTTAGAGAACAACGATGCCAATTGCGGCTTTGTTCTGAACATGCTGAAACGGATAGACGATAATGAAGAAAGGATATTTTGGACAGTGGGGCGGTGCCTTCATACCGGAGGTGCTGTACGCAACCTTTGCCGACTTGAATAAAGCCTATGAGGCGGCCCGTGCCGACAGTTCCTTTTGGCAGGAATACGTCGATCTCATGGGAAATTACTCCTGTCGTCCCACCCCTCTGACCTTTGCAGAAAACCTGACCCGCCACCTCGGTGGGGCAAAGATCTATGTCAAGCGGGAAGACCTGAACCATACCGGTGCTCATAAGGCCAACAACGTCATGGGCCAGGGGCTTTTGGTGAAACGTATGGGCAAGAAACGGGTCATCGCAGAGACCGGAGCCGGTCAGCACGGTGTGGCCACAGCCACCATGGCGGCCCGATTTGGCTTTGACTGTACCATCTACATGGGCGAAGAGGATGTTGCCCGCCAACGGCCCAATGTCTTCTGGATGGAAAAACTCGGGGCAACCGTTGTCCCGGTGACCGATGGTTCCCGTACGCTCAAAGATGCCATGAACGAGGCCTTCCGTGACTGGGTGGCCTCCATGGATGATACCCATTACGTCATCGGCACAGTCTGCGGTCCACATCCCTTTCCGGAAATGGTGGCCTGGTTTCAATCGATCATCGGTATTGAGGCCAAAAAGCAGATCATGGCCCAGCACGGGCGGATGCCGGATCGGGTTTACGCCTGTGTGGGCGGCGGATCCAATGCCATGGGCATCTTTCAAGGTTTTCTTGACGAGCCCAGTGTGGAGTTGATCGGTGTTGAAGCGGGGGGCAAAGGTATTGCTACAGGCCAGCATGCCTCACGCATGGTCGATGGCTGTGGGGCGACCCCCGGCGTTGCCCAGGGGTATAAAACCCGTTTTCTCCAGAGCGAGGAAGGGCAAATGCTTGACACCCATTCCATCGCAGCCGGGCTTGATTACGTTGGTGTCTCTCCCATTTTAGCGGACTTGGGCGAGAAGGGACGGGTGCGTTTTGAATCGGCCACAGACCAAGAGGTCCTGGAAGCGCTCAGCCTGAGTATGCGCATCGAGGGTATCACACCTGCCATGGAATCTTCTCACGCCTTTGTTCAGGCCTTTAAAGAGGCGCCCAAGATGGATAAGGACCAGGCCATCATCATCAATATGTCCGGTCGTGGTGATAAGGATATCTTTACCATTGCCCACGCCTTTGACGATCCGAGCTGGAAGGAGTTCATCGTCAAGCGTGCAGATGAGTACAGAAAATAATTACGAAGACCCCAGCTACACTGTGTAAGGACTATAGATCATGGATTTGGCAACTGAACTCACTACCCGCTTAGAGACAAAACCCATTTTATTGATGACCCATCTAGTGGTCGGCTATCCTTCCCTGGATGCCAACCGTGATGTGATCGCTCAGATGGCGGCCAACGGCGTGGACTGCATTGAACTGCAGATTCCTTTTTCTGAACCCACGGCCGATGGACCGGTTATCCTCAAGGCAAACCAGCAGAGTCTCAATAACGGGACCAGTGTTGAAGACTGTTTTCGCTTGGGGCAGGAGATGGCGGCTGCGTTTCCTTTGGTCCGTTTTCTCTTCATGACCTACTACAACATCGTGTTTAAATACGGTGAAGAAGCCTTTTTACAGCGGACCAAAGATATTGGTTTCTGCGGGACCATCGTCGCCGACCTGCCCCCGGAAGAGGGGGAGACTTATCTGGCAACCAGCGAACAACTTGGCCTGGCTCCCATCCAGTTTTTTACCCCCACTTCCACCGATGAGCGCATGCATGAGGTGGCCGCACTGGCCAAGGGCTTTATCTACTGCGTGGCCCGTCGTGGTGTGACCGGCAAGCAGACCACCTTTGATGATACCCTCGGCAGTTACCTGGCACGCTGTAAAGAAGCTTCGACAGTGCCTCTGGCTGTGGGCTTTGGTATCAGCAACAGGGACGATGTTGCCATGCTGCAAGGGAAGGCCGATATGGCTGTCATCGGTACAGCCACTATTAAGTTGGTGGACGCCGAAGGCCCGGAGGCGGTTGGGCCGTTTATTGCCGGGCTGTTGAGATAATTATGAGCACAGAAACGAAAAATACAGCACTGGAAACCACAGAGGTACTTTGGGCCCTTGGGGATCTCTACCCCGCTCCTGAGAGTGCAGCCTTTCAAACCGACATCCAAAGTTGTCGAGAGCGCGCCCAAAAAATATCCACCGATATGACCGGGCGGGTGCATGAGCTGTCAGCTGTGGAAATCTGCCAGGTTGTCGAAGAACTGGAGGAGATTGATACGCTGCTTGGCCGCCTGGGGACCTATGCCTTTCTTAACTTCATCACCCAGACAGCCGATGCTCCGGCCTCGGCCCTGTTACAACAGATTGAAGAGCTGGAATCGCAGATTGGTAAGCAGACCCTGTTTTTTCGTCTGGAATGGAATACACTGGACGCGGAGCAGGCCCAATCCCTGCTGCAACAACCGGCCCTGGTGAAGTACCACCATTTTCTGGCCTCCATGCGCCGTTTTGCTCCCCATCAACTGAGTGCCAAAGAAGAAGAACTCCTCCAGGATCTCAAGCCGGTGGGACGCAGTGCCTGGAACCTGCTCTTTGAAAAGGTGCTGGGCCAGCTTCGTTTTGGTGAACTTGAGCGCAGTGAAGAGGAGGTGCTCAGCGATCTCTATAACCCAGATCGCACAGTGCGTGTGCAGGCAGCAGAGGAACTGACTGCAGGCTTGCGCAGTCAGCAGCATATCCTTACCCATATTTTCAATACCCTGGCCGCTGAGAAGATGATTGATGATCGGTTGCGCAGCTACCCTGCCTGGGACAGCGCCATGCATCTCTCCAACGAGCTTTCTCCTGAGACGGTCGATAGCCTGGTGGATGAGGTCACTGCCCGCTACGATATCGTCCATCGCTATTATCAGGTGAAAAAAGGGTTACTCGGTGTGGATAGCCTGTATGATTACGATCGCTATGCGCCGGTACCCGGAGGGCAGGAGGCGGATATTCCCTGGTCTGAGTGCAAAGAGATTGTCCTTGAGGCCTTTGCAGGCTTTTCACCTGAGATGGCAAATATAGCCCAGGATTTTTTTGAGAAGAAC
Source organism: Desulfobulbus rhabdoformis (assembly GCF_016919065.1). GTDB lineage: Bacteria > Desulfobacterota > Desulfobulbia > Desulfobulbales > Desulfobulbaceae > Desulfobulbus > Desulfobulbus rhabdoformis. The sequence continues at coordinate 6,764 of NZ_JAFFQA010000001.1, read as the reverse complement.
TGGATTCATGCCCCTCTTCTTGGCGGCAAGCGTGGTGGTGCCTTTGCCCACCCTTGCGTCCCTGAAGTACATCCCTACGTGATGGTCAATTACACCGGCAATATACGTGATGTCTCCACCGTTGCTCATGAGCTGGGCCACGGTGTGCATCAGGTGCTGGCTGCCCGCCAGGGATATTATAACAGTGATACGCCACTGGTCCTGGCGGAGACGGCATCGGTTTTTGCCGAACTGCTGGTGTTCAAGGCCCAGGTGGCCCGCATCACGGATACGCAGGCACGAAGGGCCTTTGTTTGTCAGAAACTGGAATCGATTTTTGCCACCGTCTTCCGACAGGTCTCTATGAATCGTTTTGAGCATGCCCTGCATACTGCACGACGAGGGCAGGGAGAGCTTTCTGCCGAACAGATCTCAGCGCTGTGGATGGAAACTCAGCGCCCCATGTTTGGAGAGACCGTCACCCTGCGTGAGGATTATTCCATCTGGTGGACCTATATCTCCCATTTCCTGGCAACACCTGGGTATGTCTATTCCTATGCCTTTGGGGAGTTGCTTGTGCTGGTCCTGTATGCCCGTTATCTGGAGAAAGGGGAGTCTTTCGTGGTGAAATACATGCAGTTGCTCGGTGCAGGGGGCAACGGATCTCCTGCCGAATTGGTGCAACCCTTTGGCATTGATTTAAGTGATGCTGCATTTTGGCGTGGTGGACTCTCCATCATCGAATCTATGCTTGCCGAGATCGAGTAGCATGTAGGTGGCTTGCGGGTATACGTTCGTCAGCCACCTGCAAAGCAAGCTCAGCTTTTCTTTGTCCCGGTCCTGCTCTGCTGGACAATGAACATGGCCGGCAGGATGATGCAGATGCCGGTTAGGGTAGAGGCTGGCGGGAATCGCCGATGCAGCACCCATTCCAAGACAGCAAGCAGTGGCGGGTAGAGGTAAGAATAGGCCATAACCCGAGTCGGACCGAGATGCAGGGTTGCCCACTGGGAAATAAAAAAAGTGATGATGGTGGTGAACAGGGCGAGATAGGCGATGCCTGTCCAGGTCATAAGGGGAATAGCTGACCAGGTGATACTGGCAAATCGTGGCAGGGAAAACAGGAGTAGCCAGATGGTTCCGGTGACCATAATCCAGAGACTCATTTGGGCCATGGGCTCACCCCGGTGAAAGAGTTTGACCATGGGCATGTAGAGGGCCATCAGCAGGCATCCAGCAAAGAAGAGGAGATCCCCCTGATTAAGCTGCAGCGCTAGAAGTCGGTCCAAATTCCCTTCAAAAATAACATAGAGTGCTCCGGTCATGGCCAGGATCAGGGCGAGTAACCGGTGCGTGCCTAAGCGTTCCCGTACAAGAAACCAACTGAAAATGCCTGAAATACCAGGGACTGTGGTGAAAATGACGCCTGTGTTCATGGGCTCGGTGATGCGTAGGGAGAGAAACATGAGCCAGAAGAAGCCCACCAAGGCACCGCTGATCAGGCTATAGCGACCAAGAGCCCGCCAGCCTGGAAAGTGCAGATCAAAGCGATACTGTACATAGGGTGCAAAAAGCAGCGAGGCCAGGATAAAGCGCAGCAGGGTCAGGATCACGGGATCAAGGGTGGGAGTAATCGCCTTGCCCACCGTAAATGATGTGGAGACCAGAAAGGTGGAGAAGAGCATGGCGCTGTGCAACAGCAGACGAGAAGGCACACCACCAGAGGCTGAAGGTTGAGTCATCGCACAAGATCCTGCAGAGCAGCGTGGAGTTTTCCGTTACTTGCCAGAATCTGGTCCATAAAGGGAGAATACTCGTTTCCGGAAAAATCACTGAGTTGTCCCCCGGCTTCCAGAACCAGCAACCAACCAGCGGCCGTATCCCAAGGCTGCAGATTCATCTCATAAAAACCGTCAAGGCGTCCACAGGCAACAAAGGCCAGGTCCAAGGCAGCCGCACCTGCTCGGCGCACATCCCGTACGGCTGGAAGAACGCATTGCATCTGCTCTATCACCCGATCAATGGTGTGCTCAATATCATAGGGGAAACCAGTGGCAATAAGAGCGTTGATCGGTTTGTCTGTTTGGGTGACCTGAATTTGGCGGTCATTGAGCCAGGCGCCACAACCAGCTGCCCCAAAATAGAGTTCATCAAGCATGGGGTGGTAAATAGCTCCGACAAGGGGTTTGCCTGCCTCGATCAGGGCGATGGAAACGGCAAAATGGGGGACACCATGGGCAAAGTTGGTGGTGCCATCCAGGGGATCGACCACCCAGTAGCGGGCCTGATCGCGCACGTTGAGCGAGTTCTCTGACTCTTCGGCCATAACCGGAATGCCAGGCGTCTCGCGTGCCAGTTGTTCAAGGATCAGGGACTCGGCGGCCAGATCGGTTTCCGTCACTAGGTTGATGGCCCCTTTCATTTGAATATCGTGGGGCTGATCGTAGCGCTCTTTGATCAGCTGTCCTGCTGCCAGGGCTGTACTACAGGCAAGCTTAAGCAGGTTGCGCTGCTCATCAGTGCGACAAGCGTCGAGACTGGTTGTTATGCGTTGCATACGTGGTGTGTTCCTTGGGAATTGAGTCAAAAAACTTTATCTCGTATTTTTGGGTGAGCAAACAGGGTTAGAGAGTTTCTTTCCAAACCTGGAGAGCCAGTTTGTAAACCTGAGATCGCGGAAGGCCAAGGTCACGGGAAATATTGGCCACAGCGTCCTTGAGCGAAGAGTGCATTTCGTCACGGTACCAGAGTAAGAGAGCGTCGAGGTTCTCGGGCTTGGGCGTTGAGAGTTCCGCCCCCTGAACAATGAGGACCAGTTCTCCCTTGACACCGGTAGAGAGCCGCTCCTGCAAACCAGCCAGAGAATCCTTGATACATTCTTCATGTATTTTGGTGAGCTCACGAAAAAGCTGGGTCTGGCGATCACCGAACTGTTCTTGCATATCACGCAGTGAGGACAGGATACGATGGGGAGCTTCATAAAAGATAAGCGGGCAGGGAAGGGCGACAAGCTGCTTGAAAAATTCTTTGCGCTCATTTTTGTTGGCCGGGGGGAAACCCCCAAAATAGAACGAAGATCCTGTCAGGCCTGCGATGGAGAGCGCGGCAGCAAGAGCTGAAGGTCCGGCGATGGCTTCAATGGAGATCCCCGCATCACGAGCTTTCCGCACAAGAACAGCTCCTGGATCCGAAAGACCTGGGGTGCCTGCGTCGGAAACAAGGGCAATATTTTTTCCCTTTTTAAGCTGTTCGACAAGCTGCTCGGATTTACTCTGTTCCTTTTCACGAAAATAGCTGCTAAGAGGTGTAGCAATATCAAGATGCCGGCAGAGTTTTTTGGTATGGCGGGTATCTTCGCAGGCGATGAGATCGACTTCGCGCAGTGTCTTAATGGCCCTATGACTGATATCTCCTAAGTTCCCTATGGGGGTGGCAACCACATAGAGTTGTCCGGGGGTGGCGCCTTCCATGTCGGGGTTTGTGTGTTTTGCCATAGTTATGTATGGTTAGAGGGGAAGAACGTAATTGTTTGGTCGGGAATATGAATGTTCCCTTACATGAGCTTGAATCCGTGGGCATTCACCGGTGTGTCAGTTGCGTTGTATGTGGCATGCCGATCAACGTTGACTTTATCGGCGTGTTACGAACAATGTAGGTGGCGTGGTGATGGATGCCTCCCAAAGGGGGGCGGGGGAAACTGAACAACAAATCTTGTTCAGTGAACGCCCGTCGCCACGGCTTCAGGATTAAGCTACTCCGGTTAGACAAAGTACAAAATGAAAAAAGTTGTATGAATCTACAGCGAACAAATAACGACGAGGAATCAACCGTCCTTTACCGCGAAGCCTTTGTCCAGGCTGGAATTCCTATAATTATCCTCGATATAACCGAGGCGGTGCAAAAATGCACTGCGATGGAGCAAACAAATCTCGAGAATATTGATCAGTATCTGGAACTGGAACTCTCGCTCAAAAATGAACTGTATACGAGCGTACAGCTCTATTCAGTTAACCAGGCGGCTTTTGAACTCCTGGGATTGAACACAGTCTCCAAACAGGCGGGAGTCAGTACCAGAATCTTTCAAGGTGTGTATGAGCGGATTATTCAGCTCCTGCCCAATTACCTCTTGAAAAAGAAGCGGCATTTTATCACGCGGTGTGATGCTGTCAATGCTCTCCAGGAAAAGGTGCACTTCAACATTTATGGTGACTTCGTCTATTCGCGGAAGAAAATATTTTTATATGCCCATATCGTTGATATTACAAAGCAAAAAAAATTCGAAAATATTGCGACCAGTTTTATCGAAAAATATTATCTTCTGCTCAAATCCATAGACGATGCCATTTTGCTTGTTGATGTCAACACCGGAATGATAGTTGAAGCCAATGATGCTGCCATTGGGTTGCTTGACTTGCAGTATTCTGTCTCCTCGTATAACCATGCCCGCTTTTTTAAAGATGCAGATCGGGAGAAGTATCTGCGTTTTTTTCAGCAGCGAGTCGCCAAGAATGACAGTAACGAGATCCTTGAGGGGAGCATATCGATCGAAGGGAAAAATATTCCTGTCAATATCAGCATAAACAGCTCGGTCGTTGAAAATATTCTCGTTGCTCAGGTCGTCCTTACCGATATGAGCAACAAGTTTAAGATGGAAGAAGGCCGTAAACTATTGGCCACCGCTGTTGACCAAGCTGCTGAGTCTGTCATTATTACAGATGTTCATGGCAATATAGAGTATGTCAATCCGGCCTTTGAGGAGGTCAGTGGCTACACCTTTGCCGAGGTCCTGGGAAAGAACCCTTCCATTCTAAAAAGCGGTGAAACCCCTTCTTACTACTATAAACTCATGTGGGAGGATATCTCCCAGGGAAAAGTCTGGAGGGGAACCTTTAAGAATAAAAAGAAGAGCGGAGCTGTCTACTGTGAGGAAGCGACGGTAACTCCAGTCAAGGACCATACGGGCAAAGTGGTTAATTTTGTCGCAGTCAAGCGGGATATTACCCAGCACCTCATTCTGGAAAAACAGATTCGACAATCACAGAAGATGCAAGCAATCGGAATGCTGGCCGGTGGTATAGCCCACGATTTTAATAATATCCTCACCGCGATTCTTGGTTATGCGGAACTCTGTCAACTCCAGTGCGACAAGGAGAGCATCCTGCATAAAAACGTGGAGGAAATTGTTCGTGCGGCAGACAGGGCAGGGCAGCTGGTTGATCAAATTCTTAAATTCAGCCGCAGGAGTTCCAAAGAGCTTTCCAGTCTGAAGTTAAGTACCATTGTCAAGGAGGCAACAAAACTGCTGCGAGCGAGTTTTCCGGCCAATGTTGATCTGGAGTTACGTATTGATGCGGACCTCTATGTGAAGGCCGATCCCACCCAGATACATCAGATCGTTATGAACCTCTGTACCAATGCGTATCAGGCGCTCGAAGGTGAGGTAGGCAAAATATCTATACACCTCTTTCGAAAAATACTCTCACCCACTCAAGGTGTCGAGATTGGTCGACTGCAGCCAGGAAATTATGCCTGTATGCAGGTGGAGGACAGCGGAAAGGGGATACCTAAAGAGTACCTGCAACGCATTTTTGAGCCCTATTTTACCACCAAGAAGATGCAAGAGGGGACTGGGCTCGGATTGTCCGTGGTTCATGGTATTGTCAACGATCATCGTGGAACCGTAACAGTGGAGTCAACCGTAGGGCAGGGGAGTTCGTTCACCGTCTATCTCCCTGAGGCAAAGCAGGATCAGAAGGTAGGCCTGCCCCAGAATGCAAGAACCGATAAGGAATTTTCCGGCTGTATCCTTGTGGTGGATGATGAGCAGCCGATTCTTGATTTTTTTGTGCAAATTTTACAGCACCTTGGTTTTACCGTGAAAGCCTGCCAGTCGGGCCTTGAGGCCTTTGAGATTTTTCAGGAAGAAGATCAGGCTTTTGATCTGGTTATTACGGATATGGGGATGCCGGGGATGACAGGTTTAAACCTGACAAAACAAATAAGGCAGATCAATACGGATGTTCCGGTCATTCTTTGTACAGGCTACAGTGAACAGGTCACTGCAGAAAACTATGTAACGCTCGGGCTTGACGGTTATATTGCAAAACCGTTTACCGCAGAGAGTCTTTTCAAAGAGGTCAGCCGCGTGTTGCAGAATCCCCTTACCTAACTTTCCTTTCCGCTGAAACACAAAAAAAAGCCCGTAATCAGCGAAGCTGATTACGGGCTTTTTGCGATAAAAACGGCGGCGACCTACTCTCCCACATAGTCTCCCATGCAGTACCATCGGCGCTGAAGAGCTTAACTTCCGTGTTCGGAATGGGAACGGGTGGGGCCTCTTCGCTATGGCCACCGAAAAATTCGGTATCTGTAACTGCTCACAGGCAGCCCATCTTTGAACGATCTCATTGTGCAGCAGAGTTGGGCTCTAGCTGCACAATGAGCTAGTCCAAATCTGAACTCCCTGAGATCAGTTCCAGGGTATTCTCTTGTGAGAGTTACTCTAAAACTTAACAATTGAAGTAGCAGGGTAAACTTTGTTTATAAAAGGATATGGTTAAGCCTCACGGCTATTTAGTATCGGTTAGCTCCATGCATTACTGCACTTCCACACCCGACCTATCTACGTTGTAGTCTCCAACGAGCCTTTAGGTATCTTAAGATACGGGATATCTTATCTTGGAGTGGGTTTCCCGCTTAGATGCTTTCAGCGGTTATCCCTTCCGAACATAGCTACCCAGCAATGCCCTTGGCAGAACAACTGGTACACCATTGGTTCGTCCATC